>CACGBT010000007.1 GCA_902571335.1 uncultured Prochlorococcus sp. | reverse complement strand
TTTTCTGAAGAGAAAAGATGAACTTAATTTATACAAATATAATGCAATTCGTGTTAATGGAAGTGATTTGGCCCATGAAATTTATTTTCAATTAGAAGGAGGAGAATCTAATTTTTTTGACTTATCTAGAGCATATTCACTCGATAAAAAAATGTTTCCTGATGGTGTTGTAGGTCCAAAAAACACAGTTGGCTTACACCCTGTAATAAAGGAAAAATTAAGAACTTATGATAATGGAGATTTAATTAAACCTTTTCAAATTGATAAGTGGTGGTTAATAATTAAGTTATTGGAAAAGAAACAGGCAATTCTCGATCAAAATACTTCTAAGCAAATGGCACTTGAATTATGTGAAATTTTTGTTCATGATAAAGTTAATGATCTAATAAAAAAGAATTTTAGAAATTTATAAAATGCTTTAAAAATGGAAGAAGTAGTAAATTATCCAGAATTAGACTTAATAAGCAATATTTTTGAAGAATATGGCGAAGAGTTTAAATTTACAATTGGACAAATTATAAGTACTGAAAAATATTTACCGGGAAGAATTTATTTAATAAAAAAAGGAAACGCTAGATTAATAACAAATTTTGATGGTATAGACACTACTCTTAGAAAATTATTACCTAACGATTTAATTGGAATAGCTTCTCTTTTAAAGGGAAAGTCTTGTGAAGAAGTAAGAGCTTCTGAAGAATTAATTGCCTTAGGTATTTCTGATGAGAAATTTTTAAGTCTCTACAAAGAAAAGTTAAATTTAAAGAAATTCTGTGATAAAAAAATTTGGGAGCCAGAATTGATATTTTTTGCCAAAAGATTTTTAGAGAATAAAAGAATTAAGAACGCCAGTATTCAAAAAATTTATGAAAAAATTTATGAAGACATTGAGATTATTCCAAGTAATTTAAAGGACATTAAGAAAGTTCTTGAAGATAAAAAAAGAATATTTTTAAGTTCTTTTATAAATAAATATGATGAGGGAATTGAAATCGTTTCCGTAAATCAATTTAAAGAAATTAAAAGTATTAAAAAAAAATTTTCTTTAAGGATAATTTCAATACCAGATTACTATATTAATTTTGATCTTAAGGAAGAAAACAATTCTCCTGAACAAGAAAATAAATCAAAAGAAAATTTCATATCTCAAAATAATTCAAATAAATTACCTCCAGTAAGTGCTTTTAATGATTTTGATGAAGAGGAAAATTTTTTAGTAAAAGGAGAAGGACCAATTGATGGAACACTTGCCTGTTTTAAAATGCTTTCTAATTTAATTGATTTCCCATTTAGAAGGGATGCTGTAGAGAAAGTTTTGAAAGAGTTTTTTGATGAGAATAATTTTATATCTTTGCAACTATGTGCAAAAATTGGATCCTATCATGCACTCCAAGTAAGTATTGCAAAATTGGATCCTAATGTTCTTACAAATATAAAAACGCCTGGATTAATAAAATGGAAAAATACTTTTGCGATAATTTTAAATAGCAATCAAAAAGGAATTAAAATTGCAACTCCAAATGAAGGATATCTAAAAATTAGTACATCTGAGATTGAAAATTTTTTTACAGAGGATATTGAAATTCTTTTCTTAGAAAGATCAAATATTACTCAAAATAAGTCATTTGGACCTAGCTGGTTTTTTCCTGCAATTAAAAAGTATAAGGGCGTTCTCCTTCAAGTCTTAGTAGCAAGCTTTGTGGTGCAACTTTTCACTTTGGCTAATCCATTATTAATTCAAGTAATAATCGATAAAGTTATCTCTCAAAGGAGTCTTGATACTCTTCAAGTGCTTGGATTCGCGCTTCTTGTCGTCACTATTTTGGAGGGTATACTTTCAGCTTTAAAAACTTTTCTTTTATCAGAAACTACTAATAGAATTGATCAAAAGCTTGCCTCTGAGGTTATTGATCATCTTTTAGGTTTGCCGTTATATTTTTTTCAGATTCGTCCAACTGGAGAACTTTCCTCAAGGGTTAGCGAGCTTGAAAAAATTCGTAATTTTTTAACTGGGCAAGCTTTTACAACAATTTTGGATGCAACTTTTTCAGTTATTTATATTTTTGTAATGCTCCTCTATAGCATAAGCCTTACTTTAATTTCATTACTTGTTTTACCTATTCAGATATTTATTACATTAGTTGGGGCTCCTCTATTCAGAAGACAATTTAGAGCGGTGGCAGAAGCAAATGCTAAAACAGAAAGCCATCTAGTGGAGGTTCTCAATGGTATAGAAACTGTTAAATCTCAAAATGTAGAGATCAAAACTAGATGGAAATGGCAGGAACTTTATAGTAAATATATTAATCGCAATTTCGAAAAAACTATAACCGGTACATCCCTAGTACAAACAAGTCAAGTTTTACAAAAGATTTCTCAATTATTTGTTTTATGGGTAGGTGCCAGAATGGTACTAAATGGATCTTTAACTTTAGGTCAACTTATTGCGTTTAGAATTATTTCTGGATATGTAACCCAACCTATTTTAAGGCTTTCAACTATTTGGCAGGATATACAAGAATTAAAAGTAAGTTTCGATAGATTGGCTGATGTAATAGATACTCAAAAAGAAAATAATGAACTTGAAAAAAGTAAAATTTCAATTCCAAAAATAAAGGGATCTATTATCTTTGAAAGAATTAAATTTAACTTCTTTAAAGAAAGCAAACCCATTTTAAATAATATTAATCTTTCTATAGTATCTAAAAAATTAGTAGGAGTAGTTGGCCAAAGCGGTAGTGGTAAAAGTACATTGATGAAACTTTTGCCAAGATTATACACACCTAATGAAGGAAAGATTCTTATTGATGGATATGATATTCAAAAAGTTGAATTAGATTCTTTAAGGAGACAAATTGGAATAGTACCTCAAGACTCCTTACTATTTAGAGGCACAATTCGAGATAATATATCTCTTACAAATTCTGAAATTGGCGAAGAGGAAATTATAAATGCAGCAAAATTAGCTAATGCTCATGATTTTATAATGGAACTTCCAAATGGATATAGTACTGAAGTAAGGGAAAGGGGAAGTTCTTTGAGTGGTGGTCAACGACAAAGAATTACTATTGCAAGAACTCTATTAAGTAAACCAAGGATTCTCATTTTAGACGAAGCTACAAGTGCTCTTGATTATGAAAGTGAAAGAAAAGTATGTGATAATTTATCTAATAATCTAGATGAATGTACTGTTTTTTTTATTACTCATAGGCTTTCAAATGTAAAAAAAGCAGATTCCATAATTATGATGCATCAAGGGGTTATTGATGAAGTAGGTACACACGAAGAATTAATAAAGAAGAAAGGCCGATACTATGCACTTTATAGACAGCAGGGAGATAACTAATTTGAGCAAACGTAAAATATTTATATCATTTCTTAGAGATCTTCAAGATAAGGTTGAGAGAAATTTTCCATCTTTAAAGTTGGATCAAAATTTTCTTAAGCAAAGTAATTTTTTTATAAAGACATTAACCTGGGGTTTAATAGCTTCCACAGGCTTTGCAATAACTTGGCTTGTTTTTGCTTATACTGATGAAGTTGTTTTAGTAAATGGCAAATTAGAACCTATTGGAGATGTTAAAAAAATACAAATTCCAGTTGGTGGTGTTATTAAAGAGATCTTAGTTAAAGCTGGAGATAAAGTTTCTAAAGGAGAGATTTTAATAGTTCTAGATAAAGAAATATCACAGCAAAATTTAAAATCTTTAGAAGATCAACTTTATCAAAAAAATATCCAATTAGAACTTAAAAAAGAAGAAAAAAATAAAACAACTGAACTTTATTTAGAACGAATTAATGTATTACAAAAAAGATTAAATATTCAAAAAAATATTCTTGCAAAATTTCAATCTCTCTTAGAAGAAGGTGCTGTGCCTGAATTGAGATATTTGGAAGAAATTAACAAAGAAAATCAGATATCAGGAAAAATTATCGATAATCAAAAAGATTTACAAAGACAGTCATTAATCCTTGATCAACAAATAAAAGTTATTGATTCAGAGTTGTCAGAACTTCTTGCAAGGAAAATAGAGGCAAGAGTTCTTCTCGGATATAAGTCTTTAAGAGCTCCAGTTGAAGGATTGATTTTTGATTTAAAACCTACATCATCGGGATTTGTTGCACAATCTAGTGAGCCAGTTATGAAAATAGTGCCTTTTAATAATTTGGAGGCTGATATCAAAATTCCAAGTAGTAAAATTGGATTTGTAAAATTAGGCATGCCTGTAGAAATTAGTATTGATTCTTTCCCGGCGAGTGATTTTGGTTCACTAAAGGGTGAAATAGAATCTATAGGGTCTGATGTTCTTGAATCAAATAATAATAATGATCAATTGGGTCTTTATTTCCCAGGTAGAATAAAACTTGATAGCCAAACTCTAAAATTAAAAAATGGACGAAAATTACCTTTACAAGTCGGTATGTCTCTAAAAGCAAACATCAAACTAAGAAGGGTAAGTTACTTGAAATTATTATTAGGAACTTTTAAAGATAAATCAGATTCTCTTAAAGAAATTTAATTGAATAAAAATATCTATTTAATACTACGCTTTAACCCAATCTTTTTCTTAATCATATTATTGTTCTAATAATTTCTCCTTTGAATTAATAGTTCTTATAAGCTTAATATTTGGCGCAATATTAGCTTAAGATAATTTTTAATTTTTCTTTTTTACAAATTCTAGAATTGCTTAATAATTATTAAAAAAGATACTTTTTTAATTTTTTATATTTTTATAAGTGTTACCTTTGAAAAATGTTTATTTAAAATAATTTTTTTGATTATTGTTTGGAATGGTTGAACTTATATGTTTCTAAAAGATCTTAATTTTAAATCAATATTTTTCAAAGTTTTTTTTACCTATTCAGTTGTCTATTTTTTGGCATTAATATTTAGATATAACTATAATTTTGAATCCTTACTAAATAATATTCAATACAATTATTTGATAGTTTTGAACTTAATTTCTATATTTTTAGGGTTGCCTTTATCAATTGTTTTTGACTTTATGTTGATAAAGCTTTTAGGTTTAAAATATGTTTTATTTTTTTTTCCTGTTTTAACTATCTTAAGTGTCATTCAAGTATTAATTTTGAGAAAAATTAATTTTAAATTTTCAAGAAGTATATTTTTTTATAAAAAACTAAAAAATAATTATTTTTTGAAATTTTTTGAAAATGTTCCCTTTAGATCTTCTTATATAGTAGTTATAAGGTCATTTCCAATTTTGCCTCATATTTTAGGTAGTTATATTATCGCCTCTTCAAAAATCAAAAAAAGTGTTATTTTTATAAATACTTTTTTAGGTTCACTTTTTTATTATATTTTCCTGTATTTAATAATATGGAATGTTTATTAGAAATTTATTACTTAAAAATTATTAAATTTTTTAAATAATTTTTAACTATATTTATATTCTTTAATTGATTTATAATCTTTAACTGGTGAAGTTTAGAACTTATTAATTTATCTTGATACTTAAAGAAAAAAATTACTTTTGTAGGGAATCTATTTTGCCAAATATAAGAATATCAAAAATGTATGCTTTAAAAACTTTGGAAAAATTTTTAAAGAAATAGTTCAATTGATGCATTAACTCCCCAATTATAGTATAAAAAACTAATAAACTAATAAACTAAGAACTACTTTATATGAGGTTTTTTTTCTATATATTTTTAATTAGTCAACTATTTAACTTTCTTGATGTTTTTGCTCAAAAAGAAAAAGAAGATTCGTCTCAATTAAATTCAGTTAAGTGGGAGAAGTTAGAAAAGAAATCTAACCCATTACAAAAGATTATTTGGAGATCATACAAAAATGATGAAAGTTATTTTGAAGATCAGATCTTAGAAAATACAATAAAGCCTCCAATATGGCGTAATCGTATCTTGAGGGTTTCCTTTGAGGAAATTGATATGCCAGATGCTGGAGAAAAAATGGGCTTGTACGGTATAGGTGCTTATGAACGATTCAACCCTTGGCTTTATGGCGGTATCACAGCTTATGGCGCCGCAACAGGACGACGTGGTGGGTTTTTCACTGGAGGCTACACCTTAGGCATTGAAAGCAAGTTGACAGATAACTGGATTCTTGATGCCGGAGCATATGCGGGTGCCGGGGGCGGTGGGGCAGCGCGTGATGGAGGAGGGTTACATTTACGCCCCCATATAGGTCTCAAGTACGACTTTAGCTGGGGCTTGATGGGCCTTAATTATACCTATGTAGACTTCCCCAACGGAGATATTTCCAGCGATGCAATTTCGCTTTCACTTGATTTCCCTTTCAGTTCACTGATAAACAATTCAGAAGAGAATGATGGGATGACTTCTATCGATTACTTCCAAGCCGACTGGAGTAATTTAAGCCGCCACCGATCGCATCTAGCTGCACGCGTGCGAACCTATTCTCCAGTCAGCGGCAGCAAGAGAGCTTCAGGAGCCTCACTTGAAAATTCACAAGGTCTGGTCGGCGTAGAGTATTCTTACTTTCTTGATGAAAACTGGTTTACCACCTTTGAAACTTCCGGTGCACTATCAGGTGGGGTAGGCGGATACGCCGAACTTTTAGCCGGTTTAGGCTATCGATTCCCCCTAACTAAAGATGATCGTCTGGCCTTACTCCCTGCCCTAACCATCGGAGGTGCTGGTGGCGGGGACGTCGGCACCGGAGGAGGATTTGTTACCCGAGCAAATTTAGGATTGGAATACCGACTTTCACCTGATTTAAGTTTAATTATGGACGGCGGCTATCTAACCGCACTAGATGGCAATTTTGACACTCAATATCTCGGCTTCAATTTGGCATACATAATGGAAACCTTCGCTCAGGATAAAAAAGGAACTCCTCTAGCGGAAACAGATATTATCCAAACTACTAAATGGCGCTATCGCCCAGCGCACCAATGGTATTTTAGTGCTCAACGTAAGGGAGGCTCTTCACGCGATATGAACCTTCTAGGAGGAAAAATTGACTGGATGGGAGGTGATTGGTGGTACCTTACAGGACAAGGATTAAGTGCATATGAAGGAGGAGCCGGTGGCTATTCAGAGGGACACTGGGGGATAGGTATTCTTGGCCCAAGCTGGAAGAACTTTCAACTCTATGGTGAAATGCTTATTGGTGCTGGTGGGGGAGGAGGTGTCGATAGTGGTAGCGCCTTGTTATACAAACCAAGTATTGGGTTAGAGTACAATCTCAGTAAGGACTTCAGCCTTCAAACTGGCATAGGAAAAGTGATTTCTAAAGAAGGGAATCTAGATGCTAATACCTTGGACGCTAGTCTGGTTTGGCGTTTTGGGACCCCAAAATAAGCTCCTAAAATTGGATTTAGTTTGGAAATAAAGTTGTAACAACAGAGCCAATATTACTCTTAAAAAAATACTCAGATTTGAATTCTAATATTGCATTGAGATGTTGTTTTAAAATTGAAGAATTTTTATATTATATTCTATTATTTTAATTCTTCTGACATTCTGGATCTTGAACAAATTCTTTAAGAAAAAACCTCGAGTTGGAATTAAATTTTATATTAAATAAAAAAATAATTTAGACTTCCCAGAACGGATCTGTAGTCAGAGAAATTTTTAATGAAGATTTTTTTTTACTTTCAATATTGCTTATGCAAGCTCTTATAGTTTCTCCATTAACATCAATTTCACAGGCACCACAACTTCCTGTTAGGCAGCCAGTAGGAATTTTTAAACCTGCTTTTTCTGCAGTAGAGAACCAATCTTCTCCTTCAGAAACATATGTTTCAATATTATTTGGCCAAATAATTTTAATTTTTGATTTTTTCAATTTAGTAATGATGAGAGATTTAAATGCTTATTAAATTCATTTGCGAGATTTTCAATTATTGATTCTCTCTTAACTTTATAAGAGTTTGTTTTTTTCTTCAATGCTGGTAATTTTTTCTTCTTTCTTATTAAATTTAGATATTGATCTCTCCAAATATCATTTTCAAAGATCCCATGAATGTATGTACCTGCAATAGTTCCACCTTCTTTATTTTCTTTGTACCAACCTAGGTTTAAGTCTTTGAAGATATGGTTTATGTTTAATGATTTTTGAGTAGTATCTAATTTAGTCTGGCCATTGTGAATTTCAAAACCATTAATTTTGGATTGGCATGGCCATAAAGATTCGGAACTGATTTGACGGGTTAATTTTTTCTTAAAGAAAGTGGTTTTTAATGGTAGTAATCCAATACCTCTAATTTTCTGTTCTGTGTAAGTTTTCAAGCCTTCTTTTAAATAAGGATCTTCAAGAAATGTACCTAACATTTGTAAACCACCGCAGATTCCAATAATGTCTCCCTTATTATTAGAATATTCTCTTATATCTTCAGATAAACCTGACTCTTCAAGAAATATTTGATCTTTAATGGTTTGTTTACTTCCCGGAAGAATAATAAAGTCGTAATTGTTCAAATTTTTCGATTCTTTAATCCATTCAATAGATATTGATTCTTCATTTTCTAATGGATCAAAATCTGAAAAGTTACTTATAGAAGGTAATTTTATAATTCCAACTTTGATTTCAGGATTTTTAGAAAGTGATTTTTTTTCTATTAAATCTAAAGAATCCTCTGGAGGAAATGAATCATTTAACCATGGAATAATTCCAATAACGGGAATTTGAGTTTTATTCTCTATCCATTTTTTTCCATTTTCAAATAATGTGAGATCTCCTCTGAATCTATTTATAATAATTCCTTTAATAAGCTTCTTTTCTTCAGGCTTCATTAATTCAAGAGTACCAATTATTTGTGCAAATACGCCTCCCCTTTCAATATCGGTAACCAAAATGCAATTTGCATCTAAATATTTAGCAACTCTTAAATTAGTCAGATCTCTATGAATCAAATTCATCTCTACCGGACTTCCAGCTCCTTCGATAATTAAACGGCAATTAGGATTCCTTTCGTAAATAGACTTTAAACTTTTTTTAATTACTTCCCAGCCTGGGCTAAACCAATCTTTATAGTAATTTTGTGCGGTTGTGGTCCCTATGCTTTTGCCAAGGTGAATAACCTCACTTATTGAATTACCTTGTGGCTTTAATAAAATGGGATTCATCTCTGCAGAGGGATTTATACCACAAGCAAAAGCTTGAAGTGCCTGTGAATATGCCATCTCTCCCCCTTCCCAATCAACCCAAGCGTTGTTACTCATATTTTGTCCTTTAAAAGGTATTGGTTCTTCTCCTAAATTTTTAAGAATCCTGCAAATAGCAGTAACAGTTAACGATTTCCCTGCTCCACTGGAAGTACCTAGGACCATTATTGGTTTCCTTATTTCATGTAATTTTGCTTCTAACTCCATTAGTAATTTATATTAATTTTAAAATTTATTAATTATTAAATTGAATTATAATTTAGTAAAAAATTTGTGTTAATTCTAGCCTCTGCTTCTCAATCTAGAAAGAAATTACTAGAAAATTGTCAAATTGAATTTATCCAGATATCAAGTGACTTTGATGAAACTACTATTCAAGAAAAGAATATATTTAATTTAGCTTTGGAATTATCTTTTCAAAAGGCTAATAGTTTATCTGAAAATATTCAAAACATATCATTGCCCGAAGAATTTAATTCTGGTCATTTGGAAATACTTGGGTGTGATTCAATTTTTGAATTTAAAGGAGAAGCTTATGGAAAACCATCTAATAAAGAGGAGGCATTTAATAGATGGAAAAAAATGTCTGGAGAATTTGGATTTTTACATACTGGTCATACTTTAATAATTGGGAATTTTGAATCAACTTCCAAAATTTTTGAAATCACTGAAATAATAAAAAAAACAGTAAGTTCAAAAGTTTATTTTTCTAAGATTAAGGATTGGGAAATCAAGAGTTATGTAGATACAAATGAACCTTTATATTGCGCTGGAGGATTTGCCTTGGAAGGTATAGGCGGTAAATATATAGAAAAAATAGATGGTTGTTTCAGTAATGTAATGGGTTTAAGTTTGCCATGGCTCAGAGAAAATTTATTTAGATAATAAAATTGAGCAAAAAAAAACCCTATCTTTAGATAGGGTTTTTTTAATGAGTTAGAAATTAATCTAAATCAGGCATTTCTAGAGCTGGTTCACTCTTTCTGTCGATTCCTTTTTCGAAACCAGCAGCGGCTGCTCTAGCACGTCCAGCATGCCAAAGGTGACCGATGAAAGTAAACCATCCTAAGAAGAACTGAGCAGCAGCTAACCATTGTCTTAAGTTAACAAAGTTAACGGCATTAGGCTCTGTAATGATTCCACCAACAGAGTTAATGGAAGCGTTAGGAGCATGAGTCATGTATTCAGCTGCTCTTCTTACCTGCCAAGGCTGAATATCATTTTGAATTTTCTCAAGGCTCAATCCGTTAGGTCCTCTTAGAGGTTCTAACCATGGCCCTCTGAAATCCCAAAATCTCATTGTTTCACCACCAAATATAATTTCACCAGTAGGAGATCTCATGAGATACTTACCTAAACCTGTTGGTCCCATTGTTGAACCTACATTAGCTCCAATTCTTTGGTCCCTCACAAGGAAGGTAAAGCTTTGAGCCTGTGAAGCTTCAGCATTTGTTGGGCCATAAAATTCAGAAGGGTAAGCAGTGTTATTAAACCAGATGAATGTTGAAGCGATAAAACTTGCAACACAAATTCCACCAAGTGCATAACTTAGTAGTCCTTCACCGTTCCAAATAAACGCTCTTCTTGCCCATCCAAAAGGTTTGGTAAAGATATGGAATATTCCTCCAATTATTGCAGTAATACCCACATAAACATGTCCACCAACAATATCTTCAATGGAGTTAACACCGATTATTGAACCAGCTCCTCCCCATGGAGATCTAAATAAGTAACCAAGAATAACTCTTGGATCTAAAGTTGGGTTAACAAGTCTGACTTCACCACCACCAGGTGCCCATGTGTCATATGCACCGCCAATGAAACACCAGTTAACTGACCATGCTAATGCACCTACACCTAGAACAATCAAATGATATCCAAGGATGTTTGTCATTTGATTTTTATCTCTCCAATCAGTGGAGAAAAATGGAAAATCTTCCTCGAGTTTTTCTGGGCCTGCTAATGAATGGTAAATACCACCAAAACCAAGAACAGCTGAAGCTATCAAGTGAACCACGCCAGCTTGGAAGAAAGGCATGATATCAGTAACTTCACCACCAGGGCCTATTCCATAACCAAACATTGCAACGTGTGGCATACAGATTAAACCTTGCTCCCACATTGGTTTATCAAAAGTAAAATGATTAACCTCAAAGAGCATCATTGCTCCCGCCCAAAAGACTATTAGTCCAGAGTGAGCAATGTGAGCTCCTAATAAACGTCCAGATAAGTTGATTAATCTAGCGTTGCCTACGTACCAGGCATAACCAGTTTCCTCAATACTTTGGTTTGGAGCTCTTAATAAATTATTAAAGGGCGTTTCCACGTGGAAGAACCTCCTCAGGGAATACAAAGTTTTCGTGTGGTTGATCCACAGAAGACATCCATGCTCGCATACCTTCGTTCAAAAGTATATTTTTTGTATAGAAAGTTTCAAATTCTGGATCTTCTGCTGCACGGATTTCTTGGCTTACAAAATCATAAGCTCTTAAGTTTAGTGCTAAGCCGACAATACCGATTGAAGATGTCCACATACCCATAACAGGTACAAATAACATCAAGAAATGTAAGAAACGCTTGTTTGAGAAAGCAATACCGAAAATCTGACTCCAGAATCTATTCGCTGTAATCATTGAATAAGTTTCTTCTTCTTGAGTTGGATCAAAAGCTCTAAATGTTGAACTTTGAACCTTACCATCTGTATAAATACTTGTATCTTCATACAAAGTATTTTGTACTGTAGCTCCATGAATAGCGCAAAGTAGTGCACCACCAAGAATTCCAGCAACTCCCATCATGTGGAATGGATTTAAAGTGATATTGTGAAAACCTTGAATGAACAGGATGTAACGGAAGATTGCTGCAACACCGAATGAAGGTGCGAAGAACCAACTATGCTGTCCTAAAGGATAAATAAGGAAAATACTTGTGAAAACTGCAATTACTGCTGAGAAAGCTAACGCGTTGTATGGTCTAATTCCAACAAGGCCAGCAATTTCAAACTGACGAAGCATAAAACCAATAAGGCCAAATACTCCATGTAATGCAACGAAGTTCCAAAGACCACCAAGTTGTAGCCATCTTACGAAACTACCTTGGGCTTCAGGACCCCATAAAAATAGAAGACTGTGTCCCATGGCATCACCAGGGGTACTTACAGCTGCTGTTAAAAAGTTACAACCTTCAAGGTATGAGCTTGCAACTCCATGTGTGTACCAAGAGGTAACAAATGTTGTTCCGACAAACCAACCACCAATTGCAAGATATGCACAAGGTAGTAAGAGTAATCCGGACCAACCAATAAATACAAAGCGGTCGCGCTTCAACCAATCATCGAGGACATCAAACCATCCTCTTTGTGGGGCGCTACCAACTGCGATCGTCATGAGAAATCGTTTTTAGCTTCGGGATACGCAGTGACTGTAACAAAGATTGAGAGTAATGTGGGGAAATATTTGTATATCTGAAATGCCTTGTAAAGCTTTCCTGACTTTTTTATTAAAAATTAGGTAAGAATACTCCCTTAGTTTGTTAAATTATCAGAATTAGGCTCTAAAACGAGGATAAAAATGAATTCAGACCTTACCTCTTTCGATAAAATCGAACAAAAAATTGGTGGATCAAGAAAAATTTCAAATTATATTATTGGAGGAATGCTAACGATAGGAGGTATTGGTTTTCTTTTGGCCTCTATATCTAGCTATACAGGAAGGGATTTATTGCCTTTAGGAAATCCTTCAACTTTATTGTTTATCCCTCAAGGAATAATAATGGGAGCATATGGAGTAATAGCCAACTTATTAAATTTTTACTTGTGGTATTTGGTATACATAAACTTTGGTTCGGGAAGTAATTATTTTGATAAATCATCGAAATCTATAGAAATAAAAAGAAAAGGATTATTTAAAGATGTTGAAGTTAAATTAAATTTCGATGAAATTAAATCTGTTAAGTTGGATATAAGTGAGGGATTTAATCCTAGAAGAAGGATTGCTTTGGTACTAAAAGGTAGAAAAAAACCTCTACCTTTAAGTGGAGCAGGTGAACTTAAACCACTGCTGCAAGTTGAAGAAGAAGGAGCTCGTCTAGCTAAATTTTTGGATGTTAATTTGGAGGGTTTAAAATAAAAAGTAAATATTTTTTAAAAGCAATATCTTTCCTTCAAGTTTTCTTTTTGGTTTCAGCTTGCAAATTCAAAAATGAGATTAACTCAAATTATTACTGTCAAAAACTTAAACTTGTATGTGCTAAAGATAATGAAGTAATTTTTTTTGAGACTTCAAAAGGTAATTTTGAGCTCGAATTATTTGGAAAAGACAACCCTGTTACAGTGTCAAACTTTCTAAAAAACATTACTAATAATATTTACCTAAATCGAAAATTTTATAAAATAATAGATTTCTCTCAAATAAAGTTAATCCACGGAGGTATTGATCCCGAAAATAAATCCTATATTGGAAAAAATCAAATTCGAAATAAAATAATTGATTCAATACCTTTAGAAATCAAGTTTAAAGAAGAAATTAAACCAAGATACAACTATCAAATAAAAAATCCTGATGAAACAGAAAATTTAGTAAATATTTTTGAGCGTGGTTCAATCGCTATGGTTAAGACCGGTAAGAACTACTCTTCATCTACTGAATTTTTTTTTGTAACTAATAATATTCCAGAACTTGATGGAAGATATTCAATTTTTGGAAAAATTATTAAAGGATATGATGTCCTTGAAAAAATTAACAAAGAGGATTTTATTAAGCAAGTAAAGATATCTAATTAAAAAGACATCTAATTAAATTTCTAGAGAATATTTGTTGATTTTTAACATTTCTGTATTAACTCCCGAAGAGCGTTTAAGAGCAACTTTGCCTGTTCTTGCTATTTCAAGAATTCCGTAAGGTTCGAGTAATTTTTCTAAAGCAACTAACTTCCCAGGATCTCCAACTACCTCGAGAGTTAAGGCCATATCTGATACATCAACAACTTTCGCACGGAAAATCTGTACTATATCAAGGATATTGCTCCTGGTATCTTCTTTAGAGGAAACTTTTAGTAACATCAATTCCCTCTCAACAGCTGCGAGATTAGTAAAATCTACAACTCCCAGAACATTAAATAACTTATTAAGTTGCTTAGTCATTTGTTGAAGAGTTTCATCATCACCCTCTACTACCATTGTTAACCTTGAAATCCCTTTAGATTCTGCAGGTCCTACTGCAAGGCTATCTATGTTGAATCCCCTTCTAGCAAAGAGACCTGAGATTCTACTCAAGGCTCCAGATTCGTCTTCTACAAGAACTGATAATGTATGTTTCATATTTTAAAAGTTTTTTAAATCTCTAATCCATTCATAAGAGATTCTATTGAATACTGAAGGATCTTCATCATGGATACAATGACCTGAATTGGATACTATTTTTAATTTTACCCATCTATGGAAATTTGCAATCTTTTTACCAACAAACAAAGGTATGAAATTATCTTTTTCTCCCCAAATCAATAAAAAAGGAACTTTTTTTGATTCGCCAAGTTTTCTCAAAAGGTAAGAAGCTTGAAATTTTTCATCTCTTGAAGACATTCCAATACACATTGCTCTTAATGATCTAGCTGAAGTTTTCCTTAAAACTGGTTTTGTCACCAAATCTATTAGTTCTTGATCAATATTATCTTTTTTAAAGTAGGCAGAATTTAGTCCCAATTTTATAACCCCTAATCTGGTTATTAAAAATAAAATAATCTCCAAAGGGAAAAAAATAAAAAATATTTTTATAAACCTATCTTTAAATTTTCTAAATGATGATTTTTTTGTTATTGACTTTTTATTTTCTTGAATTTGATCTGGCAGAGGCGATGCAATCACTGTTGCAATCTGGTCATCTAATGAAACAGCACATGTTAAAGCAACTAGTGAACCTAATGAATTGCCAATAAGAATGACTTTCCCCGAATTCTTTGGTCTTATCACCTGTGAAATAAAGTCTTTCACTTGATTACACCAAACCTCATTATTTAATCTTCCAATTTGTCTTATCCCCGGTTGATCTGAATCTCCAAAACCTATTAAATCTAAAGAATATGATGCACAATTCCTTTTCGCAAAATAATCTAAATTGTTTCTCCAATGTTTTCGATTAGCGCCAAATCCGTGGAGAAAAATTATTGGAATTTCATTATCTTCGCCTGAAACACTCCAACAAATTTTAAAACCATTCCAATTCCAGTAATTAGGAAAGTTTATATTTTCTACAAAATTATTGTTCATTTATTTAAAAATTTTCAAGATATTTGCATTATCTACTTTTTTAACAAATAAATGTATATTGAATGTAAATTATAGTAATCATTAGATTTTACTATGGCAAAAGAAATTTTTAGTATTGCAGCAGTTTTTTGGATATTGATACCAATTGGATTGATTGGTGGTGCTTTGTTGTTAAAGTTTCAGGGGGATTGATTCTCACGAATACATCACAATTTGAGTTATGGTCTACAAGTTAAGTAAATCTTAAATATGAAGATTCTTTTAGTAGGAGCAACAGGGACACTTGGTAGACAAATAGCAAAGCAAGCTATAGGAGATGGACATGAAGTTAGATGCTTTGTAAGGAACCCAAGAAAAGCTTCCTTTCTACAAGAGTGGGGTTGTGAACTAACAAAAGGTAATTTATTGAATTCTTCTGATATTGAATATGCATTACAAGATATCGAAGTAGTTATTGATGCAGCGACTAGCAGGCCAGATGATCCTAAAAGTATTTATGAAATAGATTGGGATGGAAAACTTAACTTATTTAATGCTTGTGAATCTTTAGAAGTAAAAAGGGTAATATTCCTTTCAATTCTTTTAACAGAAAAGTTTAGAAATGTTCCTTTAATGGATGTTAAATTTTGCACTGAAAAACTTCTTGAGAAATCAGATTTAGAATATACAATTTTCAAATGTGCAGCTTTTATGCAAGGGGTTATAGGTCAATTCGCTATCCCAATCTTGGATAGTCAAGCAGTATGGATGAGTGGGACTCCAACTAAAATTGCTTATATGAATACTCAAGATATGGCAAAAGTTGTTGTAGCAGCAATAAATAATCCTAAAACTCACAGAACATCATTGCCATTAGTAGGTCCCAAAGCATGGGATTCAGAAGAAGTTATATCATTATGTGAAAAATTTAGTGAAAAAAAGGCGAAAATTTTTAGAGTTTCCCCCTTCCTTATTAGCGTCACTCAAAAAGTAGTTTCCTTTTTTCAAGATTCTTTAAATGTTGCTGAAAGATTGGCTTTTGCTGAAGTAACTAGTAGTGGTGAATCATTAGATGCTGACATGAGCAAAACTTACGAAATATTGGAACTTAAAAAAGAGGATATGACCTCACTAGAGAGTTATATAAAGGAGTACTACCAACAAATACTTAAAAGATTAAGGGAAATGGAAGCAGATCTAAATATTGAAGAAAAAAAGAGATTACCTTTTTAATATTGCAATTCCTGACTTTTATAGTATATTTGTACTATAACTATTTTTAATTATGTCAGTTTCTAAATCTAAAAATCTTGAACGAAAACTAGATAATTTTGCAAAAGAAGCAAAAAATGAATTGAATAATGTTTGCGAATCTTCATTATGGGAAAGCCTTGGTTTTGTTTTTTTTGACCAATTAGAAGATTCTGAAAAAATTGCGAAAGCAAATTTTTACTATGGTCAACTTCAAATTATAAATGAAATAAAATTTTCAATTTGAATTGCATTTAGTATTTTTACTGATGTAATTTTTCTTAAATCAATTTTGGCCAATCTTTTTCTGATAATATGAATTTAGTAAAAGACTAATTAATGATTGAAACTTCAGGTGTTATAGAAAAAGAGCAGGGAAATGGATTTTATTTGGTTACCTTAGAACAGCCTGAAGGACATCAATGTTTATGTAGAGCTGCAGGTAAATTGACTAAATTTAGAATTAAATTATTAGCTGGAGATAAAGTTTTAGTTGAGATAAGTCCTTATGATCTTTCTAGAGGGAGGATAACTTATAGAGAAAGAAACGCGGGTAATGCTAGACCTACTACTAATAAAAATAATCCTAAAAGAAATAATAAATAAAAAGTTACTTTAGATAATATTTTCTATAGCTTCTTTAAACTCACTTCTTTGTTTAACACCTTGCCATTGTTTTTTTAATAATTTTTCTTTAAAAAGTTGAACTGTTGGTGTGCCGTTAATTCCAGCTTGTTTAGCAATATCTTGATCTTTATCAATATCTATTTCAATTCCAAGAACTGCACCCTCAAGTTCTTTAATTACTCTTTTTAACTGAGGTTTCAGGACATGGCATGGGCCGCAGCTTGGGGAGCTAAAAATAACTAAGAGAGGTTTTTTACTCTCGTGATAAAGCTTTCTTAATGCATAACTCCCTTTTTGCCATTCAGAATTTAAATCGAAAGTATCTTCATTAACTTCTTCTTCATTAAAATCTGATGAATTAAGTTTTTTTTCTGGTTCGGGAGTCTCTCTGACTATAGTTTTTGCTAAGTTTTTCTCGGCTAACCATCTTTCAGTAGCTAATGCTGCCATGCATCCAGTTCCAGCAGCGGTAACTCCTTGTCTCCACTCAGAATCAACAACATCACCTGCTGCGAAGATGCCTTCAATAGATGTTTCTGGCCTTCCCGATTTGCAAGCAATATAGCCTTTATTATCTAAATCAATTTTGTTGCCTAAGAACTTCGTATTAGGTGTGTGCCCTATCGCGTAAAAAAGACCTTTTATCTTGATTTCCCTTTTACCTTCTTGAGAGTGAATAGTTTCTATTCTCTCAAGCCATTCAGAACCATCCGCTTTTTCAACTTTAGTGTTCCAATGAATTTCTATCTTTGGATTAGCTTTTACTCTATCAACCATTGCTGCGCTAGCCCTTAATTTTTCTGATCGAACAATCAAATGCACTTTGCTTCCATACTTTGTGAGATATGCTGCTTCTTCACATGCAGAGTCTCCCCCTCCAATAACAGCTAGTTCTTCATCTCTAAATTGTGGGGTAGCTCCATCACATATTGCACAAGCACTTATTCCTTTACTCCAGAATTTATCTTCATTTATCACTCCTAATCTATTTGCACTTGCTCCAGTTGCAATAATAATTGAATTAGATTTTATAGTTCCTTCTAAAGTTTTTAATTCAAAGGGATGTGTATCGGTATTAATTGAAACTACATCACTTTCGTATAAATTAGTGCCCCATCTTTCTGCTTGAGCCTTCATTAGATCCATCAATTCAGGACCCAGTACTCCATCTGGGAACCCTGGATAATTTTCAACAAAAGTTGTAGTCATTAATTGCCCACCTGGAATTCCACCAGAATTAAATCCTGTTACAAGTAATGGTTGAAGATTTGCTCGTGCGGCATATATTGCAGCGGTGTAACCTGCAGGTCCCGACCCTATAATTACAACATTTTCTACGTTTGGAATCTTCTCTTTATTTTCCATTTATTTGCTAATTCACTAATAATAATAATAAACAAACCCAAATAATGTAGGGCGGATTTCACTCGATAGATTTATTACTTAATCGTTAACTTTTTGGTCTAATAACTTTTTTAATTCCTTTGGGAAATTTAAAACAGAATCTTTTAAATTTTCGTTCTTTTCTCCAATATGTAATATCCACTCTCTAAATTCTTCTGCGATTGCATAACTATCTTCATACCTTTCTAAAGTGTCCATTGCAGAAATTCTGTTGGTAGCCCAACAGGTCGCTATGTCGATCCTTTTTCTAATGAAATTGTCCATTGAAAGTTTAAAGTTGTATATAGATAAACACATCAGAGAACCTATATATTGTCTAATAAGTTACAACTTTGTACTTCCAAACAATAATTTAATCTTTAATTTATATTTGAGCCAATTCTTGGATTAAATATAAAGAAAATATAAAGAAATAAAGTTAGACTGCCTCGCTGTGATTTGCAAGAAGTCTTTCAACTTCCTCAAAACCCTCTTTAGCTGAATTTATTGCAAGTTCCTCGCTAACTTTTTCTTCTGATATTAATTTTGCGGATATTTTCTTTAAAAGAGTTTCTTTTTTTTCTCTTAGTGAACTAACAATTTCTTCTTCAATGATAGATTTTATTGCTTTAGAAATTATTTTTTTATCATTTGCCTCCTCGAATGTGCCCTGAACTAATTCTTGAATAAATAATCGATGAACCTCACTACTCCTCAGAAAGCTTTCTGTGGCATTAATAATTCCTTCAACAAGAGCTTCATCCGGTTCAGAATCA
This sequence comes from uncultured Prochlorococcus sp., assembly GCA_902571335.1. Taxonomy (GTDB): domain Bacteria; phylum Cyanobacteriota; class Cyanobacteriia; order PCC-6307; family Cyanobiaceae; genus Prochlorococcus_A. Next base: position 45,948 of record CACGBT010000007.1, on the reverse strand, counting down.
TTTTCTGCCAGCTTAAATTCCCAATCTAAATGTCTTCTTTGCCAACCTGCCGAGTGGAGACTAGGCATGACTGTCTGTGAATAAGTATCAACTGACATTTCATAAATTCTCTCTGCTAATTTCTCGCACCAGTCTTTACCATGCTTTTCTAGATTTTTCTGCATAGCTTGCCTTGGAACAGCATGACCACCATGATGACTGTGGCACACTCCATCAGGACATTCGATTGCTTTTATACTCATTGGATTATTTAGTACTTATATATTCTAGATAGCCATTTTTTATAGAAAAGAAAATATATTTTTAACAAAAATCCAAGACTTTTGACTTTCTTCAATTTATATTTAGTATGTTAAAAAAATAAATAAATTGACAAAGATACTTATTCCTTCCGAAACAAGCTCTGGTGAAAGGAGAGTTTCAGCTACACCAGAAGCGGTAAAGAAATTAAAAAGCCTTGGATGTGATGTTTATATTGAAAGTTCAGCAGGAAAATTATCAGGATTTAGTGACTTATCATATGAAGAATCAGGCGGAACAATAATAAACAACTTAGATAAAAAAATTTGGGGTGAGGCCGACTTAATATTTTGTGTTCAAACTCCATCAGAGGATAATTTAAATAAGTTAAAGAAAGGCGCTGTTCTTCTTGGTCTTCTTAACCCATATGGTAATAAGGAGCTTCTTAGGATTATAAATAGTTATAAGATTTCAGCTTTATCACTAGAGTTGCTTCCAAGGATTAGTAGAGCTCAATCTTCTGATGTTCTTTCTTCACAGGCCAATATTGCTGGATATAAAGCAGTTCTTTTGGCTGCAAGTGAGTTAGATAGATATTTCCCAATGCTTATGACTGCAGCAGGGACAGTCCAACCTGCAAAAGTAGTGGTTCTTGGTGGAGGTGTTGCAGGATTACAGGCAGTCGCGACGGCGAAAAGACTTGGAGCAATAGTATTTGTATCTGATATTAGACCTGCTGTTAAAGAGCAGGTAGAGTCTCTAGGAGCAAGATTTATAGAACTTCCTGAAGTTGAGGAAAAGCCAGGCGAGGCAGGAGGTTATGCAAAAGCTGTAACACCCGAATTCCTCTCAAGACAGAAGGCAACTTTAACTAAATATTTATCTGAAGCTGATGTTGCTATTTGTACTGCGCAAGTTCTAGGTAAAAAGGCCCCTGTTTTAATAGACTCACCCATGATTGAAAAAATGAGGCCTGGAGCAGTAGTTATTGATTTGGCAGTTTCTCAGGGAGGGAACTGCGAAGGAACAAAATCTAATGAAACTATTATCAAAGATGGGGTAAAACTTATAGGAGCGGGCGAATTACCCTCTTCAGTTCCTTATGATGCAAGTTCACTTTATGCTAAGAACTTAACATCTTTGATTACACCATTTATAAAAGATGGTGTAATTAAATTAGATAAAGAGGATGAACTCATTTCTGGATGTTTATTAAGCGATGAAGGGGTTGTTCTTCAAAATAAAGTTTTTGAAAATTGAGGTTTTAAAATTATGTCTTTTATAAGTCTTCTTTGGGTTCTTTTACTTGGTAGTTTATTGGGTCTCGAGTTAATTGGAAAAGTTCCTCCTACTCTTCACACACCTCTAATGAGTGGAGCAAATGCAATTTCAGGAATAACAATGCTTGCAGCCTTGACTTTAATTGTAAAAGCAGAAGGTAACGTACCACTTTTAATCATTGGTTCAGTTTCTCTTGGATTTGCTCTTTTCAACGTTGTAGGCGGTTTCTTTGTAACTGATCGAATGCTCGCCATGTTTAGTCGTAAACCATCAAATAAGAAGTAATTTTTAACATGAATCTACCTGTAATTATTAAATTTGTTATTGACCTTCTAGCCGTACTTTTACTGGCTTTGGGAATAAAAGGATTGTCAAAAGTAAAATCAGCAAGGGATGCCAATAGATTAGCTGCATTTGCAATGTCGCTATCAGTAGTAGGATTACTTTCCTATTATTTAGGAACTTCTGGAATTGCTATTCAGTCCTGGATTTGGATAATAATTGGATCAATCATAGGTAGTTTATTAGGAGCAATTCTTGCAAAAAAAGTACCTATGACCTCCATGCCTGAAACAGTGGCATTGTTCAATGGCTGTGGAGGAATGTCATCACTTTTAGTGGCCTTAGGAGTAGCTATTTTTCCTATATCTGGTGGCCAAGAAAATTTTGATTTTTTTAAGTCACTGATTAACGAAGTTTCAATATCTGTTTCTATATTTGTTGGTGCCATAACTTTCACAGGTTCAATTGTGGCGATGGCAAAGTTACAGGGTTGGTTGTCAACTCCAGGATGGACTCAGAGCAAAGTTAGACATTTTGTAAATATTGTTTTTGCAGTTGCTTCCTTGATAGCCTTTTTTGATTTGATAAACGGCAATACAAGTTCTATTTGGCTCTTAGTTATAGTTTCCTCTTTATTAGGTATTGGAGTTACTTTGCCAATTGGTGGAGCTGATATGCCAGTCGTTATATCTTTATTAAATAGCTATTCAGGTATTGCAGCAGCATCAGCAGGTTTCGTTGTAGATAGTCAGCTTTTGATAGTAGCAGGCGCAATGGTCGGAGCAGCAGGTCTAATACTTACTCAAGTAATGTGCAAGGGTATGAATAGATCATTGGTCTCAGTTCTTTTTGGAGGATCTTTATCTGCCCAAAGTACAGCCTCTTCTGGTTCAGGAGAATATACGAATATAACTTCTTGCAGTGTTGAAGAATGTGCATTGACTTTAGAGGCAGCCAACAAGGTAATTATTGTTCCTGGTTATGGTCTAGCGGTAGCACAAGCTCAACATACTTTAAGGGAAGTGACAAAAAAACTAGAGCAAAATGGTATTGAAGTTGTTTACGCAATTCATCCTGTAGCAGGGAGGATGCCTGGACATATGAATGTACTTTTAGCAGAAGCAGATGTTCCTTACGAACAACTTAAAGAGATGGACGTCGTAAATCCTGATTTTCCAGCAACGGATGTTGTTTTAGTTTTAGGAGCAAATGATGTGGTTAATCCTCAAGCTAAAAATGATAGCTCTTCTCCTTTATATGGCATGCCTGTTCTTGATGTTCAGGAAGCAAGAACAGTATTTGTAATTAAACGTGGTATGAGTGCAGGTTACTCCGGAATAAAAAATGATTTATTTGATCTGCCAAATACCTCAATGGTATTTGGTGATGCAAAAAAGGTACTTAATGATTTGATTGGAGAATTAAAGGATCTTGGAGTTGGGGAGAAATAATAGTATATCTTCTAGTTTTTCAAATTACTTAAAAAATAAGCCATTTCGAGAAGTCTTACCTTGGATAGGTGGTGACTTACAAACTTTAAGAGATACTTTTGTTATTGATTTTGGTAAATCAAAAAAAAATAAAAAAATATTGTTTCCGATTAATAAAATTCTTTCTAAAAAATTTGAATGTGATTATCTTCTAGGGTTTTTAGAATTACCTGAGAACTTAAACTCACTTAGGGGTTTTGTAATCGTTACACATGGGTTAGGGGGCTCAACTAAACGGTTTGGTTTAAGAAGAATCTCTAGTAAATTAGCAAATAATGGTTATGGAGTTCTTAAATTAAATCTAAGAGGATCTGGTTCTGCGAGATATTTAGCTAAAGGAAATTATTGTGCTAGATGCTCTAGTGATGTTATTTCAGCAATTAATTATTTTAAAAAATTCATTAACTTAGAATTTAAAGAGCTCATTAAGATGAATAATCTTCCAATTTACGGAGTTGGATTATCTTTAGGCGGAACAATTCTTTTAAATGCCTGCTTAGATTACGATGAAAACAAAGGAGAAAAACTTTTAGATGGCCTAGCCTGTGTGAGTAGCCCTTTAGATTTATCATCATGCAGTCTCTGTATTGAAAAATCTAGAAATTATATCTACCAAAAATGGTTACTTCATCGCTTAAAAAATCAGTTATGGGATGGATTTAATGATGAAGGCAAAATTCTTAATGATGAGAAATTAAGAAAAAAAATTAGAACTTTAAAAAGTATAAGGGAATTTGACCAGAAATTTACAGCTCCAAGTTGGGGATTTAATTCTTTAGAAGATTATTATGTTGAAGCTTCTCCAATATTTAGAATCCAAAACTCAATAAAAAAATTACCTCAAATGCTTTTTATTCATGCCAAGGATGATCCTTGGGTTCCATATAATGCAACTTTTAATTTAAGAGACAAATTTATTGATAAATTTACTATTTTTATAACTGAAAAAGGAGGTCATAATGGTTTTCATTCGATTAATGGCTGCTGGTCAGACGAAGTCGTAAAGAACTGGTTTATAAGTATCTAGGACTATCTAAAAATGGGGTTTTTTTAAAAATCCATTTTTCAATTGGCTTACCGTTAATAATATGTGAGGTAAAAATTTCTGAAATTTTTTCTGGAGAAACTTTCTCGTACCAAATACCATCAGGCCAAACAAGAAGAATTGGGCCGTTTTTACATATCCTTAAACAGTCAGCTTTTGATCTTAATATATGAACGTTTTTTGCACAGAGATCATTCTCAAATTTTTTTAAAGTCTTTTTCAGACATTCCCATGTTTTTTGACCTTCATTGCCTTTAAAGCATTTCTTTTTTGTGGGAGTTGCGCATAGTAGAAGGTGTTTAGAAACCTCTTTCCCCATTTTGAAAAACTTTTCCTAGGTGTTTTCAAGTTGATTCTAAGGGATGAAAGAAGCACCTGTTAAAAAAAATTTTCAACAATTAAAGCAAATTCTTATATTTATATCATTAATATTTGATCTGAAATTAGTGGAAATTAGTTTCTTTTTTATGAATATGTGGAGTTTTTGCTGAGATTTTGTAGATGCTCTGGAATCTTCTCATCCTGAATTTGAAAGTAATTTTTATCCTATTAAATTCTGAACTGCATTAATAATTTCCTGTATTACATCTATACAGAAACTGATAATGATTAGACTTTTTTTGAGATTTTTCTTTGAAATTACTTGTCTTTATTGATTTTTGTTTATAAAAATGTAGTTATCAACACAAATTTTAGAACTTTAATATTTTGGGACCATATAAAGTAAAAACCTTACATAAGGAAAAATCATATTCTTTTTCAAGAATCGGACCTGATATTTACGGCTCCACTCATCCTCAGAATTTATTATCTGAAATAAAGGAAAGAGCGGAATTTCTATATGAGTTATTGGACAGGCATGTAATTTCCATAGACCCGTTCAGTAAAGATTGTCTTCTACAACTTTTCAGGCTGGCGGCAAAATTTGAAAGTAATCCAAACAGATATATTTCCCATAACAGTCCCCTCAAGGGAAAGATCCTCATAAATGCCTTCTATGAACCAAGCACCAGAACAAGGTTATCCTTTGACAGCGCATGGCACAGGCTGGGGGGCGATTCAATAAATATCACCGATAAAAGTTCCACTGGAATTGCCAAGGGAGAATCCCATCTGGATATTGCTCATATGTTTAATAATTACGGTGACTGCGTTGTCCTTAGAGAAAGTGACAATGAGGCGATCTTTGAAATGACAAAATCATTGAGAATTCCAATAATCAATGCCGGTAACGGAATAGATGAACATCCCACTCAGGCGATGGCTGATCTTTATACGATTTTTAAATGGAGACCGCATCTGGTTAACAAATCAATTGATGATAGTGAAAAAATAACCATTGGTATCATCGGAGTTCCATCACGTATGAGAACAGTCAGATCTCTTCTGAAATTATTCTGCAAGTTCCCATATTTCATAAAAAAAATTATTGTCATTTACGATGACAAAACCATTGATCAGAACGATCTATTTGATGAAGGCCAGCTGGAACAACTTATTGAATCTGATCTGAAGATTGAGCTGGAGAATGATATGCAAAAAGTATTGCCTTCCCTGGACGTTACATATATAAATGCAATTGCATGGGTGGGAGAAAATTATGAGGTTCATGGAAGTTCATTTAAATTGCACAGTGAGTTGCCATTTAAAAAAGATTCCATAATATTGCATCCACTTGCTCGTGGACCTGAATTGTCAACATCACTGGATCAGACCTCAAAAAATTGGTATTTTGCTCAGTCAAGAGGAGCGGTATTTGTAAGAATGGCATTACTTACCTGTCTGATGGATAGAACAACAAGAGTGATGGATGTCGTTTAACTAGATGTGTGGAATAGGCGGGGTTTTTAATAAATCAAAAGATAAATCTGTTGAACCTCAGATTCTTGTAAATATGGCGGCTATTCAAAGTCATCGTGGACCTGATGGTTTTGGATATAAATTATCAGATGATGCTTCTGTAGGATTCTGTCATGCGAGATTATCAATAATTGATTTAAATGAAAATCGAGCCAGACAGCCTTTTGTCGGTGGTAACGAAAATCATATTCTGATGGCGCATAATGGTGAATTCTATGACTTTCAGAGAATCAGGGCTGATCTTGTTGCCCAGGGCGTAAGCTTTTCTTCAAAAAGTGATTCGGAAATATTGCTTAGGCTTTATGAGAAATATGGCATTGATGAATCATTATCCTATCTGCGAGGAGAATTCGCCTTTTCATTGTTTGATGCAGAACAGGATTGTCTTTATCTTGTAAGAGATCGTTTTGGGATTAAACCTCAATACTGGATTGAGACCGATGATTCCATAATATTTGGCTCGGAATTAAAAGTATTATTTGCCCATCCATCAGTTGAAAGGAAATTTACGGGTGAAGGACTGGTTCATCAACTGATGCAGGTAATGGTACCTGGCTCTACAGCATTCGCAGGTGTTAAACAAGTTAAGCCCGGATATATCCTCAAGGTCAAAAGAGTAAATAATAAATTTGAGATAACAGAAGAAAAATTCTGGGATATAAATTTCCCTAAGAAAAACACTTATGAAAGAGATAAAAGTGAAAAATATTTTATTGAAAATATTAGAAAAGAATTATTGAGAGCAGTTGAACTAAGAATGGTCGCTGATGTTCCTGTCGGCTGTTATTTGTCCGGAGGAATCGATAGTTGCTCAATTTTGGGATTGGCTTCTGCCATAAGTCAAAAATCAGTAAAGGCATTCACGATTGGTTTCAGTGATGAAAGATATGATGAAACTTCGATAGCAAAAGAGATGGCTGTCGCCACAAATGCAGATCATGAGATTTTAAAAATAAATGGAGATGATCTGTATGGGAATTTTGAAAAGGTTCTGTGGTTTACTGAAAGATCTATTTATAACACCCTCGCAATTGCCAAATACCTTATGAGTAAAAGAGTGAATGAGCTCGATTATAAGGTTGTTATGACAGGAGAGGGTTCAGATGAATTGTTTGGTGGCTATCCCGCTTTTAGAAAAGATATGTATACCTTTGGGGTGGGAATTTCTAATTCAGAATCTGAGAATCTCAAAGAAAATCTGGAAAATTCAAATGATATTTTCAAGGGCGCGATGCTGGCTAATGAAGAGATTAGTAATCAGTCTTTCAAGGAATATTTAGGATTTACGCCAAGTTGCCTTCAACCTTGGCTTGCATGTGAAACTTATGCAAAAAGTCTAGTCTCAAGTAAATATAAAGAGATAACGGAAACTTATGATCCCGGGGCGGCAATTTTTGGAGAACTTGATATTAAACAGTTGGAAGATAGATACGCAATTGATCAGGCTCAGTATGTTTGGATGAAGACTATGCTTGAGGGCCAAATTCTCACATGGGGTGGAGATAGAGTGGATATGTCAAATTCAATGGAAGCCAGACCTGCATTTTTAGATCATCACCTAGCTGAAGCTGCCGTTGCTGTCCCCCCTGAATTAAGGATTAAAGACAATGTCGAGAAGTATGTTTTAAGAGAAGCCATGTCAGGATTGCTGCCTGAATCATTATATAAACGTGAAAAATTTCCTTTCATGGCTCCACCTTCCCATGCAGATAAAGATAATTTAAGTTCTATGCAGGAAATAGTTAATGAATTCTTAAGTCCTGAGAGGATTAGAGAATTTGGAATCTTGGATGAAAAAGAAGTAAATAATTTGCTGAATAAATTTTTCAGTTCAGAGCTTGATGCCTCAGAAAAAGTACAGCTGGATGCAATAATCAATCATCTTTTAAGCGTTCAGATCTTATATAAGATTTTTATAATTGAGGATATCCCAGATAAGGCTCAAAAGATGGCTGATAATTTGGGCTGGAAAGTTTGAATTCGTTTTTAAATTAATTTCTGAAAAGGTGTAAACCAATACAGGTTTTATTTAAAAAATAAGAGACCTTAAGTAGGTTTAAGTAATTGAAGTATGAGTTATAGCGCGGGATTAAATATCCTAGAGCCACAGGTAATAAATAGGGAGAGAATCCAAGACTTGATAAATTCTTTTTCTTCAATCGGAGCTTCTGAGAATGGTTCTGTTTCAAGAAGAGGTTTTTCTGATGAAGACATATATGCAAGAGATTTTTTTATGAAAACCCTCAAGGAATTAGGTTTGAAAATAAGAATTGATACTGCAGGAAATATTATTGCAAGATTAGATGGGCATGATAATAATCTACCTCCCATTGTTACCGGATCTCATCTCGACACTGTTCCAAAGGGAGGTAAGTATGACGGAACTTTAGGAGTGATTGCAGGAATTGAAATTGCTTTTTTCCTTCAGGAAAATGACATTAAATTAAATAGACCATTTGAAATAATTGTCTTTGCTGATGAAGAATCGACAATGATTGGTTGTAAAGGCTTTACTGGTAATTTATCTGTAAACGAAGAAGATTTTGTTACCAGTAATTCCTGTTCAATAATTGATAATCTTTCTCGGATTGGTGGAAACTGGCTTGAGATTAAAAGTGCGGCAAGAAGTAAAAAAGATATATTTGCTTTTCTTGAATTACACGTTGAACAGGGAAAGGTACTTGAAGATGGTGGTTTGGATATCGGAATTGTTAATGGAATAGTAGGTCAAAAAAGAATAACCGTTAGGGTTAAAGGGCAGGCAAATCATGCAGGAACTACGCCGATGTCAAATAGAAATGACGCACTTTTGGCTGCCTCTAAAATTATTGTTGGCATTGAACAGATAGCTAAAACTACTTCTGAAAGTGCAGTCGCAACTGTTGGTAAATTGAAATTACATCCCAATGCGGCAAATGTTATTCCAGGAGAGGCAGTATTCACAATAGATATGAGAGATTTGGATGAAGATGTGATTGGGAAAATGAGCTTAAGAATTGAGAATCTATGCTCAGAAATTCAAGAAGGTACTGGATGCGTAGTACAGATAGAACCTCAATTTGAAGTGATCCCCACTAAGTCATGTCCTAAATTAGTGAGCTCTTCATTTCATGAATCTGAAAAGTTGGGATTTAAAACTGGAATCTTACCAAGCAAAGCAAGTCATGACTCACAAGAAATAGGAAGGATCTGTCCTATGGTTATGATCTTTGTTCCAAGCAGAAATGGTCTGAGTCATTCCTATAAGGAATATACTTCTCTTGATCAATGTGCTAATGGTATTGAGGTTTTATTCAATACAATATTTTCCATTGATAAGAATTTTTAGACAAGCCTCTAATGATATAAATGACATTTTCAATTATTGGTTTTGATCCTTTAAAAAATAGATTTGGTGTTGCAGTTTCTTCTTGCCATATAGCTGTTGGCTCAACAGTTTCATTCGTTAGATCACAGGTTGGTGCTGTTGCAACTCAAGGGCAAACTAATCCTTATTTAGGAATAAGAAGTCTTGAGTCACTCCAATCTTGCTCTGATTCAAAAATTGTTTTGGAAGATTTAATTAAAGAAGATTTTGGCAGGGAAAAAAGACAGGTTCACTTAATTGATAAGTATGGGAGAAGCGCATGCTGGACAGGTCAAGAATGTTTTCAGACAAGCGGACATATTAGTGGAGAAAACTTTTCTGTAGCTGGCAATTTTCTAGAGAATATTGAAGTTCTTGAGGTGATGGCTGATGTTTTCAAACAAAGTGATCCAAATATTAAATTAGGGAAAAGACTACTTGATGCTCTTAATGCAGGAGAAAGTGTAGGTGGAGATAAACGTAGCCTCCATTCAACCTCAAGCGCTCTAAAAGTTAGTGGAGAACTAGGCTTTCCTCTTTTAGATCTGAGAGTTGATTATCATGATTCCTCTGTAGATGAACTAATTAGAATTTATAAACATAGTCAAAGTGAGTGGGCCCAGGAATGGAGAGACTCAATGAATGACCTGCCTGAAATGAATATGAAACGGGAATTTAGGGTTGCTTAAACTTTAATTATTATTGTCAAATTTTTACAAAATGAAAAGCGACCCACTTCTCCGAAGTTGCCAAAGATTAGCAAATTCTCGTTTTATGTCGATCGCTAAAGACCTATTAAATTAGGAGCAAAAATTTTACTCAGATAATGCAATAGGGATTGCTGAAAGACTTACTGCAAAATAATCTATTGCGTTTAAATTTCTTTACTGATTTTGAATAGATATTAGCTGTAAGGATTGCTCCAAAATTTACTAAAACTACAGTCAAGACCAGTAGCTCGATAGCGAGGTTGGTCATAAGATTACCCTCCTTAAACTTATATAAAACTCTATAACGACTTTGTAAGTATTGAATAGAGTTTAAATTCTTATTTTGGGAGTCTAAATCTTTCTTAGTTAGTTGCTTTTTTCCCTTTAGCTATCATTACTACTGGTACTAAGAGATAAGTAAAGAAAGAGATTAAGAAAATGTCTATGTTCATTGGATTTTACGATAAATTTTTTAAATCTTGCTCTATTTTCTCAAGTTTTTTGTTTAGTTCTGTTTTCTCTTTCAATAGAGCTTTTTTCTTTAATTGAAGTTCTTTGTTAAATGGAGAATTGAAGTACTTTTTGTAAGCTAGAAAAAATACAGCCAGTGCTACAACAATCCCTATTGCGCCAATTATTAGTATGGGCGAAGATGGAAAATCGTAGAATGGTACAGAAAGTAAAAGCATTTAGACAAAACCTGGTATTATTTGGCCAGTTGTTAAGTAAGCTCCGACAGCAGCAATTAATCCAAGCATTGCGAATCTGCCATTGAGAGTTTCTGCAACAACTTTTTCTTTTTCGATTGTTTTTACTTTAGGGTTTGAATTTGTCATTGGATTTGAAATTAGATAGTTTAAATTTTCGTTTTGAAATTGCTTGGTTAGATAAGCAACGAGGATAGCTGTGAAGAATACGATTACAGCTAAAAAACCTGAAAGAGGAGACATTAAAAAATACCTGGAATTATTTGGCCTGTAGTTGCATAAGCTCCCAAAAGTGCAACTAAACCGATCATTGCCCAACGACCATTAACTTTTTCTGCGTTTTGAGGATATCCATCGTAAGAAACAGATTGATCAACATAAGGACGAGGTTCAGTTGGAAAAATATTTTGCCTTCCACCTGATTCTGTAGTTATGTATGAAGAATTAGTCATTGGTTAAATAATTTAATTGTTAATAAACGTAACATTCTTATTAACTAATGTAAAGAAAAATATCCAAAATATGTGTAATTCGGCACTTTTAAATCAATTCTGATACAGATACGTAACAGTTAGTAATTAATTTTTAAAGTTGAAACTAATAATTAAAAGATCATGGAGATATGAAAAAGCTTCTTCGGATTTGCTTTTGACTGATCAAAATATATTTACTTAAATTATGTATGTAGTCCTCTCATAAAGCTCTGTTGAGAAGTCTATGGATGGTGTTGGTACTTTTATATTGTCTTTTGCTTAAAAAATATTGTAATAAAGGGTTCTTAGGAATTGCTTAAAATGTTTAAAGTGGGTTTAGTGTATCAGATGCTTTTTAATATTCACTTTTATCCAATACTTACGTATTTTTTCCCTTTTTTAATTTCTTGCTCAACAAAAAGTCTGGCCCAATTGTCTACTTCAAGAATATCCTCCAATTCGGGACTTAAATTCAAATTCTCCACATGTGATTCACAAGCTTTATTTATAAATGTTGGAATTTCTTGAAAAGAAATTTTTTCTTTAAGGAATTGTTCAACAGCCATTTCATTAGCAGCATTTAAGACTGCAGGCATAGTCCCAGAAGATTTTCCTGCGGCATAGGCAAGTCCCATGCATGGATATTTAAACTCGTCTGGCTCTTTAAAAGTTAATTTTCCAATTTCACTTAGGTTTAATCTTTTCCAATTTGTTTTAAATCTTTCAGGCCAACTCATCGCATATAAAATAGGTAGTTTCATATCTGGCCAACCTAATTGAGCTAATACTGAAGAATCTTCCATCTCAATCATTGAATGAATAATACTTTGAGGGTGGATAACTATTTCGATATTTTCGTAAGAGGTCCCAAATAAATAATGAGCTTCTATAACTTCTAATCCTTTATTCATAAGAGTTGCAGAATCTACAGTTATTTTTTTTCCCATATCCCAATTAGGATGTGAAGTTGCATCTTCAACTGTGACATGCTTTAAATCCTCAACGGCCCAATCTCTGAAAGCACCACCAGAAGCTGTTAAATGTAAGGCTTTTAAACCTTTAGGTATCTCTCCTGTTGAAAAATCTGCATTTTCATAATTGGGTAATCCTTGCAAACATTGAAAGATAGCAGAGTGTTCAGAATCAGCAGGTAAAAGCCTACTATTATTTTTCTTTAATGCAGGAATAACAATTGGCCCTGCCGCAATTAAAGTTTCTTTGTTAGCAAGTGCAATATTTTTCCCCGCATTAATTGCTGACATTGTTGGAATTAAGCCTGCACATCCTACTATCCCTGTAACCACAGTATCTGCCTTATCCCATGCTGCAACTGCGTTAATCCCCTCTTTTCCACTCAAAACCAAGGGAGCACTATCCAAATCTAAGTTATTAATATTATCTTTTAAATCTTCTATAAGATTTTCATCCTCAATCGCAACTACTTCTGGTTTATGTGTTTTAACTTGTTCGGTTAATAAATTAATATTTCTTCCTGCCGAAAGAGCTACGGCTTTAAACTTATCAGGCTGCTCACTAGCTATTTCGAGAGTTTGAGTCCCAATTGAACCAGTAGAACCGAGCACAGTAATGTATTTCAATTTTCTCTGATATTTCTAATATCTTCCCATTTAAAGGTGTATTTAAAAAACAAAAATTTCAAATTGGTTTTTTTCTTAAAATTTAGATCCGTATCCATTTTGTTATTTCCTTTGATTGATCAATAAGTTCAATACCTTTTTCTTTTAACAAATTCCTAATTTCATCTGCCTTCGTATAATTCTTTTCCTTTTTCGCTTTCAATCTTTCATTAATAAGCGTTGATATTTCTTCTTCTGTTATTTTACTTTCTTTTACTAAAACCTCTTTTTTAAGACCAAGTACCTCAGTCAAATTCTCAAGAGTTTTAAAATTCTCAAGTAGAAAGAATTTTTCATTTAGGTCTATTTTAAAACCTTCGACCCTTTGAAATTGGTTTAAAAAGTTTTTTAATGGTTTTGCTAAATCGTAAATAATTGCAATAGCACCTGCTGTATTAAGATCATTTCCAAGAGCCTCTGAAAAATTTAGCTTTTTTTGAGATAATTCAAAGCTTATTTTCTCTTTATATTCTTCTTCGATAGATTCATTTTTATCAATAGATCTAAAAACACCTTTTGTGAGGTCCATAAAAGAAAGGGCTATATTAATGTTTTTCCAAGCTTCTGAAGCACTCCTTAAAGCTTCTTCAGTAAAATCAAGTGGTTTTCTATAATTCACAGTCATAACAAAATATCGCAAAGTCATAGGGCTTATACCTGACTTAATTAGCTCTCTGATAGTTTTAAAATTTTTAAGGGACTTGCTCATCTTTTGTCCATTTACATTGACCATTCCATTGTGTAACCAATAGTTCGCTAGCTTTTTGCCATTGGCTGCTTCTGATTGGGCGATTTCATTCTCATGATGTGGAAAAATCAAATCAGAACCACCTAAATGGATATCGATAGTATCTCCTAATTCATCTTTAACCATCGCCGAACATTCAATATGCCATCCTGGCCTACCTTTACCCCATGGTGAATCAAAAAATGGTTCATCATCTTTGGCTTTTTTCCATAGTGCAAAATCTTGCGGATTAAGTTTTTTACTATTTTCATCATTAGCCATTCTTCCTTGCTGATTGATATTTTGTGCTTGTATATTTTGGTTACTTAGCTTTCCATAATTTTTATTTTTAAAAACAGAATAATAAACATCTCCATCCCTAGAGTATGCATAACCTTTGTCCTCAAGAATTGTTATGAAGGAGCAGATATTGCATATATGATTCGTTGCTCTTGGCATGCTATCTGGACGCATTATTCTTAAAGAATCCATATCTTTATGAAATTCAATAATATTTTTTTCAGATACTTCCTTCATTGAACTGCTTTCTTCTTTGGCTCTTTTTAAGATCTTGTCATCAATATCTGTAAAATTTTGAACATACTTCACTTTGTAATCACTGTAAATTAAAAATCTTCTCAATACATCCCAAGCTATATAACTTCTGGCATGACCAAGATGACATAAATCATAAACAGTTACTCCACAACAATAAATTTTTACTACATCATCAATAGGCTTAAAAACCTCAACTCTTCTGCTTAAAGTATTAAAAAGTTTGATCATCTTAAATTAAGTATTTCATAAGGTTTATTTTGTCTCCATCCAATTGTCTCCAATACCAATATCAACTAAAAGAGGCACATTTAATTTTACACAATCTTCCATAGTCTTCTTTACTAATTTCGTAGTAATTTCCAAAGAATCCGGTTCAACTTCAAACAATAATTCATCATGTACTTGCAAAAGCATTTTTGCGGGAACATTCATTTCTATGAATTTCTTATTTAGTTGAACCATTGCAATTTTAATAATATCTGCACTTGAACCCTGAATTGGGGCATTGGCTGCGGCTCTTAGTGACTGTGCTTCCATGCCAGCTCTTCTTGCAGCTTGCAAGTCAATTTCGTAAGGATCTTTTCCTAGTAATCTTCCAAGTCCATTTTTATCAAACTTAAATTCTCTCTTTCTACCAAAGATTGTTTTTACATAACCTTTTGATAAGGCAAGCCTTTCTTGAAGTTCAAGAAATTTGAAAATTTTTGAATATCTTTCTTTGTATTTTATTAGGAATTCTTTTGCTTCTAGAGTACTTACTCCTGTAGAACGTGCAAACTTTTTAATTCCCATACCATAGATAACTCCGAAATTTATTGTTTTCCCAACTCTCCTTTCATCAGAAGAAATTTCTTGTTTCTCAAAAATTAATCTTGCAGTCAAAGAATGAATGTCATCATTTTTATGAAATGCATTTATTAGTATTTCTTCATCCGCTAAGTGAGCGAGTATTCTTAATTCGATCTGAGAATAATCAGCTGATAAAAGTTTCCAATTTTTTTCAGGCAAGAATGCTTTTCTGATTCTCCTACTAAATTCAGTCCTAACAGGGATATTTTGAAGATTAGGATTGCTACTACTTAGTCTACCAGTCGCTGTAGCAGCTTGATTAAAGTTTGTATGAACTCTTCCTGTCTTTTCGTTAATAAGATTTGGAAGAGCATCAATATAGGTGCTAAGTAATTTGCTAAGAGTTCTATGTTTTATTAAATGTTGGATTATTTCATGTTCGTCGACTAATCTTTCCAGAACTACTGCATCTGTGCTCCATCCTGTTTTTGTTTTCCGTGATTTTTTCTTATCCAAATTTAATTTTTCAAACAAGATCTCACCAAGTTGTTTTGGTGAAGATAGATTGAAACTTTCCTCTGCTAACTCATAAACTTTACTTTCAATATCTTCTAAGGTACTTTTTAATTCTTTTGAGAGTTTATCCAAATAAGGGATGTCGATGGTTATGCCATTCATTTCCATTTGGGACAATACCGGCTCTAAAGGCAGCTCGATTTCTTCGAACAATTTGATTAATTCATCTTTTTCCTTTGAAAAACTTTCTTTAAAAATTTTTATAATTTTAAAAGTTAGAAAAACATCATAACCGCAGTAAATACTTGCTTCATCAATAGCAACAAATGAAAAGTCTTTATTTTTTCCAACTGTCTCCTTAAATGAAGGAGGCTTAAATCCAAATAATCTAAAACTAATTTCACTTAACCCATGTTTCTCCTGATTATTAAGAAGGTAGTCTGCTAACAAGGTGTCAAAGGTTACGCCTTTAAGATCAAGTCCATGATTAAAAAATATTTGCCTATCAAATTTAGAATTTTGGAGTGCCTTTTCTTTTTTTGGATCTTCTATCCAATTTCTTAGCTTTGAGAAAACATCTTCAATTGATAATTGATTGGGGGACTCCTTTTTTGTTTGATGACCAAGAGGTATATAAAATAAATCATCATTTTCTTCTCCAAGACATAACCCTATCCCAACAAGTTCCGCATCGATTGGATTCAAACTATTGGTCTCTGTATCTAAAGAAACTATTTGATTAGTCTTGTCTAATCTTTGAATTAATTTATCAAGTAATTCGAAATCATTTACAACAGTTACGTTGATTTTAGGGATTTTATTTTCACTATTTTCTAATTCATTATTGCCTGGGACTTTTGGTGCCTTCTCCTCCTCTTTAGCTACATTATTTTTGTCAAAACCACCTTTGCTGAAAGTTGAATTGAAAATATCAATTTGTCTAAGTAGTGTTGATAGTTCTAATTTTTTCAGTGACTCTGAAAGTAGTTCTTGATTTATATTCTTTAATTCATAACCGTTACTTAAAATTAAAGGCACCTCAGTATTTATTTTTGCTAAATCCCTGGAAAGAAAAGCATTATGTTTATCGTTTCTGAGCTTTTCTATAACTGAACCTTTGATGAATCCTTTATATTTCTTATCGTTGTTCAGCAGAATCTTGTCCAAAGCCTGATAGATTCCATCAAGCGTATCGTTCTCTTTTAGTAGATTAATTGCAGTTTTTGGCCCTACTCCTTTAATACCTGGAATATTATCAGAACTATCACCAGTTAGGGCTTTGAGATCAACTACTCTTTCTGGAGCAACACCTAATTTTTCTTTTACTCCATTTTCATTCATAAGAGTTGGATTTCCACTTTTCGCATATGGACCACCACCCATATAAAGTACATAAATATCTTTTTGATCATCTACTAATTGAAATAAGTCCCTATCTCCAGAAAGAATATTCACGCACCATCCTTTAGAAGCAGCATCATTTGCAATTGTGCCTAGGAGATCATCTGCTTCGTATCCTGGAGATTTAAAAATTGGTAAATTAAGGCTTTCTTCTAAAATGATTTCTAGTTGTTCAATATCCTGAAAAAAAACATCTGGTGCTACATCTCTATTGGCCTTATAATTTGGATCTAATTCATGTCTGAAAGTAGGTTTTTCGGTATCAAACGTAATACAAACACCCTCAGGACTAATATTTTTACAATTATCCAGAAGGCTTTTTAGAAATCCATAAGTGACACTTGTTGGAAATCCCTCTTTGGTAGTTAAACCTCCATCAATCCCTTTGCTAAATGCATAGAAGCTTCTAAAAGCAAGTGAGTGGCCATCGACTAAAAGTAAAATTGGTTTTTTAGAGTTTTCAGATTTTAAACTCATTTTCTCTTCTTAGCCCAAGGTGGAATATCAATAAAGATTTGCTCTCCAGGTTCTAATCCATCAATTACTGAAGTTTTATTTCCACTACTAATACCAATTTCGATTTTTTCAAATTTGGGAGAATTGTTTTGATCAACTTTCAAAATTCCTTTTTCACCTTTTTCAGTGACAATAGAAACTGTTGGTACTAAGATTTTTTCTTCATTACCTTCGACTCTAAATTCAAGATCTGCAGTCATTCCAATTTTAATTTCTTCAGAAATATCTTTAAAATTTAAAGTTACTTCGAATGAGGTTACATTATTATCTTTTACAGCTCTTGTAGCTATTCTTTTAACTATGGCACTATATTTTTTTGAGGGATAAGCCTCAATTCTTACTAAGGCTTCTTGACCTATGTTTATTCTGCCAATGTCACTCTCAGGAACTTTAGCAACAATTTCTAGGCCCTCTGATAGTTCAAAAATAAAGTTTTTGGTTTTAGGGTCTGAACTTAAGTTTGTACTTGGTGTGACATAAGATCCTATCTCAGCATATTTTGCAGTTATCTTTCCTTCATAAGGAGCTTTAATTAGATAGAAACTTTTTTCAGCTTTTGCATCATTAAGTTTTGCGCTACTAATGTTGTAATTATTTTTATAACTTTCATAGTCTTCTTTACTTACTGCACCTTCTTGATATAAATATTCCCTTCTTAAAAATTCAGATTTTTGTTTTTCTACATTTAATTCAAGTTCTTCAATTTTATAGATAAAATCTTCATCATCAAGAGAAGCTAAAACCTGATCTTTTTTTACAAGATCTCCCTCATCTACTTTGATTTCTTTTATTACGCCTTGCTTCCGGGGCCCAATATTGCTTGTCCTTATTGCTTTTACTTCACCACTAGTATTAATTGAATCTGAGAGGATACCTTTTTCGACTTGAACTACAAAATCAGAAATATCTTTTGACTTATTTTTCTTGAAGGAATTGGTTATGAAAACGAAAAATATAGCTAGAGAAAGCAATATAATTCCACTTCTTAGATTTATATTTTTTTTTATTAAATCAAACATTTCTTTTTAAAAGCAGAAGTAGAGAATATTTAGGAACTAAATAAATAATCAAGACGATTATAATTAACTTATCCAAGATTGGTTAAGTAAATACTATATTACTAGAAGATGTTTTCTTGATAATTTTTCCATAAGTTTTTTCAAATGTTAAAAGCAGGTATTATTGGATTACCAAATGTTGGAAAATCAACTCTATTTAATGCACTTGTAGAAAATGCTAAGGCCCAAGCGGCTAATTTTCCCTTTTGTACTATAGAACCTAATAAAGGCATAGTTTCAGTCCCAGATCAAAGGTTGCAAGAGTTAGGTAATTTAAGTTCTAGCCAAAATATTATCCCAACAAAAATTGAATTTGTTGATATCGCAGGACTAGTAAAAGGAGCTAGTAAAGGCGAAGGTTTGGGAAATAAATTCTTATCAAATATTAGGGAGGTTGATGCAATAGTTCATGTTGTAAGGTGCTTTGAAGATAGTGATGTAATTCATGTTTCTGGAAAGGTAGATCCCCTGGATGACATTGAGATAATTAATCTGGAATTGAATTTAGCTGATTTATCTCAACTCCAAAAAAGAAGAGAAAGAATTAAAAAACAGGTTAGAACTAGTAAAGAGGCAGCTAAAGAAGATACCTTACTAGAAAAAATTGAAGAAGAGCTAGAGAAAGGCCTTTCAGTTAGATCAATATCTTTGAATGAAGAAGAAAATTTAATAATTAAGCAATTAGGATTCCTTACTGCTAAACCAATTATTTACGCAACTAATTTGAATGAAAATGATTTAGCTGAAGGTAATGATTTTTCATCAACAGTTCAGAGTTTTGCAAGCAATGAAAATACAGAATGTATAAAAATATCAGCGCAAGTCGAATCTGAATTAATAGAGTTAGAACTACAAGATAAAAAAGACTACCTTATTGGCTTAGGAGTAGAAGAAGGGGGATTAAGTTCATTAATTAGATCAACATATAAATTATTGGGATTAAAAACTTATTTCACTACCGGAGAAAAGGAGACAAAAGCTTGGACAATAAAAGATGGGATGACTGCGCCACAGGCAGCAGGAGTAATTCATACTGATTTTGAAAAAGGATTTATAAGAGCTCAGACTATTTCGTATCAAAATTTAATTGATTCAGGTTCAATTGCCAATGCAAAAACTAAAGGTCTTTTAAGAAGTGAAGGTAAGGAATATATTGTTAACGAAGGTGATGTAATGGAGTTCTTATTTAACGTTTAGTAAGTCTCTTAAGGCTTACTATTTTGCTTTTTGAATTTAAATTCAAAAAATGAAATTAATAAAATTAAAATACATCCTAAGCAACTGCCTATTAATCCAAAAACAATGGTTGTAAAGCCATCATCGTAGCCATATTGTAGTTGTGGTAAGTGAGGAGGTATTGGCATTATTTTTCAACAGAATTTTCAATATCTTCTAGTAAATGTTTAGTTGATCTACTAAAACCATTAGTTTTTAAATAGTTTTGAGCCTCTCTAAATTTTTCAGCTACTCTTTTTGCATAAGGAGTATTCATGGAATTTTGAGTCATGTTGAAATGCGACTCATTTTATAATCTGATTTAGGTAACCCCTTGATAAGTATTCAAAAATACAAGAATATAAAAATAGGATTTTTTACTTACTAAGAAATTTATTGTGAAAAGTTCTTGATTCTCCAAATAAAGTTTTTTCAAATTAGAAAAATTGACAATGACAAATATATTATTAATTCTTTTTTTTGTACTTTTATTTTCATTACTTTTTTATTCAAAACGAAATAGAGGGTTAGTCCAAAAAACAATAATTAGTCCAACTTATGTACCTTTTTTAAAAGAACAAGAATTTAATCCTGACATAAGTACTGATAATTGGGATTTACACAAACTTAGATTAGATAAATTTAAAAGATCACAATATAAGGGATTAACTTTCTTCGTAAGTTCAGAAAATAAAATTTACTATCTTTCTGAAGAAGGGGATAAGGTTTATTGCTAACAGGTGAAATTAATTTTATAAATAAGAAAAGCCGATAGAAATTAATAATATTAATGAAGTATTTATTTTTATTGTCAGAAAAGTTCTACAGGCTTATTCAATGGGAGTGGAATACCTTAAAAAATTTAAGAAGAACAAAAAGAAAGAATTATTTTTTAAGAGGAGCATTTGCTTTATTTAGTTTATTCTCTATTCTTTTTTTAATATTTTCGCCTCCTATTACTTTCGGAATATTATTTGGAGAGGGATTAAAATTTAGTATTTTTTTTATTTGGATATGGATTTTAAATTTAAAGTTTTTTTGAAAATGTATAATTTACTTCCCAAGGTTATTTAAAATTAAGAATATAAAAAAATAAACTTATGCCAAAAATATTCAAACAAAATAAGTTCGCTTTGTTGGGAGCAAATATATTAATAATTTTACTTTGGGTAACTATATCTTCCTTTTTGATGAATTTATTTCAAAGTGAAAATGCCCCATTTTATATGTATAAAATTTCTTTTTTAATAAGATTCCTCCCTCCTATTTGGGTTACATGGTTCCTTTGGATAAAAAGAGGTGGTTTAAAAAGATAAATTACAAAAGTATTTTTACGGATTTACTATAAAAACTAATCAGTTAAGATCTGAAAGCTTACTTGAAATTTTCACGTAAGAATTAGGTAATTGAGAGATTGTTTTTAGCTAAGAAACAATCTCTTTTTTTTTTTTTACAAATATTTTTTCTCATAAAAAAGTGTTTGTCAGTATCCCTATTGACAAACACTCATGACGATCATTTTTTAAAAATTAAACAGGCAATCTATTATCAATTTCCACTACTCCAGAATCCATAAGACGGCCGATCTTAATAACTAAAGCCATATCTAACCTTGAAAATTCAGATTGATGGTTAGTTATCCAATCAAGTTCAGAAAGAGTTATAACTCCCAAAGTATTTACTTTAAGAAAAAGTAAGCCTAAATTCATTTTAAAAAATCCCTGGGATTATCCATCCGAATAAGCCATAATTTACAACTAATGCAAATAAGCCCATCATTGCCATTCTTCCATTAGTTCTCTCGGCGTTTTGCCAATAAGTTGTTTTTGAATTTTCCATTTTTCTGATTTGTAGAAATGTTAAATAGTAGGTTTTTAAACAAAACCAGGAATTATTTGACCTGTTGTTAGGTATGCTCCAACAGCAGCAATTAATCCAAGCATTGCGAATCTGCCGTTAAGAGTTTCAGCAACAACTTTTTCTTTTTCGATTGTTTTGGCTTTTGTGTTTGTGTTTTTCATTTGATTAGAAGATGAATAGTTTAAATTTTCGTTTTGAAATTGCTTGGTTAAATAAGCAACGAGGATGGCTGTAAAGAATACAATTACGGCTAAGAAACCTGAAAGTGCACTCATTAAAAAATGCCAGGAATAATTTGTCCGGTTGAAACGTAAGCACCTAATAACGCAACAAGGCCAATCATTGCCCAACGACCGTTAACTTTTTCTGCATTTTGTGGGTAGCTGTCGTAAGAAACAGACTCATCTATGTAAGGACGTGTCTCAGTAGGAAACATATTCTGCCTGCCACCTGATTCAGTAGTAACGTTTGAATTAGCCATTAAAGTTGTGTAATTGTTAATTAATGTAACACTACTATTAACAAATGTAAAGTATTAAGCAAAAAATAAGTTATTTTCAAGATATTTGCTACATATATGTAACATAATCGTGGCATATATATTTAAATAGTTGTTTTTTAGGCTTGCTACACTCTACAGATTGACTCGAAAACTATTGAGAGTTCAATTTGTTGGTCGAGTATTTATTTTTAAATCCTTAGAAAGATATCAATTTGGTAGAAAAAACTACATCATTCTGAAATTTGAATAATTAGTTTTTAGATATAATTTATTTCACTTTATTATGGAATTCGCAAAAAAAATTATGACCGAAAAAGCTGAAAAGCTTAATGGTAAAGCAGCAATGCTTGGAATGTTTTCTCTTGTAGGAGCCTACTATTTTACTGGTCAAATTCTTCCAGGTATTTTCTAATAAAAATCCTTTTTAAATTTTTTCAGGGCTTTATCAAGCCCTTTTTTACTGGATTATGCCCTTTTTAATTATCTAATAATTCAAATAATTTACTTATTAGAAGCTTTCTTTTTGAAAATGTTTTATCAATATATTTTTTATTCTCTTCTTTTAAAATTTCCTGACCATTTAAGCCTAATCCTTTAAGGACAAACTCTTTATCTTCTTTAATCCAGTTATTTATCATTCTACCCGTCGTTTCTATATGGAATTGTAATCCGTAAGCAAAATTACCAATCCTAAAAAACTGTTCCTTACAACGTGCACTACTAGCAATGAGTACTGCTTTATTAGGTAATAAAATCCTATCTCCATGCCAATGCAGTACATGAAAAGGTTCTTCAAACAGTGCTTTAAAGTCTTTATTCGATTTGTCTATAAAAATTTGAGACCATCCAATTTCTGGTAATGCTTTTGGAGGTGATCCATATTTAAGAATTTCTACATCTCCCCCAGCAGCACTCGCAAGCAACTGAGCACCTAAGCAAACACCGACTATAGGTCTCTCATTTTCTAATTCTTTTTTTATAAAATCTCTTTCTAACTTAAGCCATGGATATTTTCCGCTTCCAATATCTTTAACACCCATTGGTCCACCCATAATTAAGATTAAGTCACCTTTTTTTGTTTGCGGCAGAGCATTTTTATTATCTAAACGAATAATTTCTATTTTTAAATCTCTTTCTTTAGCAAATTGTTCAAAAAGACCAGGCCCCTCTATTTCTAAATGCTGCAAAACTAATAGGCGTTTTATTTCCTTCATTCACTTTCCATTATTTCAGCTGATTCCGAACAGACATTAACGCTAAACCACTTCATTGCCGACCAAGTATCTTCTTGGTATGTACCTGCTGCAATACTTACAAAACAATCATTTTCATACCAACTTCGATAACTGGGAGTTACTCCCGTTCCTTTTAATCTATTTTCTAAGCCTTTTCCATATTTTTTAATAACAAGATTTATAGCTTCATTCTCAATTTCTCTTTGCTTTTCATCAGCAAAACCTCCTAGTGGGGTAAAAAAAAGAATTGATGCAATAAGTAAACGAATCATTGAGTCTTTAGTTTATATGTAGCTAATTTCATATCGATTAATTAATTTTTTAAAAGCATCTACTCTATTTTGTCCATTTTTTAATGGTCTTGAGGAGTCAAGAACGGCTGCACAACATAATTGCCAGCAAGATTTTTCATCTAGTCCCAATTTCTTGCATATATTTTTTGGAGCTTTGATAACTGTATTTATTTCTGCAATATGTTGAGTGGTTTCCCATAATTCTCCTTCAAGAAAATCAATTTCAATATTTGATAATAATTCTGTAGCAACGTAATCCTTAATTAGTTCAGTTAATTCCATAAATTTTATTGAAACAGAAGTAGTTAAATAATCTCTTAGTATTTGTATAGCAAGATAAAAAAGGAGCTAATTATACCTCATCTTGAATCGCCAATCGATCGTTAAGAAACTACATCATTTCGTATTGATCAAGTTTAGTTTTTAATTTTGTTGCTTGTTTAATTAATGACAAAGCTTCTTTTCTGCCCGTTGAATTATTAGCCTGGGCTATAAGATCGGCGTATTTCTTTGCTATTTTTTTCATGATTTAAATTATATAAACACCGTTTTTGAATCTTGAATCTAGCGAGTCAAAACTAGAAGTTGATGAGGAGTCAACGGTTAAAACCTCAGAGTCAACAAATCGGAACCGGTCAACTCGTGTTTTTAATTTATAATCAATTAATGAAAAAGCTGTTGGTATTTACGATTACATTGTTTTCAAACCCTGATTTAATTTATAGTTATCCATGAATAGGATTGAAAATGTTCAAATAAATAAAAATGCTTTTTATTGGAGGGATCCCTTATCCGTAATTGTGCGATACTTCTGTCCACCCTTTTTGGTGAAGTTCGTGCCACTTTTCCTAGGCCGAATCAATTTTGAGTTTTTCAGAGGATTTGTAACCTCCTGGTTCTCCAAGGTGATTTGTGTAGAAAAGATGAGTATGAATTTTTAAATTAGGTTTAGGAGAATTTTTGCATTCTTCGAAAAAGATCATCCTGCTGCCTTCGGGATTTAGTAGACATCCGTTTGGCATGCTACTGCTACAACCAAATGAGTAATTAGGCTTCATGCATTCACCTTAATAGGCTATTTGAATATTAGTACATTTGTATTATAAATTATAGTCTTTTTGTTTTGCTGTCAATCTTTTTAGGGTAATGTACTTATTTACTAGTAATTATTTTGCTTTTTAATAAAAAAAGATAATTTAGTTGAGCTTATGAATTATAGGGAAGATTTAGAAATCAAACTACAAAAAGTAAAACTTGCGATACAGGAGGTTGTAGAGGATGTCTATAAAACCGAACAGGAGAAGCAAAAAATTATTGGCCAACTTATTGACTTTAAAGAAGCAATAATATCAAAAGGTATTGAACTTCATATTGAAATAGCAGCAGCCTAGAAATATTGCAAATCTCATTAATATTTAATAGCTTTTAGAATATTGGTATTAACAAAGAAGGTTAATTTATTAAATGCAGCCTGGAACTTTTGAATTATTGATTCTAGTATTTATCTTTTTAGGTCTTCAAGCTTGGTGGATTATCCCAATAGTTATTAAGAATAATAAATTAAATAAGAGAGGTAAGGATTTAAGAGAGGAAATTAAGCAATTAGAAAAGTTATATAAAAAATAAATTAGTTTTTTATTTTTTTAAACTAACTATTATTAGTGAAAATCAAATATCTAGTGAAATTAAAAAAATTTATTCCATTTTGCTTCCTTTTTATTGGGACTTTAGCTTTACCATACCCATCTCTTGCTGAAGAAAAGATTGAAGTTATACCCCTTATTCAAAGTTCAAAAGGACTTAGTGGTAAAAATTTTAATTATCTCGAGGGTAAGCCTGAATTAAGACTCTTAAAAGTAAAGATTCCAGTTGGCTTGAAAACTCCAATTCATACTCATCCTGCCCCAATGTTGATTCATGTCACTAGAGGAAGATTAAAGCATGTTAGGGGTGAAGAAATTAATTTCTTTAAAGCAGGTGATGCATTTATAGAGAGTAACAATGGGGGCCCCCACTTTGTTAAAAATGTTGGGAAGAAGCCGGCCATACTTCATGTGGGTGTTGTATCAGTAGTTGGAATGCCTACGGCCATAAATAAATAATATTTTTCTGTAATTTGTTCAATCTGCATGAGGATTGAACTTTTATGAAGAACAGCTGTAGTGAGATATTCCTCCATAGTTAAAATACTGGCTTGGCTTTAGTCGATTATATTTTTGATCTATTTCTGAGGGTTGTTCTATATATGGGTTACTGAAAACGTCCTGTAACTCTTTTATTTTTTTGTAATTTCCTTTTTCAGCTTCTTCATATGCTGGAACGACCATCCATTCGCGCCAAGTATAGACTGGATTAAGGGATTTCATTGATGCCGATTTTGCTTTAATATTTCCCTCTTTCTTCAAGATTGATTTCCAGTTTTCAAGCCATACCTCCCATCTATTATTGAGCTCATCATTAATTGGAAAATAGAAACTGTCTTTTAAATAATCTAAGTTATCAGGTATTTCAGAGAGTTTACGGAACAAAATTGTATAGTCTGCTTTTGAAATGACCATGAGATTAAAAAAATCATTTATTAGAGTTTCGTTGTAATGTTCTAAACCAAGCTTGTTGGCCCACATTTTCTTCAACTCTTTGTTCATCAATTCTGAAAAATCCTTTTCGATTTGATCTAACTTTTCTTGATCTTTTTTGTTTCCTGAAAGTAACGGACTAAGAGAGGAACAGAATGTTTTAAAATTGATTGCCGCAGCAGAAGGTTGGTTGAAAAATGAGAAATGTTCACCTCCACCTGTCCATGGTTGAAATCTTGGATCAAATAATTCACAGAATCCAAAGGGGCCATAATCCAAGGTATAACCTCCAGCAGCACAATTATCACTATTGAAGTTCCCCTGGCAATAACCAACTCGCATCCAGTTGGCTATAAGTGATATGAGTCTTGATCTGTATAAAGATGCAAGTTTTATTACCTTACTTTCAATTGAAATCTCATATTCAATTTCATCTTTATAATTTCTATCAATAAGATGTTTAACTATCATCTTTAGTTCATTAAGGGCCTCAGCATGCGCATTATCCCGAACTCGTCTCGCAAAAAGTTCAATCTGACCTACACGTAAAAAAGATGGAGCGACTCTCGTAGTAATCGCCGCTGGATTATCGATCATGATGTCAGGTTCAAAATACCTTGACCTTTTGGTATACCACGGTCTTCTAACTATTTCTGAACGTGAGACATAAAGTGTTAAAGATCTTGAGGTAGGGATTCCCAAAGCATCCATTAATTCCTGTGCGAGAAATTCTCGTACGCTAGACCTTAAGACAGCTCTACCATCGGCTCCACGACAGTAGGGAGTTGGACCTCCCCCTTTGAGTTGCATCTCCATTCTTTTCCCATTGAATAAACCTTCAAAAACAGAAATTGCTCTTCCATCGCCATAACCATTGCCAGTGCCAAAGGGACATTGCTGGGTATATTCAGTCCCATAAATTGATAATGCATAACCTGTTGCCCAACCAACAGGACTCATTGGATAATTAGCAACAGAAATATCACCTGAGAAAAAACGACAAAAATTCTGGTCTCTTGTAAGATCTGAGCTTAGTCTTAGTTCTTTAAAAAGTTTGTTGCTATGGGAAATATATTCTGCTTCTGGTATAGCAGTTGGAACAACTGGTACGTAATGACCCGAATATACTGAACGCGGTTTATGATCATTTCCATCTTTTGTTGATTGAGGATCTGCTTTGAGAGAATTCATAAAAGAATAGTCAGAAAGTTGAGAAAATTCAGAAAAATTTTCAGTAAGTTTTCCTTTTAATGAATCAGATTTGGTTGACATCAAATTTCTTATCTATTCTTGTAGTCTTTCTAATTTATTTAAATTAAAAACTAAATTTATTTTATATAGATTCTATTAGCAATGGTTTTTGCCGATACATTTGAGATTAAATAGGAGTTAAAATTTAATATTTCTTTAAAAAAAAGTTCTGCAGTAAAACATTTTTTTGAGAAAAATATTTAAACTTTAAAAATAAAACAAACCACTTAGCCTTTATATCAATTTTTTAATTAATAACAATTGCAAGTACTTAATTATTGACTTCTACCCCTCTCCCTATTTTCGCACTATATCGCAGTAAATTTATTCAATTTTATAAATTATTATTTTTAATATATTTTTAACTTACCCAGCCTTTCAGCAAATCAAACACACTAATAAATAGTCCAAAACCAATAATTGGGGGCGCAACCCATCTTGTCATGAATTTCAAATAACGTGTCGTTTTGATTCCAACTTTTGAATCACTAAGTTCTTCATTAAATTTTCCAGGGACTACCCATCCCATAAAGAAAGTAACCAAGAATCCACCAAAGATTAGTAATACGCCACCAAAAATCGAATCAACTGTTCCAAGAATATTTAAATTTAATGCAGAAGGGATGCCTGCTAAGAATAGGAAAAGAGTTATCAACCAAACCGATTTTTCTCTTTTAAAGCCGAATTTATCCATTAAAGAGGAAACTGGAACCTCTAATAATGAAACAGATGAAGTTATGGCTGCGATATAAGCTAGAGCAAAAAATGCAACGGCTACAATTCTCCCTGCTGCACCATATGAACCTAGACCTGTTGGAATTGAGATAAATAAAGCACCAACAGTGGACTCAGAAATAGCGTCACTTAAACCGAATGTTAAAACTATGGGGAAAGTTATAAATCCAGCCATTAGTCCAACCAAAGTATCTAATGATGCGACTCCAACACTTAGTTTTGGAAGATTACTTTTTTTATTTAAATAAGATGCGTAGGTAACCATAATTCCAATCCCTAAGCTTAATGAAAAGAATGCTTGTGTAAAAGCGTTTCTTATTGTTTGAGGATTTCTCAATTCATTAAAATCAAACTTAAGTAGAAATGTTTTATATCCTTCCCATGCACCTGAAAGTGAAGTAGCCCAAATAGCAAGAATTACAATAATTATGAAAAGGATTGGCATGAAATATCTAGTAACCTTTTCTATACCTTTTTTTATACCTGATGAAACTATTATTGCTGTAAGTACAAGGCTTAATAGGTGCCCCAACAAAACACTGCTGCCACTACTAATCGAGCCAAAGAAGGTTTCTGCTTCAGTTAAATTCTTTGGTAATCCAAAAAATAAAGAATGGAACAACGTATCTGCAGTCCATCCCATTATCACTGAATAATAAGATGCTATTCCTAGAGGAGCAATGAAGAAAAGAATTCCTAATGGATACCAATTCTTCCCAGCCAGCTTTACAGGAGCAAGCAATGTGCTTGCCATTGCGTTTCTCCCTAGAGCCATTTCAGCAACAAATACTGGAAGACATACAATTAAAACAATCAGTATATATAAAAGTACAAACGCCGCCCCTCCACCTTGAGATGCTCTATAAGCAAAACCCCAAAGGTTGCCTAGACCTACTGCACTACCTGCAGCTGCGAGAATGAATCCTAGCTTACTAGTCCATTGTTCTCTCTGAGAAATTTTTGAGTCCAAAATTAAAATCGTTTTTTATAGTTGATTTATAACTCATAAATGAAAATTAGTTAACACTTTGCTTAATAAAAACTAATTTTTTTTGACTAATTTTTTTGATAAAAATTTAGAATTAAAAAACTTTAATTATTCTTATGACTATTGAAACGACTATTTTAGATTTTCAACTAAGTAATACCTATGAGCAGTATGAATCATACATGAATGCAAAAGAACAGCAGAATATGTTTAAAGAAATGGGAGTTAAAATATTTTATATTGGTAAATAATTAGATGATCCTCTAAGGGCGACTGTATTTTTTCAAGGACTAGAAAATGTTTTATGTGATATTTTTTGGATCCTGAAACAAAACCTATAGTTGAAGCTTCAGGACATATTTACGCGGGGACAAAAATTACTCGCTGGATTTCTTAAAAAAATATTTCTTTTATGAATTACCAACTTTTAATCGAATCATATTCTTTTGGTTCATCCCTTTCTGAGCAAGAAATAGAACTCTTAAGTCTGGAACTTGAAACTCAAATCATGAACATTAATATATCAACAGAATTTGAATGTTTTAAATCTGCTCCCTCTCATATTTGCGAAGGTCTTAATTTAAAAAAAGATACTTATTGGATAATGTGCCTTGCTGAAATATTAGATTTACATAAGCCCACACAATTTGGGAAAACGAAAAGTGTGGAGGTTTTCGATTTACTTCTTGAAAAAGGACTTGTTATTGGCTAATTAGTTATTTATTTGATTATTAAAAATGAATTCGTTTTTTCTTAATGCTGTTAGGATTGATATTAGGTCAGCATAAAAAAATGGAAGATTCTGGGAGATTGATATTGGAAAATCTTATCAAGCTAACTAGATCAAGTGAAAATAAATTTAAAAGAGGAAATTTTAAAGGCGCTTTAGACGATAAAATTAAAGCTAATGCAATATTGAAATCTAAATCGTGTGATGAAAAAATGATTCAAGAATATAGAAAAGAATTATCTAGTTTGTATTGCTCAAAATTTGATCTTATATTCGATCATAAACTGAAAATTAATGAAATAAAGATAAATGAAATAGTGAAAATGTTGGAACGTAAAAGTCAGGAAAAATTAAAAAATCTTGATTATAGAGGAGCAATAAAAGCCTTAAGAAGGGCAGAAAAATATATATCAAATTAAAAACGATCCAAACTACCTTGAGTTTTAAGAAGTTTTGCTTATTGTGTTTTTTTTAGCTCAGTTTAAAGTTGAAATACTTAAGTAATAAGTTATGCAAAAACATAATAAAAAGGAAATAAAAAGTTTTGATAAAAAGGAATTAGATGTTTTAGATAGGTTTTTGAGGATCTTATGGAGAAAAGAGGTTGAATACAAAATAAATATCTGATAAAAGCGTAATTGAAGGAGATATCTTATGAAAGTACGAATAGGATTACTAATTATTCTTTTTATTTTTCACTCATTATCTGATGTTGCGTTTAAAAAAAGAGTATTAAAAAATAAGTTTAGAAGGGCTCAAAAATTAAATTAAATCATTTGATTAAAGACATGAAATTAACAAAAGGAATACAAAAAAGTTTAGGTCCAGGAATTTTGCTAGCTGGAGCGGCTATTGGCGGTTCACATTTATTGTCATCAACTACTGCTGGTGCAAGGTTTGGATTTTCATTAGTTGGCCTAATCCTTCTTACTAATCTTTTAAAATATCCATTCTTGTTGGTTGGGACTAGATTTACAGCATCTACTGGTAAATCATTATTAGAAGGTTTCAAAGAGCGGAATTCTTTATATCTTCCTTTATTTCTAATAGTTAGTCTAATTACAGGTACTTTCACAATAGCGGCTGTAAGTTTTGTCTCTGGTGTCCTTTTAACTAATATTCCCTTTTTCTCAGCTTTTCCAGCCATGGATTTATCTATAGGAATCCTAATTGTTTCTGGAATGATATTAATTCTTGGTAAATATAAAGCCCTTGATAGGATTTCAAAATTTTTAGTATCTCTCCTGACTTTTTTAACATTATTTGCAGTTTTATCGCTTTTATTCAAAGGTTCAATAAATGATTCTCTAAATATGAGTTTTTTTGAACCAGAAATCAGCCCATGGAAGTTAACAAATTTAGCTTTTTTGATCCCCCTAATGGGATGGATGCCTTGCCCAGTAGAGTTATGTGTTTGGCCTTCTTTATGGATGTTTTCTCGAGCAAAAGATTCAAATTATAAACCAAATATTAGTGAAGCAGAATTTGATTTTAATCTCGGTTACGTAATAACTGTTGTTACTGCTATTTTCTTCCTTACTCTTGGAGCCATAACAATGTATGGTACGGGCGATGGAATGCTTTCAGGAAGTGGAGTCTCCTTTGCTCAAAAATTAATACTCCTTTACACTAAATCCATTGGCAGTTGGGCTAAATGGATCATTATACCTGCAGCATTTGCCGCAATGTTTAGTACCACAATTACTTGTGTAGATGCATATCCAAGAAGTATTTCTGCTATTCAAGGTTTATTAAGAGGAACTGATTTTGGACATATGGATTCCAAGGCAGAGCGAAATAGATTTCAACTGTGGATGATTGTACATATCTTTGCATCATTAATAGCTTTGCTTATTGCAAGGTCTGGAGGTATAGGGGTAAAAGATTTTGTATTTGCTGCAATGACGGGAAGTTTTCTAACCGCACCTTTATTTGCTTGGATGGCAATGGATACTATAAATAGCAAATTAGTACCAATTAAAAATAGGTATGGATTATTTCTAAAAACAATAAGTTGGATGGGATTAATTTTCTTAACATTATTTAGTTTTTTATTTATCGCAAATTCATTCTTTGGGATTGGGATTTATTAATTTGAAAATAAAAAATAATTAAAGGGTTGATTTTTCTTCAGAATTCGTTTTTCTAGAAATGTATTATTTTTGGTACTAATTATGGTTATGCCTCAATCTACTTTAGAGAGCTTATTATTTTTCTTAATATTATCTCTTGTTGCTACATACATTGTAAATTTAAAGTATTCTTCAAAGTTAAAAATACAAAAGTAGAATAAATATATATATCTATATTAATCTTTTTTCCTTAATCGCTTTTATTTACTTGGATCACTCCAAGTTTCTTGGTATAACCAACTCAAAAAAGTAAGACTAAGTATATTTCCAAATGCATAAAGTATTGCTAATAATGGGTCATAAATATTGGCAATAATCGTCGACATTATAAAGATTATTAACCCTGAAACAACCAAATCCTGAATAGGCAAATGGTTATAATTTACCGAATTTATCATTTGATAATTGTTTTAAATAGATTAAATTAATTATAAAACCAAAAAGTAACTTATTTATTTATAAGGAAATATCATCTAAGATATGAATAGTTATGGAATTGCTAAAGTAATTATAATTTTTTCATCATTATCCTATTTGAGTTTTACTTTTTTAAGAAACTATAATTCTCCAGAAAATATAGAAAAAAGATGTATTCTTAAATTCGAAAAAGATTTTAAAAATAATTTGGAAACATCTCATGAAGAATGGAATCAAATTTTAGATTTAGCAGATAATAATTATTTAAAATGTATGGGAATTCCTCAGTATTAATTATGGGAGAGGCAAAGAGAAGAAAAAATTTAGGTATTCCGCCTAGAGAAAAAACTGAAGATATAAAATTGCCTCAACTTGATAAAAAAGCAATACAACAAAAAGTTAGGTCTACATTATATAAATATCCAATTATCCCTTTTCTTTTTTATGGAGCTGCAATTTTGATCTTAATTGGAGGTTTATTTTATGTTTTCAAATCCTTTAATATTGCTTAATTATCATGGTTCTTAATTTTGATATTTATGAATCTTTGTATCATCAATTAAAAACTTTAAGGATAAAAAATGAGAAATTTTTATTATGCAAAAAAAATCAAATAAATAATATATGAGACTTATTTACGATTGACACCATCTTATTGTGCTGTAATTTTGAATTAAATTAAAACTATTTATGAAAAACATAAATAAAAAATATGCTGAAATAATGCGTCAAGCTCATAATGCGGTTGGAAGAAAAGAAGTAGTTAGTTTATTAAAAAAAGCTGCAATGATTAAGTCTGAATCAGAGGAAAACTTAGCTGCTTAAATTAGAAAGCTATTTTATTAGGAGAAATAAAACACCATAAAGAATAATAGATGAGGATGCAGCCATAAAGATAAATGGCAGTATCATACTTGAGTTTAACTATATTAAAAGTCTAATTTTTTTGTTAATTATTCTTGCCATTTTCCTGAATCTCTTATTTGCAAATTAACAAGTAAATAAATGGTTTAAATGGTTAATTAATCTTTTTAAATATCATTCTTTAACTATTTTGAAATTAAATTTTTTACAAAAAAAATATTTTAATTTCATCAGAATTTTTTATTTTAAAAGAAATTATTAGGTAATTAATACCTTGTATTCTTGAGATTTCTAATGCAAGATTTAGAAACATTAGATTTTTAAATAATGATTGAAAATTTCAAAGAGAGCCGTGAAGAATTTAGAGATTATGATTCCGAATTGTTACTTAAGATTATAAATAAGACATCAGTTGAGATAAAAAAAAGTGAAGATAAAGAACTATTTGTAGATGAAAATTGGAAAATTAATTCAAAAAATATGGAAAATGAAATTTATTCAGATAATTCAAATTTGAAGAAAATATTAACAGATATATTCCCAAATAAAAAAATAGTGATTCAGAATAAAAATGATGGTTCTCAGACTATTTTCTTATCTTAATCTACTCAATATTAAAATATTTTTTTTCCAATTTAAAAAGTCTTTTTCTTAAGAAAATAATTAGTAAAAATTGCTCTCGCGTTATTTTTTATGAGGTGTTATTGTTCATTTACGTTCATCCAAGTTTATAA
The DNA here is from genome assembly GCA_902571335.1 of uncultured Prochlorococcus sp. Lineage (GTDB taxonomy): Bacteria > Cyanobacteriota > Cyanobacteriia > PCC-6307 > Cyanobiaceae > Prochlorococcus_A. Next base: position 11,780 of record CACGBT010000007.1, on the reverse strand, counting down.
TTCTGGACGCATGACATGGGAATAGGGAACGGGATTCTCATTAACTGCACAAGACCATGAATAACCTCTTACAAATAAGAGAAAAAATCAAAAGAGCAAATAGGATTCACATAGCTAAACTTTTGGCAACTAAAAATGGAGAAGTAATTCCATACAAAAGATCCGTCTTTGAAGAAAGAATCAGGCAAACACAAAAAGGAATGAAATTGAAAGACTAAAAAATTTAAATTCTTATTTGGAACTGATCAAAAGGAGAGGGATTGATCCCTCTTTTTTTATTAAGAAATAAAATATATATCTTTTGCCGATTCTCAATTATTAAAAGAAAATTATTCTGATGTTTTTACTATTGATTTAAAAATATATAAATGGCAAATTTAATTTAGGATTAAATAGGTACATAAACATTTTTAAAAAGAAAAATAACCAATTTAATAACTCAACCAATAAATCAAAGTTAGATCAGGTCCTATGGTTTATAGAAAATTATTTGCCACAGAAGAAAGATCGAGGTGTTCAAAAAAAATTGTATATGGATAATTTAGAAGCAGAGACTATTAAGAAATTCTCTAAATTAGCCTCTATGCGTTCTAAAACATTATTCCCAACTACAAAAAATACGACAATTTCTTTTACCTTTGGTAATTGGGCCTTGCCTTACCTGAAATTGCTTAAGAAAATTGGGATAGCTAAGTAAGAAAATTTTTATGGAATAAGTAAAGATTTATTCTGAACATAGAGATAAGTAAAGAATATGAAGTCTCAATGAGCTCTTTTCGAAATTTAAGAAACAATACTTACTTTACATAAAAAATACAATTGCTAAATTTAAAATAAGAGATCTATGTATTATGTTTCTAAATTATCTGCCTAGTGAGATGGTTGAAGTTGTTGGTTTAACAATGATTTTTTCATTTCTAGTTGGAACTATATTAATTTTGTTATTTACATCAGATCAGGCAAATACAAAGAATCTGTATTTAAAGAAGGCTAAATAAATTTAAATTATTTATCCTTATTACAAGGCCTATTTTTTAAATAAAATTAACTCGCAGGTTCAGAACATAATTTTTAATATTGGTATGTAAATAAGTTTAAAATTATGGGCGAAGCTAAAAGAAGAGAGGAATTGGGATTGCCACCTAGACAAAAAAAAGTTGATTTAGATAAATCTGATAGATACATTTCATGGCTTCCTATTACCAAATCAAGAATTAGGAAATACCCTTATATGGGTGTGGCAACTATGGCACTAGGAGCGATAATTTTCTTAGTCAGTGGCGGAGCAAATATTATTAATTAATTAGATTTTTGGCCTTACTTATAATTTATCTAAGTTCTTTTTTGTAATAGTCTTAGGCCAGATATTATAGAGATTATTGATGCGATACCAAGGAATATTGAGTAGAAAGGTTGCAAATTAATAATGCCAAAATTACCTGTATGCCATTTGATTAACCAAAAAGCATCTACCCCTAATGGCTGAAGAATACTATAAATAGTCCCAGATGAAATAGTAATTAGTAAAGGGATTGCTGAAATTACCGTTATTTTTCTGTGAATTTTTCTTTTATCGGTTTTTAATTTCCCCATTTATTTCCTCAAATAAATATGAAATTCTTTTTCGTTTTTGCATGGCATCCATTTATCTTGGTTCTTATGTATTCCTTCGCAACCAAGTTCTAAAGATCTATTTTCGGCGTCCTCTTTAGAAAGAAATGTACCCCTCATATGTGCATGTAAATAACTATTGAAATTTAGAAATAAGGAAAATAAAAAAATAAAAAATTTTAGATTTCTAAGGAAAATATGCATTATTTTAAATTAAGTATTTGTATTAATGAGAAATTTTATCAAATATTTTTGTTTTGCCAGTTTTATTAAATGAAACTACTTTGTAGTTCTGATAATCATGAGAGTGTGAGTCGTGAGAATGCATTTCCATACCTGGAGAGCCAATTGGCATGCCCGGTACAGCTATCCCATTGATATTTGGTTTTTCTCTAAAAAGTTTGTTGATTGATTCAATCGGAACATGTCCTTCAACTATATAGTTAGCTATTTGAGCAGAGTGACATGATCTCAAATTATTGGGAATTTGATATTTGTTTTTCATTACTGAAACATCTTCAAGAATATTATCAACAACTTCTAATCCATTATCTCTTAAATGATTGATCCATTTTTTGCAACAACCACATGATTCTGATCTGTAAGAAACAACTTTTGGAATATCTATAATTTCTTGAGTTAAAGCAATACTCTTATTTGGATTAATTATATTTGTAAAAAGGATTCCAGAAAAAATTAGAGTATTTAAAAATCTTTTTTTATTAGATTTTTTATTAGAAGCCATAACAATTAATACATTATTTTTGAATATTTAAATCAACCATAATTGAAAATTTATAAAGTTGCTATTTAAACAAAATCAAGAAACTCATAATTGCCATTAAAAGATTTTCGATAAAACTAATAACTCCCAAAGGAGTTTTTGCATATCCACCGATACATGCACAATTTAATTTTAATTTATCCAAATAAACAGCCTTAAATACTGAAATCATTCCAGAAATTCCTAATACTAGTGCGATAACAATAATTAAAGGCGGTGGAGAAGAATTAAGAAAACTTATTCCAATTAATAATTCGCAAAAAGGATAAATATATTTCCAGTTATCAAATTGAGAAGATATTAAATCATATTTCTTATAACTTGTTCCAAAAGCTTCGATATCCATAAGCTTAAGCATTGCTAAAAGACAAATTGATATACCCATATAAATTTGGAAACTTTTAAGCAATGTAATAGTTATTAAAAATGAAGTACCAAAGACTGCAATTAAGGGGGTAAATGACTTAATCTTCATTTTTAACTTTTAAGGACAGAATCACAAATACTAGATGGATTTGCTTGTTTAACTATTTTTAGTCTTTTGATAAGTTTTTCTCGATCTATTTGATGTTTTAAATATTTAATACATAAATTTTTTTCCTGATATACCTTTGCTATTGGAGTAATCTTTAAAGCAATTGCAAAAGTACCAATAACTAAAAGAATGTTTGTAGCTAATAAAATGTTTGGTCGAAAATTTGAGCTCATTCGTATTCTTTATTTCTGTCAATAACATCCCTTAAATATATATCTTTTAGCTCGTCATTGTATCCATTTTCTTTTGCAAATTTCTCTAATTCCTTCAACTCTTTTTCTGTCATTAAGCAGATTTGGATATATTGTTTTTCATATTTTCAATTTGGTTGATTAATTCATCTAACCATTCTGTATTATTTTCGGTCCGTTTCTGAAAATATGTGATATTTGGTTGATTTATTTCTAGTGTCTCATAATCTCCACTCATAAATTCCCCCTAAATTTATACTCTGCATAATTTATCTAGATAAATTATGCCCATCAATAGGCCCTAATACTTATTTATAATTTGATATGGGTAACAAGTTACTTTTTTTAATAATATAAATATCAAGGAATTTATCTCTCAAAAATATGGCAACTAATGAAGAACTAGAAAAAAGAATTGATAGTTTAGAAAAAGAAGTTCAACACCTCAAAGCTATTTTGCAGTATCAAATGAGAAATAAGAAAAAGTGATTTATTCTTAATTGCATAGCAATTATTTATGGTTAAAAAAGCATTTCTCCTTGGTGGTTTTGCAAATCTATTGTTACAGCTGAATATTAAAAATTAGTGCATAATTAAGTACTTTTTAAAAAAATAATTTTTAATCATTGATATTTAGAACATATTTGTTTTTATATGTATAAATGGTATTTGATGTGATTAATTCAATAGCTGTTACATTGTTATTACTAGGATCTTTAGTTGCTTACAAAAGACTCAAAAGAAAGAAAAGGCGATTTCATGCACCACCAACAAATCAGCTCCCTAGTTGAAGATTAAATACCATCTTCGTCTTCTCCAAAAGGGTTGTATCTAATATCCCAAATTAAAACTACTGCTATAGATAAAAGCAATAGACCAAAAATAACTTGAGGAGGTGGAAATAACATCAATAAAACATAACAATTATCTATCAACGTTGCTTATGAAAATTTTAAAGGGTAATCAATATTGTTTGGTTCAAAATGTTTTACATAACATGCTGTGGCGCAATCTACTCCCTCACTATTGATACTTCAAGAAGTTATACATTCAAAAAAACTCTCCATAGCATCTGAATCTTTAATATTCGAATAAATGTCTTTTTGCATGGTTAATCTTTCATTATGAAGCTTATCTAGCAACTAATTTTTAATAAAGTCAAATTTTAGGTAAAGTACCTATCCACCTTTTTTGTTTATTCGTTTCTTGCTTCTTCTATAGATTTACAACCCTAGAACCTTTTATAATTGGCTTACTTGATCGCTTAAAAACACAACCATAAGAGATTAGAATTTCATTAATAATAGAAGAATTTCTTTTAACTATTTTCAAAGGGTTTAAATACTTAAATACTCGATTTGGTTTTATTGATTAAAGTAAATTTTTCAATAAAAAAAGGGCGTTAGCTTCGCCCCAATCAAAAGCGGGATAATCCCCATCACCCAGCCTTTTTAGAATCCTAGCACTACATATGGTGTTTGTAAGTATTTAAAATTACCTATTGATGGGGTTGTTTGTTTCTGTTTAATTTGTCATTATAGGAGTCCCCATCACCTAGGCTCGTAAGAGTCTTTTTTTTTGGTATTTTGCTTTTCAGGCTTAAGCCTTTTTAATTAGTGTTTAAAGACTTTTTATTTAATTTTTAAATTAGATAATTAATAATTAGATAAATAATTTTATTCATGCAAACTTACATCGTACACTGGCAATTCCCAGATCAAGAAAGTCATATGCAAGGGGCCGAAGCATTTGCGGGATTTGTGGAAGGAGGATGCGAAGGTGATGAATTTGATGGGTTTAAAGTTCTTAATAGAGTAGTAAATCCAGAGGGAGCTAATGGTTGGGCAATAGTTGAATCTTCAAACCATCAGAACATTTGGAAATGGAGTAGTATCTGGGTCGATAATTTTGGCGTAGAAATTGAAGTTACACCAGTTTTGACGGATAAAGAATTTCTTTCCGTTCATAAAGAAATTGCTGCAGCCTCCAACTAATAGTTAATCTTTTGAGTGTTTGACGGTTGATCTAAAATAAAATGGTAATACCCATTTTTTACGGGAAAAATTTTATTCTCAAGAAATTGAAAGGCAATACAATTTAATAAAATTGCTTTTAGCTGAACCTAAAAAGTTTAAAGATGTCATTGATGCAATAAAAAAAGATATTGCAAATATGCCTTCTGAGCTTAAAAAAACTTAAAGAAGAAAAATATTACCTTATGAATGAATCGCAAATGGCATTAATCATGATCTTTGATTTTTAAAAATTAGTAAATAGCAATTATCGTAAACTAACCGAGAGAGTCTAAATCTCTCCGATGGTGCACTGTATTTCCGTCCTCATGTGGAGCTTTCTGTTCTCTCATTAAATCTGCAATTGTTGGATAATCTTTTGTATTATCAAGATCTCTTGCATTTTTATCTTGAATTGCGAATGGTGATCTTTTTAAATTCATAATTAATTCCCTTAAAATTTTTGTTGGATTCTGATTACAGATCCTGGGTTGTCATGTACGTAAGAGTTGAATTCTCTCGCAAGCATTAGGCAATCGTATGCATCTCGTGCGTAGAAGCCAACTTCATGTGTCTTATTTAATGAATCTTTGTAACTCAGCACATATTTATTACAAGATTTGATCGGTGTTGAAGGCATTTACTTTATTTCTGTTACCACTAAGTTCTAACTAGTTATGCTCATTAACCGACTAATAAGAATGTACGGTTTAAGGCACAAACATATACGGATAGAGGACCAACAACTAAATTTAAAAATGAATATAATAGTTCAATATATTCCAACAAAACAAATATAATTTCCCTCTAACCTTATAAATCTCTTATACGATTGGATCTTGTTTGCGAAAGTAACTTTCCCTTATAACCTAATGTTTTATAAACACATCAACTAGCCAGCCAAATTAGTATGTTGGAGATTATAGATATATTTTTCTCCATCATCATCATCGTCATCATCATGAAAGGAAGAGATTAATACATAAACTCCTCCAAGCCCTAGTAACATAGATAAATAAAGAATTGGATCTGTCATGTTTTAATTTTGAAATATTAAAATTAAATTTGAGGAAGCTTTTTGAATATCTATATTTTCTTTTAATTATTTAGATGTTAAATTTTCTACGATCAAATAATGTTTTTTTGAGAAAACTGAAAATAGATCTAACATAAGGTAAATTTACTGTGTTTTTTAAGTGAGTTTTTAAAATATTTTAAAAATCAATGTGCGGAAGATTTGAGCTGAAAACTGAATTTGAGAAGTTGCCAACAGTTTTGAAACAAGACTATCCAAGTGGACTTGATTCTAAATATGAGACTCAAAATATAATAAGACCTAATGATCCTGTGCTAGTAATTAAAAACGAAGGAAGAATTAAAACTACTTTTATGACATGGGGCTTTATTTCTTCTTGGGCGAGAGACCCATTTGATAAAGAGAGACCAAGGCCATTTAATGCCAGATCGGAAACCGTAGAAGAAAAAAAATTATTTAGTGGAAGTTGGAAACAAAAAAGGTGCCTAATACCTGCGAGCGGTTTTTTTGAAAAAAAATATCGTGTTCGAAAAGCGAATTATGAGACTTTTTGGTTGGGAGGAATTTGGAGTAAGTGGACCTCACCAGATGGAGCAGAACTTGAGAGTTGCTGCGTTTTAACAACTGAACCAAATGAATTAGTTAAACCTTTACATAACCGCATGCCTGTAATTATCCCTAAGGGATATGAGGAGCAATGGACAGAGCAGGTTAAAGATACTGATGAATTAAAAGGTTTACTTCCAATGATGTTGGGTTGGTCACCTGATGGTTGGCTAGTGGAAGATGTAGAGAAAAAGGAAACTGATCAAATGAGTTTGTTTTAAATAAAAAGCTTTCTCGTTCCAGCAATAGTATCTATAGGAATTATTTATGGTTTTGATTTATATTGATGAATTTCATTACTGAGTAAGTAAATTTAATTACTTTTTACCAACTAAGGACGTAGTTTTTTTTTAAAATTGAAATTCATTGATACTTTTTTTTATTTTGAATAAAGAATTTAAAAAAGAATTATTTCACAGATTAGCTGATTGGATAACCGATAAAGAGCCAAATTATCCCTCATTTGGAGAATGTAAATTATGGGTTAAGCAACAAAATTCTCAATATGTAATTTCTAAAAATGATGAGAAAGAAATCCTAATGTTGTTAACTTATATTCCTTTGAGCTAACAAATGAATAATGTTTTATATGCCAACTATCTTGATCAAATACTTACTAAATAAATGAAGAAGTGCGATTTATGCAGCAAATTAGATGGTATTCATTACAGGGTAAGATCTATAAATTACAAAGATTGGATTTTTTGTTGTAAAAAGTGTTGGCTTATTGTTTCAAAAGAAAACGAGTATTCTTACGGAGGAACTAGAAAATCAAAAGTTCAAAAGCATAATTAAAGTTAAATCTTTGACCAGATTATTATCTTAATAGTTGATTGATTCAAAAAGAAGAGAAGTGAAAATTTATATTAAAATTCATATTACTACTATTTATTTATTCATAGATTTTTTAAAAAAAGTCTTTAGTTATCTCTTTAAGAAAAAATTATTAAAAATTAGAAAATTTAGAAAAATTGATCTTGATAGTATAAAAAATTATATTAGCTATAAATATAATCCATTAAATTTAAAATAATATAGAAAGGTGAGTTTTCAAAATGTCGGCAAGGATTAATAAATATTTAAGTGAAGTAGGTTTCTGTTCTAGAAGAGTAGCAGATTCTCTTATTGAAGAAGGAAAAGTAACCATCAATGGTGAAATCCCAGAATTGGGAGCCAAGGTCAAGGAAAATGATCAAGTTAAAGTTGAAGGCCAAATAATTAGAAAAATAATAAAACAAAATAATACATACTTAGCTTTTAATAAACCTGTAGGAGTTGTTTGTACAACTGATAGAAAAGTAGAACCTGACAATATTATAGATTTCATTAAATACCCTAAAAGAATTTTTCCTATTGGAAGATTGGATAAGCTTAGTGAAGGATTAATTCTTTTAACCAACGATGGCGATATCGTAAATAAAATACTTAGAGCGAGAAACAATCATGAAAAAGAATACATCGTAAGCGTTAATCGACCTATTAATAGAGACTTTATTCGAGGCATGAGTAATGGAGTTAAAATCCTAGATACAATAACTAAAAATTGTTTCGTAGAAAAATTAGGGCCAAAAAAATTTAAAATCATCCTTACTCAAGGTCTTAACCGTCAGATTAGAAGAATGTGTGAGAACTTAGGCTACAGAGTAAAAAAATTAAAGCGTGTAAGAATTATGAATATTAAGTTAGACGTACCAACAGGAAAATATCGCGAACTTACCAAAGAAGAACTTCTAGAATTAAATGGATTACTCAAAAATTCCTCAAAAACATTTGACAAATCATAAAGGCATTCTGTTTCTGCTAACAATATTTCTTTTGAGGGATTTTGATGCAAAACAAAAACGCCATAATTAAGAGAATTAAAACTAGAGTCTGAGAAACTCATAATTATAAATTTGGTTTTAAATGGTCGGGTCGACAGAATCGTACCTGAGACGTAGAGCCTTCTAGTAATTATCTAAATAAAATTTATCGACAGTTGATCAAAATTAAAAAGAAATTACTCCATATGGGTATTACCAGAAGCTTTTAATAAATCCTCCAAAAAGAAGACGATTTTAAGGTTCTAGAATTAGAAAAAACTATATAATTTAACACTTAAAACAAATGATACAAAGTGATTTGAGGGGAAATGATATAATTTCACCTATTAAAATAGAAATTAAAGTATTAACTAATAATGTCTACAGGATATGAATTTACAAGTAGATCAGCACTTAATACTGCAGTTGATTTGTGGATTTCTGATGAAGCCTCGGCTACCAATACTTATGGTGATATTAATACCTGGGATGTAAGCGCGATAACAGATTTTTCTAGTCTTTTTAGAGATAAAGCAACTTTCAATTCTGATATAGGTAACTGGGATGTAAGTAGTGGAACAAACTTTGGAAGAATGTTTCAAGATTCAGAAGGATTTAATCAAGACATTGGCGATTGGGATGTAAGTAAAGGTACTGATTTCTCATTAATGTTCTCAGATGCAAAAGCATTTAATCAAGATATTGGTGGATGGGATGTAAGTAAAGGAACAGATTTTCGTCATATGTTTATGGGAGCTGAGATATTTAATCAAGATATTGGTGAATGGGATGTAAGTAAAGGAACTGATTTTGGATATATGTTTAGTATTACATCAGAATTTAATCAAGATTTAGGTTCATGGGATGTAGGTAAGGGATCAAGCTTTGAATGTATGTTTGCAGATGCAACATCATTCAATCAAGATATTGGCGATTGGGATGTAAGTAGTGGAACTAATTTAGAAAGTGTGTTTTCAGGTGCATCAGAATTTAATCAAGATATTGGCGATTGGGATGTAAGCAATGGAACAGATTTTTCAGGGATTTTTAGAGACGCAACATCATTTAATCAAGATGTTGGCGATTGGGATGTAAGTAAAGGAACTGATTTTTCAGGGATGTTTGAAGATGCAACATCATTCAATCAAGATATTGGAAGCTGGGATGTAAGCAGTGGAACAGATTTTGAATATATGTTTCATAATGCGTATGTATTTAATCAAGATATTGGCGATTGGGATGTAAGCAGTGGAACAGATTTTGATGAAATGTTTCATGAAGCGTATGTATTTGATCAAGACATTGGCGATTGGGATGTAAGCAGTGGAAAAGATTTTGAAGAAATGTTCGCTTTCGCGACTGATTTTGATCAAGATATTGGCGATTGGGATGTAAGCAGTGGAACTGATTTTGAGGGAATGTTTTTTGGAGCGACTGAATTCAATCAAGACATTGGCGAATGGGATGTAAGTAGTGGAATTGATTTTGAAACTGTCTTCGGGCTAACAAGTTTTAATCAAGATATTAGTGATTGGGATGTAAGTAATGGAACAGATTTTGATTATATGTTTATAGGAGTGACTTCTTTTAATCAAGATATTAGGAACTGGGATGTAAGTAATGGAAATGAGTTTGATGGAATGTTTGCTTTCGCGACTGATTTTGATCAGGATCTAACAGATTGGGATTTGGATTCAATTATTGGAAAACCACTTAATATTTTTTATGGTGCTGATCAAATGCTTGATAATGGGTGGTCAGCAACACCAAATATCTCTGATTTTAGTGGAGGTGGGAGTGCAGAAACTACAAATAGTGATAGTAGTAATGGTTCTTCATCTGAATCAGGTGGAAATGAAACATTATCTGAGAGTTCATCTTCATACGGATTTACAAGTAGATCAGAACTTGATACTGCAGTTGATTTATGGATTTCAGATGAGTCTTCGGCAACCAATACTTATGGCGAAATTAATGATTGGGATGTAAGTGCGATAACTGATTTTTCTAGTCTTTTTAGAGATAAAGCAACTTTTAATTCTGATATAGGTAACTGGGATGTAAGTAATGGAAATGATTTTTCAGGGATATTTGAAGATGCAACATCATTTAATCAAGATATTAGCGATTGGGATGTAAGCAAAGGAACTGATTTTTCATTTATTTTTTCTGAAGCATCAGCGTTTAATCAAGATATTGGCGATTGGGATGTCAGTAGTGGGACAAACTTTCATGCGATGTTCTTATGTTATGGAAATTCTGTATTCAATCAAGATATTAGTGACTGGGATGTAAGCAAAGGAACTAGTTTTAATTCAATGTTTGAAGGAGCGACTGAATTCAATCATGATATTGGCGATTGGGATGTAAGCAGTGGAACAGATTTCAGCGAAATGTTTGCATACGCAAGATCTTTTAATCAAGATATAGGCGGTTGGGATGTAAGTAGTGGAATTGAATTTGACAGTATGTTTTTTGGAGCGACTTCTTTTAATCAAGATATTAGTGATTGGGATGTAAGTAATGGAGATGATTTTGAAGGAATGTTTATCTTTACAAGTTTTAATCAAGACATTGGCGATTGGGATGTAAGTAATGGTAAAAGATTTGATTATATGTTTTTTGGAGCGACTTCTTTTAATCAAGATATTGGCGAATGGGATGTAAGCAAAGGAACTGATTTTAAGGGAATGTTCGCTTTCGCGACTGATTTTGATCAGGATCTAAAAGGTTGGGATTTGGATTCAGTTAATGGAAAACCACTTCATATTTTTTATGGTGCTGATCAAATGCTTGCTAATGGTTGGGGATCAACCCCAAATTTAAGTGAAGATAATCGTCTAGAAAATAACATTACTGGAAATTCCCAGGATAATATTCTCTATGGCACAGATGATGATGATGTATTAACAGGAGGTAAAGGTGATGATACTTATTACGTAAATACTAAAGGTGATCTTGTTAAAGAAAAATCTGGAGAAGGAACTGATTTGATTTATTCCTCAGTTACATTTACTGCATCTGCAAATGTAGAAAATCTAACTCTTACAGGCTCATCCAATATCAATGGTTCTGGTAATTCTTTAGACAATACGCTTATTGGAAATGCTGGAGATAATAAACTTTATGGAAAAGATGGAGATGATGAATTATTTGGTAGAGCTGGTAAAGACAGGATATATGGCTGGAAAGGAGCTGATTTA
>CACGBT010000006.1 GCA_902571335.1 uncultured Prochlorococcus sp. | reverse complement strand
ACCTTTTTTGAACCATCAGGCAAGGTAATAATTGGCATAATTTATTTCTCCATTTCAAAAAATCCCAATTTTGATTTAACTCTTTTTAAAGTCTGATTCGCTAAATCTTCAGCTTTTTCCTTGCCTTCATTAAGAATTTTATTTAGTTGATAGGGATCATTAATTAATAATTTATATTTTTTCTGAATAGGTTCTAGTGATTCAATAAGTTGTTCGGTAATTAATTTTTTAAATGTCCCCCATCCAGTCTCTGAGAATTCATTTTCACATTGAGAAATTTCTTTGCCAGATAACATTGAATAAATCATCAAAAGATTTTTAGATTCTGGTCTCTCAGGGTTGTTAAATTCAATTCCAATAGAACTGTCACTTTTTGCTCTTTTAATTTTTTTTGTGATTATTTCAGGTGGATCTAATAAGTTAATGCGACTGCCCTCATTAGGATCACTTTTGCTCATCTTTTTTGAACCATCAATTAAACTCATTATTTTTGAACCATTCCTCATGATGATTGGTTGAGGGATCTTTAAAATATTTTTATCCTTACTAAATCTGGCATTAATTCTCTGTTGTGCAATATCTCTCGCAAGTTCAAGATGTTGTTTTTGATCCTCACCTACTGGTACGAAGTCAGCATCATAAAGAAGGATGTCTGCAGCCATAAGTATTGGATAGTCAAATAATCCAATAGATACATTATTACCTTGTTGTATGGATTTTTCTTTAAATTGAATCATTCTTTCCATCCAATTTATTGGGGTCATGCAATTTAATATCCAACAAAGTTCGGAATGCGCTGAAATCTGACTTTGGACAAAAATTGAACATATATTTGGATCTATCCCACAAGCGACGTACAAAGCCGCTGTAGAGATGGTGTTTTTAGATAATTCTTTAGGATTATATGAGGCTGTTATTGCGTGCAAATCAACTACACATAGAAATGTTTCATATTGCTCTTGAAGCGTAACCCAATTATTTATGGCCCCAAGCCAATTCCCAATATGTAAATCACCAGTTGGTTGAACTCCCGAAAGAATTCTTTTTTTATTTGCCATCCTCTTCTACTTCGCTAGATTGAATCTCTTCATTTGATGTACTTTTTACAGGTCTTGCAAAAGGGTCAGGTGCTGTTTTTGTCTTTTCTTCATAAGAATTTTGTGATTGTCTACTCGGAGAAGAGTTTTTATTATTTTTTGCATATTCTTTGATTGATTCAATCAATTTTTCATCTTTGATCATTTCGCTAAGTGTTCTAACAGAGAAACCCAGAACTGCAACGGTAGATCTTAATTGAAAGGTCTCTTGTATTGATTTAACAGCTTTCATTTCGTTATCACTCAATCTTATGCGGAATCCTCCTCCATCTCTTCTGCCGCCCGATCTATCTCTGAAATTAGATCTTTCATTGTTAGAACGACCTCTGTAATTTTCTTGTCCAGGATTATTGCTGAAATTTGAATTAGACATCTTAATGTTTCTTAAGTTATTTAAATAGTCTATTAACTTAGCATCTTGTTATGCAATAAGTCTTTTTAAAAGGCTTAAATTTTTATCTTTTGATTAACGACTTATGAAATTTTGCTTTTCTCATTCACAACTTGCATTAAAATAAAATTAGAAAAATAAAGTATTGTGTTTGATATTAGTAAAGACAACCTTTTAAAGGATTTCATAAAGTTTCCAAAAAAAAATCTTCTTATTATTTTATTATTGTTAGGTTTTGGGGAATGGTTTGTAAGTGACTTAATTCATTTTGCAGGAGGCTCAATAGGATTTTTTGCGTTGTGTTTGGGGGGATATTTTTACTTGAAAAATGATAAGCCTAAATTTAATGAGCCAAGTAATTTAGATGGTTGGATAAACCTATGTAATGAAGATTTAAATTTTTTTGAAGAACTTGAAGCAACAAATGAATTAGAAAAACAGAATTCAAAAAGACAAAAAACACTTGAATCTATTCTTAATAGATGTGAAAAAGAAAAAATAAGTTGTATTGGACAAAAAGATTATCAAAGTTTTCAATCTGTTTTGAAAAGTAATTTCAAAGCAGATAAGTTTGACTTTGATTTATACGAAAAACTACCTAAATACAATTCTTCTCAAGTTATTCCAGAAGAAGCTTTGAAGAGTGATGCAATCTTGTATTTTATAAACTTGCCTTTGTCGGCAAATGATTTTTTGTGGCTGGAAAAGTTTCCTAAAAATATGCCAATCTGGCTGGTGGCTTTAACTTCCAACCAAATAGAAGCCAAAAATCAGATAGAAGACTTAAAGTCTCAAATTTCAAGTGACTTTACAAACAAAATTATTACTTTTGATGTGAACAAGAGTGAAATAACAAATATACCTTTTTCTTTAAGAAAGTTTTTCATAAGTTCATCTAAAAATATTGAAAATACAAAAAAAAGGCTCTTGAAAGAACTTCATGCTGCCTGGCAATCTGAAATTGAAGGTATAAGAAGAATGCAGTTAAAAGGTCTACAAAGAAAAAATCAAATTCTTGTCGCAACAACTGTTTTCTTATCTCCTATCCCATCAATTGATGTTTTGGCAATGACAGTATTAAATTCTTTAATGATTAAAGAAATTAAGTCTATATGGGGATGTAATTGGTCTCCTGAAATTTTAGATAAAGTATCCAAAGAGATTTTAAAGACTGCAATTGCTCAGGGAGTTATTGAATGGAGTGGACAGACTCTAATTGGTATAACAAAGTTACATGGCCCAAATTGGCTTGTCTCTGGAACATTTCAGGCTGTTAGTGCTGCTTATTTAACAAGAGTAGTATCAAGTTCTTTGGCTGATTTTATGGCAATAACAAAAGGAGTAGAAGAACCTGATTTGGATTTTATAAAGAAAAATTCTGAGAAAATTGTTGAAGAAGCTTTTGAAAAAGAAAAAATAAATTGGAAGGGATTTATTTCTGATCTTAGAAAACCACTTATGAAACTATCTTTTAATTCATAATCTTGGGATGGATGTTAAAAATGAAAAAAAATATTTTTTTTTTAAGTTTGATACTTCTGCTTTCTATTGCTTCAGGCTCATGTAAAAGAATATCAAATAAAAATGAAAGTAAAGAAGTAATACTGGCAAGTTTCACTGTTTTGGCGGATATAATTAGTAATGTCGCTAAAGATGATTTTATTGTTAGATCAATAACGAAACCTGGAGTTGAAGTTCATGGCTACCAACCAACTCCAAGCGATTTGGTAAATGCCTCTAATGCGTTTGTTTTTATTGATAATGGATTTGGATTTGAATTATGGGCTGAAAAATTTGTCTCTAATTTAAAAGTTAAAAGAATTACTGTCGCGGAAGATTTGGATCCTATTTTTATCAGTGAAGATTTTTATAAAGGGAAACCCAATCCTCATGCCTGGATTTCTCCAAAAAGAGGGATCCTATACGTAGATATCCTCGTGGATTCTTTATCAGAATTGAGGCCATCCAAAAGGACATTATTTGAAGAAAATGGAAAAATTTATAAAGATAAACTATCTAAAATAGATAAAGAATTCTCACTTTTTATTAATAACTTAAATAAAGACAGGAGGTATCTAGTAAGTTGTGAAGGTGCTTTTTCGTATCTGACAAATGATTATGGATTAGAGGAAGTTTATTTGTGGCCAGTTAATGCTGAGAGTCAAATTACTCCCAAAAGAATGGCAAGAACAATCTCACTAGTTAAAGAAAAAAATGTTCCATCTGTATTTTGCGAAAGTACTGTAAGTAACGAATCTCAAATGGTTGTTGCAAACGAAACTGGGGCTAATTTTGGAGGAAATCTTTTTGTTGATTCACTATCTGATGATAGTGGGCCTGCTAGTTCCTATATAAAAATGCTTGAGCATAATTTGGATTTGATTAAAAAAGGACTTTTTTGAATTATGGAAACAATCAATTATCAAAACTTTAGGATTGAGGCAGAGAATATTTGCGTAGATTACAACGGCAAGGTGGCTTTGTATGATGCCAATTTAAGATTGAAACCTGGCCAGATTTGTGGGTTAGTAGGGATGAACGGGGCTGGTAAAACAACTTTCTTTAATGCTTTAACTGGCTTTGTAAATATTTCAAAGGGAAAAATTAGAATAAATGGAGAGTCTGTAAGATCTGCTCAAAAAGATCAGACAATTGCTTATGTACCTCAAAATGAGGGAATTGATAGTCAATTTCCAATAAGTGTTTGGGATGTAGTGATGATGGGAAGATATGGTTCGATGAATATTTTTAGGTCTCCTAGAGAGTCTGATGTTCAGGCGGTTAAAGATGCTATTGAAAGAGTTGATCTTACTGATCATTTATCTACACCTATTGGAAACTTATCGGGAGGTCAGAGAAAACGAACTTTTTTAGCTAGAGCAATTGCGCAAAGAGCATCAATACTTCTTCTTGATGAGCCTTTTGCAGGTGTTGATATAAGAACTGAAAAACTTATCTCGGAATTATTTATTCAATTTAAAAATGAGGGGAAAACCATATTATTATCAACGCACGATATGATTCATGTCCGTGAATTTTGTGATTTGGTTCTTTTAATAAATAAAACTGTTGTAGCTTATGGTGAAACTTCTGAAGTGTTTACCCCTGAAAATATTACAACTACTTTTGGAGGGATCTCACCTGATTTCTTGTTTGGACCTGAATCCTAAATTTTAATTTATATGGAGCTCTGTTCTTTTTTAACTTTAGATTCATTCATCACAGATCCTTTAACTCATGACTTTATGAGAAAAGCACTTCTTATGAGTTCATTAGTTGCAGCTGTTTGTGGTTTTCTATCAAGTTATTTGACTCTTAAAGGATGGGCTTTAATGGGAGATGCAGTGTCACATTCGGTAATGCCTGGTGTTGTGGTTGCTTATGCATTAGGTCTTCCTTTCTCATTAGGGGCATTTATTTTCGGAGTTGGTTCTGTAGCGTTGATAGGGTTTATTAAGCAGAAATCTAGAGTTAAGGAAGATACTGTTATTGGGTTGGTATTTACTGGATTTTTCGCTCTTGGAATAGTATTGGTTTCTAAGATTAAAAGTAATATTGATCTGCACTCTATTCTTTTTGGTAGTCCATTAGGAATATCACTTTCAGATGTCAAACAAACTATATTCATTTCTTTATTAGTGGTAATCCTTTTATCAATTTTCAGAAAAGATTTAATGCTTTATTGTTTTGACCCTAGGCATGCAAAAACAGTTGGGATTAATGTATTTTTTCTTCATTATTTACTCCTCACATGTTTATCTTTGGCAGCTGTTGTGGGGTTGCAGTCTGTTGGAATTATTTTGGTAGTTGCAATGTTGATTACACCAGGGGCTACAGCATATTTACTTACGGATAAGTTTGATAATATGACAGTAATTTCAGTATTAAGTGCAATCATCTCAAGCCTTATAGGAATCTATGTTAGTTTTTGGTTTGATCTTGAAACAGGTGGATCAATTGTCTTGGCACAAACTTTTATATTTTTATTTGCTTTTTTATTCGCTCCAAGATACGGAATATTTAAGTTAAAGAAATTATTTGCTGGGTATAAATGATTGTGGTTGATGAAACTTTAAATAAAAAGTGGAATTGGTGGCCATTATTCCCCTTATATCCTTATGGAAAAAAGAAAACAATTTTAAAAGAATTAATTCCTGATCAAATATGGTCCTTGGAACAAATACAGGGACTTTATTATGTTGCGGTTCCAATAAGAATGACGGTAATAAAGGTTGATAATGGATTGATGCTAATAAATCCACTGCCTCCGACAAAAGAATTAATAAATGAGTTAGAAAAATTAATTGAGATTCATGGCAAAGTAAAAACAATAATTCTACCTAGTGCCTCTGGACTAGAACATAAAATCGGACTACCAGCTCTTTCAAGAACTTTTAAAGATGCAGAAATTTGGCTTTGTCCTGGACAATGGAGTTTCCCCATAAATCTACCACTAGATTTCTTAGGAATTCCATCAAAAAGATCAAGAATACTCTTTGAGGAAGGTACTCCACATGCAAACTACTTTAAATGGTCTTCGTTAGGCCCTCTTAATTTAGGACTTGGAAGATATCAGGAGATAAGCTGTTTCCATTATCCTACGAAAACTCTTCATGTGACAGACGCAATAGTTGGAATAGACTCCACTCCCCCTGAGATATTTGATTTTGATCCAACTCCACTTCTTTTTCATTCTAGAGAGAGAGGAGATGAACCTTTGATTGACTCCATGGAACATAGAAAAAAAGGATGGAAAAGGTTAGTCTTGTTTTCATCTTTTTTAAAACCAGGTAAATTAAATATTCCACCTTTAAAAAAAATATTTAAGTATTCATTCAAAAAAGATCTGAGGAATTGGAGATCTCATTTCGGCATTTATCCTTTTTTATGGGACGAAGATTGGGAATCTTCTCTTGTTGAAATAATGGGTAAAGATACTCCTAAGATTCAAATTGCACCAGTTTTACAGAAATTAATTTTTCCGCGTTCAAAAGAAGTTTTACTCAAATGGTTAGAAAATATCAAGTGTTTTGAAGATATGGAATATTTAATTCCAGCTCATTTTTCGGCCCCTATAAAATTTACAATAGAAGATTGTCAAAAATTAATTAATGAAATTAATTCCCAAAAGTGGGACAAACTTCCTGAGGATAATAAATTTTTGATGGGTTTATATAAAAAGTTGTTTGAACTAGGAATAATTCCTGAAGAAGTAAATCTTTAAAAACAATTATTCTTCAATAGACATGTTCTCATCATTTTTAAGAGTTTGTTCCAGCTCTTTTCTTTGCTCCATTTGTCTTAAGAAATATCCTGTCATCATTGCAGAAGATAATAAATTAGCAATGTTGTCTTTTGAAGATGTTATTTTTACATCAAATTGATCTGAAGGAAGCATTCCAAGAAGGCCTTGTACATTATGTCTAATAATTTCTTGAATATCTTCACTAGCTGATTTTGCTACTCTTTGCAAAACTTCTGGAGATTGTTTTTGTAAATATTGGATTAAATCATTTTCATCGTTTGGATCATTATTTTCAGTAGCAAGAAATTCTGGATTAAACATTTCTACAACTTCAAGATATAAAAACACTACAACATCACGTACCCATTAATCTAAATTATTAAGGGCAGGGAACCGAATAGGTCCAATTTTATTAAACGGCCAATATCTAAAAATAGCTTTACCAATAACCTTTTCATAGGGTAAAAATCCCCAAATATGTGAGTCCATACTGTTATTTCTATTATCTCCCATCACCCATAATGACTCTTCTGGGACAATAAAAGGCCCTATAGAATAATTAATATTTTTGTCAAAAACGTAATTTTTTTGAGCGATATCATTTAAGTAAAGGTTACCGTCTCTTACTTCTACTTTGTCTCCAGGTATTCCAATTACTCTTTTTATTAGTGCAGTATCTGCTTCATAACCAGCATTAATTAATTGCTCCGGAACGTTAAAAACAACTATTTTATTCTTTAATTTTGAAAGATTTGATTTGGAAGTGATTTTGGGGGTTACTTTCTCAACAAGAATTTTATCTTGTATTTGAAGAGTTGGAATCATTGAACCGGAGGGAATCCATCTTGGCTCTATAACCTGCCATCGTATAATTAAAGCTATAGATATCCAGATTAAAAGATTTTTTAAATCCTTTATTATTGAATTTCTTTTTTCTTGAGTTGTAGACATGTTTTATTTAATTCAGTTATAAGGAAAATCCCAAAGCATTTATATAAATTATGACATCATCTATTGAATGCAAAAATTTTCTTAGAAGTTTACAACTTTTGAATCTTCTTATAAAAATAGGAGTTCAAAATTTAATACTATGTCCTGGTAGTAGATCTGCACCTTTAGCAATAGCTGCTGGAGAATTAAATAAATTAGGACTAGTAAATATTTTCAATTCTATAGATGAGAGATCTGCGGCATTCCACTCTCTTGGAATTTCTGCTGCATCGGGTAATCTTTCTTTAGTTATTACCACTTCTGGGACTGCCGTAAGTAACTTATTGCCAGCAGCAGTTGAGGCAGACAGATCTTGTAAAGGTATTATATTTCTTACAGCAGATAGACCCTTAAGATTAAAAGATTGTGGCGCTAATCAAACAGTAAATCAAGAAGATTTTTTGAGTTCAGTCTGTAGAAGAGTTTTAAGTACAAATCTAAATGGACTGCATGAAACACATGAAAATGAAATCTTAAAATTAGTTCGAATTATTGAGAAACAAATATCAACCTTCCCTGGACCTATTCATTTAAATATTCCTATTGATAAGCCTTTAAATATTTCATCTTTGAATAAAAAAAATGTTTTAGAGATTTTTGAGAGAATTTATTTAAAGAAAAAATATATATTTCAGGAAGTTGAAATTAAGTCTGATAAAAATAAATTCTTAGAAATTTCAAAAAGTATAAATTTAGATGAATCCGGCATTATTTTGGTAGGTCCTTATCAAGGTTCCATAAATGATCTAACTTCTTTCAATAAATCTTTAGAACAATTACAAGAAATTACTGGTTGGCCAGTATTTGCTGATCCTGTTTCAGGCGTTTATTCTGATTTGAGAGGATTAGTTTTGAATTGGGAATTAGTTTTAAGAAAAAATAATAATTCAATTAATTGTCATCAACTTTTGAGGCTTGGCCCTATGTCATCCTCAATTGATTTGGAGAAGTTTTTAACAACATTCGAAGGGATACAAATTCTCATAAAAGAAAAAAACTATCGAAAATTGGATCCTATAAAAAAATCATTTGAATACGATTTTGGGCTATCAAATTTCACTTCTCTATTGTTTGAAGAATTATCAATTAACAAAAAAAACAAAAAGTCTCTCACTCCGCTGGCTCTAGATCTGATAGAGGAAGGCGAGCAGATTAAAGTAATTTTAAAAGAGAAAATTATTCAAGATAATCAAATTACTGAGTATATGATTGCAAATCTTGTTCCAAAAATTTGGCCAGCTGAAAATCCTATAATGCTCTCCGCGAGTAGCCCGATTAGAGATTGGCTTACATTTTCTGAAAATGGTACTTTAACAAGAACTTGTTTCAGCTTTAGAGGAGTTTCAGGCATAGACGGTACTTTATCGCTTGCATTAGGTATTTCTAGAATTAAAAATCCTCTACTTCTTGTGACTGGAGATTTGGCTTTTATTCATGATATAAACGGTTGGCTGATTGAAAATTCAATCGATATGAATTTAACAATTCTTTTGATAAATAATAATGGCGGAAATATTTTTAATCGTATTTATAAAGAAAATTTAAAAGAAAATGAATTAAAAAAACTTTTTCTTATGCCAAAAGAAATAAACTGGCCAAAACTTGCAGAAGGCTATCAAGTAAACTTTAGAAATGTGACAAATTTTAAAAAATTACGAGAGGCCTTCGATTGGAGCATTTCTATCCAGAAATCTGTAATAATTAAAGTTGATATTGATCCAGAAAATGAAATTTGTAAAAAAAATGCCCTGCTAGAAAAAATAATTGGCAGTTAAATTTATCATTTTCTATCTTTGAATAATTAGGTTTCATGAAAGTATTACCTGGTAAAACAATTTTAAATTGGTCAGAATGCAAATCTTATGAGGATATATTGTTTCACAAATCAGATGAGGGAATTGCGAGAATTGCAATTAATAGGCCTGAAAAAAGAAATGCATTTAGGCCACAAACTGTAGATGAGCTCATTAACGCATTTAATATAGTAAGAAATGATGAAACTATTGGCGTAGTTCTCTTTACAGGTGCGGGACCTGACAAGAAAGGTATTTATTCTTTTTGCTCTGGAGGTGATCAGAGTGTAAGAGGTGAAAATGGATATAAAAATGATGAAGGGAAGCAGAGATTAAATGTACTTGAACTTCAAAGATTAATAAGAAGTTTGCCTAAAGTGGTTATTGCCTTAGTTCCTGGTTTTGCAATTGGAGGAGGCCATGTACTTCATTTAATTTGTGATCTCAGTATCGCCTCTGAAAATGCAATATTTGGTCAAACAGGCCCAAGAGTTGGTAGTTTTGATGCCGGTTTTGGTTCTAGTTATTTAGCAAGACTTGTTGGTCAAAGAAAAGCAAAAGAAATTTGGTTTTTATGTAGAAAATATAATTCCAAGGATGCTCTTAAGATGGGCTTGATAAATGCAATTACAAAGATTGAAGAATTAGAAGCTGAGGGTGTAATCTGGGCAAGAGAGATTTTACGAAATAGTCCAACTGCTATTCGTATTCTTAAAGCTTCATTCAATGCGGAGAATGATGGGATTGCGGGTATTCAAGAATTATCTGGATACACAACTCAATTATTCTATTCGACTGAAGAAGCTCAAGAAGGCAGAGATGCCTTTCTTGAAAAGCGTCCACCAGACTTTTCTGACTATAAGTGGACACCTTAGTTTATTTTTCAAAAGAACTTTTTAAATAATTATCAATGAGAATTCTTCTTGCCGCTGCTGAATGTGCTCCAATGATCAAAGTTGGAGGTATGGGAGATGTGGTTGGTTCGTTACCTCCATCTTTGATAAAACTTGGTCACGATGTAAGGGTAATAATTCCAGGATATGGAAAATTGTGGAGTCTTTTAGAGGTATCTAATGAACCAGTCTTTAGAGCAAATACAATGGGCACTGATTTCGCCGTATATGAAGCGAAACATCCCATTCATAATTATGTAATTTACCTAGTGGGTCATCCAACATTTGACTCTGACCAAATATACGGAGGCGAAAATGAGGACTGGCGCTTTACATTTTTTGCAAGTGCTACTGCAGAATTTGCCTGGAATTGTTGGAAACCTCAAGTTCTCCATTGTCATGATTGGCACACTGGCATGATTCCTGTCTGGATGCATCAGGACCCAGAAATTAGTACTGTTTTCACAATTCATAATTTAAAATACCAAGGCCCTTGGAGATGGAAACTTGAAAAAATGACTTGGTGTCCTTGGTATATGCATGGAGACCACACAATGGCTGCGGCAATGTTGTACGCAGATAGGGTCAATGCTGTTTCTCCGACTTATGCAGATGAAATTAAAACCCATGAATATGGGGAAAGCCTTGAAGGATTACTTAATTACATTTCAGGTAAATTAAGGGGAATTCTTAATGGTATAGATCTTGATGAATGGAATCCATCCAAAGACCCAGTTTTACCAGCAAAATTTAGTATTAAGAATTTAGAAAATAGGCTAGAAAATAAAAAAATTCTGCAGAGAGAAATGGGTCTCGAAGTCAATCCTAAAAAATATCTTTTAGGTATGGTCAGTAGGTTAGTTGATCAGAAAGGGGTTGACTTGCTTCTACAAGTTTCAAGAAGACTTTTAGCATATACAGATTCGCAAATAGTTGTTTTAGGGACTGGGGATAGATATTTAGAGTCAGGATTATGGCAACTTGCATTAGATTACCCAGGAAGATTTTCTGTATTTCTTACTTATGATGATTCTTTATCAAGACTTATATATGGTGGCTCTGATGCATTTTTAATGCCAAGTAGGTTCGAACCTTGTGGCATTAGTCAACTACTTGCTATGAGATATGGTTCTATTCCAATAGTAAGGCGAGTAGGAGGTTTAGTTGACACAGTTTTACCTCATGATCCAGAAAATAATAGTGGCACTGGTTTTTGCTTCGATCGCTTTGAACCTATAGATTTCTATACATCTTTAGTAAGGTCTTGGGAGGCCTTTAGGCATAAAGATAGTTGGGAATTATTGCAAAAAAGAGCAATGAGCCAAGAGTTTAGTTGGCAAAGATCCGCCCTCGAATACGAAATTATGTATAAAGATGTTTGTGGAATAAAAGAACCATCTCCAGATTTTGCTGAAGTTGAAAAATTCTCTTACGGACAATCGGCTGATCCATCTTTAAAAAAAGTATGACTTAATTTGTTAATGGAATTCTCTTTATCAGAATTAAACAACGTTTTGGGTGATATTAAAAATCTGAGTGAGGGGAAAAGAGATTCTTTTAATTTTAAAAATATAAGTATTGATAGTAGAACTTTATTAAAAGATGATCTTTTTATAGCCATAGAGGGTAAAACTTTTGATGGACATAGTTTTCTTCAAAATGTTTTAGATAAAGGAGTTAAATCAGTAGTAATAAAAAAAGGTATGCATAGATTACTTCCTAGTAATTTTCCTTATTGGGTTGTAAATGACACAGTAGAAGCATTTCAAAAATTAGCATTGCTAAAAAGAAAAAAATTAAATATCCCTATTATCGCAATAACTGGTTCAGTGGGTAAAACAACAACAAAAGAAATGATTGGTGGAGTTTTAAATAAACTTGGAAGAATTAAATTATCTCATGCAAATTTCAATAATGAGATTGGAGTTAGTCTCACTATTCTTGCTACAGATACAGAGGATAAAGCTTTAGTTCTTGAGATGGGGATGAGAGGTCTTGGACAGATCGAGAATTTATCTAAATATAGTGAACCCGATATTGCAGTCATTACAAACATTGGCACAGCTCATATTGGATTGTTAGGTTCAAAAAAAAATATTACTAATGCAAAGTGTGAAATTAGTAAGTACCTAAATCCCGAAGGAGTTGTAATAATTCCAGCAAATGATCCATTCCTAGAAAAAACTTTAAAAGAAGTTTGGAAAGGTAGAGTTATAAAAGTAAAACTTTTAAATATAGAGAATATAAAGGAGAGTTTCGAGAAAGATAATAATTTGCGAGGATTTTATAATCCTTCAAATAAAAAAATTGTAATTGAAGAAAATATCTTTGAAATTTCACTTGAGGGATTTCACAATGCTTCGAATTTTTTATTTGCTTATGCAGTTGCCAAAGAGCTAGGCATTGATTTTGAAAGTTTTAATAAATTTGATTTTCCAATTTTAGGTGGAAGGAATAAAATTCTGAAATCAGTAAAAACGACAATATATGATGAATCATATAATGCTTCGCCAGAGTCAGTAAAAGCATGTATTAAAAACCTGCTTGAAAAATCGAGAAATAAGTTTTTCATATTTGGAAGTATGCAGGAACTGGGAGAAGAATCTGAAAAATATCATAAAGAAATATTCAACCTAATAAATAATTCAGACATAGAAAAGTGTTTATTTATTTGCGATAAAAAAAATGAAAAAATTTATACTAATTATCTAAAAGATAAGAAGAAATTTTTAGTTTTAAATAATATTAAAGATGTACCTAAAGAGATAAACAAATCTACAAAAAAAGGTGATTCTATTCTTATAAAAGGAAGCAGATGTTGGCAACTTGAAAAAATTATTGAATTAATTAATTAGATCAAGATTTCTTTCTTTCCCAATTTTCTATATTGACTTGCTTAGTTCTTGAGATTGCTAATGAATTATCTTTTGAGTCTTTTGTGATCACTGAACCAGCTCCAGTTGTAACTGATTCACCGAGATTAATTGGCGCAACAAAAACTGTATTTGCTCCAATACTTGAATTTTTACCAATTTTTGTTTGATGTTTTTTCTGACCATCAAAATTTGCAGTAATAGTACCTGCTCCAATATTTGTAGATCTTCCAATAATAGAATCGCCAATATAACTTAAATGATTTACTTTGGATTCTTCCTCTAATTGACTATTTTTGATTTCAACAAAATTTCCTATTTTGCTAAAGGAAGATATTTTGGAATTAGGTCTTATATGACTATAAGGGCCAATTTTTATAGAATCTATTATCTGAGAAGCATAAACAGTAGAGTTTGAAATTTGACAATTTAATCCAACATTAGAATTCTCAATAAAAGTATTTGGTCCGATAATGCAATGACTTTTAATTTTTGTATTTCCTCTTATATGTGTATTAGCCTCTATAATCACATCCTTACCAATTTCAGCTTCTTCACTAATTGAACAACTTGCTTTATTTATAAAAGTTACACCATTAAGCATATGCTTTTCTTTAATTGAATTCTGAATACTTTCCTCGCACTCTGACAATTGAATTCTGTTATTAATGCCTTGAAGCTCTCCATTGTCCTCTACCTCAAGGCCTAAGGAATTTTTTAGCAAAGATACCGTATCTGTTAAGTAAATCTCTTTTTGATTATTATTGCTTTGCAAGGTATTAATTATTGCTGACAAGTTACTCCAGTTAAAACAGTAAACACCTGCATTTATTAATGGATTTTCTCTTTCTAGATCATTGCAATCTTTTTCTTCAACAATTCTCTCTATAAAATTACCCTTCAAAAAAACTCTACCATATCCATGAGGATTTGTTTTCTTTGTAGTAATTAAAGAAACATCTGCATTTTTTGAATCGTGTAAATACAAAAGTCTTTTTAAAGTGCTAGGCCTAATTAGTGGCACATCACCGTTAAGTACTAAAAGTTTTCCTTCATGATTTTTTGCTTCTCTACAAAGTACCTGGATAGCATGGCCGGTTCCTGATTGAGGTTCTTGAATAACAAAATTGATTTTTTTATCGTTTGGGATTGACTTTTGTACTTCTTTTGATTTATGTCCAGTAATTACAAATATTTGATCAGGTTTTAATTCTACACAAGAATCAATTACTCTTTGGAGAAGGCTTTTGCCAGAAATTTTATGTAAAACTTTTGGCAATGAGCTTTCCATCCTAGTGCCCTTGCCTGCCGCTAATATCGCAACACTTAACATGTTTATTTGAAATCCTTATTTAAATCTAACTCTTAATGGATAATTTCGTCATTCCCCACTTCTCTCTCCATTTATTTGTCGATAATAGATTTGAGAATAATTGCTCATCTAACCTTCTCTTTATTATATCGTCTTTACTTGAGTTTAAATCTTGATCTCTATATGGAATACTAGCTTTGGTTAAGAGTTGTTCCTCTTCCATTAAAGATAACTTTTCAAAATTGAAATAAGGTTTCAATTTATTCTTATCAAATTTTGATATTGCGACAGTTCCCTGACTCCAAGAAGTTCTGTTTTTAAAACTTGGCTTGATAGTAAAAATTTCTAATCCAAGATTTCTCAAAGTTTTTCTTACTGCTGCTGAAGAAGAATAAGTTATTAAATAACCCTGCGAATTAAGATTTTCTGTGACTTTAGTTAAAAATTCAATTGACCATAATTGTGGACATTTTTGAGGAGAAAAACCATCTAAATAAATCAGATCGAATTTAATAGATGAAGGAATAATATTGATTTTTTCTCTAGCATCACCCCACAAAACACTGCACTTAAAAAATTGATCCTCAAAGTAATCTTTTCGATAAAATGATTCAAATATTGTTCTGACTTTTGGAGCCCATAATTTTAAAAAAGATTCATTCCTAAGCGAATATTCAAGAGGCTTTTTATCAATTTCCAACGCATATAAATTTAAATACGATTTTTGTTTAATTAATTCATCTAATAAAGAAGCGGAATTGTATCCTAAACCAAAACATATATCCAAAACATTAAGAGATTTTCCCTTAAATCTTTTCAAATTTGAAGTAGCTGTAAACTTTGACTTTGTTTCCTCCAATGCGCCCAATAAACTATGGAAGTTTTCTTGAAAAAACACACTTCTTAAGGAGTAACTACCATCTTTAGTTAAAACTTCTATTAATTCAGACAAAAACTTTTTAGGCTAGTTAGTTAGTTTGGCCAGCTCTTCCCAAAAAGTGGGATACGAGACGCTAGCTGCATCTGCTCTCCTGATTCTTGAGGTACCTTTGGCAAGAAGTGAAGCAATAGCAAGACTCATTGCTACTCGATGATCTGTCTCACTGTCTACTTCCGCAGAATGAAATTTTGATTGCCCATTAATAATTAATCCATCCTCTTTTTCTGTTATTTCAGCACCGAATTTTTGTAACTGTCGTGCCATAACTTTTAATCTATCTGTCTCCTTTACTCTTAATTCTTGTGCATCTTTAATTTCAGAAACTCCATTACAAAAACAGGCAGCCACAGTAAGGATAGGAATTTCATCTATAAGTTTTGGGAGAATATCTCCTTCAATAGTGAATGATCTTAAATTATTTGAAGTCTTTACTTTAATAGATCCAATAGGTTCACCCGCAATAGTCGATTTATCTAAAATCTCATAATTACACCCCATTGAATCCATTACATTTAGAATTCCTGTTCTACTGGGATTTAGTCCGACATTCTGAATTAAAACCTCTGAATTTGGAACAATAGATGCAGCAATCATCCAAAAAGAAGCAGAGCTTATGTCTCCAGGAATCAATATTCTTTGACCAATTAAGTTGCCCCCTGACTTGACGACTACATTCCTTCCTAATTCTCCTCTGATACTGATGTCTGCTCCAAATGCTTTTAACATTCTTTCAGTATGATCTCTTGAAGATGCTGGTTCAATAACAGAAGTGGTTCCAGAAGCTTTGAGGCCTGCCAATAAGATTGCAGATTTTACCTGAGCACTCGCTACAGGGGTTCCTATAACACACCCTTTTAATTTATTACCATCAATTGAGATTGGAGCTTTGTTTCCGTTTTCTCTACCAAAAATTTTGCCACCCATCAACGATAACGGTTTGCCTACTCTCCCCATTGGCCTTTCATTAAGAGAAATGTCACCTGTTAAGATAAAATTCTTTCCTTCTTGACCGGCAAGTAACCCCATTAATAATCTCATGGTGGTTCCCGAATTCCCACAATCTAGAATTTCTTTGGGCTCTTTAAATCCATCAAGACCCAATCCTGAAATCGTAAAAGGCTCATCTTTTTTTATTTCGGGTATGTTTACACCTAATTTTCTAAGACAATCAGCAGTTGAAAGTGGATCTTCAGAATGTAAGAACCCCTCAATAGTTGTCTCACCCTTAGCAATACTTCCTATTATTAGAGCTCTATGAGAAATAGATTTATCTCCAGGTACTTTTACTTTTCCTTTTAAATTAACTCCACCTTTTATTGTGCGGATATTATTCATTTTCAAATTAATTACTTGATAAGATTTCTGTAAAAACAAATTATTTTTATATTATCAATAAGTTTGGTTTTTAAAAAAAAATAATCAAATTAAGTAACTGTTTTCTATAATAAATTCAAAAAAGGATTTGACTATTAATCTTACTTATTATCACGTTGCAAAAGATGTTACTGAAAATAGTCCAGACATTGCAGTGGTCATTGATGTTTTAAGAGCTACAACCACAATTTCTTGGGCCTTAAAAAATGGAGCTGATTCAATACAAGTTTTTGCAGATTTAGATTTATTAAAAGAATCTGCAATTAAGTGGCAAGCTGAAAAGAGACTAATGCTTGGAGAGAGAGGCGGAAAGAAGATTGAGGGCTTTGATTTAGGAAATTCTCCTTTATCAGTAACAAAAAAAGTTGTTAATGGTAAAAGACTATTTATGAGTACGACTAATGGTACAAAATCATTGCAAAAAGTTCAAAATGCTAAGCATTTATTTGCTATGGGTCTCCCAAATAGGAAAGCAGTTGCCGAAAAAATCATTTCATTAAAAAGTGAAAATGTTTTAATACTTGGCAGTGGTTGGGAAGGCTCTTATTCACTTGAGGATTCTTTAGCTGCTGGTGCTTTGGCCTCATACTTGCTGCAGAACTGTGATTTTGAAATTAATATTCTGAATGACGAATTACAAGCTGCTTTGGCACTTTGGGATGTCTGGGAAAATGATATTTTGAAATGTTTAAAAACAGCAACCCATGGCAAAAGATTGACAAGTCTTGGAGATTATGAGGATGATTTTAAATGTTGCTCTGAACTTGATTGCTTAGATATTGTTCCAGCTCAAGTTGAAAGAGGTGTGATTCGTGCCTCATGATTTACGAATTGGTTCATTAGGAGTAAAGTCTTGACTGATTTTTTGGTAGCTGCATTGCAAATTACAAGTACTTCAAACGTTGAAGCAAATTTTACTGAAGCAGAAGAACAGATTGAATTAGCTGCTAGAAGAGGTGCTGAATTAATAGGATTGCCTGAGAATTTTGCTTTTTTAGGAGGAGATGATGAAAAACTTAAATTGGCTTCTGAATTGTCAGAAAAGTGTGAAAATTTTCTAAAAACCATGTCTCAAAGATATCAAGTATTTCTTTTGGGAGGAGGGTATCCCGTCCCTGCGGGTGATGATAGTCATACTTTTAATAGGTCAGCCTTATTTGGGAAAGATGGCCAGATTTTGGCAAAATACGACAAGATTCACTTGTTTGATGTTGATTTGCCAGATGGAAATTTATATAAGGAATCGTCTACTATTTTATCTGGGGCAGAGTATCCACCTGTTGTAGATATCCCAGGTTTATGCAAAATAGGTTTATCGATTTGTTACGACGTTAGATTTCCTGAACTTTATAGATATTTGTCTTCGAATGGAGCAGATCTAATTATGATCCCCGCAGCTTTTACAGCATTCACTGGAAAAGATCATTGGCAAATTCTATTACAAGCAAGAGCAATTGAGAATACAGTATATGTAGTCGCACCAGCTCAAACTGGAATTCATTATGGAAGAAGGCAAAGTCATGGCCATGCAATGGTAATTGACCCTTGGGGGACAGTTTTATCTGATGCCGGAAAAACTCAGGGAGCTGCAATAGCGCCTGCTGATAAAGAAAGAGTAAAGAAAATTAGAGAGCAGATGCCAAGCCTTAAACATAGAAAAAACAAATTGTTTCCAAACTAATGATAAAGTTTTTAGATAATAAACTTTTTCGTTATTTATCCGTTTTTTTATTTTTAAATTCTTTAATCCTTCCAGTTAAATCTTCGAGTGCTCTGGCAGCATGGGCGATAAATACTAATGGGGTTTTGGAATTAAGAACTAAATCAAATTCAAATTTAAAAGCATATTTTCAGAAGGCTAACCAAATATATGGAGACAGATTCTGGGTAGATTTCCCAGGAGAATTAAAAAATCCCAGAATTATAAAAGGTAATGGTCCAATAAAAGAAATAAGATTAGGTAAACCAAATAAGGGTAAAACAAGATTAGTAATTGAATTTAAAGAAGACATTTATTTGAAACCTTTGACTTGGCAAATGGTTGGCTTAGATCAAAATAAATGGAAAATTAAACTATTTAACCCAAAATATTCATTTAAAAAGATCGGTGAAGGTTTAGTTGAAAAGAAAAGAGGAAATATCAAAGCAAATCAAAATTTAATTCACAAGAAGAAAAACAATTATGGTTACTTGAAACTTCCAGAGGTAAAACGAAACAAGTTTGAGGTTGTAATCGATCCAGGACATGGAGGACCTGATCCAGGAGCAATAGGTATTGGTGGTATTAGAGAAACAGATGTTGTTCTAGAGGTTTCAAAAATAGTTAAAAAATTACTTTCTGAGAAAGGTGTCAAAGTAAGATTGACTAGAACAACTGAGGTTGATTTGGATTTACCTCCAAGAGTTTCCATTGCTAATAATGCGAATGCAGACATCTTTGTAAGTATTCATGCAAATGCCTCAAGAGGTAAAAGAAGGGACATAAATGGATTGGAAACCTTTTATTACAGAGGGTGGAGAGGAAGATTACTCGCGAAAAGAATTCAAAAACAAATTTTAAGAGTTTCCCCTGGGAGTCCTGATCGAGGAGTTAAACAAGGTCGATTTTATGTAATTAAAAATACTAGGATGCCTGCAGTCCTTGTAGAGATTGGTTTTTTAACGGGAAGATTAGATGCAAGAAGATTAGAAAAAATAACCCATCGAAAAAGATTAGCCTATGCAATTGCAAAAGGCATCCTCGAATATCTAGATAAAGTAGGGTGAAACTTAAGATAGGTATATTTGATAGCGGAATAGGTGGTTTTACTATCCTTAATTCTTTACTAAAGACAAGTAAAGACGTAGAAGTTTTTTATTTGGCGGATACAAAAAGAATACCTTTTGGGAACAAAAATTCTACAGAGATAAGATTAATTGCAAAGGAGATTTGTACTTTTTTTGTTGATAAGAATTTGGATGCACTTTTAGTTGCTTGTAATACTACAAATGCTTGTGCGCTTGATATTCTAGAAGATAATTTAAAGGTTCCTTGTTTTGACCTTATAAACTCAGTATCGGAAATAGTTGATAAACAAATAATTGGTGTCCTAGCAACACAAACAACTGTTCGATCAGCGTATTACAAGAAAGCTATAAATGCTAAAAAAAATAATACGATAATATTTCAGCAAGAATGTCCAGAATTTGTATCAGAAATTGAAAAAGAAAAATTAAATCATGATAAGTTAAATAGTCTTTCAGACTCATACTTAAGTCCACTAGTAATCAAAAATATTGAAGAATTAATACTTGGATGTAGTCACTATCCTTTAATTTATGACTTTTTAAGAAAAAAATTAGATTCAAATATAAAAATTATTGATCCATCGATAGCATTAATAAAAAAATTTAATGAATATTTTGCTATTCCAGAAACTGACCGCTATGAGAGTATTTCTTTCGAAAATGTGAAATTTTTTGTTACTTCAGAAAGAGATGAGTTTTCCAATAAAGTAAAATTTTGGCTTGGAATTAATAAAGAAATTAGGTTGGTTAACCTCCGAAGTAATGTTTGATTCCTTAAGATATAGAAGAGGTCAATCATGAATACAGTAACAGAGCTACTACAACCAGTTGAAAATGATCTTGATGATCTTATTTTAGAACTGAAAAATCTTATAGGAGCTGGTCACCCAATTCTTCAAGCCGCAGCAGAACACCTTTTTAGTGCTGGGGGAAAAAGGTTGAGACCTGGTATAGTTTTATTGATTTCAAAAGCTATATCTCCTGAATTTTGCTTGACAACTAAACATAAAAGGCTTGCTGAAATAACTGAGATGATTCATACTGCCTCATTAGTCCATGATGATGTTGTTGATGAGGCGTCTACAAGAAGAGGAGTAGATACAGTTCATAGCAGATTTAATACTAGAGTAGCTGTTTTGGCGGGTGACTTTTTATTCGCTCAAGCAAGTTGGCACCTAGCAAATCTTGACAATGTAAATGTAGTTAAATTACTTAGTAGAGTAATAATGGATTTAGCAGAGGGTGAAATTAAACAAAATTTAAATAGATTTGATTCGGCTCAATCTTTTTCCAAATACATCAACAAAAGTTATTGTAAAACAGCATCACTAATAGCAAATAGTTGTAAGGCAGCTGGAGTTTTGAGTGGTATTAATGATGAAAACTTAACTTCGCTTTACGATTTTGGCAAAAATATAGGTTTAGCATTCCAAGTTGTAGATGATATTCTTGACTTTACTGGAAATGATAAACAACTTGGAAAACCTGCTGTAAGTGATCTTGCTAGTGGTTATCTTACCGCCCCAGTTTTATATGCCTTAGAAGAGAATAAACAATTGTCAGTTCTTATAAACAGAGAACTTGCTGAAAAAGATGATTTAGATGATGCTCTTAATATCATCATGAACTCTAAAGCTATTGAAA
This sequence comes from uncultured Prochlorococcus sp., assembly GCA_902571335.1. Classification (GTDB taxonomy): domain Bacteria; phylum Cyanobacteriota; class Cyanobacteriia; order PCC-6307; family Cyanobiaceae; genus Prochlorococcus_A. Next base: position 48,446 of record CACGBT010000006.1, on the reverse strand, counting down.
GTTCGAGGAAACTAGCTGAGGATTTTGCAATGCTTTCTAAAGAAGCTATAGTCTGGCTTCCTGATTCAGAATATAAAAGAGCTTTAATGGCTCTTCCAGAATTTGTTCTAAGCCGTATTTATTAGATCTATTAGAAATAAATCTTTGAGCTAAATTAATATTAAAATTTTTGAAAACCTTAATTTTTTCGACTAAATTTATTAAGCATAGATTTATTTAATGTCATTAGATAAAAAAAATTCAATCAATAATATACTGGAAGAAAAGAGAATTTTCCCTCCATCAAAAAAATTTGCAGAAAACTCAAATATCAGTACTCAAGAAGAATTACTAAGTCTAAAAAAACAAGCATCAGATAATCCTATTCAATTTTGGGAATCTTTTGCAAAATCTGAATTAGATTGGTTTGAGCCATTTCAAACTGTATTAGATAATGAAAATACTCCCTTTTTTAAATGGTTCAAAGAAGGGAAACTTAATATTACACATAACTGCTTAGATAGACATATTGAGAGAGGGCTTGGAGGAAAGACTGCACTTATATGGGAAGGCGAACCCGGAGATAGCAAAAAATATACTTACGAAGAACTTCTAAAAGAGGTATGTAAAGCAGCTAATGCATTAAAGGTAATTGGTGTAAAAAAAGGAGATTTGGTATGTATTTATATGCCTATGATTCCTGAAGCGATGTTTGCGATGTTAGCTTGCGCAAGAATTGGCGCGCCTCATTCAGTTGTCTTCGGAGGATTTTCTTCAGAAGCTTTAAAAGATAGATTAATTGATGGAAACGCAAGATTTGTTATTACTGCTGATGGTGGCTTTAGAAAAGATAAGGTGATTGAACTTAAGAAAGCAGTTGATGCGGCCATTGAAAGTGGGGCAGATAAAGTTGTTGAAAAAGTAGTTGTTGTTCAACGATCCCAAAAAAATATTTCGATGGTTGATGATAGAGATTTTTGGTGGCACGAATTATTAAAAGATCAAAAAGATCATTGTGAACCAGAAATAATGAATAGCGAAGATAGACTTTTTATTCTTTATACTTCAGGCTCTACTGGAAAGCCCAAAGGTGTAGTTCACACTACAGGTGGTTACAATCTTTGGTCCCATTTAACATTTAAATGGATTTTTGACTTAAAAGATAACGATATTTACTGGTGTACTGCTGATGTTGGATGGATTACAGGTCACAGTTACATAGTATATGGGCCTTTATCTAATGGTGCTACAACCTTAATGTATGAAGGCGTACCAAGACCCTCAAATTTAGGGGCTTTTTGGGAAATTGTTCAAAAATATAAGGTTTCTATTTTTTATACTGCACCAACTGCAATAAGAGCATTTATGAAGTCTGGGCGTGAAATACCTGATAAATATAATTTGGAGAGTCTTAGACTTTTGGGCACAGTTGGAGAACCAATTAATCCTGAAGCTTGGATGTGGTACAAGGATGTTATTGGTAAAGATAAATGCCCTATTGTTGATACTTGGTGGCAAACTGAGACTGGGGGTGTGATGATAAGTCCCTTGCCTGGAGTCGTTGCTACAAAGCCAGGTTCAGCTACTTTCCCTCTGCCAGGAATCGAAGTTGAAATTGTCGATAAGAATGGAGATAAGGTCAAGGAGAACGAGGGTGGCTATTTAATTATTAAGAAACCTTGGCCAGGAATGATGAGAACAATTCACGGAAACTCAGAGAGATATTTGGAGAGTTATTGGGAATATATTTCCTTTAAAGGAGAAAAAAATGTTTATTTTGCTGGAGATGGCGCACGCATTGATGAAGATGGATATATATGGATTATGGGAAGAGTTGATGATGTCATAAATGTTTCAGGACATCGGTTAGGAACAATGGAAATAGAATCTGCTTTGGTAAGTCATAAATCAGTTGCAGAGTCTGCAGTCGTTGGCAAAAAAGATGATTTAAAAGGTGAAGTTATAGTTGCTTTTGTATCTTTAGAGAAAGATGTGAACGGTTCTTCAGAATTAGTAGAGGATCTAAAGAAACATGTTGTTAATGAAATTGGAATTATCGCAAAGCCTGAAAAAATTATAATTTCTGACTCTCTTCCGAAAACACGTAGTGGAAAAATTATGAGGCGAATTTTAAGATCTTTGGCTGCTGGAGAAAAAATTAGCGGAGATATAAGTACTCTTGAAGATAGTTCTGTTTTGGAAAAGCTGAAAGAATTATCCTAATCAAATTCATCAATTAAATTAGAAATTTTTTTTATAGTATTTCTTTTGAATTCATCATCGGCCCAGTCTCCCAAAAAATTTTCTCTTAGTCCTGCGCTTGCAATTATAGTGTGTGTACCTTTTAACATAACCCCCTTGGAATTATCTTCTTTTCTTGCTTTCAGACAAGAAAATAATTTATCTGTTTGATCTAATTCGTCTGAGTTGAATTTTATTAGGAAGTTATTTTTTTGATTATATGTTTTTTTTATTAATTGCAAAGTTCTTTCTGGGCTTGGGCTGAATTCACTTTTGAATTCTAATTTTTGAGAAATCTTTTTCAATAATGGAATAGATTTGTTAGCACTGAAGTTATTAAAACTTATTGATATGAATTTTTCGCAATTTCTCCCACCATCAGGGGAAATTAGATGCAGTTTGCAACCCAGGCTATGACCAATTCTTATTGAAGGAATTGATGCTCCTATTCTCTTGGATAATGATATTCGGCAATTCTTGAAATCTCTCCATGCTTTAATAGCAAGTTGTTGGTGATCGAATTGTGGAGTGTATTTATATGCATGTACTGCATAGTTTTTATTAATTAAACTCTCTATGAATCTTCTATAAGTTAAATCTGGTTTGGAAGCTAGATAACTTCCACCAATAAATTCCACAACTTTTTTAGGATTTGAAGGCCAATAACAAAAATTATTAAATTGATATTTTGTAAAAGTCATCTTTCATGAATTAAAAATGTTTCAAAAATTATTTTCTAATCATGTTTCTTAATTTATATTAATTTAAGAGAATTTTTTATTAAATGCGTCAAGATAAATGAAAGTGTTTTCAGATAATTGGAACTATCTAACAAAAAGGAATTAAATCAATTGGATTTTCTTCAAGATCAAATTAATAGGGAACCTTGCGAAGAAAGTGTGACTAACAAAAAAATTGAAAAGATTTTAATTCTTGATACTGAAACAACAGGTTTAGATGAAAATAAAAATGAAGTGATTGAGATAGGTGCTATTTTGTTTGATGTATCTCATAGATGTGTACTTTCACAAGTCTCATTTTTATTACCGATCAATAATAATGAAGCCGAACATGTAAACGGGATACCTGCAGAAGTAACTAATATCTCACAACCATGGCAAGATGGATTGAATTTCTTTTTAAAACTTGTTGATTATTCAAATTTCATTGTTGCTCATAATGTAGAGTTTGATAAGAAATGGTTTGGGAGAGGAAGATTACCTAAGCTTGATAAAAAATGGATATGTAGTTTAGAGGATATTAACTGGTCTTTTCAAAAATCACTAAAAACAAGACCTTCAGTAACTGATCTCGCTCTATCTTTTTCAATACCAGTTTGGAATTTACATAGAGCTTTATCTGATTGCACTTACATATCTGAGGTCTTCAAAAAATGCGATAATTTAGAGGAACTTTTACTTAAAGCTACTCAACCGAGGTTTTTATACAAGGCACTTATTAGTTACGAAGATAGGTCTTTAGCTAAAAATGCTGGGTTTAGATGGAATAGTCCTGTGCAAGGAGCTTGGTCAAGAAAATTAACTACTGATGAGGCAAAAAACCTTGATTTTAGAGTAGAGATTTTGAATTGATATTCAATAAATTTTTACTAAGAAAATATTTTTAGTGCATCTTACAAGGCATCCATTTATCACCCATTTTATGTGCTCCAATACATCCGTATTTTGAGGCAGCCTTTTCAGCTTCTTGTTTAGTTTTATATAGATCTGCCATCATATTTTCTTTGTTTGAATTTAAAATTTGTTTGGAATGATTGTGATGATTCTTTTGAGAATTAGGTGAATACTCCCATATCCCCATAGTTGTAACTCCGGCAGAGATAATTCCCATCCCTACCACTGATAAATTGACTATTCCCATTGCTACTGCACCAAAAGAAAATACTCCCATTGGGACTATTCCAATACTTATTACTCCCATTGGCACTATTCCTACTGAAACAATACCAAGAGGTGCGATTCCAAAAGCAATTTTTTTTGGTTTTGTACCGCAATGTTGATTCTCTTTATTTTTATTAATTTCCAATAGTTTTTCTAAATGTTAAATTAAAATTGTCTCACAAAACATCCAATCAAAGATTAATTTCTATTTGAATTAAAAATTTTGAATTATTTTCTAGAACTTTGAATAACTTAAAAAATCTTAGAGGAACAGTCGACCTATTGCCTGATCAATTAATTAAGTGGCAAAACGTTGAGAAAATTTTATTAGAGCAGCTTACAAGAGCATCCATAAAAGAAATAAGAACACCAATATTGGAAATGACCGAATTATTTATAAGAGGTATTGGTGAAGGTACAGATGTTGTCAGTAAGGAAATGTATACATTTCTTGATAGAGGTGAGAGATCCTGCACTCTTAGGCCTGAAGGAACAGCCTCCGTTGCACGGGCGATAATACAAAATGGAATATCTTCTAATCCTCTTCAGAAACTTTGGTATATGGGACCTATGTTTCGATATGAAAGACCTCAAGCAGGCAGGCAAAGACAGTTTCATCAGTTAGGTGTTGAGTTTATTGGATACGATTCAGTTAGAAGTGATGTTGAAATTATTGCTTTTGCTTGGGATGTTTTGAGTAAATTAGGAATAAAAGAACTTAATCTTGAAATAAATACATTAGGGGATAGAAATGATAGATTAAATTTTCAAAAATCCTTTTTAAAATGGCTAGAAATAAATAAAAATTCTCTAGATTTAGATTCTCAGAATAGGATTACCAAAAACCCCTTAAGGATTTTGGACTCTAAAAATATTCAAACAAAAAATGCTCTTGAAGATGCTCCAAGATTATTTAATTTTTTGTCTGAAAAAAGTCATGAAAGATATTCAGACTTTAAAAAACAATTGGAGGTTTTAAAAATTCCTTACGTGGAAAATTTTAATCTAGTAAGAGGTTTAGATTATTACACCCATACAGCCTTTGAAATTACTAGTAGTGCTCTAGGTTCTCAAGCTACAGTTTGCGGAGGAGGAAGATACGACAATTTAATAAAACAAATGGGAGGGCCAAATACCCCTGCAATTGGATTCGCTATTGGTTTAGAAAGATTAATCTTACTAGCAGGAAAAGAGCTTGAATTTCCAAGAAATACTGATATTTATATTATTAATCAGGGTTTAGTTGCTGAATCATTAGCTATGAATTTATCTAGAAAATTAAGAAATTATGATCTGTTAGTTGAGTTGGATTTAAGTGGATCATCATTCTCTAAACAATTTAAAAAGGCTAATAAACTAAAATCTAAAAGTATTATTGTTATTGGTGATGATGAGGCTGCTAAAAGAGAGTTTATTATAAGACTCTTTGATCAATCAGGTAATGGGAATAAAGAAGAGGTTATATCTTTTGAGAATGATATTGAATTGGAAAAGTGGATAAATAATAACTTGATTGAAAAGTGATGCTCTTAAAGTTAATGATAATTTTTCTTTTTATATTTATATTCTATTATTTAATAGATTTTCTTAAATTCAAAAGAAAAAAAAAAGTTTTTAAGGCAAAAAAGATAACCACCTTTAATAAGAAGAATCTAAATAATTGGATGAATTTAACTAAAAAAGAAAGATATAATTTATCAAAACAAGAATCAATTACTTATCTAGATAAAAGAAAACTTTTATTAGACGAAATTAGAAAAGAATATAAAAGAATATCAAAAGTAAATTCTGAGAAAAAAAATAAATGAAAATAAACAATGGAATATCGCTGGACTTCTAACAAACCTATAAATGGATTAAGACATTTTGTTTTATTAAATGAGACTAAAGAAAAAGGAAATATGATTTTTTTGATGGTTTCCGTAATTGATTCCGATATTAATTTAAAAATTACTCGCGAGGAATTAAACAGTGAAAATTGGCAGATGGGATGGATTAATCTTTCCAAGCCTGAATCGATAACTGAAGAATACATTATCTATAAATTCAGCAATAAAGTAGATGATATTGTTGAGATATTAATTAATGAAGATTCTTCATTTAATATTTCTTAATTTAATATGAATATTTCAAATCTCTTTTTCTTTGTAAATACTATGTTTTTTTGTTATTTAATAATTATTTAAAAAATTTACCCCTTTCAAAAAAATAAAATTAACGTTATTAAGGATTAATAATATTTACTTTATTCAATGTTAGGGGATATATGGAGCTCATCTGAGTTGACCTCGGAAAAACTAGGAATAACTGAAATTAAACTTTCTTTTTTACGTGAAAATGGAATACTCAAGCCTGGGATTCATTGGAAAAGTTCTCCACTTGGTCAGAAAAAACCTTGGAAACCCAAAGCCCTTTATAATATAAAAATGTGCAGAGAAATAATTAATAAATTTTATTTTCAAGAAGACTTTAATATTGCAGCCTAAAGATAATATATTTTTTGATTGATTTGAAAATAGAAAAAAATCTCTATTCGACTAGATTCTCGTCTTTACAGTCAATTAGAGTGTTTTGCAAAGTTGGATATAAGTTAATCATATTTATATATTGTTTTGATTTTCTGTATGATTTTGCAGCCTCTTTGTAATGAACTTCCGATTTCATTTCTAGTGATAATTTTCTAGAAGACTCTTGAAAAGCAGTCATAATGTTAGATGTCTTATCCCATATTTAGTAATTGTTTGAGGATGAGGCAATATACAGGGTGGTTTAATGAAACAAAACATCGCTTAATGTCAGCAAAATGAAATTTATTGAACTTATTTGAATTGAAAAAATACTTGATTATTTTATAAAACTTATATCTCTGAAAATAAATTTTCTATATTTAATCTACCTTCTTTGCTCTTGTATTGCCTCATGAAGATTTTTTGTTTAGTAATAGTTAGGATTACTAACCTTTACAATTTTGTTATTAATTCAACTGTTTGGTGAAATATAAAGTATTCTCAAAACGTTTAAGCTAATCAATTCCTAAATGCAAACCTATGGAAATCCAGATACTACCTATGGATGGTGGGCTGGTAATTCAGGTGTAGCAAATCGCTCAGGAAAATTCATTGCTGCTCATGTAGCTCATGCAGGATTAATTGTTTTCTGGGCCGGTGCTTTCACCCTTTTTGAACTTTCACGATTTGACCCAAGCGTCCCAATGGGCCATCAACCTCTAATCGTTCTTCCTCATTTAGCAACTCTTGGAATAGGGTTTGATGCTAATGGTGTTGCGATGGGAGATACTAAACCTGTTCTAGCGATAGCAATAGTTCACTTAGTTTCTTCAATGGTTTTAGCAGCCGGGGGACTTTTACATTCTTTACTTCTTCCTGGAAATCTAGAAGATTCTGATGTAGCAAGAGCCAGAAAATTCAATATTGAATGGGATAATCCAGACAAATTGACGTTCATTCTTGGTCACCATCTAATTATTCTTGGTTTCGCAGTTATTGCTTTTGTCGAATGGGCAAGAGTTCATGGGATTTATGATCCAGCTATTGGTTCTGTAAGACAAGTTGAGTATGAATTAAATTTGGCTAAAATTTGGAATCACCAAACAGACTTTTTGACTATTGATAGTCTTGAAGAAGTAATGGGAGGTCATGCTTTCCTTGCTTTTGTTGAGATTACTGGTGGTGCTTGGCATATTGCTACTAAGCAAGTTGGTGAATATACCAAATTCAAAGGTAAAGGTCTTCTCTCTGCAGAAGCTGTTCTCTCATGGTCGTTAGCTGGAATAGGCTGGATGGCTATTATTGCAGCCTTCTGGAGTGCAGCTAATACAACAGTTTATCCAACTGAATTCTTTGGCGAACCTCTTGAATTGAAATTTAGTATTTCTCCTTATTGGGTAGATACTGTTGATCTTCCTGATGGTGAATACACTTCAAGGGCTTGGTTAGCTAATGTTCATTACTACTTTGGATTCTTCTTTATTCAAGGTCATCTATGGCATGCTTTAAGAGCACTAGGCTTTGATTTCAAGAGAGTTACAAATGCTATCAGTAATATTGATAGTGCAACAGTTACTCTTAAAGATTAATTCTCAAATTTCACTACTAATATTAAAAGGCTTCTCTTACAGGAGCCTTTTTTATTTGAAAAATTTTATTTATTAATTTAGATTTAGAATTATATGTTTTTGAAAACGTTGAATATTTTTTCTCTACAAAATAATGAAATTTTTTCAAATTCTCTTTTAATAAGTTTTTTTGGATTGTTAATTATATTTTTTTTGTTGATTTTTGGTAGGAAATTTAAACTAGCTGTTCAACTTGAGAGATTTGGATTGCCAATAGCAGTTATATCAGGGGTTTTAGGTATATCTATAGGTCCATTTGGAGCAATACATTTTTTGCCAAAAGAAACAATCAATGTTTGGAGTAATTTTCCTACTCCTCTTTTATCTTTAGTCTTCGCAACTTTAATGATGGGAAGACCTATTCCAAATATAAATGGTTTAGTTAAACCAATTTTCAATCAATTTCTATTAGCTCTTTCCCTAGGTTTCGGACAATTTTTTGTTGGTGGTCTAGTTGTTAAATATTTTTTACCTCCATCTATGGAAGCAAACCCTCTAATGGGATGTTTAATAGAGGTCGGTTTTGAGGGTGGTCATGGAGCTGCAACAATAATCGGTGAAAGTTTTAATAAACTAGGCTTCCAGAATGGTTTAGATCTGGGTTTAGCTATGGCAACAATGGGTCTTTTATCCTCTTCAATATTAGGGAGCATATTTATTTTTCTTGGTAGAACTTTAAGTCTTTCAGATACTGAGGAAATTATTGAACAAAAAGATAATCTAGAGGAAAAAAATAAGTCAGGAATTTTTGCAGATTTAAGAATTTTTATCATAAATCTTGGATTCTCCGGTTTGGCAATTTCTTTTGGTGTTTTGCTACTTAAATTTTTAAGGTATATTTCAAGTTCTTTTGGTGATTTTTCGAAGGAAATTATTTTTTCATTACCAGTATTCCCTTTTATTCTAATAGGTTCGCTCCTTATAAGATATATTTTAGAAAAAACCAAAAATACAGAATTTATTTCAAATATTCTGCAAAGGGAAATTGGTATTTTATCTACAGATTTGTTGATTTTTACAGCTATGGCAAGTTTAGATATTGCAGTTGTTTTTGATAATTGGATACTAATTTTAGTTTTTACTATTTTTGGTTTATTTTGGAATTTAATCTGTATTGCTTATTTTGCATACTTTATTTTTGATGATTATTGGTTTGAAAAAAGTTTGATAGAGTTTGGTAATTCTACAGGTGTAGTAGCTTCTGGGTTACTTCTTTTAAGGCTTGCAGATCCTAAAAATATTTCTAAGACTTTACCAATTTTTACATCAAAACAGCTATTTGCTCAGTTAATTCTTTCTGGGGGACTATTCACAGTTCTTGCACCAATAATGATTTCTAAGATTGGGTTAGATTATTGGACAGAAATTTGTGCCCTAATTACATTTGCAATTCTTTTTTTTGCATTGATTTTTAATAAATTAGAAATGAAAAAGTTTCAATAATAACCCTAGAATGGTTTTAGTTTTAATTTTATTTTAATGTCATTTACTCCCTACGATATTCCACCACAAGAAAATAAAGGGAAGTGGTTTAGGAGTCATTTACTAGGAAGGGAAATCGAACTTGGTGAATTGTATAGTCTTGGATCAAATGATTTAGATTTGCTTATGGCGGAGACTGCTGAAATCAGAAGCGACCTTGATTTTAAGGAAAAAAATATTGGAAAATTTAGGACTGCAGGATATTTTCTGGAGTTAGCAAGGATAATTGAAAAAAGGAAGTTGTTAGAAAGCTAATTAGAGGGAAAATAATTCTTTCTAGAATTTGGTCTCCATAATTCGTACTTGTACATTAAGGATTTAAAATTTTTATCCTTTTCAAAGGAATCTAACCATTTTTTTATTGCGGGCTCAAAATAATTTGTTCTTTTTTGACTTTCACAAGCGATTCTAAATTGCCTTACAAAAGGCCAAATAGACCAATCAGCGATTGTAGGGTTATCTCCAAAAAAGTATTTGTTTACTAGAAGTAGTTCGTTCAATTTATTGATAAATTTTATTGCATTTGAGAAATGAAATTCTTCATTACTATTCTGATATCTTGTGGCATATTTAAATCGATCTAAATGATATTTGAATTCATTATCGTTTTCATTAATTATTTCAAAAATAGCTTCCTTTTTGTTTTCAGGTAAATAAATTAATTTAATGTTCTCCTTTTTTGATTCTGAGAGTGCCCATAAGATGATTTCTAGACTTTCTTCAATAACTTCATTATTTTTTTTAATCAGTATTGGAACCGTTTTTGTTCTTGATTTATTTAGAAAATCTTGAGGTTTATTTTTTAAATCAATTTCTCTTATCTCTACTTTAACTTCACAAATTAATAGGGCCCACCTAGCACGAATTGCATATGGACATCTTTTAAATGAATATAAAATATCGTTTGTCATTTTGTAAAAACTTTTAATTTACTTAATTCTTTTAGTATTATTTAAATAAGAATAGATTTAATTTTACAACGCAAATGGCGGGATATGTTTACCTCATAAGAGTAGGAGATCTTTATAGAATTGGAAAAACAGATAATCTTGAAAAGAAAATTAAGAAATTAAAACCAGATGAATTATTAACATCAATTATGACAAAGGAGCCAGAAACTCTTGAAGCAAGATTACTAAGAAAATATAAGTCGGAAAGAATACCTGAAACTGGTTATTTAAAGCTTTCTAAAAGACAAATTAGAGAATGCAAAAAGCAATTTGAATTAAAGGGAAGCTTACCTCACACTTTAGATGCTGAAGTTTCCATTACTCTATTTGCATCTTTTTTATTGTTTTCATTAAGTTCCTTTATATTTAATTATCTGAATTTTGGATTTGTTAAAGCTATATCTTATTCTTTTGGCATGGCATCCCTACCAATGGTGGTATTATTCATTACGGGTAGTTTTGGGGGATACTTTTCTGAAGATTTATCTCCTTTTTCATTGGTAACAAATAGAATAAAAGGCTTATTCATAGCAATCGCAATGCTCTCAATGGCTTACTTAATTTTCAATTTAGGTTAAATTTCATAATTACAATTTAAGGCAATTTCAAATGGAACTGATTGGGTAGGCAAATTCAGAATCGTTGAGCATATTTCAGCAATATCTTCAGGTTGTGTCATGCTTGATTTGTCTAGGGAAGAGATATTTTGAGCCATTTCTGTATTAACCCAACTTGGGCAAATTGCTGAAATCCTTATATTTTTATCCCAACCTTTATTTTTCATTGTTTGGCATAATCCCATCAAAGCAAACTTTGAAGAAGAATAAGCTGCTAAATCCCCTTTAGATCTTTTTCCACTCATTGAAACTAAAACAATAATTCTTCCTCTGCCTGAGGCGCATAAATGATCCCAAGAAAGCCTACATAAATTCCAAATTGCCAAAAAGTTGATATTTAGTGTATTTAAAATGTCTTCTTCATCGCCATCTTTGAATAAAAAAGGAACTTTCGATAATACTCCAGAACAATTTATTACTGAATCAAATCCTCCAAATTCATCTACGGTATTTTTTATCCAATTTTCGGCTGATATTTTGTTTAATGCATCATATTCGTTAATTATAATTCTCCCTTCTGGCCATTTATTTGGATCAATAACACTTCCCTTTAATGATTCTAGATTTCTTATGCCAACACTAATTCTGTTGCCTTCTTTTAATTCTTTATGAGCAATATTTAATCCAATACCTCTACTGGCTCCGCTTATAAGTATCGTCCTCATTTTGAAACTATATATTTGGAAATATTATCCTAAGCAACATTTTAAACTCTCTACCATGCATAATCATTAGACCTTTCTTTACACTCCATGGAGCCTTAATAAACATTATGCACATCGCATATACAATCTCTCTTAAGGAGAGAGTATCAGTTAGAAAACCATACCATTGATTTTTAGGTAGTTGGAAAAAACTGCCAAAAAATTCTCTCAATAGTTTTTCGTCAAATCTCATTAGTTTTTCTAATCCAAATTGGTAAAGTGATTTCTTTCTAATTAATTCTTTTGACCATAAAGTTTCCCAACCTTTTCTTGCAATATGATAGGTGGTAAGGTTTTTGTTTTTAATTGCCTCTGCTACAGCTTTTGCGACAAGTGGTGCTCTTCTTAAAACATTACCAATTAAGTATCCGGATGCAGGATGTACCATTGAAGCAGCACCACCATATCCAAGTATTTGTTGTTTGAAATCTGGTATTGGCATATTCATTGGAAGAAACAAACCAAGCTCTTCGTGTTGCATGCTTGTAATAGATATATTTCGATAAGATAGCCTCTTCTCCAGTCTCTCTTTTAAATTTTCCATTGTTAGAGGATTTACTAAACCAAGAGATGTTTCTTCAAGAAAATATTTCCCATTTCCCATATCCATTGCATAAAGAAAAGTGGGTGGTTCTTTTCTTTGCTCCTTATTAAGATGGTCATTTCTATAATCCATTAATACAAACTGTCCTTTTTTCAGCGGAGGTTTACTAAAATTACCTACTATTCCATAACAAGTTTGTACTGCTAAAGGACCACAAGATTTTAATTTAAGAAAAACAGGATCATATCCTGTTGCATCTACTACTAATCTTGCAGAGTAAGTATTACCATCTTTTGTAGTTACTGTACTTTTATATTTTTCATAATGTATTTTGTTTGCAAAGCCTTGATGCCATTTAATAAAAGACTTATTGCATTCATTAAACCAAAAATTGTGGAGTTTCTTCTTATCAAATAGTCCATAATCTAAAGAATGCTCCGTGGCTTTATTCTCGTCGTCCTGTTCTTCTAAAGCACCATGCCCAAAAAAACTTACAGTGTTCTTCCATCTATATTCAAGTAAATCCTGAAGCCCAAGTTGATCAACTTCCTCCCCCCAAATACCATAAGTGTTTGGCCAAGGTTCATCTGGTCCATTTGGAGAAAGAACTTCAACATCTAATTTTTCCTTTCCTAAAGCTGATGCAATTGCCATGCCTGCAGGCCCTGCACCCAAAACAAGAACATCTGGCATGTTTTCTTTTGACATTAAATATAAATCTTATAATTAAAGAAATTCAGGTAACAAAGTATTATTTCTGCTATCTGTTTTTTATATTTCATCCAATACTTGTAATGAGAGTAGATTAATAATAATCAAATTACTCAATTACTAGTGACTAAGTTTTCAGTGTTTTAACAATAATTTATAAGATTACAAAATAAAAAAAAACTTATTTTTTTTTTTATTATAAAAAAATATAGAGAATTATAAATGATTAAAAATAAAAATATTTTAATAACTGGAGGTAATTCAGGTATAGGTTTTTTTGCCATAATTAATTTACTAAAGACGAAAAATAATTTATATGTTGTTATAAAAAACGAATTTAGAAAGAATCAATTTTGCAAAACAATTGAGAAATATTTTGATAAAAACTACCTTAGTAAATTTTTAAATATTATTGAAAATTGTGATCTTTCGGATTTAGAGAATATTAAAAAAATTAAAGATTACTTTAATATAAAAAAGATTTTTTTAGATGTAATTATTTTAAATGCAGGATTGCAATATACAGGTTCTTTTTACCCTAAAGTATCAAAACAAGGCGTAGAGCTAACTTTTGCGGTTAATCATCTTGCACATTTTTACTTGGTTAACATCTTAAAAGATTTTGTTAGAGATAATGAAGAATCAAGAATCATTATTACATCATCAGATGTTCACGACCCTAAAAGCTCAGGTGGAAATATAGGAAAGAAAGCAGGGCTTAATAATCTAATTGATTTTAGAAAGAAAGTTACTGGTAAATTTTTAAATTTTAATGCTGATGAATCTTATAAAAATAGTAAGTTATGTAATATTTTGTTTGCTAAAGAACTTGTAAAAAAATTAAAGATATCCTCTAGCAAAATTTCAGTAATTACTTGGGCTCCCGGTCTTGTAATACCAAATGATGATTCAGGTTTCTTTAGATATAGCAAACGTTTTAATCTCTCTGGATATTTTATTTTTTCTACAGTTGCAAAAAATATTTTAGGAATTTCAGAAAGTGTAGAAAATGCTGGTAAGATTCTTTCTGAAATTGTTTTTGATTCAAATTTTAATAATATTGGTTACGTTCATTTAAGTAATAAACTTATATCTTTTAAAAAACATAGATTAGTTGAAAGTAAGGTTAGTGATGAGGCAAATAATTCTGAGTTAGCTTCAAAACTCTGGATTTTAAGTGAAGAGATTTGTAGATCATTTGGCTTTATTACTTTCAATATTTAAGGTTTGTGTTGGGAATGCAAACTCTATATTATTAACTGCAAATTCCTCAATAATTCTTAAATTTATAGATTGTTGAGCTTCCATTGCAGCAAGATAATTATTTGTTGGGATGTAATAAACAAGTTCGAAATTAAGACTGAAGTCTCCGAAATCTGTGAAATGACATCTATCAAAAGACGCATCTTTTGTCTCTTCAACTATTTTTTTAATTATTATTGGAATCAATTTCATGAGTTTTGGAGAGGTTTCATAAACAACTCCCAATTTATGCACTAACCTCCTTTTTTCCATTTGTGCGTAATTTGAAATTATTCCATTTGTTAGGGCGCTATTGCTCATTACTATTACTTCACCATTAATACTTCTTATCCTTGAGGATCTTACTCCCACTCTCTCAACCATTCCGAGGACTCCATCAGATTTTATAAACTCACCTTTTTGAAAAGGTTTATCAAGCAAAATTGTTATATATTCAAAAAACTCCTGAACTGGATCTTTCAAAGCTAATCCTGCTCCAATACCCCCGGCACTTAGTAAAGCCCAAATAGCAGTCATTTGAACACCTATATTTTGTAGGAAAAATATTGAACCAATAGTCCATGTTAATGCTTTTATCAATGGAGTCAGTGAAGAAACCATTGAACTAATTGAGGAATCATTAATTTTCGATGTCGATTCTGTTAAAGATTTTATTAAAACTTTATTGAGTGCTTTTATAATGATTATTAATATAAAAAATTTAAGAATATTTAATAAGACAAAGATAAAAGTTATTTCATCAGCAAAAAAATAGTCAATAGAAAAATAAAATGAGAGGAGGAAACCTATAGGTTTTATGATTCCAGAAATCACCTCAAAAATAAAATCATCGAAATTTGTTTTTGTTCTATTGGAGATCTTTTTAAAAAATATTTTTGAAAGTTTAAAAATTATTATCGACAATAAAGTTCCAATAAAAAAAATAGATATTGCCATAAGGAAGTTTTCAGTAAATAATTTCATATTCAAGTAAACCTTAAAATTTATCTCTAATAAAATTTTAAATTATCTCTAAACAACAAACCAGTCTTAATTTATCTTTAACTCATTATTATATTTCTAATTTCTTTAAATTCTTTTCTATCGGCAGTTTTGCATAATTCAAAAATTATTGATTCAGTTGTTGTTAAAATTACCCCACTCTGAGTCATCCTCTGTAATGCTATTTCATGATCTACCCTATTCCGACTTCCTATGGCATCAGATATGAGAATAACTTCAAATCCTTTTTGTAAACAATCTAAGACTGTTTGTTGAATACAAATATGGGTTTCGATCCCGCATACTATCAAATTAGTAATTTTCTTATTTTTAAGTTCTTTCAAAAATTCTTGTATGTAAGCTAAGCTAAATTCCATTTTTTCAATTTTTCTAAATCCTGATGTTGGCAATAATTCAGATATCGTTACCCCCAATTTGAGTGGGTTCTGTTCAGATATAAATATGTTTTCTTCTAAAATTTGGTAAGCATCTATGAGCTTTTTGATGTTTTTGATTATTGAATCCTTATTAAAAATTGGTCTTATTATTTTTTCCTGAACATCAATAATTAGCAATGCGTTAACTTTGGATGTTAGTTTATCTGAAGAGGTTTCTTGATCCTTCATCATTTATTTTTAAAGATATATTCAACATAATATTTTGAAGAACTTTAGTAAACATTTTAAATCAAAAAGTTGTTTTACTCTCATCTAGGGTTATTATTGAGAATAACCATTGGTTGATTTTGTCATTATCCTCGCAATACAGTGTCATTTCATCTCCTCTTGGCGATGGTTTACATAAAGATGGGAAGAGATTAACTCCTCAAAGGCTAAAGGTTCTTAATTTATTTGAAAATATTGGCTCTGGAAAGCATCTTAGTGCTGAAGAGGTTCATGAAAAGTTAGTTAAAACAAGCTCCAAAGTTTCACTAGCAACAATTTATAGAACTTTAAGACTTTTAGTGCAAATGGGTTTGCTTCATGAATTAGAACTCAGTGAGGGTGGACACAGATATGAATTGCTTAGTAACGACACACCTGACCATCATCATTTGATTTGTATTAGGTGTGGAAGAACAGAAGAATTCGAAAATGAAGAAGTTTTAGAAGCAGGCAAAGTTGCAGCAAAAGTTAATGGTTTTAAACTAATTGAATCCTCTTTGAATGTAAGAGCTATTTGTCCTAATTGCATGTAGCAGGTTTTAACTTAAAGTCCCTCCACAACTTGAACCTGCTCCTGCAGTGCAAGCAAAACAATGTTCTTTTACAGCTACCTCGTAGTCAAAAGTAAATGATTCATCCAATAGATCAAAAAGTGTCTTTGGTCCTTTATTCTCTCGGAAATTTATCTGTTGATTAAAGTCACAATCATAAATTTCTCCTAGCCAATTTACGCTAATTGTCTTTTTACACATAAGATTTTCTAAGTTTTTTTCATTAAAATTTTCTTTTAGTAATTTGTAATAAGTATATAGTTTCCCCTCTCTTCTAAGAGATTCTTCATATCTATTTATTGGCATATTAGTTATTGTGTATAAATTATTAAAAACGATATTATATTTTTCGAATAGTATTTTTTTATAATCCGCCTCCAATATTTCCTGAGAAGGAGGAAGAATTGGGCTCACAGGATTATAAACAAGATTTAATTTTAATTCATTTTCTTTCTTTCCATAGCCTAAATCATTAAGAACTTTTATGGCATTAATACTTTTTTCAAAAACCCCAATACCCCTTTGAAACTCAACATTATTTTTTTCGTAACATGGTAGCGAAGCCGTAACTATCACTTTATTCTTTGCAAGAAATTGAGGAAGATCTTCATAACCTTCTTCAAAAAAAATTGTCAAATTACACCTGTCTATAATATCAACTTGTTTTGTGCTCAGACTATTTATAAGGTTTTTAAACTCTGGGTGAAGTTCTGGCGCACCACCAGTAATATCTAAAGTCTTGATTTTGTATTTTTCAATTATTTTTGGAATAAGAGATATGATTTCATTTGACATTTTTTCTGTCCTTAGGGGACTTGAATTGACATGACAATGCTTACAAGCCTGGTTGCATTTATAACCTATATTAATTTGCAATGTTTCTATAGGTTCTTTATTTATTGAGGGGAATTTTTCTTTCATATATATAATTTATAAATTTTTATTCGACAATTAAAAAGTCAACTATTTTTTTTAAAGTTTGATCTCTTATTAGCAAGTTCAATGAACCAACTTATATATTCTTTGGGACCATTTTTAAAAACCATATCAAACTTTAAGTTGTCATAAATATCACTAATTCCTATTAAACCCGTTTTTTTTGTAGAAGGTCTCTCAACTTCACCAGAACTACTATCTACAAAAATGATTTTATTATTAATACCAAATTCATTACCTAATATTTGTATAAATTCTAGAAAAGACCTATCACTTCCTCCTCTTAAATAACTTTTCTCATCATTATTTTTTTTTGATGTTACTGTGTCGCCAACTCCAACTATTAAAGGCATATCATCTAGGTGAATAGATCTTTTGCATAAATCAATCTTTTCTCTGAAAGATTTTGGCGAATTTCTAAAATTAAAATTAGTTCCAAAAGGAGCTCTGCCAGTTTTAATCTCAATAAATTTATTTAAAAGAAATAAAACTCCAGAATCTTTAACTGCTCCTTTGATAAGTAATTGTATGTCTGTTGATCCAATATCATCTTTAGAAGAGAGTTTAATTGTTTCTCTACCATGTTTATTACCTAAATTTGGTGAAATATGGAGGAAAAATGAGTTTTTGAGGCCTTCGGATTCAGCTTTTAAGATGATTTCATTCATCATCTTTTCAAAACTAATTTGAATAAGTTTTCTTTTATCAGAATCTTTTTGTACTAAATCAAATAGACTATTAAAATTAATCGTTGGCGAGAAGCGTGTTTCACATATCGATTTTACTGCATGAAAATTGATATCTTCTTGGCTAAGTTCAGGAAAAATATTCTTAACTATGAAATTAAATTTTGGTCTTATTAAAATAGGAACTTTTGATAAAAAATTTAGTTCTTTTTTTGAGACTCCTTCAAAACTTATTTTACCTTTGTTGTCTTGATACTCTACTCCACAGGCAGCTAAACCTCTTAAATATAGCTCTTTCTTTTTAGGCTCAGTAGTGCTCCCTAAACTCCTTTCTATTATTCTGTTAACTCCTCTTGGACCTTCATGTTCACCGCATGTTAATACAAAGAATTCTTCGGCAAATTCTTTTACTGCATAAATATATTTTGATTCTAACTCTCTAGTCATTGGATCTTTAACTAAAGGGATACAAACTCCGTCAATGTCTTGAATAAATAAGATATTTTTAGAAGAAATTAATTGTTTTTGTGCCTTTAAATTACTTTTCATATATTCCATGTTTATAAATATTTCTCTTTTATTAAATTTCTCTTTAAGAAATTATAAATTAAAAAATTGAATATTTACAATAAATAATCTGCTATGGTAAATATTACTTTAATGTAGAAAAATGTTGTTAAGGGTAAGAAATTAAAAAATTATCAAGAATTTCCAAAAATGAAGAATAATTTCATAAAAAACATAAATGATGAAAAATATTTTTATTCATTGATTAAAGATATAGAGAAAAGCAAAGTTGGATTCTACAGTGTTGGTTTATATCCTGCCTCATTAGCATACAACTGTGCTATGCATGGAAAATCAAATAATATTCTCTTAGCTCCTAGGGAAGATAGAGATTTGTTAGGTGCTTTCTCAAATGATGTTCTTTCTGATATGGATAATGAGATTATTGAAAAGATTAAGGGAATGGGACATTATTCTTCTGAGGGGAAAAGAAAGTCTTTTGATCTCAAAGATCTTCTCTTGGAATGTGAGATAGTTATTCTTGCTTCAAACAGTAATCACATAAAAGATGATGTTAAACATGCTTTAGAACTCAGAAAAACTTTAAAAAGAGAAAATGTGGTTCTTGGCTGTCTCGTCGGTTCATTTTGCGTTGACAATAAAAGTAAAAACCCTTTTATTCTTTGTAATAAATATCCAAATTTAGCTTTTTTTACAGGATTTCATCGTCACGGAGCTTTACGAAATCCTAATGATAGTTTTACTGCAAATTTCTGCCATCCTGATGCCCTAACTGCTTTAATAGGAGCTCGCATTTTGAATCAATTGTCCCCGAAAATTCAAGTTTCTCCTGGAGTTCATAATATTGAATGTCAATATATAAAATCAATAAAAAATATCTCATCCATATTTGCAGGTTTTGTAAATAACTTTCATTCCGATAAGCCAGGAATGCTTCCTAGCATTAATACAATTTTGTTAACTCAATGTTTAGATCAGGCCGCATCAGTATCATTAAAAGTTAGAAAAGAAAATAAATTAGAAAATAAATATCTTACATTAAAAGAACTTGGTTATGGTGAAGAAATTATTAGTGCAAAGGAAATAATAAACAATAAATTTTGTGAAAAAGGAGATTATACTTTTTCTCAATTAAATGCTGTTAAGGCTGATGTCTTAGGGAGTATGACTCTACCAACTGAAGGAAAACCAACACGGAATTTTCAGGCAGGACAAGTTTTATCAGATATGCTTTTGCAACTAAATAGATGTCCAAAAGACGTCTCAGAATTTGTAAATTGGTGTAATAAATACTCTCTCAGTCAAGGAGGTTTAGAAGGTCTAAAATCTTTAAAATTTTGGCCAGATATTTATAAAGAATTCAAAATCAAAAATAATAATTGTTCAATGATTAATCTTATTTATTTATGCTTTAATGCTAATTCAGAAGAAAAAAAAGAAATTTATAAGGTTTTAATTAGTTCAGAAGAGATCACTAATTTTTGCCAAGAATCTGTGAAATCTGAATTATCTTTAGAACTTAATGAAAAATTAAAAGGGGATTATCTTTTTAATGATATTGAAAATCTTTACAAGAAATTGTTTATTAACAAAGAGGAAAATGATTTTAAAAAAAATGAATATAGTAATCAAACTTCTATAAAATATCCAAGCTATATCAATGTATTGAAAATTATCAATAATTATTTTAATAATTGATTATTTATTTAATTTACTAAAAAGTAAGTTCTTCATTTATTTACTAATCTTGATTGCGGGGGTAGAATTATTATGGTTTTAAAAGGTTTTTTTGAAAAAGGAATTATCACATCGTTCTCATGAACTGAAAGCTCTTGGTTGGAATCAAGAAGATTTAACAAGATACGAAGATTTATGGGACTACAGTCAAAGATGGGGATTAATAAATTTAGAAATAGAAGACAGAAGGTTTTTAAAGAAAGCAGAGAAGTTACTCCCAAAGATCCAAAATAAAAAGATATCTGTTAAAAAAACTATTGAAGAAAAATCATATTATTTATGGTTAAATTTTTACCTCGATGAAATTTATATTTTCAGTAATTCTAATCTTCCAAAAAATAAACATGGTGTTTGGACACTCTTAATTGAAGAGGAAATAAAACTTCTTAAGGAATTACAACCAGTGATGGGACTTCCTGATACCTTAAAAGCCAAAAATCTATTTGAAAATAGAAAGGACCTCATAAATAAAGCTTTTAGCGAGTT
This sequence comes from uncultured Prochlorococcus sp., assembly GCA_902571335.1. Classification (GTDB taxonomy): domain Bacteria; phylum Cyanobacteriota; class Cyanobacteriia; order PCC-6307; family Cyanobiaceae; genus Prochlorococcus_A. The sequence continues at coordinate 27,349 of CACGBT010000006.1, read as the reverse complement.
TGATGCAAAAAATAACGATAAGGTTTTCAATTTTGATGATGTTCTAAACAACTCTGAAAAAAATGTTAGTAAGAATTGGAAATCAATTACTGAAAAAGATCCTGAAGCTAATAAAACTTTTCCAATAATAGATTCTGCAAATATTGATAAACTCAGATCTGCGATAAAAGAGGATTTGAGTTTATATATGAAAGGTAATTACCCTTCATTAAAAAAGGATTTATAAATATTTATCTTTTTTTTGTTTTTTTTTGGGACTTTTTTAAGTTAAATAGATAATAGGATTATTTAAAAATTTTGAGCAACCAAAAGTTCGAGACTCTTCAGTTACATGCAGGTCAAGTGCCTGATCCAACTACAAATTCTAGAGCAGTACCCATTTATCAAACTAGTTCCTATGTCTTTGATAATGCCGAGCACGGCGCGAATCTTTTTGGATTAAAAGAATTTGGAAATATTTACACAAGACTTATGAACCCTACCACAGATGTCTTCGAAAAAAGAATGGCAGCTTTGGAGGGAGGTATGGCTGCACTTGCGACATCCTCAGGTCAAGCTGCTCAATTCTTGGCAATCGTGAACTGCATGACAGCAGGGGATAATTTTGTCTCTACTTCTTTTCTATATGGTGGGACCTACAATCAATTTAAAGTACAATTTCCAAGATTAGGAATAGAAGTTAAATTTGCCGATGGCGATAGTATCGATAGTTTTAGAAATAAAATTGATGATAAAACCAAAGCAATATATGTTGAATCAATGGGAAATCCTCGATTCAACATCCCAGATTTTGAAGGACTCTCTGCTTTGGCGAAGGAAAATGGAATTCCTTTAATAGTGGATAATACCCTTGGTGCTGGTGGTGCTTTAATAAGACCAATTGATTTTGGAGCCGATGTTGTTGTTGAAAGTGCAACAAAATGGATCGGTGGACATGGAACAAGTATCGGAGGGGTTATTGTTGATGCAGGAACCTTTGATTGGGGAAATGGTAAATTCCCACTAATGAGTGAGCCAAGCGCCGCTTATCACGGGCTCGTGCATTGGGATGCTTTTGGTTTCGGTAGTGATATCTGCAAATCTTTGGGAGTACCTGATAATAGAAATATAGCTTTTGCGTTAAGAGCAAGACTTGAATGCCTGAGAGACTGGGGGTCAGCACAAAGTCCTTTTAATTCGTTTTTGTTATTGCAGGGTTTGGAAACTCTAAGTTTAAGGATAGAAAGACAAACTTCTAATGCTCTTGCATTAGCAAAATGGTTGGACTCTAATTCTAATGTAAGTAATGTTAATTATCCTGGCCTAGAGTCTGATCCATATTACTCAAGTGCTAAAAAATATACTACTGGAAGAGGAATGGGTTGCATGCTTATGTTCTCTCTGAATGGAGGTTATGAAAATGCAGTAAAATTTATTGATTCCTTAAAATTAGCGAGTCACCTTGCTAACGTAGGTGATTCAAAAACTTTAGTAATTCATCCGGCTTCAACAACTCATCAGCAATTATCTGAAGAAGAACAATTATCTGCAGGTGTTACTCCCACGATGGTAAGAGTTTCTGTAGGAATTGAGCATATTGATGATATAAAAGCAGATTTTGAACAAGCACTTTCACAAATAACATAGGAAAGAAGATTTATTGGCTTTAATAATTCCTAGTAACTATCACAAAATTAGTGATGTTGAGAAAAATCATATATCTTGGATCGAACCAGAATTGGCAAAAAGACAGGATATACGTCCTCTTAGGATTGGTATTTTGAATATCATGCCTCTTGGCAAGCAGTATGAATTTAACTTACTACATCCACTTGGTTTATCTCCTCTTCAAATAGAGCCAGTTTGGATAAGGCTTAAAACTCACTCTTATAAAACATGGGATCTTAATCATCTAAATAATCTATATATAACTTGGGAAGAAGCAAATAATCCAGAACCGTTAGATGGAATAATCATTACTGGAGCACCTATTGAGCACTTAGCCTTTGAGGATGTTAAGTATTGGGACGAATTCGTGAAAATTGTAAATGAAGCTAGAACTTCTTGTGCGAGCACTCTTGGATTATGTTGGGCTGGCTTTGCGCTGGCTTATTTGGCAGGAGTCGATAAGAAAGTTTTTGATAGGAAATTGTTTGGGGTATTCCCTTTAAAAAGTCTTGTTCCTGGCCATCCTTTGATGGGTACGCAAGATGATGAATTTATTTGTCCTCAAAGTAGATTTGCAGGATTACCAGATTTGGAGATGGAGAAGGCCCAAAAAGAAGGCAAATTGAATTTGCTGGCTTATGGAGAAAACGTCGGATATACAATATTTGAATCTAATGATCAAAAACAACTTATGCATTTAGGTCATCCTGAATATACGGTGCATAGAATTATTAGTGAAATTGAAAGAGACAAAGAAAAAGGAGATGTTCCTCCACCTGAAAATTTTGATCTAAATAGTTCAAAAACTGCTTGGAGATCTCATAGGAATTTGCTTTTTCAGCAATGGCTTTGGTTTTGTTATCAACAAGTTAGTCTTAATTAACTTTTTTCAATGAGCGCTTTCTATACCACCTAGTCTTTCAAATAGGTTAAGACTTTCTTTATTTAATCCTACAATTTCAACTTTAGATCCACCATTCTGGAATTTTCTAATAATTTGCTCAAGAGCTACAACGCCACTTTGATCCCAAATATGAGCTAAAGACATGTCAATTACAATATTTTCTGGATGTTCATGAATATCAAATCCTTGTAAAAAATAAATTTTACTTACAAAAAATAATTGTCCTTTTACTTTATAGGTAGTTAAATTATTGTCTTTTGCTCTTGAGACAGTTATAACTTTTGCAACTTTTCTGCTGAAAAGAATTGCAGCTAATGCAACTCCTGCAATAACTCCAAGCGCAAGATTATGAGGTTTTGTAAGCATAGTAACTGAGAAAGTCATAAGCATGACTGCAGTATCGCTTTTAGGTATCTTTCTAATATTTTTTAATCCATTTATATCTGCTGTACTTATTGCGATCGTTATCATGATTGCTACTAAAGCAGCCATTGGGATTGCTCCAATCCAAGACTTCAAGAGGATAATCATAATTAGTAGAGATATACCTGAGGAGAGGGTTGATAATCTAGATTTACCACCATTCTCCGTATTCATAACAGATTGCCCAACTAAGGCACATCCTGCCATTCCACCAAATAAGGATGCCACAATATTTGCGATTCCCTGTCCTCTTGCTTCTTTATTTTTATTAGAACTTGTATCAGTTACATCGTCTAAAATGTCTTGAGTTAAAAAGGTTTCCATTAAACCTACGAGAGATATTGCAAGTGAAGTCGGTAAAATTATCCCTAATGTTTCAAGACTAAAAGGTACTTTCCCATTTTCTATTGATCCAAAAGGAAGAGAAATACTTGGTAATCCATCAGGTAATTTACCCAAATCGCTAACTGTTGGGACATCTAGATTAAAAAATATGCTTATAAGAGTAATTACTACTATTGCGATAAGTTGAGATGGGACTACTTTTGTTATTTTTGGAAGCCCATATATAATTACTAATCCTAGGATTACAAGAATCCAAACTACTGGAATCTGAGAGTTAATTGGATATTGACTGATAGTTTGTTCAACTAATCCTTTTGATTCTTTAATCCCTATGCCTAACTGAGGTAGTTGTGCTTGAAATATTAAAAGTGCCAATGCATTTACAAATCCACTTAATACTCCTGTTGGAACGAATCGCATTTGGTAGGCAAGCCTTAAGTATCCCCAAAGAATTTGGAAAATTCCAGTTAATATTCCAGCTGCAATGAGATATGGGACTCCTAATCCTGGAGCTTGTGATTCTCCATAAGCAACTAGTCCAGTCATTAAAAGAGCTGTTGAACCTGTGGCTGAAGTGATCATACCCCTTCTTCCTCCAACAATGGCAATCGTTATAGATAGGCAAAATGCACCAAAAAGGCCAACTTTAGGATCTACACCTGCTATACCTGAAAAAGCAATTGCTTCTGGGATCATTGCAAAAGCAACAACTAAGCCAGAGAGAATATTTGACTTTGGATCATCTAACCAATTTTTAGATAAATATCTTGAGAAATTTGACATTTTAAGTTTCTTTATAATTAAGAAGTTACCTCATAGAGGAGGCAAAATTCCTTGTGGGTCAAAAATATTCTTTAAAGTTTTTAATTCGTTCATTCTATTTCCAAAGGCTAATGTAATTTCTTCTTCATGAGAATTCAAATGATTATGCAATTGGGCTAAGTGAATATTTGGATAAAACCTTTTTAGCTTGCTCCATGATTTATAAATCCATTCCAGAGCGACTTCTTTTTCTTGAAGATCATTTTTTTTCCATGATGCATATATCCATGGTTTCCAAGTACTTTTTCTATGAACAAAAAAGCTTGCTCCATGATTTAACTTTTTAGTTTTGCCACCTAATTGTTGAGAAGCAATATAACATGAATTATTAGGTTTATTTTCCATTATTTCACTCAAGCATTTTATAAAAATTGGGATATCATTTTTTAAATCTTCTCCAAGAAGACTAATTACCTCAGAATGGTTATTTGCATTCAGCTCATATAAATTCAATTCCTTTGGAAAAAAATTAATTTTGTTAAAGTTTTCATAAAATTGTTTTTTTAGAGCAGGAAATTTGTCTAGAAGCATTAAGTTTTCTTCTGTTGTTTTATCCTCTAAATTATTGAGTTCAGCAAAAATATATATATAAATTTTTTGGGCATAAATCCATTGAAGACTAATATTTTCTGGAAATTCCTCTGATAATTTTATTATTTCTGAAAGTTCATTTAGATTTACAAATCCTTCAATAACCTTTATTGGATTAGATTGGATAGTCTTAAGTTCTATTTCGGTAATAATTGAAAAGAAGGGTGCTGCGCCTTTAATTGCTTCCCAAATCAATTGTTCTTCTGGATTTATTTGATTTTTTTTTAAAGAGATAAATGTGCCATTTCCTAAGAAACCTTTTATTGATTCAATATTATCAATGGCTAATCCGTAGGCTCTACTGAGCGGGCTTACTCCACCCGTGAGAATATAGCCTGCTCCAGGAAGTTTAGAAAGTCCGATTGGAAAACTTCGATTATGTTTTTGTAAATGATTTACTAGATCCCCCATTATTACTCCACCTCCAATTGTTACTAAATTGGTTTTTCTATCTAGTTTAATTTTGTTGTAATTTTTTCTTAGATCAAGAGTTGTAAAACCATTTTTTGCACAGCTAGAGGTTGTACCTCCACTACATATGCAAAGGTGCTCGAATTCTTCATTAGAATATTTATCCTCATAAAATAAGGACTCATCAACGTCATAAATTAATTTCTTTAATTTTGCATCTTTTGAGTTGATATTTGGAACTTCAAGCAAACATTTATTTTTCACTACATGATATTGTTCTTTACTATTATGGTATAAGTAATAACTTGATTTTGGATAATTTAGATTCGAAGTTAAATAATCAAGTCGCGATACTTATCTGTGGACACGGCAGTAGAAATAAACTAGCCATTACTGAATTTCAAGAATTAACCCAGTTTATCCAAAAAAGATATCCAAATTATTTGGTTGAATATGGTTTCTTGGAATTCGCTAAACCTTCACTTGTTGATGCTCTAGACAAATTAAGAGATCTTTCTATAAAAAAAGTAATTGCAATACCCGCAATGCTTTTCGCTGCTGGCCATGTGAAAAATGATATACCTAGCTTGCTTATGAATTATTCAAGTAAAACAGGTATTGAAATAATTTATGGAAGAGAATTAGGTATTAATAATTTAATGATTAGTGCAGCTTGTGAAAGAGTTAAAGATGTATTTAAACAAAATAATACACTCAAACCTGAAGAATCATTATTAGTTGTTGTTGGTAGAGGTTCTTCTGACCCAGATGCGAATTCCAATGTTTCAAAAATTACGAGAATGATCGTAGAAGGTATTGGTTTAGGGTGGGGGGAAACAGTTTTTTCTGGGGTAACTTTCCCTCTAGTTGAACCTGGATTGAAAAATGTTGTGAGACTTGGTTATAAAAATATAATTATTTTTCCTTATTTCCTTTTCTCAGGTGTCCTTGTCACAAGAATAAAAAGGCAAAGTGATTTAGTTGCTAGTAATAATCCAAATATTTCATTTATACATGCAAAATATCTTTCGTCACAGTCTTATGTGGTCGACACTTTTGTAGAAAGGATTGAAGAGATTCTTAATAACGAAGGTAATAATTTTATGAATTGCTCAACTTGTAAATATAGGTCAAATTTATTTGGCTTCGAAAAAGAAGTTGGAATGGTACAAGAAAGTCATCATGACCATGTAGAGGGCTTGGGTATCAGTTGTGATTTATGTGATCCTGAATGTAATGGTGCTTGTGAAATACAAAATCAAATACCAACTCATAACCAAGAAAAATCAAACTCAGGAGAAGGAGATTACTTGGAACATGAACATGTAGAGGCTCATCAACATGAACATAATCACCATCACCATCACCATAGTATTTATCCAAACTCAAAACACCCTTTAGGACCTGTCACGCTTCGCTTGCCTAATAAAGACTAAATCTTAAGAAAATCCGTTGAAAATCAATTAATCACCTGTCTCTTTCTCGACTTAGTCTTAATAGACTCAGTATACATAAGTATTCCTAATATAAAATCTTAAAAGTATTTTGGACTAGATTTTCCACAATTTAAAGGGTTTTTTCCACGTCCAAATCCACATTGAATTAGAAGTGCCAGTATTTTTCAAAAAAAACAGGACATCAACATTATTGTTGACTTTTCTTTAAAATTTATTCAATTTCCTTTTTTAAAAAGTAAGTTTTTTAAAAACTAATTTATAACATGAGTCTCATCTGATAAATTGAAAAGTTTAAATGCAGATTTTTTTTGATTTTTTTAGAAATAAATATCATTATGGTTATGCAGAAAATATAAATCTATGGATCAAATCAGCCAATCAAATTTAACTGATAAGAAACTTGTCGAGTGCTCTCCAAATAAAGTCTCTTTAGAAACAGAGCTTTCAGAAACTCTTTATAACACTATGAAAGATTTCGTATTAAGTAACCCAACTTGGGATCAATATAAGCTTATAAATTCAGCATTAGCTACTTTTCTCGTTCAAAACGGATGTACAGATAATTCTGTCTCAGAAATTTATTTAAATCAATTATTTACACCATCTAAGTCTTTTTAATATTTAAACAGGCTCTTCTACTCAAGGCCATCATTGTAAGTGTAGGGCTTTGCCAAGATGATGTGGGCCAGCATGCTCCATCTAATACAAGTACATTCTTGCATCTCCATAATCTATTAAATTTATCAACTACACTATTTTCTTCATCTACCCCCATTGGTGCCCCCCCTACTTCATGAATGTAATATCCAGGAGGAGGAGGACTATCTGAAAGTGCGATCAAATTTTTTGTAAATAGACTCCCTAATGGGATATTCATTAGTTCATTAATATTTTTTATTTCTCCATTAGCAGCTGTGATTGATTTACGTATTGTGTTTTCCATATGTTTAGCCATATTTAATTCATTTTTGCTCCATTCGAATTCAATGTAGGGAATTGGGATACCCCATTCATCTGTTTTTCGTGAGAGAGAAACTGAGTTTTTCTCTCTAGGAAGGACTTCTCCATGGGCGATAAGAAAGCCAATGGATGTGCTTGTGTCTTTTTGCAAAAATTTAGGAATCCCTAATCGATCAATTGCCCCCCAGATTCCATAACCTCTATGGAAATTCATGTCGTCAATTTCTGGTAAATTTGAACCAAATGGAATAAAGAAGCTGCCTGCTCCAGAAAGATCGGGAGGATTATCTACTGGTTTATTTGAGTTTTTTGTTTTTGGGACTGAAAAAAATCTACAGATAGATATGTGATCCATGAGGTATTTGCCTAATTTTCCAGAATTATCCTTAAACCCTGAGGAATTTGTTTTATATTCTGAGTTCAGTAGTATTCTGAGTGTTGAAATTGTTGATGCGCAGAGAAAAATTAAATCACAATTCAATACTTCTTTTTGTCCATTTTCTAGGTTTACGATCGTTAGTTTTGAGGCAAGCTCTGTTGCCTTGTTAATCTCAAAAGACTCCACCAGGTAATTAGAGATTATTTGTACATTTCCAGTATCTAAAGCTTTTTTTAAAGAGCTTCCTAAGCTAGAGGACTTTGGCCATTTTTTTTCTTTTACTGATGAATTACGGTCAAATCCTCTTGATTGGATAAATGGATAGTTTAATTTTGATTTTACTTTGTTGCCAAAAACATTTTCGTTTTCTGTAAGAGGTATTTCTCCAATATATTTACCGTTTGGGACTTCTTTAATGTCATCTTTTCGTCCATAGATGCCGCAGAAATTTTCAATGAAATCATAGTGAGGGGATAGTTCATCGTATGAAATAGGCCAGTTTGGTCCGAATCCGTCTTTTTTAGCGGGTTGAAAGTCTTCTGAGGAAAGTCTTAATGTTATGCCTCCCCAAGTTAATGATCTCCCCCCATATTGTTTACCTTGGGTCCAAAGAAATGGCTTTTTTTTTGGGAAGTCATAAGGATGCTTCAATTCATTTGAATATAAGTCAGGATTATTTTTCCAATAACCAGGATGTTGGCATTGATTGGCATGTTTTTTTGTTAAAACACCTGATAATCTTTTGAATGTACTTTTTGGCTCATCATTACTAGCTTCATGCCTTTTGACTTGAGGCCCTGCTTCTATTACTAAAACTTTGATTCCCTGTTCTGCCAATGTAAGTGCTGCTATTCCTCCTGTAGCTCCAGAACCAACAACAATTGCATCATAAGGACTTATATCCAAAACCTAGTAAGTGATTTGTTATTTCAATAAATATAGCATTCAGTAAATAATTAATTTTTAGATTTCAGCTTAAGAAGTTAGAATTTATTGAAATACTACTCAAAAAATGAGATTTATAATTTTAACTGTTTTAATGATTGTTTTGACTCTCCCTTCTAGAAGCTTCGCTGCATTGGATTATGGTAAACAATCCTTAATTGGAGCTGATTTTTCTGGATCTGATTTAAAAGGAGCAACTTTCTATTTGACTGATTTACAAGATGCAAATTTATCAGATTGTGAGCTCCAAAATGCTACTCTCTATGGAGCAAAATTGAAAGATACTAATTTAAGTAACTCCAATTTAAGAGAAGTAACTTTAGACTCGGCTATTTTAGATGGAACAGATTTATCAAATACTAACTTAGAGGATTCATTTGCTTATAGTACACAGTTTGAAAATGTAAAGATACAAGGCGCAGACTTCACAAATGTTTTTTTGCCAAAAGATATTATTAGGAAATTTTGTGAGAGTGCCACTGGAACTAATCCAATTACAAATAGAGAAACTAGAGAAACTTTAGAGTGCGATTACATTTAAATTTATGCACATATAAGTTCTTTTTTAATCTTTCTTTGTTTATAAAGTGATCTTCCAACAGGCCAACCTAAAGTAGATAAATGTTTCATTAAAGAACCTGAGTATTGGAAATAAAAATTGTCTGAATATTTTATGCCAAGTTCTTTTAGAGTGATTACTAATAAACATAGATCTTTCTTTTTGCCTTTTTTCATGTCCAATAATATCAATGCTTCACTTGATAATTTTTTTTCTAGAACCTTATCATTTTCAGCAAAACCAACTTTAAGTGAATTAAATTCATCAGAATAAAGAGTATAAATTATTCCATCTTTGAATTTATCTTCAGAAGTATCTACATTAAATCTTGATGATATTAATGTTTTGTATCCTTTAATGATTTTTCTGTTATTCATAATTATTTAATTTCATCCTGAGCTAATTCGTATTTTTCCAATAGATTGTTTACTTCTGCTAGTGCAATCCTCTTTTGACAGGCCGAGTCATATCTATTTACTGCTACTGAAGGTATTGAACCTTTGCTTTTCATTTCCCTTATACCAGTTTCTAAACATTGAAAAGCAACACTTGATAGATCTCTTCCCTCTGCTGCGGCCCAAACTTTCAAAAGATAAGTAAGGTTTGATGGTACTGAGATCTGTACTTTGTTTGAATTTGAAGTATTTAATGCAATATCATCGAGACTAATTTCTTTAGAGGAAATAGTTTCTTTAACCTTTTTCTTCAAAAATTTTACTTGGCTTATAGCGTCCTCTTTATTCTTTATTTTCTGCTCTATTTCAAATAACTCTTCTTCAGAATTAATTAAAGCTTCTAATGCCCATTTAGCATCATCTTTCTCAACAGCGGTTCTATCAAGCCATTCATCTCTTATTTTTGACCAATTACTAGGCATAAGCTTTATGCGATAATTCTATGATATATAAATCTGAATAGATTGTCTATATATTCTAAATAGATTTAATATAGATTAAATAATTTTCTAATTTTATCTTTAATAATTCCTCATCTTAGAAATAATCTTTTAAAACAATTGAAACTGCAGAATCTATTCAATATGAACTTAGAGATATTTTTTCGTTAAATGAAAACGATATATTAGACAATTCAATCTTTTTAAATTTGGGTTATTTGTTTATTAATTAAAGACTTCTGAGCGTTTAATCTCTTTCAATAAGTTCAATTTTATAACCATCAGGATCCTCAACAAAAGCCAAGACAGTAGTACTGTTTTTCATTGTTTTAGGTTTGGTTGTTATTTTGCAACCATTATTTTCTAATCCTTGGCAAATTAGATGAATATCTTTTACTCCAATAGCTATATGACCATATTTATCTCCAAGCTCATAGTCTTCAGACTTTTTGTCCCAGTTATAAGTTAATTCAATTACTGTGTTTTCTTTTTCTGAGCCATACCCAACAAATGCCAAAGTGAATTTTCCATGAGGGTAATCCTTTTTCCTTAACAAATTCATACCTAACCTATTGACGTAGAAATCAATGGATCTATCTAAATCTCCGACCCTCAACATTGTATGTAGAATACGCATCTTAAATTATGAACCCTAATCAATTATCTTATATTTAATAACCATCTGCCAAAGTTGATTTTTTCGAGGCTTAGTCTTTTTTAAGTTCAGAAAATTAGGTTAAAATACAAATACTAAATTTCAATAATATATTGAATCAGATATTCCAGAGACTCTCATCAGTATTTTTATATACTTTGCCATTAAAGGCATCAATACCTTTTGGATATTATTTATTCTATAAATATTCATTTTTAAAAATACTATTATTTCTAACTTTCCCGATAGCAATAATTGAAAAATCTTTGCCTTTTGGTAGTTTTTTATTATTTATAATTCTGTTTGCTGGATTAGTAAGAAATCCAAATGTCCCCTATTTCGTTAGATATAACGCATGCCAAGCATTACTTATTGATATTGCTTTGATAATAATTTCATATCTCTTAAGAATATTTCCAATAGTTGAATTAGGCTCAATAATTTTTATATTTACACTATGTATTTTTATTTATTCTATTTCTAAATGTATTTATGGAGTTGAACCTGAAATTCCCTTAATTAGTAAATCTGTAAGAATGCAAATTTAAAAAGATTTATAGATTTACTGACTTTCTTCAGCACTCATTCAGAATAGATTCCCATCTTTGTTGACTTGCCTTTATTGCTTGCATTGGCGGATTAGCCCCCTCTATTTCAAAGGCTTTAATTAATGATTTATTAGCTAATAGACCTAATCTTGCTGCCTCTCTTTGCCTAGAGCATACTTTTTTTCTTGACCCCTCTTTTAGACTATTTTCGATTTCTTTAAGAATCTGGCTAGCTTCATTCGATTTAGAATAAAAATCATTCATGTAAACATCAAGTGCCGTATCAGCAAAGATTTCAACTGGAGAGATTATTGTGACTAAGCACACTATAAAACTTACAAATACAATTATTTTCATAAGAATCTTAAGTAAATTTTTTGTCTGATCTCTTTAATACTAAATAAAAGGTAAGAACGCTAATTGTTCCAGATGGGCCTATTAAAACATGCCAAAATTGATCGCCACTAATTGAGAGCCTTGTGCCAAAGAAAGTCGTAAAAATAATACCAAATATTGGGTAAAGAATAAAAAGCCAATCTTTAAAAAATCTTTGCCAATTTATAATTAGAAAGATACTTATTATTACTTGAAAAAGGAGAGTAATAGTTTTATCAAATAAAAAATATGAGATTATTGAACATAAAGAAATACAAATATTAGTTTTTTGAATAAATTTATTTTTTATAACTGATATTGATAAACATGTTAGACCTAAAGATAGAAAAGAATAGAATAACCAATTAAATAAAGAGGAGTGATCTACATAAATCCAAGATGTTTGGGTATGATCTATCATTTCAGAAATCGATGCCAATCCTAAAAAAATAAAACCCAAAGGTATCATTTTGTTCTTGCTTATATGTTTGAATTTATTGATCGATCTGATACCTAATAATATTGGGATGATTGCCGCTTGAAAGTGGGCAAATAATAAAATTGAAAAAAACAAAATAAATTCTAAAATTTAATTCATCCTAATTTAAATAAAAAAAACAGTTTTGGGTCACCTGAGTAGAGAAAGGTACCATTGCCCAATTACTACTATCAATATTGTAAGAACAAAAGGGAAAGCAGGATATCGTGTTCGAAAATTAGCAGGTGGCCAAGGAGACCAAGATATTAATCTTCCTTGCGGTTCATTTGAAATAAATTTTTTTTTCGATTTTTTGGATATTAAATTTTCTGTGGCAAATCCTTTACTCATAATCTAAATAAAATTAATCCTAACAAGAACGTTTCGAAAAGGCGTTGATATTATTCGGTTCTTTTTATTTGAACGGAGGGAGTGTCAGTCGTATCAGGTTAGAGTGACCAGTCTTGAATTAATCTGACGAAGTTTCCTGAATCAATATTATAAAAACACAAACACTAAAAACATAAAAAAAAGACCCCTATTTCTAGAAGTCTTTTTTGGGATTTACTGAATCAAGTGTTTCCTTGTTTCCACTGTTTCAGTAAAACCACTCCTTCACACTTGTATAAACTATCCCATATATTTCTTTTTCGTGGAAGTGACGAATGGAATGTTACTAAACTGTCACATGTGCCAGTTTTCATCTCGGAATATATGGCTATAAAAAACACTCTAATTTAGAGAAAAGAGTGTTTACTTTTCAGAAATTAGTGTGTGAGGAGTTTCTGATGTTTATAACTTATTAGAAAAACAGACACAATATCTACAGTATTAACTACTATTTCTTTTCCCAAAATAGGTAAAGATTTGAAAACTGGTTTTTAGTGTCTACGATTGCCGTACTTGTTGAGATCAATTTCCATCCAGAAGCATTCCTTTTTTTGATAATTGCTGCAATTTCATTCTCTTGTCTTTGAGTATTTGCATTGCCTACTGCGTAATAGATATCAAGATCATTTTCTAAATTTGACATATTTAAATGTGCTGGTTTATTCAAAGTTAATATTACTCAATCTTTCATCGAAACTTTAGTGGATTCGATAGGGTGAATGGAAATAAGTTGAATATGGTTTTACCTTCACCTCAAATTGCGATTGGATTATTGCTTATAAGCATTGGAATAGTGGTTACTTTTGATATTAAAGTTGATTTATTCAAAGGTAAAGAATAGAAGAACATTGTTAAAGATATCTTGTTGGAATTCAGATTGGGCAACCCCTTCTTCAGAAAGTGGTAAATTTTTTTCTGATAAGTTTGATTCTGATATTATCTGCCTTACCGAAGGATATGAAACTCTACTGCCTCAGGATGGATATATAATTTCCTCGAATGAGGATTATGGTTAGAAAATACAAAAAGGTCGCAGAAAGGTTATCCTTTGGTCAGAAAATAAATGGACTGAAGTAAATCAAATAGGTTCAAAGGAAATTCCAACAGGAAGATTTATATAAGGAGTTACGAATGGAATTAAAATTGTTGGTCTTTGCATCCCTTGGAGATTTGCTCATGTCAGTACAGGGAGAAAAGATCGTAAACCATGGGAGGATCATCTCTTTTTTATTAAAAATTTAAGTTTTTCAAATAAGAAAACTATTATTCCTGGAGATTTTAATCAGAAAATTCCTAAAAAGAATCAACCAGAAATAGTATTTTCTTCTTTAAAAAATATGATCGATGGATTTAATTTATTGACTTCAAATATGGGTCTTATTCACATAGTTATTTCAAATGATTTAGAAGCAGAGAGTATACAGAGAATTGCCACTGAAAATAATTGTGACCATGATGGAATTAATTGTTCAATTAAGTTTGCTTGATTTCTAAATGGAAAAGGAACCTAATTACGATAATGATGGATTAGATCCATCCGAAGAGTATTTTAGAAAGAAGAAAAAAGGTAATGATGAGGATACCTATTTCCCTCCTGAAGAATCAGAACCGCCTCATTATTAAAAACACAAACACATACGTAAAACATACAAACACATACGTAAAACACACAAACAAAACAAAAACATCTAATTGACAAATTTCAAGTATCTTGAATGTGTTTGATTATCTTATTTTTCTGGATACTTTCTGATACCAGTTTTTCTCGGATACTCTTACTAGATCTGATATTTCCTGATTCGTAATTAGAACGGAGGGGGTGGGATTCGAACCCACGGTACCCTTGCAGATACGCTAGTTTTCAAGACTAGAGCCTTAAACCACTCGACCACCCCTCCAGGCAAAAAATATTAAATTTTAGCTTTTTAATTATAACAAAGGGTGGTTAATTTTTTCGGAAACAATTTGGAAACGAATTACAAGTTAGATATCAAAGCCTTTACCATAAATAAACATAAATCTAGCTTTTAAGACTTGATCCTTAAACCACTTGACCACATCTGCAGAGGGTTATTCAATTTCTTTTAAGTTGATCAACCTAGCATAGAAAGTTAGTCATAGACATGAAAAATTAGCTACTGTTTTCCCTCTTCATTATTTGAGTATTTTTGAAACAAAGAGAAAAAGAAAATAAAATAAGGGCAATTAAAAATATATTTATTTTCAAGAATTATTTTTCTTGCTACTAATAGATAGCCAATATAAAATACAAAATGCTTTACGTTCAGCATTGGTCATTTAAGACTGGATATCATCAAAAAGGTGCGGAAAAGTTTCTTGGTGGAGGCGGAGATTATCCTGGAGTTGAAATGATTGGAAGATATCATGCTCCAGGATCTCTAGAAGGGTGGATAGTCTTAAAAACAGATGATCCAAAAGCAATATATCAGCATGCAGCTGAATGGGGGGAATTCCTTAATTGGGAAACCACACCGGTATTTACTGATGAAGAAGCTGCTCCAATAGTTTCCAAAGTCTACTCATAGTTAGTAATTGAAATTCGATCTACAATAAGGGGCAATTAGCTCCTTTTTTATCAAACACTCATAATTTTAAATTTTAGCTGCTTATTTGAAGAATTCAAAACCGACTTTTCTGGATTTATAAAAGGAAAGGTTCAAAAAGTAGTTTCAGAATATGAGATCGTAAAAACTGACGAGTATAAATCTCATTTGCGCATGAACGCTTTAGATGTTGAAGCACTTTAAGCTGAAATAACTTAAGGTGCAATCAAAGAGTGGGACAAAAAATAATTGTAATGATATCGTCTTAGTAATTGAGCTTTTTGAATAGAAATTAAACTCTTGATAATACCATTATCCGAAATTCACTTTTTCCTGGAATAAACCAAATAAATTATTACCAACTATGGCAGCGCTTATTAATACGAAGGCAACTATAGCGAAAAGAGCACTAACATCTTTTATATCATAAGGTGCTTTAAATAAAGGTTTCTGGTCTGCCATGGTTATTTAATCTATAAATGCGAATGCATCATATTATTTTAATGCTTGTGAAAAGTATTTAGTTATTTTTAAGTCTAAGATTTGGACAATAAAAAAGCCACTAAAAGTGGCTTTTTCTATTTAATGGATAAATAAACTAGCTTGTATAAGCTTTGCCTCTGTAAGTTAGTTCATTATGCTGCTTCTTAGCTGCTTCTTTGTTCTGAGTGTACTTTTGTCCTCTGTAAATTAGAGTCATTTCTCAAGCTCCGGTTTCGCTTAAGTCCCCGTTCCATGGCTTAAGTCGATTTGCGGCTTGCTAAACGCAAGTTGAACGTTTTGGTAGCGATTGCTACAAACTTACTTTAACATCCAAGAAAATAATTGTCTAGCTTTTTAATAAATAAAATTAATACATTAATGATAGATTAGGTTTCTGCTAAAAATATTTATACATTATCCCTATGAAATTGCTTACAGGTTACATTTTGTTCGTTTTTAAGAAGTATTTTTTATTTAATGAACTTTTAAATGTAAAATTCTTAGGATTATAAAATTTGTTTTATGTTTTCTAGAAGCAAAAAACCTACAGTAAAAAAATCTGCAATAGTTGAAGAGACTCCATTATTTGCTCAATTACTACCATTCGCAAACAGAATGAATGATAAGGTTCAATTGGTAAATGCTTTAGCTTTTACTTTTATTATGGGATTCTCAATTTTTGGAATTGCTCTGTGGAAACTTTCAGGGCTTACTTAATTATTTAATTTTTTCAAAGCATTAATTTTTGATTCTTTGTTTTTGATTATTGTCACTAACCATTTTGAGGCAAGTCCCCTAGATATTGATCTATTTTTAAGAAATCTACATATGTATATGTGTAGATTTTGTTCATTTTTGGAGTTAAATTTTTCTTCAAAGTCTAATATTTCTTCTTCTGAGGTCCTTTTTCTTAGTTCATCCACTAAGGCATGACTAGAGGAATCACTAAATAAATTCCCAATATTTAAGCTTAATGTCATAAATAATTTATGTTCCTATTTAAGAGGTAGCCATAAATTAAATTTTTAAAAACTAATTTATATTTTTTTTCACAAATAATTTAAAAACTTAATCTTTCGGTTTAGCCAGAGGAAGCAGACACTTATCTGAATCGCACCCAGCTGGCCCAGCTTCAGATAGTTCTCCAACATCATATTTATTGAGAGCGTCAAAGAAATCGTTATTAACTTTCCTTTCTATTACTTTATTTTGCAATGATATATATTCCTCTTTACTTATTGGTTCAAAAGGCAATCTCGGGAAAGTTGCGTTGGCACTAAATCTAGCTAGCAATGCTGCCGAAATATATCCTTCATTATTTTCTATTGCATTATGAATAGCTTTCGCTAAATCCTCTATTTCATTTTCTCTAAATTCTACGGTTGCAGAAGTATTATGCTCTGTGTAAAATTTCTGCACCTGCATATAAAAATCAAATTGGGCTAATGCTGAGAAATTATTGATGTCTATTTGGTCTGCGCCCTCTATATTTGCCCAGCTAACTTCTGTAGGGATTTCAACTAACCATTCTGTACATCTTGGATCAAATGGATTATCAAGTAAGCAGCCATTTTCATCTTTATCAGATTGAGATGGAACAACTGAGTAACCATAATCCATGCAAGCTAGAGCGATTGGATCATTTTTCCTGAAAGTTATTCTTCTAATGAATCTTTGTGCTTTTGGCGGATGCCATCCTGGAGCTGCTCCTGTTAGAAGACTTTTAGTCCCAGCTGGCTGAACTGTTGTACATCGATTTGGTCTTCTTAAATTATGTTTATCACAATATTCCCAGACAGTTTCTTTTACTATTTTTCTCCAAGAATCTAGGAATTTAGCTTCCTTCTCCTTGAAAGCCTTTCCTTCTTCACTATTTGGCCTTCCTGCTTCCCACCACTTCAACCATGGCGTCCCAAAGGCATGGACACAAAAATCAAATAATCCAGTGAAGCTTACCCCTACAATAGGATCATATTCTCTACTTTTTCTGTAACGCTCAACTTCAAATTCATGATTAAGTAAGCATGCTACAGAAAGAGCTGCTGCTTTAAAAGCTTTTTTTTGCTCTTCAAAATTTCCTGGATCAATCTGATTTAAATGAACTTCAGCCAAATTGCAGTGGAAATCATTTCCCAAGATCTCCCCACAAGGGTTAAGTCCATATCGGCTCATTCTGTGGTCTAACTCTTCTTCAGAAAACGGACCATAACTACTATTTATCCAATTTCTTGCTTCTTCCTTACCTTGCTCTGAGTAGATCTCAATAAATTCCTTTCTTAATTCATCATCTTTGAGAATATCAGCATTTGACCTTGCGATTGCCTCTGGAGCAAATTGAATAGCCCCCTCACCTGAATGGAATTGTTTTGTTACAGCATCCAAAACAGTTTGGAAAGTCGGTTTTGTATGGTAAACACGAGTATGGTTAGCCATCCTTAGGGCATCTTTTTCAGGATCTATTCTCCAATTGCCATTCTCATCTTGACTCCATAAATTTTCTTTTGCCGATGCTGCTTCCTTATCATCTGAAGCAAATTGTCTCATCCCAGCACTTCTTCTTATATTCCCAGCAACTATGGTTACTGCAGCTTCATCAATTAATAAACAACACTCTACTGTGCTTAATTTCCTACCAATTGCTTTTCCAAGAAGTGATGCGACTCTAGAGTAGAGATCCTTTAATTTGATAGGATTTGCCATACCACCAAAACCTTTTAATGATTCTCCAGCAGGCCTAATATCTTCTAAATTAATATAAATATCAATTTCTCTTTCAAGACTCTCGTTACTTGATGCCTCAAGAAGATATTTATAGCTATCTACCCACCCTCTTCTGCTATCTCCAACTTTGATATGAAGATCTTTCCCTTTGATTTCTAATGATGATTTTTCTTCTCTTTTATCTTTAGGAGTTATTCCAACTTCACTAACTGATTTAATATTTATTTTGTTTATTACGGTAGGAAGATTATTAATAAAATGAGGCTCAATTATTGCACCTGTTCCACATCCCATCATTGCTAAGTCCATCATCAAAGCAAAGGCTTCCCAATCAATTAAGTTTGTTGAAGTACAGTTGTATGCCCCGGAGAAATTTTGGTTTTTATTAATCCAAGGTGTTCCTCCGATCCATAACCATCTCCCTGAAGGTTGTGCTTTTTGGTTACTTTGCATCTCTTTCATTAGGATCAATTCTTCATCAGAAAGTTTTCCTAATTCTTTTAATCCCGATAAATTTCTTTCACCTACTTCACTCCAGTTCTCCCTTTTGCCAGAGGTAGTTTTCCTACTGTAAGATCTGAAAAACACAGGATAAGCAGCTGGCGCAGTCTTTGGAAAATCATCTTTTTGAAGATTATGGGAATTGCTCTCTGAAGAAGCTTTATTTGGTGCAACAGTCACGATAATAAAAGTATGTAAATAAACCCGTACTGGAAGAATAACTCTACCTGTGGCGTCTGCAACTATTCTTACCACTATTTAACGGTTTGTGTAGAATTATGTTTAATATGAAATCTTTGTTTCAAGAAAGGATATGGAAAGAATCCCTGAACCTGAATTAATGGAAGAAAAAGAGCAGGTCATTTCTTATGACGAAGCTGATTTTTCAGAAGAGGAAGTTAATCTAATTAATCAAATAAATCATTATCTTTTGAGAAAAAATATTTATTTAGGTGAAAATGATTTAATTGTCGATTTAGGATGTGGTCCAGGAAATATTTCTGAGAAGTTAGCAATAAAATGGCCTAATACTGAAGTAGTTGGAATAGATGGTTCTAAAGAGATGATTTTGAGAGCAGAATATAATAAAATTATTTCTACTAATAAAAAAAAATTAAAAAATTTAAGCTACATTTGTACTGATATCAAAAACATTAAATCAAATAAATTTTTATTTAAAAAAAGAATTAGTTTACTCGTAAGTAACAGTTTGATCCATCACATTACCAATCTTGAAGATTTCTTCGACACTATAAGAAGTTTGTCTAATAAAATCACTGTAAATTTTCACAAGGACTTGAAAAGACCATTAGATGAAAAGTCCGCTCTAGAACTAAAAGCACAATGTTCAACTAAATATAATGAGATTTTAACTAATGACTATTATGCATCTTTAAGAGCTTCTTATACTTTTAAAGAGTTAAAAAATTTCACTTTAGAGAATAATCTACCATCTTTAGATGTGTTTGAAGAAGGTGATGAATATTTAATAGTCTATGGTAATGTTTAAGAACTAAGTGAAAGGGCCTTATATTATATAGATGAGCTTAGGTAACAAAATTTTAAATAATAAAGACATACTGGATGCGGTAAATAAAAGAAGAAATTTTGCCATTATTTCACATCCAGATGCCGGGAAAACTACTCTTACTGAGAAGCTTCTTTTATATGGAGGTGCCATTCAACAGGCAGGTGCAGTAAAGGCTAGGGGTAATCAGAGAAAAGCTACCTCAGACTGGATGGAACTTGAGAAACAAAGAGGTATTTCTATTACATCAACTGTATTGCAATTTGAATATGAAAAATCAGTAATCAATCTATTAGATACACCAGGTCATCAAGATTTCTCCGAAGATACTTATAGAACATTGGCTGCTGCAGATAATGCAGTTATGTTAGAAGATGCTGCTAAAGGATTAGAACCTCAAACAAGAAAATTGTTTGAAGTTTGCAAGATGCGAAAAATACCAATATTTACTTTCATAAATAAAATGGATAGACCTGGAAGGGAGCCATTTTCTTTACTTGATGAAATTGAATCAGAACTTGGGTTAAATACTTTACCAATTAACTGGCCAATTGGCAGTGGCGAAGAATTTAGAGGAGTTATTGATAGATTTTCGAGAGAGGTGATTTTATTTGATAAAGCCGTACGAGGGAAACAATCGAATGAGAAAAGATTAAGTCTTGAAGACAAAGAGCTCCCAAAATATGTAGAGAGAGATTTACTTGAAAACTCACTTGAAGAATTGGAGGTTCTTGATGAGGCAGGATCAATATTTCAAGAAGAAAAAGTTTTTAATGGCTCTTTAACTCCAGTTTTCTTTGGCTCTGCCATGACTAATTTTGGTGTAAGACCATTTTTAGATAGTTTTTTAAAAATGGCTCAAAAGCCAACTTCAAGAAATAGTAATAAAGGGGACATTGAACCTGCAATCGATGAATTTAGTGGGTTTGTTTTTAAGCTTCAGGCAAATATGGATCCAAAGCACAGAGATAGGGTTGCTTTTATAAGAGTTTGTAGTGGGAAATTTGAAAAAGATATGTCAGTTAAACATTCCAGAACTGGGAAAACAATCAGATTATCAAGACCACAAAAAATATTTGGGCAAGATAGAGAAGTAGTTGATGATGCCTTTCCTGGAGATGTTATTGGCTTGAATAATCCAGGTATGTTTTCTATTGGAGATACTCTTTATACTGGAACTCATTTGGAGTACGAAGGTATACCATCCTTTAGTCCTGAAATATTCAGCTGGCTAAGAAATCCAAATCCCTCAGCTTTTAAAAACTTTAGAAAGGGTGTTAACGAACTTCGTGAAGAAGGTGCTGTTCAGATTCTTTATGACTTTGATGAGAGCAAAAGAGATCCTATACTCGCAGCTGTTGGTCAATTGCAGTTGGAGGTAGTAACTCACAGATTAAAAAGTGAATATGGCGTAGATGCAAATCTTGAATCAATGCCATATCAATTGGCAAGATGGGTTTCCGATGGATGGCCAGCCATTGAAAAACTAGGCAGGATATTCAATTGTAAAATCGTTAAAGATTGTTGGAATAGGCCAGTTATTCTTTTTAAAAATGAGTGGAATCTAAATCAATTTGTTGAAGATAATAGTCAATTAACATTAAACAAAGTTGCTCCCGTAGTTAGTGGAGTCGAACCAATTGTTTTGTAAAGTCTTAATGGATTATAAAATTGGTTAATCTGTTAGTATTGAGAAAAAATTTTGGATTCAAACAGTAGTAAAAACAATAGTGAAAAATCACCCTATGAAATTTTAGGTGTAAGTGAAGGTGCTGCTTTTGAGGATATTAAGAAGGCTAGAGATCTTAAAGTTAAAGAGGCTGGTGAAGATTTAATTTTGAAGGCGAAAATAGAATCCTCCTACGACCAATTACTGATGGGTAGTTTGAAAGCTAGGCAGTCAGGAAATGTAAGCTATGAAGCTGTGAGTGCTTCAAAAAAAGAAACACAAATTAATCAATTTACCAATAATTTCCCACTGCTTTCTAAGATAAAAAATTTAAATAATAACTCCAAAAACTTAAGTCAGTATAGTCTGCCAAAAATTACCCCTCCCTCATTTGATAATCTTTCAATAAAAATATCTGTTGGGCTATTATTCTTAATTTTGTTATTTATTAGCCCAGACTCGAATAATAGACTTTTGCTTTCTATCTCAACATTAATACTTACCTATACTCAAATTAAATCGGGGAAAAGATTTATAGGTTCCCTAGGTTGGAGCGTTACCTTTCTTTCGATAGGATTAATATTCGGTGGATTTCTCGAAACTAATTCTCTCATTCAGGAAGTATCAAACAATTCCTTATCAATACAAAAAATTCAAAGTCTTCCAGCTATGGTTATTTTATGGCTGGGTGTAATTTTCTTATGATTGATTTTCTATAATCAATTTAATTTCTTCATAATTTATAAGATATTTATTCTTACAAAATTCACAAACCAATTCTGCTTTGCCATCTTTCCTGAGGATGTCCTCCAACTCGCTCTTATCAAGCATTTTCATTGCATTTAAACTTCTTTGTTTGGAACACTTGCATTTAAAACTAACTTCTTGGGAACGAGCTTTTTCAGATATTGATTTATCGTCAATATCGGGAAATATATTTGTTATCAAAGAAAGAAGATTATCTTTTGACTGAAATAGGTTTTCGCTAAAAGAATTAATTTCTTTACATCTTTCTTCAAGTAGTGATACTAGTAAAGGGTCAGTGTCTTTTTTAGGTAAAACTTGAGCTAATAAGCCACCACTACAAACAACTCCTTTATTTTGAATTTTTTCTCCAATGAATACAGCCGAAGGAGTTTGTTCTGAATGATATAAATATGAAGCTAAGTCTTCTGCAATATTCCCATTTACTAATTCAAC
The DNA here is from genome assembly GCA_902571335.1 of uncultured Prochlorococcus sp. Classification (GTDB taxonomy): domain Bacteria; phylum Cyanobacteriota; class Cyanobacteriia; order PCC-6307; family Cyanobiaceae; genus Prochlorococcus_A. The sequence goes on along the minus strand of CACGBT010000006.1, from coordinate 4,400 downwards.
TGTACTTGTAAAGGGCTCTCCAATGCCGCTATCTCTAATAACATTTAAATATCCAGTACCTAATGCTTTTGTGAAATTAAAAGAATATTTATTACTATCTATTTTGACTAGATCTAATTCTAAATCGGGATTCCCCACATAGCCTCTGACTTTGCCGTCTCTTCCTGCATCAACTAGCAATCCCTTCAAAGGTCCGTCAGACCTAACTCTTAAAGTTACTCTCCCATGCATTATCTTCATTGAACTTGCTAAAAGCAGTGAAGCACTAAATGCTCTTCCTAAGATACAGGTGGCTAAATAAGAAAGACCGTGTCTTTTTTTAGCTTCTAGAGAAGATTCTGTGGTTAAGACCGCAACTAATCTTATCCCTCCGTTTGCTGCAGTTGCTCTTACTATCCTATCCTTCATGATTTTCTTTCATAAGATTTTTGATTTTCCCTTTTTCCAGAATTAATATCCTAGACGGAATCCCTTCAAATAAGGCAGGTTCATGAGTAACAATAATAATTGTATTTTTATTTTTTAGATCAAGAATTAAATTCTTCACTTCATTTCTCATTGAATAGTCTAATCCAGCAGTTGGTTCATCAAGTAAAAGAATTGAGGGGTTTCTAAGTAGCTGAACTGCTACAGCTAACCTTCTCTGTTGTCCGCCACTTAGTTGTTCTGGTGGTTGGGTTAGATTAATTTTTTTTAAACCAACCTTATTTAAAACTATTTCTATGTGTTTCTCTCTTAAAGATTTATGGCCTATTTTTAATTCTTTTCCAATGGTAGTACCTATAAAGTATCTTTCAGGAAATTGGAATACTACTCCACAAAACCATCTTCTTTGTCTAGGAGATAAAATTTTATTCTTCCAAGTAATTTTTCCTTTTTGTGGATTTGTTAATCCGCTTATTATTTCGAGTAGTGTTGTTTTACCAGAACCACTTTTGCCGCAAATTAAAATGATTTCATTTTCATGAACTTTTAAATTTAAATTGTCTATTATTTTTCTTTCACCAGTTTGGGGTTGATAAGATATTTCTATTAAATCAAGCATTATTAATTAAGTTATAGGTATGAATTTTAATCTAGTAATAACTTACTTATAATAGCTTTAGATCTAAAAAGCTATTAGTTAATATGAATATTATTTTTAGGGAAGTTGATCCTTTTAATTGTTGGATATGGATCAGGTTTTCAGAATCACCAACTCAAGATGAAAAAAATTATTTAGATGGTGTTTTTGATAGTTGGTACGTTTTAGGAAGGTTAGGTGGATTTAATTCTGAAAATTTGCAAACGCATGAAGAGGGTTCCGATCTAAGTTGGATGTCCTACGATAATGACCAAAAAAACGCATCTCTTCCAGCCTTAATGCATAATTTAGGAATTATGGAATATCAAAACCTGTGGGGAAGATGTTGGGTTGATTTTGGAACTTCAGACTCCATTTCAATAGATATATTAATTAACTCTTTGAATGAGATATCAAATAATTATGTAAAAATTGAAGAATTAATTATTGGTGGTGAAAATAATGATTGGGCAATTGAAGAACATGAAGATTTAGTTTTCAAAGATTAAGTGTTTATATGGAAGACTTAACAAGATTAATTATTTCCCATGAAAGAATTGAAAATATTAAGAACAATAATTTAGAACTTTCTAAAGAAGAGTCTCATTATATAAATAAAGTAATGAGGATAAAAAATGGTAAAGAAATATTTATAGCTAACGGAAAGGGTTCATTATGGAAAGCTATAAAAGTTAAAAATGATTGTTTAGAAATAATTCAATTAAAAAAACCTTACTTATTTCAAGAACAAGAAATTTACTTACTAGGCATAGCTGTTGTTATCCCAAAAAGTGGTTTTGAGGATATTTTGAAAATGTGCACAGAAATAGGAATTGATTTTATACAGCCATTATTTTCAGAAAGACAGGTAAACAAAAATATAAATTTTTCTAGAAAATTTTTGAGATGGAATTCAATTATCAAAGAAGCAGTTGAGCAAAGTGAGAGATTATGGAAACCATCTATTTTAAATGGTAGGGATATGATTGAATGGCTAAAAAGTAGAGATAATCAAGAAAGGGTTTCAATTTCTATAACTAGAGAAGATACTAGTTATGACTTAAATCAATGGTTAAGAAAACAACAAGAATTTGTAAATAAAAAAGGAGGTATTTTTTGGAATGTAATTGGCCCTGAAGGAGGTTGGTCCTCTAAAGAAATTGATTTTTTTAATAAAAATAATATTACCTTTGTTAAACTTTCCGACACTATCTTAAGAACTTCAACGGCTAGTATTAATGCATCATCAATTCTAAATCAGTGGAGAATTGATTTGAAATTAAGGAATTAGATAAATATGGATTTAATTAGAAATCAATTTTTTATAGGTTTTTGCATTAATTTTATTTTGATTTATGTATTTTGCAAGATTCCTTTGATGACAAAAAGTGGTTGGATAAGTGCGGGCATTTTAGGCACAATTTTGTGGGGATGTTTGTCTTGGCAGGGATGGTTGTCAGTTGTAATTTATTTATTATTTGGATCTCTTGTTACCAAAATAGGTTTTAAATTTAAAAAAGAACAAGGAATAGCTGAAAAAAGAGGAGGGAGAAGAGGTCCTGAGAATGTATGGGGTTCTGCAGCTACAGGAGTATTTCTTGCAATTATGACCAAATTTAATGCTGCCAACTTAATAATGTTTAAAGTAGGTTTTGCTGCAAGTTTTGCTGCAAAGTTGGCGGATACTTTTGGCAGCGAAATTGGAAAAAGATTTGGTAAAGACACATATTTAATTACTTCACTTAAAAAGGTTGAGAGAGGAACTGAAGGAGGAATAAGTATAGAGGGAACATCAGCTAGTGTTTTGGGATCAATATTTATGGCTTTTATAATGCTTCGCCTATCAATTATTTCTACAAAAAATCATTTTATAATTGTTGCCGTTGCAGGAATTTTGGCAACACTTTCTGAAAGTATTATTGGTGCTACACTTCAAAATAAATATAAATTAAGTAATGAATTGGTAAATGCTATTCAGACAAGTATTGCTTCTGTTTTTGCTATCTTTGCTCTTATTTTATATTCATAATTTTTAAGTTAGAAATATTTGGAGAGACTTAGGATTCCTTCCATTTTGTAAGAATTTCCCAGCTCTTCAGTCTTTGGAAAATCCAGAAATGACCTTCGGAATTTAGATGAATTCCATCATGCGAAATCCAATTTTTACTCCTTTTATCAGAGTACATTTCTCTAAAAGTAGGAAGAAATGGAACATTCTGATTGAGGCATACTTCCTCCATTCTCCTTTCATAAGAATTACAAAAATCATTTGAGTACCATAGACATCCTGCGAACGGCATTTTGCTTTCGTCAACTGGTGTTAGACCAATAACAAAGACATTTGTTTGAGAGTTCATTTCATTAATTAGTCTCTCTAATCCATATTCAAATCCATCTATATCTAATTGATTTCTTCCGTTTTTCTGACCAATTGCTGCAGTGTCGTTAAGACCAACATTAAGTAGGATTGCTTTAGGTTTATTTCTTCTCGTTTCTCCTCTAGATGACCATTCTTTTTCCCATCTAGATGAAACTTTTTCTATCCCATCTCCCCTTACGCCAAGTTGATAAATTACTGGCCCATTTTGGTTGTTGCACCAATCTTTTCTGAGCCTCTCACACCATCCGCCACCTTCATTATCTCCCCATCCATAAACTGAGCTATCTCCAATTACAACTAGCTGTTTTGGTAAACTAATCACTATAACCGGAAAAAATAATTACTTGATTCAACAAATTATTCTTACAAATCAAGTTAAACTATTTTTGATTTTACCATTTATTAATTCTCCAACTATTGCAATGGAGCTGTAAGCTATCAAAACTACGGTAACTTCGTGCCATGCAAAGGAACTTAGTGATTCTTGTAATTGCCAACCTAGACCAACACTTCCAATGACCCCAACAATTGCAGTCTCTCTAATAATGATGTCAGATCTATAAGCACAATATGCTAAGTAACTTTTTGCTTGTTGAGAAAATAAACCTAGAAGCCAACTAATCTTTCTTGAGATTCCAAGAGATCTCATTGCAAGATAATTTCTCTTATCTTGACTATCTAGATTTGTAAAAAGTAATTTGCTTGTAATGCCAGCGTTGTGAAGCCCTAATGTTAAAGCTGCTAAAGATAAAGAAGGATTATTAAAAGTTAATAGAGTTAGAAGTAATACAGGTGTAGGTATTAAACGTAATAAAAATGCAAAAATTTTTATTAAAATTTTAGAAGTATTGTTGTTAAAAATTCCTATTACTAATGGAGGTAAACTAATTGCTATTCCTGTTGATATAAGACTTAAAATTATTGTTTCTAATATAAGTTTTAAGAAATCAAATAATA
>CACGBT010000005.1 GCA_902571335.1 uncultured Prochlorococcus sp. | reverse complement strand
GATATGATACTTATCGCAGTAATAGCAATGCTTTGAAAAGTTCGACCAATACCTCCTACTCCAAATTCATCTAAAGTCTTTCCTTTATCTAATCTAGTTCTTAGCTTTGTCCCCTTTACAACAAATCCTTGCAAAAATGTCGTAATGGCCATTAATCCTAGTCCACCTGATAAAAGCATAAAAGCCAAGAAAACTTGGCCAAAAAAATTTAAATCAACACCAATATCTATTATGGTTAAGCCAGTAACTGTTATGGCAGAAGTAGATGTAAAAAATGCTTCCCACAAACCAACCTTTGAAGATGAACATAATGGTGAACTCAAAATTAAAGTTCCAAGGCAAATAATAAACAGCCCTGTAACAATGGTAAATTGTGGTACAGATAGTTTTTTATAAGCATCTTTGAACTTGTAAACCTTACTTGTGAATTTCACTATATTACCCGTAATTTAGAATTATCAATGCTGGCACTGTAAATGACATTATAAGGGTTAATCCAGCTCCGTATTTTGCGATATCAAAAAATCTATATCTTCCAGGACCATAAACCATTAAATTGGTTTGATAACCCATTGGAGTCAAGAAAGATTGACTTGCACCGAACAAAACAAGCATTATTAAAGCGCTTGGTGAAATACCTAAAATATTTGAGAATTCAATAGCAACAGGCAAAATTAAAGCAACTGAAGCTGCGTTACTTATAAATTGTGTAAGAATAACCGTCGATATAAAAATTAAGACTAATGCAAAATACAAAGGCATTCCATTAAGGGCAAAGTTTAGATTGACTGCAATCAAATCTGCTAATCCTGTTACTTGCATAGCTACACTGAAGCATGACAAAGATCCCAACAATAAAATGACATCTAACCTAATTGATTTTTGTATCTCTGCAGGCCTTAAGCATCCACAAGCAACCATGGTAATGACTGCTAAAAGGACTGAACCTACTAATGGAATATTAGAAACCGAAGGCAAAACTACCATTCCTATTGCAATTGCAATGGATATAGGTTTTTTTATCAAAAAAGGTAAATCGTCCTCAAATTGATCTAAAACAAGCAAATCATTACTGGCTTGCAAACCTCTAATTGAATCTAACGGTGCTTGTAATAATAAAACATCCCCAGCCCTTAAAACAGCTTGACCTAATCTCTCCTGAACAGTTTGTTGACCTCTTCTTAGTGCCAAAACTGTTGCATTATGACGCTGCCTAAATCTTAATTCTCTCAAACTGGCACCGGCTAGAGTTGAACCAGCTGGTAACAAGGCTTCAAAAGTCTTAGTGCCTTCATCATCTGAGAAAACATTAGTTCCATCGAAAGATGTTTTATTTTCTCCTAACAGAATGGTATGTTCTTGCTGGAGTCTAAATAAGTCTGCCCTTGTAACGCGGATTATTAATCTATCATCCGGTTCAATCTTTCGATCAGCCAAAGGAGGAAGAATAACTTTACCATTCCGCTGCAATTCAAGAACATCAACGTCAAATCGTCTTTGCAATCTACTATTTCTGACAGATTGTCCAACTAATTCTGAAGTAGAGGGAATAGTAACTTCGGTAAAATATATATTCATATCACCATTTTTAATAAACTCCTTATCTCTCCCTCTATCTGGCAAAAGCATATCAGAAACTAAAATCATATAGGTTGTACCTATAAGCCACACAGGAATTCCTATGGAAGTCAAACTAAATAATTCCAAAGCTCCATAACCTAATTGTTGACTAATATCACTTACAAGAAGATTTACTGAGCTACCTAATAATGTTAGAGTTCCACCGAGTAAAGTAGCAAAAGAAAGAGGTAGTAAAACTTTTGATGGTGATATATTTCTTCGCTCGCACCAACTTTCAATTAAAGGTAGCAAAGATGCTACTACTGGAGTATTAGGTACAATTCCAGATATTGGAGCAATCAAAAAAGCTATTAAAGAAATTAATTTCCTTGGCGTTCTAATACTTTCAGAAGAAATCAATTCTCTTACTCTATCTAAGGCTCCACTTTTAAATAATGCTGAGGAAACTGCAAATAAACCCATAAGGGTAATTAAAGAAGGGCTACCAAATCCAGCTAAAGCTTTTTCAGGAGAAAGAACCCCAGTAGCTATAAATATTCCAACACATAACAAACCAGTCAATTCTGGCGCAATAGTATTTTTAATAAACAAAATTATTGACATTATTAAAACAACTACCGTTATAAACGCATCAAAATTATTACTAACAACTGCAATTAAATTCATACGAAACTTATTTAACTCAATATACCCAAAAACAAAATTTCAAAAAAGTTTAATTGGAATAATCATCTTTTTTAAGAAACTTTTTAAAAATAGATTTTTTTTGGAATATCCATGAAGATGCTGATTTTAAGCTTTCTGTAATATCAGGCAACTTGGAAGCATATATAAGTCTTCTTGCCTCAAAAGCCAATTTCCCAGATAAAGTAACCCCAAGCCCAGAAATTGAAGCGTCACCTACTCCTAAGCTAATCATTTCACCGTTATCTTGAAATTCAAAGGGTAAAGGATCTTTTCCTTGAATTAAAAGTTCTAAATTATTAGCGAGATAACTTCCTTCCTGCATAGCGGCCTGAGCAGTTATAGGTAAATCCTCCTTTCCATCAATAACTGAAATATCGCCAATAGCAAAACAGTTTTTATGGTTTTCTATTTGCAAATTATTATTAACTAAAATTCGTCCAAATTTTTTTGTTATTTCATTAGTTTCTAAATAAGACAGATTAGGTTTAACACCTGCAGTCCAAATCACAATATCTTTATCCAAGGAAGTTATTCCAACCTCACTAGAAATACAAATCTTAGTTTCTGAGACTTCTTTGACTGTGGAATTCAAAAGAACGTTGATTTTTCTTTTTTCTAATGCTTTCTCTGCTTGTTCTCTATTGAAAATTTTGTTTTTATTTAAAACTTCGTTTGATTTTTCTATTAGATTAATTTCAAATTGGTCTCTAAATATATCTTTAATTTTGCATGCCAACTCAATGCCAGAGGGGCCACCTCCAACTATGAATAACTTTTTATGCAACGCAGTATCCTTTGATTTTTTTAAAAAAGAATTTAATTTATTTAAATCATGCAAATCATTAAAAAAATAACAATTTTCATCTACACCTTTTATAGAAAAACTATTTGGAATAGATCCTGTACAGATAACGAGATACTGATAACTTAATTTTAATTCGTCACTAAATTCAAGAATATTTTCTTTGAAAGAAATCTTGGTTAAACAATTTTTTAAAAAAGTTATACCGGCATTAGAAAAAATATTTGCAAATTTTGGGGTGGCTTCCCAACTTCTTATTTCTTTACTTAAAACTTCATACATTAAGGGTTTAAATATAAATTTAGTTTCAGAATCAACCACAAGAATCGGCAAAGAAGGATTAAGATTCCTTAAATTCAAAGCAAATGTCATACCTGCAAAACCTGCTCCAACTATTACTATTGGTTTTTGTATTGATTTCATTAGAGAAATATTGTTATGCGTAAATGTATTATTAAACTATACGAATAATTTTTAAATTGAGCGAAATAAAATTAAACTCATAATCAAACTGAAGAATGATTGAAAAAATCCACAAAGATATACAAACTAACTTGAGGAAATATAATCAAGAGCTTGTAGATATGAAGCCTCAAGGAATGCTTACATGGGGTTATGAAAAGTTTGATAATCAATTTGCTATTACAACAAGTTTTGGTATACAATCATCAGTCCTTTTAGATATGGTCAGTAAATTATCTCTACAAAAAAAAATCAAAATATTTTGGATAGATACAGGCTACCTTCTTCCAGAAACATACCATTACGCTGAAAAGCTTATTGATAATTTATCCTTAGAAATTGAAGTTCTGCAAAGTGAATTATCTCCAGCAAGAATGGAGGCCAAATACGGAAAACTTTGGGAAACAAAAAAAGAGAGTGATTTAGATAAGTATCATGAATTAAGAAAGATAAAACCTTTAGAAAATGGTCTAGAAAAATATGATATTTTGTGCTGGGCAAGCGGTGTTAGATCAAGTCAAACAGAAAATAGAAACAAAATGAAATTCATAGACGTAATTCGTCAAAGACTCTCTTTAAGACCTTTATTACATTGGACAAATAAAGATATTTTTTATTATATGGAAGAGAATAATTTACCTGCTCATCCACTTTTTATCAAAGGTTATTCTTCTGTAGGAGATTGGCATTCAAGCAGTCCCGATGGTATTGAAACAAAAGGCAGAGATACAAGATTTGGGGGGATTAAACAAGAATGTGGAATACATACTAATAATTAAATTGATCATAGAACAATGGTCTCAGATATAAATTATCTTTTAGTAGGCAATAGTAGGCTTCATTGGGCTAAAGATTCTAAAAATCAATCTAAATTCTTCCATACCAAAAAAGAGCAAAAAGTTCCCAATAATATAGATCTTGATCAATTAATTTGGGCTTCTGTAGGAAAACTTCCAAATTTTTTGCTGAAAAAAGAAAATGAAATAAAAACTAAAGATATCCAATTATCAAATCTTCCTGATTATTTTGGAGTTGATAGAGCTCTTGCCTGTATTGCCGCTTTAAAAATTATTGAAAACCCTTTCAAAAAAGATTTGCTAATTGCAGATTTTGGAACAATATTATCAATAACAAAATTGAATTCAAATGGATCTATTATTGGAGGTCAACTTCTTCCAGGTTTTCTAACACAATTAAAATCAATAGAACAAAATGCACAAAATCTTAAAGTTCCCAAAAAATATGATATTCCGATCAAAGATTTTTTAATTAATACAGAAGAAGCAATCTTAAAGGGAGTAATCAACTCTCTTACTAGCGTGATTAATAGTTTATTTAATCCCGAAAAAGATATTTTAATAATCTGTGGAGGAGACTCTCAATTACTCACAAAATATCTAAAAACTAAAAAAGAAAATATTATTAATGCTCCTAATTTAGTCATGAAAGGAATGATAATTCACCACCTGTCCATAAAAAATTAGCTTAACCCAAGGTCTGCAATTATATGATCAGCCATTATTGCTGCTTTCACCTTTAAATAAATTTTTTCGATGTTACCATCAGTATCAATCACAAAAGTATTTCTCATCATTCCCATATATTCTTTTCCCATAAATTTTTTAAGTCCATAGCTATCGTAATCAGAAGAAACTTTAAAAGGTTCAGGATCAGTTAAAAGAATAAAAGGTAAATTAAATTTTTCTATAAACTTCTGATGAGAAGAGGCATTATCTTTACTAATACCAAGCACAACAATATTATTTTTTTGGAGTAAATCCCAATTCTCTTTAAAATTACAGGCTTCTTTAGTACATCCTGGAGTATTATCTTTTGGATAAAAATATAGTATTATTCTTTTACCTTTAAAATCACTAAGAGAAACTTCTTTCTCAAAAGAATCTTTTAATTTAAATTCTGGTGCTTTGTCGCCAACCTTAAGAGCCATTGAAATTATTAAATGAGTATGAATATAAAATACCAAAAATTTGGTTTTATGAGATTAAAGGTGTGCAAGATGTCGCAACGGTAGAAGAAATTAATACTGCAAACAAGCTAACAAATTCAAGATCAAAAATTTATTTAGAAACAAGAGCTTATTTACGACAATCACTTTCAACACTTTTTGATTTAGATCCTCTAGAAATTCCAATTAATGCTCATCCCGGAGAACCTCCAATTTTACCATCTGGCATGGGAAACATAAGTTTAAGTCATTGTAAAGATGCCATTACTATTTGCTGGCATAAAAGCAAAATTGGGATTGATATTGAAAGAACAGATAGAGATTTTAACCATATAAAAGTTGCAGAAAAATATTTTTTTCATACCAATAAATCAAACCATAACAATTATTTAACAAAAAATATGATTTTAAATCAATGGTGTGCAGTTGAAGCCTCTATAAAATGGGATCATGGAAAATTAGCTAAAGACATTAACGATTGGCAATTTTTTGAAAAGCCAAAAAAGTTAATTCATAAGAAGAAGAATATACATTTAGATTATTCACATATTAATTTCCATAATTGGACTATTGCTTTAGCATACGAAAAACAAACTTCTTTTAATCCTGAGATTATTTGTTGTTCGAAAAATTTTTAGTTTTCTTTTCTTCTAAGCAGTTCTTCGTATTGAGTTTTTTCCCATCCATTATTATTTGGTTCCCATATTTTTAAACCTCTTAAAGATTTAGGAAGATATTCTTGTGTGACCCAATTACCTGGATAATTATGAGGATTGACATAACTATTAGAATTATTTTTTAAATGAAGTGGAACATCAAAAGCATTGGCAGATTTGATTGTTTCAATTGCTTTAAAAATACTTTTCGTACTATTACTTTTTGGAGATATAGCTAAATATAAAGAAGCCTGCGATAAAAAATATAATCCTTCTGGAAAACCAACTCTATCAAAAGCATCACAACAGGATTGTACAACTACTATGGCATTAGGATCAGCTATTCCAATATCTTCACTGGCAGATATAAGTAGTCTTCTAAAAATAAAATTAGGATCTTCACCAGCCTCCAGCATATTCGCAAGCCAGAATAAAGTTGCATCTGGATCACAACCTCTTATGGACTTGATAAAGGCACTTATTACATCGTAATGATTTTGACCATTTTTATCGTAAACAATATTTTTCTTCTGAAGTGCATCCTCTGCTATTGAGAGATTAATGTTGATTTCTTTTGCATCATTTTCAGCAATTGTTTCTATGGCCATCTCAAGCGCATTGATTAATGTTCTTGCATCTCCGCCAGAGAATTTAATTAAATGATTTATTGCATCTTTAGTTAAATAAATCTTTTTTGAATCTTTTTGGTTTGAATAGTGAGTAATGACTTTTTGTATTATTTTCTGCAAATCATTTTCTGCCAAAGGAAGTAATGTAAAAATACGAGACCTGCTAACAAGCGCTTTATTAACAGCAAAGAAAGGGTTTTCAGTTGTAGCACCAATAAAAGTTATAGTTCCATTTTCTATTGAAGGTAATAAAGCATCTTGCTGAACTGCTGTAAATCTATGAACCTCATCGATAAATAAAATTGTTTTTCTTTTTGAATTTATTAATCTATCTTTTGCATTAGCGATTTCATTTCTTAATTCTTTAACACTTGATAAAACTGCATTTAACTTAATTAATTTTGACCGCGTATTAAAGGAAATAATTTCAATTAAAGTAGTTTTTCCAACACCAGGAGGACCAGAAAAAATAAAATTACTAATCTTATCGTTTAATATTGCGTTTCTTAAAAGCGAATTCTCATTCAGGATTGGTTGTTGACCAAAAAAATCTTCCAAATTCTTTGGTCTTAATTTATCTGCCAAAGGTGCATTATTTTCTATTTGAGAATAATTAGTAAATAAATTTTCTGAATGCATATTAATAAAATCAAAAAATCATTACTTTCAATTCTATGTAATTACAGTAGGAGTTTCCATTTGAGTAAGTTTTGAAATATTCAATAAAGCATCTAAATCATTTATTAGAGGTTTTAAAGCGATTTGAGGATTTAACGAAAGATTCTGTTGAGGATCGAAAAATTTCTCAAAGTAAAGTCTTAATGTTGCACCCTTAGTTCCAGTTCCAGAAAGGCGCACAATTACTCGAGAATTATCATCAAGGACCAATCTTAAACCTTGATTTTCACTTATGGAATTATCAACGGGATCTAAATATGAAAAGTTATCTGCATCTTTAACTAAATGGCCAGCAAAACTATTTCCTTTTAAATTTTCGAGCATAGAAGTTAGATTACCAAAGATTTGATTAGCAATATTTGAGGGAATTGCCTCATAATCATGTCTTGAATAATAATTCCTACCAAATTGTTTCCAATGATTCTGCATCAAATCACTTACCGAACATTTTTTCTCAGCTAAAACTTGTAACCAATACAAAACTGCCCATAGTCCATCTTTCTCTCTCACATGATTACTACCTGTTCCGAAACTTTCTTCTCCACATAAAGTAATTAAATTAGAATCTAAAAGATTTCCAAAAAACTTCCAGCCAGTAGGTGTCTCGAAACAAGGTATATTTAATGCTCGAGCAACAATATCAACCGCTGAGCTGGTTGGCATGGATCGTGCCACACCTGTAATACCATCTTTATAACCAGGGACACATTTTGTGTTAGCAGTAATAACTGCAAGGCTATCACTAGGATTTACAAAACATCCGCTCCCTAAAATCATATTCCTATCCCCATCTCCATCGCATGCAGCACCAAAATTATAAGATTTTTTATTTAATAACAAATCAGCCAATTGGGATGCGTAAGTAAGATTAGGATCAGGATGTAAACCTCCAAAATCTTTTAACGGGTTACCATTCATGACACAATCAGGTGAAAGACCCATTTTTTCAACAAAAATATATTTTGCATATGGGCCTGTAACCGCATTCATTGCATCAAAGATTAATGAGAAGTCTTTTTTTAAAAAATCACTAATTTGATCAAAGTCAAAAATTTTCTCCATCAAATTAGAATAATCTGTTAATCCATCAATAATTTCTAAGGTAGTTTCACCGTAAGGAAAAGTGCCATATTCACTAAAATCAGGTAATTGAATTTTACAAATTTTATAACTAGTTAGTAATTGTGAAGCCTTGAAAATCTTATTAGTAATTATCTCAGGAGCTGGGCCACCATTAGAGATATTCAATTTCACTCCAAAGTCGCCATTAATACCACCAGGATTATGGCTTGCAGAAAGAATAATTCCACCAATAGCGTTTTCTTTTCTAATTAAATGTGACGTGGCAGGAGTAGATAATAAACCGTATTTTGGAACAATAACCTTTTGAACTTTATGAGCAATGCATATTTGGACAATTTTTTCTATTGCTTCAATATTGCCATATCTGCCATCACCACCCACTACTAATGTTGAACCTTTTAAATCTTCTAATGATTGTAAGATTGCTTCAATAAAAACTTCTAGATAATGTTCTTCCTGAAACTTTACAGTACTTTTTCTTAATCCAGAGGTACCTGGTTTTTGATCTAGAAAAGGAGAATTGATATTAATTTCACTAACTTGATTCATATTTTTAAGAAACTTCCAAAAATCTAACTAAATTAATGAGGCATTTCGGAAGTTCTTAACATAGCGATAAACCATAATGAAGAAATTAATAAAGCACTAAGAATTCCATAGTTAACACCAAATTTAGAAATTGTAATTGGAACTATTAATGGAAACGTTAATGCCCCAAACAACGGAGTAAAAGCTACAATTTTTTTCAGCATTAATTTAATTTATTAAAACCATTCAGTCTCAGCATTATCTTTTTCATTAGTATCGTCAAGTGGTGTAGTTCTATCAAATTTCATTGATATACTTTTTTCTTGCTCCCCAGAAACATCAATAGCTTTTATATCATATTTTTGAGTCCCATCTCTAAATGGAACTTGAATTCTAAAAGTTCCATCTGCAGCAAGAGGTACATCTTCTCCACCTATTGTAAGTTTTGCAGAAGGCTCTGTAGCTCCATAAACAATTAATTCAGCATCAGCAACGAGCCAAAAAGATCTATTTTTGACAATTCCACTTCCAGAATCATTTAAACCTGATGACCATTTACCAGCTCCTGAATCTGTAATATTATCATTGAGGTTTGTTGAATTTACATTTTCCATAAATTCTTCAGAACCAACTTTTCTTCTGAGAGGAATGTTTGTTGCTGCTTGGTATAATCTTTCATGCATACCATTTTGTTCTGAAACAACAGGATTAGAAATATCTGAGATTGATTGAGAAGTAGAATCTAAATTAAAAGGTACAAATTTATCAAGAATTTGCTCAGAAGGATGAGACCCAGGAACATGGCTTATCGAAGAAAATGCCAATGACATCCAGTTAAAACCATATTTGTAACCCAATTCAACTTTATAATCTCTATCTGCAAGTGGGATTGGCAAGTACCACTCGGTGCTGTAACTATCAACAGCTATCTCCCTTAGTGTTCCTTGATTCAAATTGCTTCCTTCAGAACCAGATGCATCAAATAATCGTAAACATAATTTATTAGCTCCCAAAGATTGCGCTTTTTCTCTATCTGCATCAGAAATTTGCCAAAAAACATAAGCCCAATCTGGGTCTCGGGGTAAGAAAACTACATTTGTTTTAACTTCTTCACTACTGTTGAAAGAATTGGACTCATAAGTTTCTTCAGATTTTGATTCAGGAGGTGTAGTGTATATTTTCTTTGTAGATTTTTTTTCTTGATATTTAAGAATTAAATCAACTAAAACAGATTTTGTTTTGCGACTGTATAGAGGAACCGATAATTTACTTGCTTCTTGACGTAATTGTCTGAGGGTTAGTGAGAGTAATTGATCTTTATTCATGATCCCATCAGCCACTTTAAATTCTCCGTTTTTGTTTGGGATCAGTATGTTCTTTTTTTTAAGGAATTGTGTGTCTTTTTGGCCTGTCGTCAGGATCCTCTGACTACTAAAAAATTCTCAAAATTGATATTTCTCTTCAAAACAGTTGGTATCAAAGAAATTAATTAATTTTCAGATCTTTTTGAAATGTAAATTAATTTTCTTTTTTTTTAAATTTTATTACCTGAATTTGTTAACAACTCAACAAAAATATATTTTTTCTTCGGGATCAGTTAATAAAAGGGAATTCAACGTTGTTCGACTAAAAGTACTAAATCATCTATCTCTAAATCCTCAATACTTTTACCTATTTTTTTTGAAAAAGTACTTAATTTTTTCGAAGTGGATTCTAACTGCTCATAAAAAAGATCACTAAATTTTTTATCATCAAATTTTTTGGATTGATTGTCACACCATTCTTTCAAGAGATTTTTATTTTGATATTCCAAACTATTATCTAAATTGATCATTTTTAAAATCTGAAGGCAATGAGCGAGAATTCTCAAATGATGTTTCTTCATTGTAGGTAGATCAAGATTATCAATTTCTTGAATAGTTTCTATGTTTAATGGGTTAGATAAGGGATCAAGATGATTAGACATTAATTTTTAGTTTTAATAAAGGGAAAAAACTCAATATTGGGGGTATCTTTCGTTAAAGTATATAAAGCTAATTGTAATAAGTTATTTTTGATAACATGGTCAACGAAAATTTAGTTAAAGATGTAGTAAAAGAGCCTTACAAATATGGTTTCGTTACTGATATTGAAACTGAAAAAATAGAGAAAGGATTAAATGAAGATGTCATAAAATTAATTTCACAGAAAAAAGAAGAGCCACAATTTCTTCTTGATTTTAGATTAAAAGCCTTTAAAAAATGGCAAAAAATGAAAGAGCCTGATTGGGCAGCATTAGGATATAAAAAAATTGATTATCAAGATATTATTTATTACTCTGCTCCTAAGCAAAAGGAGAAAATTTCTAGCTTAGATGAAGTTGATCCCAAACTTCTTGAGACTTTTGACAAATTAGGAATACCCCTCACGGAGCAAAAAAAACTCACAAATGTAGCAGTAGATGCTGTCTTTGATAGTGTTTCCATAGCCACAACTTTTAGAGAAGAACTTGCTGAGCATGGAGTTATATTTTGCTCAATTAGTGAAGCAGTAAAAAATCACGCGGATTTGATTGAAAAATATTTAGGCACAGTAGTTCCAGCTAGTGATAATTATTTTGCAGCACTAAATTCTGCAGTTTTTAGTGATGGTTCTTTTGTTTATATCCCAAAAGGTGTTAGATGCCCTATGGATCTATCTTCCTACTTCAGAATCAATAGTGGAGATTCAGGACAATTCGAAAGAACACTAATCATTGCTGAAGAATCGAGTTCTGTAAGTTATCTAGAAGGTTGTACGGCTCCAATGTTTGATACAAATACCTTGCATGCAGCAGTTGTAGAGCTTATAGCATTAGACGACGCTTCAATAAAATATTCAACAGTGCAAAATTGGTATGCTGGTGATGAAGAAGGTATTGGCGGAATTTTTAATTTTGTCACCAAGAGAGGAAAATGTTTAGGTAAGAGAAGTAAAATTAGCTGGTCTCAAGTTGAAACAGGGTCTGCAATTACATGGAAATATCCTAGCTGTCTTCTTTTAGGGGAAGAATCTGTAGGAGAATTTTATTCAGTGGCTCTCACCAATAATCTTCAGCAAGCAGATACCGGCACAAAAATGATCCATATTGGTCCTAAGACCAAATCAACTATTGTTAGCAAAGGTATTAGTGCAGGTAACTCAAAAAATAGCTACAGAGGTCTTGTCAAAATGGGAACAAAAGCTACAGGATCAAGAAATTACAGTCAATGTGATTCAATGTTAATAGGGGATCAAGCTTCTGCAAATACATTCCCTTACATCAAATCTCAACAACCCAATTCTGAAATTGAGCATGAAGCAAGTACATGTAGAATTTCAGAAGACCAACTTTTTTATCTTCAAAGTAGAGGTATAGAATTTGAGGAGGCAGTATCTATGATGGTCAGCGGTTTTTGCAGAGATGTATTTAATCAATTACCTATGGAATTTGCTGCTGAAGCAGATAAGTTACTGGCACTTAAACTAGAGGGATCAGTAGGTTAATTAATTTCTAAACTGAAATGCAAAGTAAAATGAAAGAATCAGATCCAATTTTAGAAATTAAAAATCTCTCTGCATCTACTGATAATCTTCCAATTTTAAAAGGGGTTTCACTTTCTGTCTATCCTGGAGAAATCCATGCCATTATGGGAAGAAATGGATGTGGCAAAAGTACTCTTTCAAAAATCATTGCAGGACATCCCTCGTATAATATTACAAATGGCGACATAAAATTTTTAGGTGAAAACATCAACTCTCTAGAACCTGAAGAGAGATCTCAATCAGGAATTTTTCTTGGTTTTCAATACCCAATTGAGATTCCAGGTGTTAGTAATCTTGAATTTCTTAGAGTTTCAACTAATGCTAGAAGGAAATTCCTCAACAAAGAAGAATTAGATACTTTTGATTTTGAAGAATTAGTTAAAGAAAAGTTAGAGATTGTGAAAATGGATCAGGCATTCCTTTCAAGGAGTGTAAATCAAGGCTTTTCCGGGGGTGAAAAAAAAAGAAATGAGATTCTGCAAATGGCTTTACTTGAGCCCAAGATAGCAATATTAGATGAGACCGATTCTGGTCTAGATATCGATGCTCTAAGAATAGTAGCATCAGGAATTAAAAGAATATCTAATGCACAAACTGGAATTATACTTATTACCCACTATCAAAGATTATTAGATGAAATTAAACCAAATTATGTCCATGTTATGTCAGACGGACAAATTATAAAAACTGGTGAGAGCGATCTTGCTCTAGAGCTTGAGAAGAAAGGGTATGAATGGACTGATAACTTTATAAAAGAGACCTAAATAAATGGAAATTATTGAAAAAATAAAAACCTATAAATCGATTGATAATCAAACAGAAATACAAAAAATCTGTCTAGATAAATTACAATCAAGTCCCCTCCCCAATCTTAGAAGTGAACAATGGAGGCTTTCAAATAAATCAAAATTATCAAACTGTTTAGATTACTCAGTTTATGGAAACAATTCAAAATTTGATATGCCATTTCCGGAAAATTCTCAAAGTACTATTAGATTAATAATTGGTGAGAATTGCCAAATTAAGTTAATAGATAAAAATTATTCAATACAGCAATTAAGGGAGGATGAATTACTAAAATATATAAAGGAACAGATATCTTTTTTTAATCAAAACGACAATTGGAGTGACCTACTAAATCTATCTTTAAGTTGTAAAAATAATATTTTGGGATTAAAAATAAATGGATCAAAAATTCCTCCTATTGAAATTTTTAGTCATGCATCAAGTAATTCTTTAAACGCAAAAACCCTGATAATATTTTGTGAAAAGAATTGTAATGTTGAATTATTACAAGTAAATCTTGGTGAAGACAACTCTTCATTATCTCAATCAACGTTCTTTTGTTTAGAAGAAAATAGTTCCCTAAACCATGGTGTTGTTTCTTACGGTTTAAACAAATCAAATCTATTAAATTCTCTCAATGTAATTCAACAAAAAAATAGCGAATACAATTTAGGATCTCTACATTTTAAATTTAATTATGCAAGATTTGAAATTCGTATTAAGCAATCTGAAGGAAACGCTAGAACCAATATCAAAGGTATGCAAATAACAAAAAAAGATGAACAAATTTCTACCTATACAAAAATAGACTTTGATGGACCAAATGGATTTCTAGATCAAATAAATAAATCACTCGCTGACGATAAATCACATGCAATATTTGAAGGTTCAATAATAGTTCCGAAAATTGCCCAGAAAACTGATGCTTCTCAATTAAGCAGAAATTTACTTTTATCAAATCTCGCACAAATAGATACCAAACCTCAATTAGAAATAATTGCTGATGATGTCAAATGCAAACATGGAGCTACAATTTCACAACTAAATGAAGAAGAACTTTTTTATATGCGAACAAGAGGGATCACATTAAAAGAAGCAAGTAAACTACAATTAAGTTCTTACTTTCAAGAAATAATTTCATTTATTCCCGTTTCAAAAGATAGATGGGATTTGCTTGATAAACTTCTAAATGAAAATTAATGGAAACAATTCAAAATTTTCCTGAAATAATAAAGAAAGACTTTCCTCTTTTAAATAAGAACTTAAAAAGTAGTGAGCAAATTATTTATTTAGACCATGCTGCAACCACTCAAAAACCAATACAAGTCTTAGAAAAAATTAATGAATACTATAGAAACTTTAATGCCAATGTACATAGAGGCGCACATCAATTAAGTGCTAAAGCGACAGAAGAATTTGAAAATGCAAGATATTTAATTAGCAAATTTATAAAAGCGAATTCAACAAAAGAAATTATTTTCACAAGAAATGCAACTGAGGCGATCAATCTAGCTGCTAGATCATGGGGCGAATCTTCATTAAAAGAAAACGATGAAATTCTCTTATCAATAATGGAACATCATAGCAATATTGTTCCGTGGCAAATGGTTGCAGCAAAAAATAATTGCAAATTAAAATTTATAGGTATAGATAAAAATGGGAAATTAGATATAGACGATTTTAAATCAAAACTAACATCTAGAACTAAGCTAGTTAGCCTAGTACATGTTAGTAATACTCTAGGTTGCTGTAATCCCATCAAAGAGATCACTAAATTAGCTAAACAAAAAGGTTCTTTAGTATTAATAGATGCATGTCAAAGTTTGGCCCATCAAAACTTAGATGTTATTGATCTTAATATAGATTTTTTAGCTGGATCAGGACATAAGCTTTGCGGTCCTACAGGTATTGGTTTCCTTTGGTCAAGAAAAGAAATACTAGAAAAAATTCCTCCTCTCTTTGGAGGTGGCGAAATGATTCAAGATGTTTTTGAAGAGACAAGTACTTGGGCAGAGTTACCACATAAATTTGAAGCTGGAACTCCAGCCATTGCGGAAGCAATAGGTCTTGCAGAAGCAATTAACTACATAAACACTATAGGATTGAATGAAATTCATGAATATGAAAAGAATATTACTAAATATTTATTTGAAAAATTAAGTGCAATAAAAAATGTTGAAATCATAGGTCCATCACCCAAGATAGATCCAGAAAGAGCATCACTTGCCACCTTTTATGTAAAAAATATACATTCAAACGATATTGCCGAAATTCTTGATTCAAAAGGAATTTGCATCAGAAGTGGTCACCATTGCTGTCAACCTCTTCACAGATACATTGGAATTAAATCAACAGCTAGAATCAGCATGAATTTCACAACCAATAAGGAAGAAATTGATATGTTTATAGAAAAATTAAAAGATACTATTGATTTTCTAAAAATAAATTCTTAAATATTCAAAGCATTTTTTAAAAATTCCTGAGATTTTTGCATTACTACTTCTTTATTTTCAATATTTCTAAACCCGTGGCCTTCATTATCAAAAAAAATAACTTCTGAATATCTATTATTTCGAATCAAAATTTGTTGAATTTTTAAAGTTTGTTTATAAGAAATAACTATATCTTTTTTTCCATGAAACAATAAGATAGGTTTTTTTATTTTGTTAATATAATTTATCGGTGATCTATTTATATAGTCATCATGATTTTTTGCATAATTTCCTACCAAAGAATTTAAATAATCTTTTTCAAACCTATGGGTGTTGTAATGCATATCCTTCAAATCAATAACAGGATATTTACAAATTGCTGCTGTAAAAATAGACCCATATAATAAACAATTTAGAGCAGTTAACCCACCAGCGCTATTCCCAAAAATTACTACTTTTTCACTATCTACTTGATTTGATTTAATCAATTCAAGAGCTAGTGCTTTGCAATCATAAGAATCAACAATACCCCATTTATAATTCAACCTCTCTCTATATGCTTTGCCAAATCCTGATGATCCTCCATAATTGACTTCAGCAACAAAAAAACCCTTCGACGTCCAATATTGAACTTCAGAATTATATGATCCATCAAAAAATGAAGTTGGTCCACTATGAGCTCTAACAAAAAGCGGTGGTTTTCTAAATTTTTCAACAAGCGGCCTATATAAAAAAGAATGAGTAGATTTATCTTCAAAACCTTTAAACCAAAAAGATTCAGGTTTTGAACAATCTTTTATATATTCATAATTTATTTCCTCAAAAACATTTGATAAAACTTCTTTTTTACAATCAATTTCAAGTAAATTTCCAAGAAAATCAGATCCATTACCTTTCAAAACTACTTTCTTCTCAAAAACACTAAAATCACTTATTGAGGTAAAAGGAGTAGAAAATTCTTTAACGAATTGTAGATCTTCATATTGTTCAATTACTAAATTATTTTCTTTTTTTGCTAAACAAAATAAATCTTTTATATCCCCTGAAAAAAATATTATTCCTGAGACCCACTGAGGTACTCCATATTCAACAAAATTTCTTTCTACCCTTTTTTTAATAAAAATATTCTCAATTTTACTAGCATCTAAAAACAATAAGTTCCACCATCCAGAACTATCTTCAGAACATACTAAAAGATTTTCACTTATCCAATAAGGTTGAAAAAAAGAAACATTTTTTTTGGCATTAATCAGCTTATCTGAGAATTTTTTTATTTTTGTTATCTCTCCATCTAAGTCAATTTGAGCAAAACAAAGATCATTTTTCTCCCATGGCATGTTTGGAGAATCCCACTCGATCCAAGAAAGCAAGCTAACAGAAGTATTAGAAGATAATTCTCCAGCGAAATTTTTAAATTTTTTTATTCGGTAAATATCTTGTTTAGTTTTTTTTAAGTTTAAAGAAAATAAGTAATCTCTATTATTTATTTCACAAATACCATACAAAAAATTTTTTTGAGAAATAACAAATGAAGAATCGAAATTTCCATCAATTGATTTAGAGAGTTGTTTCGGTTCTTGAACTGAATCGAGATATCTTTTTTGAATTCTATAGTTTGATGCTACCTCTTTAAAAATTTGAAACCATACTGCGTTGGTAATCTGATCTATCCATATCAAATAAAAATTATTTTTTAAATATATACATTTATAGGATTTACCACCATATCCATGAAAGTTATTTTTAATATTATATTTTTTACTTGTTAATTTCTGAGGAAACGCTTCTTTTTCATTAAATGGTCTTGCAAAAATAGCATTTTCATTTTGACCTTCACCAACAGGATCAATCCAAAAAATGATATTCCTAACAATAGTTAATTCCTTAAAAGATTTTTTTTTAGATACAGTTTGCCTAACATTTAACTGATCATCATTACTCATTGAAAAAAACTATAAAGAATGCAAATTAAAGTGCTAGTATTTTTATAGCTAAACTCTTAAGTAAAAACCTTTTTTTTAACGTGGCAAACCATTTTTCACAACTTGCAAAAAAGTCAAGAACAAATGGAAACGCAGAAAAAATTGTAAAAGAACAACCAGGTAAGCCATCTCTAGACATTTATAAACTTGGTGATGATGTATTGAGACAAAATTCCAAAAGAATAACTAAAGTTGACGAATCGATTAGAAAACTTGCTAGAGAAATGCTTCAAAGCATGTATGCAGCTAAAGGAATTGGACTTGCTGCACCTCAAATTGGAATCAACAAAGAGCTTCTTGTCATAGACGTAAACTTTGAAGATTCAGCCGCAGAACCTTTAATATTAATCAATCCAGAAATTACAGACTTTGGAACAACCCTTAATTCATACGAAGAAGGCTGCTTGAGTATACCTGGCGTCTATTTGAATGTAGTAAGGCCATCAACTATAAAATTAAAATTTAGAGATGAAATGGGACGACCACGTAAAATGAAAGCAGATGGACTTCTAGCGAGGTGTATTCAACACGAAATGGATCACTTAAATGGAATATTATTTGTAGATAGAGTTACATCAAAAGATGATTTGAACAAAGAACTTTTAAAAGAAGGGTTTAACGAAAAAGACGTTATCTCAATTAATTAATTTAATGACTGAAACAACAATATTTCAAAAAATCATTAATGAAGAAATACCCTGCGATAAGCTTTATGAAGATAATTTATGTATTGCGTTTAATGATATCCAAGCACAAGCTCCAATACATTTTTTAGTGATTCCTAAAAAGCCAATAATCAGTTTATTAGAGTGTATGGAGCAAGATACAAATTTATTAGGGCATTTACTTTTCGTTGGTAGCAAAATAGCTAAATCAAAAAATTTAACTAATTGGAGAACAGTAATTAACACTGGAGCAGAATCTGGACAAACAGTTTTCCATTTACATATTCATTTTTTATCTGGAAGAAAAATGAATTGGCCTCCAGGTTAAAACTCTCGAAAGAAATATTAATGGGTTATAAATAAATAAAAACAAAATGAATACACCAGAGTCCTTAAATACAGAATCTAAAAATTTATTCAATTTAATCTCAAAAAATTGGGAAGATCTAGATGATTCACTCAAAACTAAGTTAATAAAAATTTGGAACGTTTTAACTTATAAATGGCAATTACAAATTTTATTTAATCTACCTTTTCTACTATGGTGGGCAATAGATAAATATTTTCCAAAAGTTCATGAATTTGATGCAACAATCTTGAATTACTTGAATTTACCTGACTGGGCACTTTCATTTATTGGCTTTGGTCAATAGACTGCTAAAAGTTATAATTTATTTCATAACACTAGTCGAGTAATGAATAAAGCAGTTAATAATAAATCCAAAATACTCTACCAATTACAAAAATTAAGGAAGCTATCTCAGCCGTTTTTTCTTCCCATAGATCAATGCAATGGATTTCAATTCATTTGGCTTTTGATTTCTCTTATATTTTGTGTTGGCGGAGTAGTACTTGTTGGTCTTACAGGAATAATCAGTTTTTTTGAAAGCTTTCAACCAATTTTTCTTGAAAAGTATTTCGGAGGTGTAGTAAGTACAGTCAATTCGATATGGGCTGGCAGCTGGGGATTGCTTTTCTCTACCTTATTTTTAATTGGATCAGGGAGCTTTTTTAGCTTAAGACGTCAATTAAAAAACCGTAGATGGTTACATTGGTTATTTCTTGCGATAATCGTATTAATGCTTTTAGCTGTAAACGGAATAAACGCAGGTATTGGTTTCATTGCGAGAGATTTAACAAATGCTTTAGTAGAAAAACAAGAAGATGGGTTTTATCGGATATTGGGGATTTATGCTTGTTGTTTCGCTGTGGCTCTACCAATACGTGTTTCACAAATATTTTTTACATATAAGTTAGGAATAATTTGGAGAGAATGGCTTTCAAAAAGTCTAGTCAAAGATTATATGACTAATAAAGCTTATTACCAGTTAAATCCCAATGACGAAGAACAAACCGATGTAGATAATCCCGATCAAAGAATCACAGATGATACCCGAGCTTTTACCGGGCAAAGTCTCTCTTTCACATTAGGTATTTTTGATGCCCTACTAACATTTTCACTTAATATTCTTATTTTATGGAGTATTAGTACAACACTTACTTTTTCTTTATTTGGTTATGCTGCATTTGCAACTTCTATCCTCTTAATTGCTGGAAAAAATCTTGTAAAGATTGATTTTGATCAACTTAGATATGAAGCGGATTTTCGATATGGCTTGGTACATATTAGAGATAATGCTGAATCAATAGCCTTTTACTCTGGGGAGAATCCTGAACGAAGTGAAACTGAAAGGCGCTTAGGAGAAGTGGTGAGAAACTTTAATTTACTGATTATATGGAGAGTAATAATAGACGTCATGAGAAGATCCATTAATTATGCTGGAAATTTCTTTCCATATTTAATAATGGCAATCCCTTACTTTAAAGGTGATATTGATTATGGACGCTTTATTCAGGCAAGCTTTGCATTTGGAATGGTTGAAGGTTCGTTATTTTTCATTGTTAATCAAATCGAAGAACTTGCAAAATTTACTGCTGGCATTGGCAGATTAGAAGGATTCCAATCAAAAGTTGAATCAATTAGTCAAACCAACCCAACAAGTAATCAAAACGTTATTTCAGACTACCCCTCAATTCTTATTAATAATGCTGACCTTTGCCCACCAGGATCAAATAAAACAATCATTAAAAATTTAAATTTAAGTATCGACAATAATCAATCACTTTTGGTTGTAGGACCATCTGGGTGCGGAAAAACATCTTTACTAAGAATGATTAGTGGTTTATGGGAACCCGATCAGGGAGTAATTAAAAAACCAAAAATTGGGGAATTATTATTCATACCTCAAAAACCATATATGTTACTTGGTTCTTTAAGAGAACAATTATGTTATCCCACAGAAGTTAAGAAATTTAGTGATGAACATCTTACTTCTGTACTACATGAAGTAAATTTAAAAACCTTAGTGGATCGGTATCCTAATCTTGATATCAAACAAGATTGGCCACGAATTCTTTCCCTAGGAGAGCAACAAAGATTGGCTTTTGCAAGACTATTACTAAATTCTCCAAGATTTGCAGTACTTGATGAAGCAACAAGTGCTTTAGATATTAACACTGAAAAAAAACTATATAGTTTACTAAAGGAACGAGAACTTTCTCTAATAAGTGTTGGACATAGACCTAGCTTAAAAGATTTTCACGAAAATATTTTAGAATTAAATGGACAAGGAGACTGGAAATTATTGACTTCTGATAAGTATAATTTTAAGGATTAACAAAAAAAATGAATTCTAAAGAAGAACAAACTAACTCAGAAGTCACTAATTTAGAGAATGAGAGTTTTATAGAAGAGCAAAAAGATCAGAATCAGATCAATGAACAAATTGAAGACAATAAATTAGATGAAAAATCTATAGAAATTAAAGATGAATATAAATTTGGATGGAGTAGTTATTCTGAAATAACTAATGGAAGGTTTGCAATGATTGGCTTCCTTGCAATAGTATTGATTGAATTATTTAGTAAACAATCGTTTTTAAAATGGGCAGGAATCTTATAATTAATCATCAAATCTAGAACTGTTATCTCTTGGTTTCTTCTTATTTGTTCCAACGTTATATCTACTATTTTGATTTTTTGAACTTGATCTAGCTGAAGAGCTCACTCTACGAGTCTCACGTGGTTTTTTGGCTTGATTAGCATCTTTAAATGAAGCTTCTTCTACTTGAGTTGTTGAAGTTTGCGGCCTAATAGAGGATCTAGTAGGTTTCTTTCTTAATGGGGAAGAATCACTAGGATCAGAGATATTATCTTGTCTAGAAACTGTACGATTCATTCTGGGTCTAGACCCTGTTTTAACTTCATCGCGAGATAAATTTCTTCTTTCACCAAAGTTATTTGTTTCTGGTTGTTTACTATTTCTATTTTCAGAAGTCTGTCTTCTCCTTCTTATAGGTTCGTCATTTTCAAACTGACTTATTTCCCTTGTAGATGGCCTACTTCTACTTGCTGCAGCAGAGGGTATCGCTCTTGAAACATTCCTCCTACGAGATCTCCCCTCCATATAGTCTTCTTCAAATTCATCTTCTTGAGGTTTAAATCTTCTTGATGGTCTTTCAGATTCTTCAAACCTATCATAATCGTCATTAAACCGGCCTCTAGAATTTCTTGGGCCATCAGAAATAGGATCATCATCAAAATAAGATGATCTTCTAGCTTGATCAGTAGCAACTCCCCTCAATCGCACACTTTCATATGCGAAAAAAACTGTAGTTCCTGCAAGCAAAAACTGACCAAACTGAAGAATAGGATCTAACCTCCAGCCTTGAAAAAATAATATTCCTCCACACAAAAGTCCAATTGCCGCAAAGAAAACATCATAATCCCTTGCTAAGGCAGGCTTAAACGACCTCAAGAAATAAAGGC
Source organism: uncultured Prochlorococcus sp. (assembly GCA_902571335.1). Classification (GTDB taxonomy): domain Bacteria; phylum Cyanobacteriota; class Cyanobacteriia; order PCC-6307; family Cyanobiaceae; genus Prochlorococcus_A. Next base: position 54,891 of record CACGBT010000005.1, on the reverse strand, counting down.
CTCCTCCACATACGGCGAGAACTATACCAACAATACTGGCCCAATTGAGACTAGCATTGACCACATTCTTTCTCCAAAAATTTATTTTTTAAGGGTTACTTATATCCCCTATATATATAGTGTACTTAAAACTTCTACAAAAACTAGCGTCTTCCTGTAGAAGTACGATCAAGGGAATCTTTCTGGCTAACAAAAATCAAAAATGCAGAGGCTGGAATAACGATAAGTAAGGCAGCCGCAATAAAACTACCTATCATTCCAACTGCTGAATTATTTGCAACTTCAGCAGAAAAATCTGCGGCTAGTAATAAATTTGAGATTTGAAACACTTTTAAATATTAAATTCTCAATTTATAATACGAATTAAATACGTTTCAATGGGTTATTTATTAAGATGAATTAAATAATTGTGATTTCTTGCTTGTAAACTCTCTTCTAATTTTAGATATTGGTTTAGGAATTTCTCTTTCATATCTAACTATAGTTTTTCTAATAAGATTAATACTTACTTGGTACCCAAAAATTGATTTAAGTAAAGGTTTATGGGTATTAATTTCAATACCATCAAGCTCTATTCTTAACTTAACAAGAAAACTAATTCCTCCTATTGGAGGCGTTGATGTTGGACCCGTAATTTGGATCGGAGTTATAAGCTTTTTAAGAGAAATTTTAGTCGGTCAGCAAGGGCTTATAAAACTTGCATTACATACACATATTTCATAGAAATAATTAATTATTTCTCAGTAATTTGGCAATAATTCTTCTTCTACATATTTTGTATGTATCTTACCCTGCTTAAATTTAGATTTATTCAGTAAAGTTAGATGAAAGTTAATTGTTGTAGGAATACCAGTGACAGCACATTCATTTAAAGCCCTATTCATACGTTTAATTGCAGTATTACGATCTTTTCCCCAGACTATTAATTTACCAATTAATGAGTCATAGAAAGGAGGTATTTCATAGCCTGTATACACATGACTATCCACCCTTACACCAGGGCCACCAGGAGGAAGCCACCCAGTTATTTTTCCAGGTGATGGTCGGAAATTGTGAGAAGGATCTTCAGCATTGATTCTACATTCAATGGCATGACCGTTTAAATGGATATCATCCTGATTAAATTCCAAATTTGCTCCGCTTGCGATTTTAATTTGCTCAGCTATTAAATCTACCCCTGTAACCATTTCAGTAACAGGATGTTCAACTTGAATCCTAGTATTCATTTCCATAAAATAAAAATTATCATCATCATCAACTAAAAATTCAACTGTTCCCGCTCCTTCGTAGCCAATACTTTTTGCAGCAGCAATAGCTGCGTTCCCCATTTTTTTTCTTAGCTTAGGGTTAATTGCAGGACTGGGAGACTCTTCTAATAACTTCTGATGTCTTCTTTGAACTGAACAATCTCGCTCTCCTAAGTGAACAACATTACCCGACCTATCGGCCAAAATTTGAATTTCTACATGTCTAGGCTTCTTTATAAATTTCTCCATATATAAACCATCATTACCAAAAGCTGCTTCTGCTTCACCTTGAGCTGCTTTAAACATTTTTTCAAGATTATTAGAGTTTTCAACCAACCTCATACCTCTTCCACCTCCGCCAGCAGTCGCTTTAATAATTACCGGATAGCCAATATCATCTGCCAATTTATAAGCCTCATCAACATTTGATAACAAGCCTTTACTACCTGGTACTGTTGGAACCCCAACTGCTTCCATAGTTTCTTTAGCTGTAGATTTATCTCCCATAGATCTAATAGCTTTAGGAGATGGGCCAATAAAAACTATGCCGTGATCGTTACACATCTCAGCAAATTTATCATTTTCCGCAAGAAATCCATAACCAGGATGAATAGCATCAACTCCTCTTGATGTAGCAGCCGCAAGTATATTTGGAATATTTAAATAACTCTTATTACTTAATGAATCTCCGACGCAAACCGCCTCATCAGCAAGCTGAACATGCAATGCTTTTTTATCTACAGTGCTAAAAACTGCAACTGTTGCAATGCCTAGTTCTCTACAACTTCTGACAATTCGTAAAGCTATTTCTCCACGATTAGCAATTAAAACTTTTTCAACCATTATGAAAATTAAAATTGAAGAAATGAAATGACTTAAAATAAAAAATTATTTGCCAAAGTATTCAACAAATTTTTTTAGTAATCAGAGGACATTTTTTACAATACAACCTCAAACGTTATATATGTATAAATATTTGTTTTATGCAATAGAAAAATTATTCATGATATTCAAAAATACTCTTTTCTAACTACATGCTTATTTCAGCCAATAATGTATTATATTTTTAAGGTTTAGGTATCCCTCGGTTGCTGAAAACCCTTTGCGGACGTGGCGGAATTGGTAGACGCGCACGTCTAAGGAGCGTGTGGCTTCGGCCTTGCGAGTTCAAGTCTCGCCGTCCGCATTTAATGTATTCTGGTTTGACTGCAATGAAAAAAAAATCAGTTGCAGTAGTTATAATTTCCAATGGTCCTGGTGAATTAACTACATGGGTAAATCCTGTAATAGATGAGCTTAACAAAGTAAATAAATCACTAATTGATGGCGATAAACACGATTTCACTCTTAGATTAGTTCTTGTTCCTTGCCCAAATGCCACTGGTAAAGAATTTTTAGTTGCAAATTCATGGAATAAATTCGAATTAATTACAAAATCCAAAAGTTTTTGGAAATTATTAATAAAGCCACATTCTTTTGCATATTGGCCAAAAAAAGGGGTGGTTATTTTCCTTGGTGGGGATCAATTTTGGAGTATTTTATTAGCTAAAAGATTAGGTTATTTAAATATCACATATGCTGAATGGGTTTCGCGATGGCCTAAATGGACCAACGCAATTGCTGCTATGAATGTAAAAGTAAAAGAGTCAATACCTAAAAGATACAAATATAAATGTAAGGTCATTGGCGATTTGATGGCAGATATCAAACTTAATAGCGAAATATCATTAAAAAATAAAGAGAAACTTCATATTGCATTGTTGCCTGGTTCTAAGAAAGCAAAACTTTCTGTTGGAATTCCTTTCTTCTTAGAAGTTGCAGATCATATTGCTGAAGAAAATCAAAATATAAATTTTATAATTCCCATTGCCCCAACTACTGATAAAAGTGAATATTTATTTTTTCAAAGCAACAAAAATCCAATTGCCAAATATTACTCATCAAAAATCAAAACAATAAAAAACTTCAAAGACTCTCGTTTTGATTATGTAATTGAAACATCAAAAAATACAAAGATTTATTTAATCAAGAAACATCCTTGCTATGAAATATTAAAAGAATGTGATCTTGCAATTACAACTGTCGGAGCAAATACTGCAGAATTAGCAGCAATTAGTCTTCCTATGTTAGTTGTTCTGCCAACTCAACATTTAAATATGATGAATGCCTGGGATGGTATTTTTGGAGTAATTGGAAAAATTTCATTTATAAATAGATTCCTAACTTTTATAATCAAAAATTTCTATTTTAAAAAAAAGAAATTTTTTGCTTGGCCAAATATTAAAGCTAAAAGAATGATTGTCCCTGAAAGGATAGGTAATATTTCACCAAAAAAAATTGCAAAAGAAGTATTATTTCTTATAAAAAATAGAGATCAATTAAAAAGTATTAGGGATAATCTACGTAAAGAAAGAGGCGATGGAGGTGCTGCAAAAAAACTTGCTTCTATAGTTCTTAATTCAATAAAGAAACTTTAACAATTACCAGGGGTCATCAATTTCAAACTTTTCTGATTTTTTATTATCTTGAACTAAATTTTGTTCATCTAGTGGTTCAATATCTAAAGTTTCAGTTGAATTTTGAATTGGTCTTTTCGAAGCTAAATTAGTAGTTGATTGTTTCTTTTGCTTAAAATCAATATTGTTTTTTTCATCTATTTGATTAATACTATTTTGATACTCAATCTGATCAGAATAATCATTATCCATGTATAGCTTTTTTCTGTTATTTGTTTCCTCTGAAGAACCCTTTATTTCAACATATTCCAGTTCATCTTCATAATCATCTTCATAATCATCTTGTTCAAAAACTTCTTCATTTTCTTCGACCAAATTATTTTGCTGTTCTGATTCAGAACCTGAAAGTAACTGATTCTCAACAGGTACAAGATTTGCTGTGTATCCATTTGCTTCCCTTTCATCCCATGAAGAACCCCCGACTCCAAGTTTCTCAAGTAGTCCACTACTTAGTTGCTTTAATTTCTCTTCAGCACCTTCATAAACAATAATCCGATCGGTACCGCTACTTACAATTTCCTCAACAGGTATTTCCCAAGTACTTAAAACTCCCTCACCTAAAAGCGGAACACCAACTGCACCCATAACAAGAGATATCAAATCCCCAGTCTCAATATCAAAAGAAAAGCCAAGAACTCTTCCTAAAAGTTGTCCAGATTCTGTAATCACCTGACAATTAATTACCTTCCCATATCTTTCTGGAGAAAAATTCTCACTCAAAGAATCAAGGGAGTCAACTAATATGACATCTCCAACCTGCTTTATACTTTCTAAAGGCATCCATTTTGGCAAACCTGGTAGAAATCTTGTAAGTGGATTATCTCTTAGTCCCAAAGCGACCACCTCTCTTCTATCGATATCAACAACCACTTCGCCAACTACGCCTAACCGCCTTCCAGTATCAGTAGTTATCACTTGTGTGCCCATTAATTCTGACCTTAACCATAGACGTTCACTAGGAACCGAGTTAGGGAGATTCTTATTAGCAGATGTGTTAGACAAGCTCATAAATTTCTTTTTATCATTCTGACGTATAAATTTAAAAAAGTGTGTTTATGCAGCATTTGGTAACCCAAGAACTTGAGTATTAGCACCTCTTGCTTGCGCAACACCAATTGTTCGTTCAGACGCACTAATCATAGGCCTTCTATGACTGACGACTATAAATTGAGCATTTGATGACTGATTCGATATTAGTTTTGACAACCTTTCAACATTAATACCATCTAAAAAACTATCAACCTCATCTAATGCATAAAAAGGAGAAGGTTTATACTTTTGCAAAGCAAATAAAAAACTTAAAGCAGTTAACGATTTTTCACCACCTGACATAGATGCTAATCTTCTGACATTTTTTCCCTTAGGATGAGCCACTAAAGTTAATCCTCCTTCTAAAGGAGAATTAGAATTTTCAAGTTGAAGAAATCCATCTCCATCAGATAAATTTGCAAAAATTTCTCTAAAATGTTTATCTACTTCTGTAAATGCTTGCATAAAAGCCTCCTGACGCATCGTAGATACGGTTTCTATTCTCAGCAATAATTCGGATCTTTCGTTAGACAGAATTTCTAATTTTTCTTTCAAACCATTTAATCTCTCAATTAATTCTTCTAGTTCATCAAGAGCCAACATATTAACAGGTTCTAAGCTTTGTAGTTTTGCGTTTATGATCGAAATTTCTGATTGCAAAGATTCAAGACTCTTCCCTTCATATTCTCCAAACTGAGGGGATGGATTAGGTAAATCTTTTTTATAATTTTCTAATTTTATTTTTTCGCTCCTCATTTCTTCTTTAAGAGAATGCATATCCCTCTCAAGATATTCAAGCTTCAAGAGATAGTTATTATATTCTTGTCTTTTATTTGAAATTGAAGAGTTTAATTCATCTCTTTTCCTTCTCAATAAACCTAAATCCCTCTCTAGAGAATTTTTTTGATTATCGAGATCTAAAAGCTCTTTTTTAAATTCATCTCTTTTTTCTATCCATTCACTATGAGAAATTGCGAGTTGTTTAATAGATTCCTGCAAGTTTTTTTCTTGTAGTAAAGTAATTTTTAATGAATTATTGATACGCTCTTTATCTAAAGCAAATTGATTCTTTTGATCTAGTAACGTATTTCTCTCCTTAATAAATAATTCAAGTTTTTTATCAAGATTATTAAAATCGTCATTAAAAGCTATTAAAGATGATTTTTGATTTTTTTCATAATTTGCCTTTTGAATGGTTTGTAATTGATTAAACTTATCGTGATAAGGCTTCAATTCATCTTTTAAATGACCTAACTCGTTAACTAATAAATTATTAGCAGTATCAAGTTTAATTAATCTAGATTTACAATCCTCAATTCTTTGCGAGACAACTTTAAAAGAATCTTGATTTACTTCAATTTCTTTATTAAATGAAGCACAATCCTCAATAATTTGACTGCGGTTAGAATTTAATTTACTAAGTCTATTATTTTTTATTATCAAATCATTATTTGACTCTTTTAAAGCTTCTTCGATAACTAATAATCTTTCTTTTATAGGACTGGAGTCATCAATATCGTTATTAATTCCAAACCTATAAGCCAAGTCTTTATTTAACCTACTACCTCCTGTAATAGCTCCACTTGCTTCTAATAATTCACCACTTAAGGTAACCAACCTATTTTTTTGAGTAGATAACCTAGCTGAGGATAAGTCTGAAAAAACCAAAGTATCTCCAAAAACATATCGAAAAACATCTGAATAGACTTCATCAAAAGTAATTAGATTAATAGCTTTATCAATAAATCCATTCTCCCTGTTATTTTCAAATCTTGAAATTGCATAATTCTTTTTTTGACTTTTAATTCTATTTAAAGGTAAAAAAGTTAATCTTCCCGCTTTCTTCTTTTTAAGAATTTCAATTGCTTTAGCAGCAATATGATCATTATCAACAACAATTTGTCCTAACCTATTTCCAGCAGCAATTTCTAATGCATATCTATTTTTCTCGCTGACCTCTCCAAGTTGAGCTACATAACCATGTATACCTTCTAACCCTGCCTCTAAGAGAATTCTGAGAGCATATGAACCTCTAGATTCGTTTAAAGCTTCCTTCCTGCTTTCGAATCTAGATAAATCCTTTTCAAGCCTTAATTGCTCATTATTTAGCCTTGATTTAGTTTTAATTAATACATCAATTTCATTTTTTAAAGAATTAATTTCTGCGCTGTTACTTGCCAAGTTTTTATTCTTTGTATCGGATGTCTCTTTTTTGCTTTGATTTACCTGAAAAAGTTTCTGCTTTTCTAAGTCTAAGGATTCGATCTGTGACAATATCTCATCTTTTTGTATATTATTTTGAATAGTTTCTTCTTCAATTTTCCTTATTTTAATTTCCAAAGGATTAATTTGAGTTTTTATACTTTCAAGCTCAGCGTTTAATTTGATACTTTGTTTTGAAAATTCTCCGGATTCTCCAGCCGCATCAGAAAGTTTTTTTCTGGATAGTTTATGTCTTAGAGTGAGATCATCAATTTGCAAGTTCAATTGATTTAATAAATTATCATCGAAATTTTCTTTTCTCATCTTTTCTGACTCAATATTTCTTTTAGAAATTTCAATTTCATCTCTCTGCTTTTGTAATTTAATACCTTCTTCTTTATTCAGACTTGATATCCTATCAAGTTCTCTCAAGCTAGAATTAATACTTCCAATATCAGAATTCACTTTAATCAATTTATCCTCGCCTTTCTCCTTAAGCTCATCAACAAGTATTTTCAAAGCATCTTCTAAGACTGATATTTCTTTATTAATAGATTCTTTTTGTTTATTAAATAAAATTTTATTTTTTTCAATTTCACTTTCTTTTTTTTCTATAGATTCAACATGTTTAACTTGTTTTTCAAAAATAAGAACTTTCTCTAATTCCGTTATTTGTAATAGTTTTGCCTTTAACTCTTTATATCGCTTTGCTTTTTCACATTCTTTTTCAAGCTTATTTTTAGTAGATTGCAATTCATTTTCTAAAATTTCACATCTTTCTTGTCTTTCGAAAACGTCATTTAATTTTGCATTAGTTTGTTCTATTCTTGTATCAAAAAGTGCGACTCCTGCTAATTCATCAATAAGATTTCTCCTCTCCTTATTATTCATTGATACTATTCTTGTAACATCACCCTGCATAACAACATTGCTGCCCTCAGGATCAACACTAATATCTCTTAATATTCTCTGTATTTGTTGCAAGGTACATTGTTTGCCATCAGAAGTATAAGTAGAAGCATAAGAACCACCTGGCATAAGCCTTAATTTTCTAGAAACTACCCATTCTTTTTGACCTTTATTAAGGGCAATTTCTTCTTCTTCTAGTTCCAAAGGCGGAAGGTCCTCTCTGGGAGACCAATCTTGAATATTAAATTTTACTGATACAGATGTTTCTGATGACTTACCCTCTTTAACTTTGGAGTTATTTATTAGATCTGGTAATCTTTCAGCCCTCATCCCTCTACTATTAGCTAGACCTAAACAGAATAAAATTCCATCTAAAATATTACTTTTCCCAGAACCGTTAGGGCCCGTAACCACCGTAAAACCTTCTTCAAGAGGAATTTTTACATTTCCCCCAAAAGATTTAAAATTTTCAAACTCGACCTGATTGATATGTACCAATCTCAAGTCTCAATAGCTAAATAAGAATAACTAATTTGCAAAAATTCTCAATAGAAATATTACGTTTATTTATATATGAATATTAATAATTTTTGCTCAATCTACAAAAATTACCCGAAATTTCAAACAACCCAGAAAGAAGTTCACCATCCAAAATGAATCGATAATATTCAGAGTCCAATTTATCAGAAACGTTTTTAAATATTCCATGATCAATTCTTTTAACAAACCCTCTATTATCAGAAAGTTCATGTTCTATCCTGGATAACCATAAAAGTCTATGATTTGGCTGCTTAGAAATTCCTATAGAAGCTTGATTTAATAAAGGTAGTTTTAAAAATTTCCAAGTTAGACAATCTATCCCATTTTCAACAAGAAAATCATAATGAATATCTACAGCTTTAGCAGAATAAACTTTATGTTCAAGCAAAACCCATTTATTCATTATCTAGTTGATAAATAAATCGAATCTATTTTCAAAACAAAGTTGAGTAAAGTATATTTTCTAAGAGATGTTTCCTGTTGTTTAATTACTTGCGTCAGGAACAAATCTTAAAGCAATGAATAGCAAACTTCCAGCTCCAGCGATAGCTGCAGCTACTAATCCAAAATCTGTAGGGATTGTGCGAGATGCAAAAATTAATGATGCAAATGTAATATCCATGATGAAATTTAAACTCATTTAATAAATTCAGTAATAGCTTAACAAAACCTTCTTACAGAACAGAGTAGATAAATAAAATGTAAATAAACTTTTATATGTCTTTATTCTACATAAATCGCACAATTCTTTAGATAAGGGTTCCAAATTAAGAAAATAGGGTCTAATCTTAAAATAAATAAGTTTAAAAGATGGAGACTTACCATCCTCCCAAAGAAGTAGAAGAAAATGAAGATAAATCTGATCTTCCTGAAAAAGAAGTTATCTTGGAAAAATGGTTACTTGAAAAAATTGACAGTTTAATACCTTTAATAAAAGAAAAATGGCCTAACATTGCACAACAAACCCTTGAAGCCACAAAAGGGAGTATTGATGATTTAGTTGAAGTAATAGCTAGCCATAGTGGAACCTCAGCAATTGGAATAAAGAGCCAACTATTTGAAATCATTGATTCAATAAGAGAAAACAATTGGGAAATATCAGAAAAAATAGAGCCTATTGAAAGTCAATTGGAAGAATTATTAGAAGAACTTAACAATACACTTAGACCAAAAATAGAAAATCCAATAAGAAAAAAACCACTATTATCTATTGCTATTGCAGCTGGTATTGGTTTACTAATAGGAAGTCTCCTAAACAGTGGCAGAAAATAATATGGAAAACCCAAAAAATAAAAACTTTGCAAATACAGCCTCCAGAATTTCAGCCATCGCAAGTTCAGTGATGGATTTGCATGTCAGAATAGCCCTTCAAGAAGTAGATAGAGAAAAAAGAAGATTAATTAGTGGTGGAATATTTTTGGCAATTGGCAGCACATTATTATTATTAGTACTAATTTGCATCCATATTATTTTTTATCTTTTTCTAGCGAAATATAATAACTGGAATATTGAATATAATTTATTACTCATAATCTTTATCGATTTATTTCTTGCAGGCTTAAGTTTGAAGCTTGGAGGAAAATTAGCTAAAGGACCATATCTCCCTCAAACATTAGAGGGATTAGGCAAGACAACAAAGGCCGTTTTAGGCAAAAAATAAATTACCTAATTAAATACTTTATCCATCTACAATCTATCCCCCCATTACTAACAGGAATTTTCAATGAAGATTTCATTTTCAAATATTTTGTTAGTTTTGGATTTCCACTTAGCAGCCAAAATTCCCAACCTGAAAAATTATTCTTTAGGAATATTCCCATTTGTTCATATAAACAAATCAATTCATTTTCATCGCCTAATTTTTTGCCGTATGGAGGATTACATATGATTTTTCCAGGTGTGCAACTTAATTGGAGTGCTAAAAAATCATTATTTATAAGCTCAATATAATTTTCGAGTCCAGCTAATGATATGTTTACATTCGCCTGCTCAAAAACCTTTTTATTAATTTCACACCCTATTATTGTTGGTAATTTTTCATAATTTATAATTTTATTTTTTGCCTTATTTTTTTCATTAAGATAAATATCTTTCCTAAAGTCCAACCAATTCTCAAAAAGATATACTTGATCAATATTTATGGGAACTCCAAGGAATTGGTTGACTGCCTCAATTAAAAAAGTTCCTGAGCCACACATAAAATCTATTAAGGGAACTTTGCCATTCCATTGAGTCATATTTATCAATCCAGAAGCTAAATTTTCTTTTAATGGAGCATTTCCAATTGCGGGTCTATAGCCTCTTTTATGTAAGCTTTCAACGCTACTTTGAAGACTGAGAATTGCTTTATTATTATTTAAATGCAGATGAATTATAAAATCAGGATTAGTTAGTGAAATATTTGATCTTTTATTCCAAACTGCCTGTTGCAAATCAGTTATAGAATTTTTTACTTCAAGAGCAGTGAAATGAGTATGACTTAAAGAAGATGTTCTCCCAGTTACTTGAACATTAAACGTTTTATCAAAGTGCAACCAATTTAACCAATCAAATGAATCTCTAACCCCCGCATATAAAGATTGCTTGTCATAGCAATTAAAACTTGCAATTTCTCTATAAAAACGAAAAGCTAATCTGGAATAGAAATGAACTCTATAAAAAGTTTCAAAATCACATTCAAAATTAATAAATCTTTTATAAGTATTAATATTAAAACCGCCTAAATTTGAAATTTCTTCTGCTAAAGATTTCTCTAGTCCTTCCGGAGATGATGCCACTACATTCATATACGATAAAACTTAGTAAAAAAACTATTCAATAACCATTTTGCCTGTCAGAATATAAATGTCCAATTGGACTAGGTGATCTCAACCGATGTTTCGGACAGCGGTTCGATTCCGCTCAACTCCACTATTTGGGGTTGTAATGGTTTCGACGGGGCATAAGGAAGGTGACTGAAGCCGGCTCGGTTAGAGCAAAAACACAAATGCTAACAAAATCGTTAGTTTCTCCCGTCAAACAGCACCAGTTGCTGCTTGATCCTAAAGGAGATGGGGTTATATCAGCCTTATCAACCAAATGATACGAGGAGTCTGGAAGGACTCCACTTTTTTTAAATAACTAACAAGTTGTAATAGATAATTTATTAGTATGTAAATATTGCTGCAAATGCTTGTATTAAAAAGATTTTTTTTAATTTTATAAGTATAAATACTGAGAAGATAAGTTTTAAATTAATTTATCTTATTAGAAACCAAAATCCTTAACAATGGAACCTAATAAAAACCTAGATGACTTGATAATAAATCTGAAACCTAAAGTTATTAGATTCACTGGCGAAAAATTTCCCACTGAACTATGGAATAGTAGTTGTCAAATAAAAAAAAATAAAAAGATATCTAGCTAAAAATTTAATTAAATACTTGAAAAAGGATTTTTAGGCATTTTTTTTAAACATTTTTTAGAAAATTCCGCAAGCACTTTAAATTCATTTTTATTTAAATTCCACTTGAATACATTCGATACATCAATAACTTGAGATTTTTTTCGCATTCCAACGAGTGGAATAACTCCTTGATAACAACACCAATTAATTGCTACTTGAGCTTGGGAAACTGATCTTTGATTTGCAATTCTTTTTAAACACCTCCGCAATTCATATGTTGGTTTTTTATAGTTTTCAAATAATGTATTACGAATAAAACTTTTTTCTTTATGTTCTTCTTTATCTGGATCCATACAAAGTATTCCAAAGGATAAAGGACTATAAGCAAAGAAATCAATATTATTTTCTTCGCAAATTTTTTTTACCTGATATTGTTTTCCTAAATCGGGAGCAAGTAAAGAAAACTGTATCTGAACACTCTTTAGGCTCTGATCTCTTTTTGCCAAGAAATTAATTAATTTAATCAATCTTTTAGGGCCTATATTTGATAAGCCGATTTGAAAATCAAAGCCTTGATCTTTTAAATCGCAAAGATTATTCAACAGCCCTAATTCCTGCCAAGGATTGTATTTTGCAGTTGACCAATGTAATTGCACTATATCTAATTTGTTATTAAGTCTTTCTAAACTTTTCAAAAAAGGTTTATTAAAACCTCTGTTACCTATTCTCCAGGGATAAGGGGCAAGTTTTGTTGCTACTTGAATTCTTTTTTTCTTTGCTAAGGGAGTATTTAGTAAAAATTTGCCTATCAACAATTCACTTCTACCCTGAAGATTCCCAGTCCCGTAAGAATCTGCAGTATCAATTAAATCGAAACCTCTTCGTAACGCTTCATTATATGTTTCACATAAATCATCGTCATTTGTAGATTGGTAATTCCAGAAAAGCTTATTCCCCCAAGACCACGTACCTAATCCAATTCTTTTCTTCACTAGATAATTTAAATAAGGAACTTTATAAGGTTATCTAAAAATATTAACTTCTTTAAAATATTTCAAAAAATAAGTTTTAAAGCATTAAAAATCAATTTCTCTTGACATTAAGAAATTATTCTCCAAAGTAAAAGAAATAAAAATAAAAAATTGTTCATTACCGTTTGCGGACAAAAAGGGGGTGTGGCCAAGACCTGCACAAGTATTCACCTTGCTAGTGTTTGGCATTCTGAAGGTAAAAAAGTTTGCATAGTTGATGCCGACAAGAATAGATCTGCATTAGCATACGCATCAAGAGGAAATCTTCCATTTCCAGTTTTCCCCGTCAGTTCAGCTGCTAAAGCATCAAGATCGTCAGAAATTGTAATAACTGATGGCCAAGCTAGCAGTGATCAAGAAGAACTTAAACACTTAGCGTATGGTTCAGATTTAGTTATCTTACCTACAACTGCAAAAGCAAGATCAGTAGAATTAACTGTTGAACTAGCTAATTTATTAAGCAACTTAAAAGTTAACCATGCAGTAGTAATAGTAAAAGTTGATTTTAGACAGCAAAAAGCAGCGCAACAAGCCAAAGCAGCTCTAAAAAATTTTGGTTTGTATGTTTTTGATACATTTATACCCTTACTTTCAGCATTTGATAAAGCAGAAGCCTCGGGCAATGCTGTATTTGAAGCTGTAGACGATTTAGGTAGATCAGATCCTCGTCGAATGACGGGCTGGTCTGCTTATTGTTCAATTGCCTCACAAATTCCATGCCTGATTTCGAAGCCCTCATCCGACACCAACAACTTAAACAACCAACAACCAATAAGCGCTTAAAAGTAGTTGATTCTCCTAATTTTGAAGAAGAAAAAAACGAAAAAGCAATAACTAGACAATCTGGATTTTTAGTTAATTTTTTTGGAGGTTTTATAGGCTCTGTAATTGGAACTCTAACAATACTGTTTCTTTATATGAATGAATATCTACCATTAGATTTACTAAAACTTAAGTAGTATATTCGCTATTTATTTCAACATACTTTTTAGAAAGATCGCACCCCCAAGCAGTGCCTTTCGATTCGCCAGAATTAAGATTAAGCATAATTTTTACAATATCATCTACTAAATATCTTCCTTTCATTCTGGACTTAATATAGTCTGTGACTTTTTGTGGATCATATGTATTTAACTTGCCGTTTTCCAAAATCTGAGCGTTTCCTATATACAAATCAACATCATTTAAATTAAATTTAACTCCAGAATTGCCTGCAGCAGAAATGATTCGTCCCCAATTCGGATCACAACCATGTATCGCAGTTTTGACCAATGCAGAATTACAAATAGATTTCGCGAGCATAATTGCATCATTTGTATTTTTTGCTCCTTGAACCAAAACTTCTAATAAACAATTTGCACCCTCTCCGTCCCTTGCAATATTTTTTGCCAAGTTCTGACATGCAATATCAATCCCTTGTTGGATAATTGGGAAAAACCTTTTTTCAATTTTCTCTCCTGCATTTATTCCAACAAAAGAATCATTTGTGCTTGTCTCTCCATCAACTGATATTGCATTAAAAGATTTTTTAACCGCAATAGCAATCATTTTGTCCCATTCTTTTTTTGGAATACCCGCATCACAGGTTAGAAAAGCAAGCATTGTAGCCATGTTGGGATAAATCATTCCGGAACCTTTTGCAAATCCTGCTATTTTTATTTTTCTACCTTGAATAATTGTCTCTATTGACACTTTTTTCAAAGTCAAATCAGTAGTTAAAATTGCTTCTGCTGCATTTTCAAAATTATTGCCCTTTAAATCACTAACTAAATTCGGTAAATTTTTTACTAAATCATTTATTTGTATTGGAACACCAATTACACCAGTTGAGCACATTAAAACCTCTTCTTCTTTTATTGCTAAAAGTTCCGCAATCTTTCTTGTAGCAATTTGAAAATGTTGAATGCCAAGATTTCCTGTACAGGCATTTGCTTGACCAGAATTAATAAGTATTGCTCTTACAAAACCTGAAGTTGTTTTAATCCTTTCCTCACAAATATCCACACAATAAGCTCGAACTATTGATTGGGTAAACATCCCACTAAAAATACTTCCTTCTGGAGCAAGTATTAGTGCTAAATCTTTTTTATTAGAAGCTTTTAAACCAGCAGATATCCCAGCAAAAAGAAACCCCTTAGGTGTTACCTTACTGTCATCAACAAACGACCAATTGGAATCTAACTGGCTCAAACTTTTTGGTATTTTAATTCATACTAACTATTCTTTAATACTAAAGAAACTAAGTAATTAGATTATTATTAAATATATGGATATTCTTCAAAAATTAAAAAACGACCAAAGAAGGATTGGTTTAACAGGAGGTATTGCAAGTGGTAAGACAACCATAACTAATTACATTAGAGAACATAAAAACATACCAATATTAGATGCAGATCATTTTTCAAGAGAATTAATCAAACCAAATACATATGGATATAAGAAAATTTTAGATTATTTTGGAAATAAAATTATTGATAATACAAGCAATTCAGAAAGGGAAATAAACAGAAAACTTTTAAGGAATATTATTTTTAAACATTCAGCAAGCAAGGAATGGATTGAAAAACTACTTCATCCCTTAATTAAAGAAAGAATGATAGAAGAATGTAGTCAATACAGAAATAATCAAACTATAATATTGGTTATTCCATTATTGTTTGAAGCAAAATTTGAAGATATTTGCAATGAAATATGGTTAGTTAAATGTCCTAAAGAACTACAAAAAAAAAGACTTATCAAAAGAGATAAAATTAGCGAAAAAGAAGCATATGACTCTATAAATCTTCAATTAAGTTTTGAAGAAAAAAGAAAATTTTCAGACATTATTTTAGATAATTCAGATGGTCAAAATAAATGGATCAAGACAATAAGAGATCTTCTTTGAAGCTTTAGCTACTCAATTTTTCTGCAAGAAGTTTATTTGCAAGTTTAGGATCAGCTTTACCTTTTGTTCTTTTCATAAGTTGACCAACAAAAAAACCAAGTAATTTAGTTTTACCATTTCTAAATGATTTAACCTCATCTGGATATTCAGTTATAAGTTCATCAATTATTGGTAAAATACTTGAAGAATCAGATATCATAGCTAACCCTTTTTCTTCAACTAATTTTTTAGGAGAAATATTTTTTTGAATTAGTTCAGGTAAAATTTCCTTTGCAATTTTTCCACTGATAGTTTTATTTGAAATCATGCTAATCATTTCAGCAAGATTTTCAGGACTAAGTTTTAAGTCATTAAAACTTAATTTATTTGCTTTTAAATAACCAACTATATCACTTGTTACCCAATTTGAAGCAAGTTTGACCTCAGCACCATTAGCTACTGTTTCTTCAAAAAAATTTGCCATGTTAATTTCATCAGAAATTACCCTTGCATCATATGCAGATAACCCAAATTCACTTACGTATTTATTTCTTTTCTTTGAAGGTAATTCAGGAAGTTCTTTTAACCATATTTCTTTTTGGGCTTTTGTTATTTCAATTGGTCCTAAGTCAGGGTCAGGGAAATATCTATAGTCACTGCTGCCTTCTTTCATTCTCATACTTTTTGTTAATTGCTTAGCTTCATCCCATAACCTTGTTTCTTGGAAAATTTTTCCTCCATTTTCGTAAACTTCTATTTGTCTGGCTATTTCATAATCACAAGCCTTTTGAATTGCAGAAAATGAATTCATATTCTTTATTTCCACTTTGGTACCAAAAGGAGCATTAGGTCCTTTTCTAACTGAAATATTGACATCACATCGCAAAGAACCCTCTTGCATATTTCCGTCTGATACTCCTAGATATTTAACTGTTCTTCTAATCTCTGAAGCATATTCAGATGCCTCTTTACCAGATCTAATATCTGGTTTACTTACAATCTCACAAAGTGCTATTCCAGCACGATTGTAATCAACTAAAGAATACTTAGAACCAGCTAATCTATCACTACCTGAATGGACTAGTTTTCCAGCATCTTCTTCCATATGTAGCCTTTCTATACCAATTCTTTTAATATAGGGTTCTTTGTCCTTTTCAATTATTTCAACCTCTAACCAGCCATTTTCTGCTAGTGGCTCATCAAATTGTGAAATTTGATAATTTTTAGGCAGATCAGGATAAAAATATTGTTTTCTATCAAATTTACAATGTTCTGCAACATCTAAATTTAATGCTAACGAAGTTTTTACAGCATACTCAAGAACAGTCTCATTCAAAACTGGAAGAGTTCCTGGTAACCCACAAACTATAGGATCTATATGGGTATTAGGTGCATCACCAAAAGCTGTTGAAGCAGATGTGAATATTTTACTTTTCGTATTAAGCTGTACATGAGTTTCCAAACCAATCACAGCTTCCCAAGATTCAAAATTGTTCATTATCAAAAGTCTCTTTATTAATATTATTGGATATAAAGAAAAAGAGGACCAAAACACAAATAAAAATATTAATTATTAAATGACACAAGAAACAAAAAATTCAATATTAATTATTGGCGGTGGACTTGTAGGTTTATCTATTGCTTATGAATTTTCTAGAAATAACTTTAAGGTTATAGTTTTAAGCAAAAACAGAAATGAATCAGCTGGATTTGTTGCTGCAGGTATGTTAGCTACTCATGCCGAAGGGCTCGAAGATGAATTGCTAAAATTTGGCCAAGAGAGTCAAAGTCTAATTCCAAAGTGGATTAAAAGTATTGAACAAGATAGCAATATTAAATGCGGTTTAAAAAAATGTGGCATCATAGTTCCTTTTCAAAATAAAGAAGATCTTGAAGCGTTTCCCACTTATGAATATGGAAAATATTTAAATCACAAAGATCTTCAAACAGAAATTAATGGAATGAATTCTATTTGGAAACATGGTTTACTTTTTGAACAAGATGGTCAAATAGATAACCGAAGAAGACTTATGCGTGCTCTTGAAAGAGCATGCTCCTTGCATGGAGTCGAATTTCAAGAAGGTTCAGAAGTAAAGGATTTGACATTAGACAAAAACAAAATTACTGGTGCAACAGTTTTATGTGCCACTGGAGAACAAAAAAAAATTAACTGCGAAAAAGCAATTATATGTAGTGGTGCTTGGAGTAAAAAAATTTTTAATAATATTCCAGTCTTTCCTGTAAAGGGACAAATGCTATCAATACAAGGTCCAACAAATTTTTTAAAAAGAGTTATCTTTGGTCCAAAAACTTATCTAGTTCCTCGTGATGATGGACTTATTATCGTTGGAGCGACTGTTGAAAAAGATTCAAAATTTAATAAGGGTAATACTCCTAACGGAATAAAACAACTGCAAGAAGGTATTCGCTCATTATTACCAGAAGCTATTAATTGGCCACAAATGGAACATTGGTGGGGATTTAGACCTTGCACTCCAGATCTTAAACCAATAATTGGAAAATCAAAAATTGAAAACCTTTTTATAGCTACAGGACATTACAGAAATGGAGTTTTATTTTCTGCAATAACAAGTGATCTTCTTTTGAAAATAGTTCAAAATAAAATTCTCAAAGAATCAGAAAAAAGTTTTTTAGAGAAATTTAGTTTAGATAGATTTGAGATTTAAATTTTAATTTTCAGATCGCCATTTCAAATCAGAAGTTTCCCACTCACATAATTCCTCTTCGTTAAACCATAGATCAATTTCAAATTTTGCTGTATCTGCTCCATCAGAACCATGAATAATATTCCGCCCAATATCAATAGCTAAATCTCCTCTAATTGTTCCAGGCTCTGCTTCAAGAGGTTTTGTTGCTCCTATTAGTTTTCTAGCACTCAATATAACCCCTTCGCCTTCCCAAACCATTGCCACAACAGGACCACTTGAAATAAATTCTACTAAATCACCAAAAAAGGGTCTTTCGCTATGTATTCCATAATGATTTTGAGCAAGATCTTTTGAGGGAATTAATTGCTTTAATCCAACCAATTTAAATCCTTTTTTTTCAAATCTGCCAATAATTTCAGCAACGTATCCTCTTTGAACTCCATCTGGTTTAATTGCAATAAAGGTTCTCTCTTTAGTCATTTAATTAATAATCACTCTAAGTATATTCAACTTTTAGGTGGTAACTTGGCAAGTAATCATTAAAATAAAAGATATTGTTTTGAGTTATTTTCAAAAACATTTATTAATCACTAAGACATCAATTGACCAATTTTGAGCCAAAAAAATTAAAGAATATTTGGACTATTGAAGATAGTATTGCGACTTACAACATAGACAAATGGGGAGATAAATATTTTTCTATAAATTCCAAAGGAAATATATCAGTAGCTAAAGATATAAAATCTGCAAACAAGATTGATCTTTTTAAGCTTGTCACGGAACTTAAAAGTAGAGAAATAAATCCTCCATTAACTATAAGATTCAACGATATCTTGAAAGATCGAATACATGCATTGCATGAAGCTTTTTTAAAAGCAATAAAAACCTATCAATACAATAATATTTATCAAGGCGTTTTTCCTGTTAAATGTAATCAACAGAAGAATGTACTGGAAAAGATAATAGAACTCGGTAGCCCATGGAATTTTGGTTTAGAAGTAGGAAGTAAATCAGAACTATTAATTGGCCTTGCACTTCTTGAAAACCAAAATTCATTATTAATATGCAACGGATATAAAGATGAAAAATATATTGAGATTGCTACTTTGGCCAGGAAGCTCGGCAAAAATCCAATAATAGTTATTGAACAAAGAGATGAAGTCAAAAGAATTATTCAAGCAGTTCATACTCTTAACGCAACTCCATTGATAGGGATTAGAGCAAAGTTATCAAGTAAAAGTAGCGGTAGGTGGAGTAAATCTATTGGAGATAATTCCAAATTTGGATTATCAATCCCAGAAATTATGTCAACAATAAAAGAACTTAAAGAAGCAAATCTGATAAACGAAATGAAATTGCTTCATTTTCATATAGGAAGTCAAATAAGTGATATTGCTGTAATCAAAGACGCATTACAAGAAGCTAGTCAAATATATGTTGAACTATGCAAATTAGGCGCCCCTATGCAATATATCGACGTTGGGGGTGGCTTAGGAATAGATTTCGATGGAACTAAAACTTCCTCCAACACTTCTACAAATTATTCTCTTCAAAATTATGCTAACGATGTAATTGCAACCATTAAAGATTCATGTGAATTAAATAATATTGAGCATCCTACTATAATCTCAGAAAGCGGAAGAGCAATAATTAGTCATTGTTCAGTTTTAATTTTTAATGTCTTAGGAACAAGCCATGTCAGCTCAATCCAAAAAATTAATAATGAAAAAAATCAATCGTTAATTATTTCAAATTTACTTGAAACTTTCTATGAATTAAAAAAACTTAAAAATAAAAAGATAAATTTATCTCAAATAATTGAACTATGGAACGATGCAAAAAAATTTAAAGAAGATTGCTTAGTCGCTTTTAGATTAGGATTTTTAAGTTTAGCCGAAAGAGCTTATGCCGAAGAAATTACCTGGGCTTGCGCAAAAGAAATTGCTAATAATAATAACCTTAATAACGATGATATCAATCACCCTGATTTGTTTGAAATTACAGAAACTCTAGCTTCAACTTATTATGCAAATTTGTCTATCTTTAAATCTATTCCCGATAGCTGGGCAATCAATCAGATTTTCCCAATATTACCTATACATAGGCATTTAGAAGAACCATTCTGCAAAGGAAACTTTGCAGATTTAACTTGTGATTCAGATGGGAAATTAAATAGTTTTATTGATAATGGGAAAATTAAATCATTACTAAATTTACATGAGCCAGAGCAAGATAAAGATTATCTAATTGGAATTTTCATGACTGGAGCCTATCAAGAAGCATTAGGAAACTTGCACAATTTATTCGGCAATACAAACGTAGTTCATATTGATATAAACCAAAATGATTCATATAAGGTAAAAAATATTATTAAAGAGGATAGTAAAACTGAAATTTTACAATTATTAGATTATAGTTCCGCTTCTTTAGTCGAATCGATACGTATTAATACTGAATCAGCAATTGATCAAAAAAAATTAACTATTGAAGAAGCAAGGAAATTAATTGATCAAATCGAAATAAGTCTCAGAAAAAGTAGTTATTTATCTGAATAACTTTCTAATGTTTTTTGCAAATGATCTTTAGCATAATCTAAAGCATCACTTAACTTATCAATATCTTTAGCACCTGCTTGGGCAAAATTGGGCTTTCCTCCTCCACCTCCCGAACAAATTCTTGCAATCTCATTAATTAATTTCCCTGCATGCAATCCTGTTTTTACTACATCATCTCCTAAAGAAACTACAAATAACAACTTTCTGTTTTCTGGATTTGGTATTCCCCCGAGAATCACAATAGCTTTATTCCCTAAATGAGAAGTTAAATTTAGTGCTGCAGATTGCAAAGAATTTCCATCTAAGCCATCAATCTGATTTACTAATATTGAAAAAGAATTTACGATTTCTGCGGATGATTTTATTGAAGAGTATTTAAAAAAGGCAATTTCATCTTTCATTTTTTGTATCTCTTTATTTTTATTTAAAAGTTCTGCTTGCAAATTATTAACCCTTTCGAAAAGTTGATTAGGATTTGCTTTTAACAAATCACTTAGTTGATTTACTAAAGCATTTCGTTCACTGAAATATTCGAATGCTGATTGACCGGATAATGCTTCAATTCTTCTAACTCCGGATGAGATTCCTTCCTCGCTGATTATTTTGAAAGAACCTAATTCAGATGTAGTTCTAACATGTGTGCCGCCACATAATTCCATTGAAACTCCTGGCACATTAACAACACGCACTTGATCATCATATTTTTCTCCAAACATGGCCACTGCGCCCTTTTCAAGAGCCTTATTCTTTGACATATTTTTTATTTCAATAGCATGATTTTCCATAATCCAGGAGTTCACTAGAGTTTCAATCTTAGAAATTTGATCTTTAGAAATAGGATTAGAAGAATTAAAGTCAAATCTTAATTTATTAAAGGCTACTAATGAACCTTTTTGTCCAACACTTTCATTCACAATTGATTTGAGAGCAGATTGCAATAAATGGGTAGCTGTATGATTTGCCGCAGCCTTAGCTCTATTGGAGGATTTAACATTAGTCTTAACTTTTTGTCCAATAGATAGTATTCCTTTTTTGATCGTACCGTAATGTAAAAAAACATTTTTCTTTCGAATAACATTATCAACAAGGACATCTACATCTTTAGAAAATATCGTTCCAATATCACCAACTTGACCGCCAGATTCTCCATAAAAAGTTGTCTGATCAAGAACAATTAAAACTTTCTGACCTTCATTTGCTTGCTTAACTAAAGTTGAATCGAGGAAAATACCCTTTATTTCAGCTTCCGAGAGAAGTGAATCATAACCTTTAAAAACAGTTTTATTAAAAAGATCTATTTCTCGCTCTAATGATCCCTCTAATGTCAAATCAATATTACTTGAAGCAGCTTTAGCTCTCTCTTTTTGTGAATTCATTGCATCTTCAAAACCCTTTAAATCTACTCTGATACTATTTTCTTCAGCAATCTCTACAGTAAGTTCTAAAGGAAATCCATATGTATCATAAAGTTCAAAAGCTTTAAAACCAGAAATTAATTTCTGCCCAGAAGAAATTACCTCATCTAGCAATTTCTCTCCCCTTTCAAGAGTTTCTCTAAACCTTACTTCTTCAATTTTTATCTCATTTAAAATTAAATCATTATTATTTTTTAAATCGGGAAAATTATTTTGCATTAAATTGATCCCGACAGTAGCAATATGCGGTAAAAATTCATTTGTTATTCCTAATAATCTCCCATGTCTAACCATTCTTCTAATAAGCCTTCTTAATATATATCCCCTGCCAAGATTACTTGCTGCTACTCCATCGGAAATTAAATGAATAACAGCTCTTGTATGATCTCCAATAATTTTTAAAGAAATTTTGCTTTTATCATCTGAAGAAAAATAATCAATATTTGCAATCTCACAAGTTTTTTGAATGATAGGAAAAATTAAATCTGTCTCATAATTATTTTTCTTTTTTTGCAATATTTGAGCCATTCTTTCAAGACCCATTCCTGTATCAATATTTTTAAATTTTAAATCTGTCAATTTTCCATGAGGATCACGATTATATTGCATAAAAACAAGATTATAAAATTCAATAAAACGATCTCCATCTTCTAAATCAATATTCTTCAGACCCTTTTCAGGTTGAAAATCATAATAAAGTTCTGAACAAGGTCCACATGGACCTGTTTTGCCAGATGACCAAAAATTATCTTCCTCACCTAGTTTCACTATCCTATCTGGATGAATACCAATTTCATCTCTCCAAATTTTTGCAGACTCTTCGTCTTCGTGAAAAACACTCACAATTATATTTTCAACAGAAAGTTGATAAATATTAGTAACTAATTCCCAAGCCCATTGAATAGCCTCTCGTTTAAAATAATCTCCAAAAGAAAAATTACCAAGCATTTCAAAAAAAGTGTGGTGTCTAGCTGTAACTCCAACGTTTTCTATATCATTTGTTCTGATGCACTTTTGGCTAGATGTAGCCCTTTTTGATGGTCTTTCTTTTAAACCTAAAAAAACTGGTTTAAAAGGTAGCATTCCAGCAATTGTGAGCATAACCGTGGGGTCATCTGGAATCAAAGATGAACTTGGAATGATTTTATGTAATTTTTCACTGTAAAATTTTAAAAAGGCATTTCTTATCTCATCTCCAGTAACTATTTTTTTAATTAGTTGAGATGTCATTTATCCAGAATAAGAAGATTAAAAATTAAAGAAAAGCGTAATTTCGGTTATTTCGCAAAAATAATCACGCGAATTTATATTCTATATAACTAAAGTTAATTTATAAAGCTAATTATTCTATGATAGCCTCTGCCCAGACAAGTAATTCTAAATTGGCACAAACTAATAACAAGTTGACGGTTCAATCTCAAAACTTTGCTGATGATTCTTGTTCCATAAGATCTTTGGATTGGGATCGCAGTAGATTTGATATTGAATTTGGTTTAAGAAATGGAACTACTTACAATAGTTTCATTATTAAAGGTGAGAAACTAGCAATTATTGATACTAGTCACGCAAAATTCGAAGAATTATGGTTTGAAGAATTACTGAAAATGGTAAATCCGCAAGAAGTTGATTATCTCATTACTAGCCATACAGAACCTGATCATTCTGGTTTAATAGGTAATCTTTTAGAATTAAACCAAAATATCACAGTAGTTGGATCAAAATTAGCACTTAAATTTATTGAAGACCAAATACATATTCCCTTTAAACGTCTAGAGGTTAAGAGTGGAGAGTTTTTAAATCTCGGAACTAATCCTAATAGTGGTTTAGAACACAATATTGAATTTATAAGTGCACCAAATTTACATTGGCCAGATACCATATTTTCATATGATCACAGCACAAATGTTCTCTATACATGCGATGCATTTGGACTCCATTATTGTTCTGACGAATTTTTTGATACTGATCAAAAAGAAATATACGATGATTTCCGTTTTTATTACGATTGCCTTATGGGTCCAAACGCTAGAAGCGTTATGCAGGCAATAAAAAGAATAGATAAGCTACCTGAATTAAAAACAATAGCCGTTGGTCATGGGCCTTTGCTCCATAATCAGGTCAATTTTTGGAAAGGAAAATATCTAGAATGGAGTAGTAATAAAAGCAAAGGCAACGATTTTGTGTCAGTGTGCTACATAAGCGACTATGGTTATTGTGATCGACTAAGTCAAGCGATATCTCATGGAATAAGCAAAGCAGATGCTCAGGTTCAGTTAATTGATTTAAGATCTTCTGACCCGCAAGAATTAACAAGTTTAATTTCCGAATCAAAAGCAGTAGTCATTCCCACATGGCCAGTAGACTCAGAT
This sequence comes from uncultured Prochlorococcus sp., assembly GCA_902571335.1. GTDB lineage: Bacteria > Cyanobacteriota > Cyanobacteriia > PCC-6307 > Cyanobiaceae > Prochlorococcus_A. The sequence continues at coordinate 30,161 of CACGBT010000005.1, read as the reverse complement.
AATGAATTAAAAGAATCTCTCGGTACTTTATTTGCAGCACTAAAACCAAAACAATTTACTGCAATTTATGATGCATTTGGAGGAAATGATGAACCTATAGATTCCTTAGCAAATAAATTAAGAGAACTTGGTCAAAAAGAAGCTTTCTCTCCCTTAAGAGTCAAAAATATTCCAGATCCCATTGTTTATCAACAATTCGAAGAAGCTGGAACTGACTTGGGCCAATTGATCAATAAAAAGAAGAATATTGCTTCTATGAAGAGCCTTGACTCAAATTTAGATAAAGCGTTAGGGAGATTAAGTGGTGGATTATATGTAGTTACAGCAAGCCAAGGCGAAGGTTCTACATTTAGACAAAGTGCAATGGTCGCAAGTTGGGTTAGTCAAGCAAGCTTTTCTCCGCCAGGTATTACAGTTGCAGTAGCAAAAGATAGGGCTATTGAATCATATATGCAAGTTGGGAAAGGTTTTGTTGTGAATATTCTGAGAGAAGATAACTATCAAAAAATGTTCAGACATTTTTTAAAAAGATTTGCCCCTGGAGCTGATAGATTTGCAGATGTAGATCTAATTAGCAACATCGCTGAAGGAGGACCAGTTCTTTCAGATTCACTCGCCTTTTTAGATTGTAAAGTTAGTTCCAGGCTAGAGACTCCAGACCATTGGATAATTTACGGAATTGTTGAAAATGGTAATGTTTCTGACTTATCATGCAAGACAGCAGTTCATCACAGAAAAGTTGCTAATCACTATTAGAAAATAAGTCTTTGAAATGTCAGATATCAATATAGGCTCACTTGCAGAAAATCAAAATTTATCAGAATTTGAAATTACTGAAAATTTTTCGTGTGTAAGATTCTTAGACCAAAATAAAGAAAGATTTGAACTTGAATTTAACCTTGAAAAAGGGACCTCTTTTAATACCTTTTTCATTAGAAGTCATGAGGAACTTTTTATTATTCATCCACCTGAGAAAAAATATTTAGATTCGTTTAATAAAGTAATTTCTAGGTTTTGCGATCAATTTAATTTAGGTAAAATAAACTTCATTTCTGGTCATATTAATCCCCAAATTATTGAAACTATAAAGAGTATAAGCACCCAATTTCAAAACATCACTATTACTTGCTCTAATCCAGGTTATAAACTTATTAGCGAACTTTGGAATCAAAGAAATCCTAACTTAAAAGAATTCATTGAAATTCAATTACCTGAAATTAACATAATCAAAAAAGAACTTAATTTAGAATTAGACAATATTTCACTAGAGTTAATTCCTATACCAACTGCACGTTGGCCTGGAGGACTAATAATTTATGAACGTAATCAAGAAATACTTCTAAGTGAAAAAATTTTCTCTGCACACATTGCATCTGAATATTGGTCTGAAACAAATCGAATTAGTACAGAAATTGATAGAAAACACTTTTATGATTGTTTGATGGCACCAATGTCTAATCAAGTGGTATCAATCACTGAAAAAATTGCCGATTATGACATTAAAACTATTGCACCATTACATGGTCCCGCGATCGAATATAGCTTAAAAAGCTTTTTAAATGATTATGTTAGATGGGGAGAGAATCTCTCAACCAATAATCATAAAATCGCCCTGATATATGCAAGTGCATATGGAAACACAGCCTCAATAGGCGATGCATTGGCAAAAGGGATAAATAGAACCTCTGTAGAAGTTGAAAGTATTAATTGTGAATTTACACCTAATGATGTACTTGTAAAATCTATCCAAAATGCAGATGGATATTTAATAGGCTCTCCCACATTGGGTGGTCACGCCCCAACTCCAATAGTTAGTGCACTTGGAACATTGTTAGCAGAGGGCAATAGAGATAAGCCAGTGGGAATTTTTGGCAGTTTTGGGTGGAGCGGCGAAGCTATAGATTTACTTGAAACAAAATTAAAAGACGGTGGTTTTAAGTTTAGTTTTGACCCTATTAGGATTAAATTTAGTCCAAATAAACCAAAGATTAAAGAGTTAGAAGAAATAGGAACTCACTTTGGAAGAAAAATTATAAAAAAAGCAAAGAAAAAACCCAGAAAATCAGATACTGGAATGATTACAAGCAAAACGGATCCAAAGCTACAAGCTCTTGGAAGAGTAATTGGTTCACTTTGCGTCCTGACAGCATCTAAAGGCAAAGATGAGAATAATATCAAGGGAGCCATGCTTGCATCTTGGGTTAGTCAAGCAAGTTTTTCTCCGCCTGGGTTAAGTATTGCAGTAGCAAAAGATAGATCGGTAGAGTCTCTTCTGCAAATAGGAGATTCATTCGCATTAAATATTCTTAGTGAAAAAGATTTTAAAGAACCTTTAAAAAGATTCACAAAACCCTTTGCACCTGGAGAAGATAGATTTGAAGGAATAAATATTGAATTAACTCCTAATAAACAGATAATCATTCCTGAATCTCTCGCATGGTTAGATGCTTCTGTAAAAGAGAGAATGGAATGTGGAGATCATTGGGTAATTTACGCCGAAGTACTACACGGTAATATACTAAAATCCGATAGTCTAACGGCAGTTCATCACCGCAAAACAGGTGCTAACTATTAAATTTATTTATCTAATTTATGACTGAAACAAAAGATTTAATAATCATTACGGCTAGTTGTGGTAAAAATCTAGAACTTTCTGAAAAATTTCTTGAAAAAAGTAATGAACTGAAAATAAGTTCTGAAATTTTAGATCTTACTACTCTTGATATTCCATTATTTAATCCAAGAATTCACAGCAAAGAAAATATTCCAAATGAAATAGAAGAATTAAAAAAAAAGCTTTTCAAGATTGAAAGGTGGGTGATTTGTGCGCCTGAATATAATGGATCTATACCTCCCATTCTCTCCAACTTCATAGCATGGCTTTCTATTTCGGGAGATGACTTTAGGAATTTATTTAATGGTCAACCGATTGCAATTGCAACATTTTCTGGTGGCATAGGGTTAGAACTACTTACCTCATTACGAATTCAATTAGTGCATTTAGGAAGTCAAGTATTAGGAAGACAACTTTTGTCTTCATATAGTAAACCTATAAATACAAAAACTATTGAAGATATTATTCAAAGACTTTTACAAATGAAAAAATTACAAACTTAAACTTTAAAAATTAAACAAAATATCAATTGTTTTCATTCCAAACTTTTATAATTTGCCTAGCCATAGGAAGTGCATGTACAGACCCTCCACCTGGAGTATTTTGGGCAAAAGCAACCACAAGCAACTCACTATTTTCAGAAGGAGTATAGCAAACGAACCAAGCGTGATCTAAGCCACCTTCACCATCTTCAGCAGTTCCAGTTTTACCTGAAACAGGAGGTAAATTTGAAACTCCATAATTCATTGATACTCCTGTACCAGACTCTACTACTTTCCTAAGACCGTCTTTTATCAACTGAATATTATCCGGATCAATGTCAATTTTAAGACGCTTTTTCTCTGAGAAATTTTCATCCTCTTTTTTGGCTAAATAAGGAGTAACTAGATAACCTCCGTTTGCAATCGCAGCATATGCTCTAGCTAATTGAATAGGAGTAACTTGAACAACAAATTGTCCAATAGACATACTCGCAATATCTTCTGGGACCCATGGAGTTCTTCCTGGTTGCCCCCATCCTCTACCTTTTTTAGCCCACTCACTACTTGCTACTAATCCTTTATTTTCTTGTTCAGAAATTTCAATTCCAGATAAAGAATTAAAACCAAGTTTTCTAGAAACATTATGAATTTCATCAACTCCTGCACCATATCCGACTTGATAAAAAAATGTATTACTCGAAACTCTTAAAGCATCTTCATAACCTATTACACCAAAACCTAAATCATTGTGTTCCCTGAAACATTGGCTTCCATAAGTGATACATGGTTTCGTATCTAACATTGTTTCTCTAGGGAATTTTCCACTTTCCAAGCCAGCTAAAGCCGTTACAATTTTCCAAACGCTTCCTGGATCGTAGGCATTTAATGCTCTATTAAATAAAGGTTTTTCAGGAGAATTAAAAAGTGTATTATATTCTTTCTCAGGTTTAAAATCCTTTGAGAAAAAATTTAAATCGAATGTAGGTTTACTTGCCATTGCTCTTATTGCACCATCTCTTGGATCCATTACAATTATCGCTCCAGCTTTTTTATCTTTAAGAACTTCCTCAGCAACTAACTGCAGATTAAGATCGATTGTTAGTTGAATATCATTACCTTGGACTGAAGGTCTTATACCCAATGATCTTTGAAATTTTCCTAATGAATTCACTTCAACCATTTCTCCGCCCCATTCACCTCTTATAAAATCTTCGTAAACATATTCAATTCCAGTTCTTCCTATTAAGTCATTTAATTTATAACCCTTCTTAGATAAGAATTTATATTCTGATTCAGTAATTGGCTGCGTATAACCAATTACATGGGCAGCAAGGGATTTATAAGGATAATTTCTAATTAAATTGGTAGCTATTTCAAAACTAATTAAATTAACTTCATTTTCCTTGAATTTTATTAATTGATCTACATTTAAATCGTCAAGAATAATTACTGAAAGTTTCTGATTTTTTAGACCATCAGAGTATTTTTTTTGAATTAAATTACTATCAATATTTAGCAAATTAGAAATACTTGATTTATTTTTTTCCCAATTGCTTTTATTAACAGATTGAGGCTTTACTATTAAAGAATATTTAACTCTACTATCTGCTAAAACATAACCATTTTTATCTAGTATTTTTCCCCTTATTGGCTGTGAAGAAATAAGTCTGATCCTATTATCATCAGACATTTTCTTAAAAGATTCATAATTTAAAAGTTGTAAAAAAATTAACCTAAATAGAATCAATAAAAAGGAAACAGAAGAAAAAATAAGTAAGACTAGTGGTTGTCTTTTTAATGAAATAAGTTTTTTATTAGAATTAAGCTTTATCAAAAAATTTAAAATTTATCTAGATATTTTTTTTCTAGTAAAGCAATGGTTGAACTTATATCTTTAAGTCTAGTAATTAATTTTTTATAATCGATCTCTTCATTTTTCAGAGTAAACAATTCATTTTCATTATTATCTGGAACGAATTCTTTATTCATAAACTTTTAATTTTTTACTTGAGTATTCTATATGTTCCAATATTAAATAAAAAATTTATTTTTTCAAAATAATATTTATTCGATATTACAAACTTATTAATTTAACTGTTTTAAATTTTGTTCAAAATAAGGATTACAACTATTTTTAGATATTCCTAATGACCACCCTATAAATGTTGAAAGGAATATTATTACGATTAATGGTAAAAGAGCTTGTTGAGTATTTTCAAGACTAAACCATTCCTTCCAGCAACTAAAAAACCTTTCTCTTTGAAATTTTCTTTTTTCATTTTCTAATAATTTTGCTTTTTTGGCGAAAGATTTTGTAACCCACTTTTCAAAAGGCTTCTTTTTTATAATCGCCATTTTTCTTTCAACTTCTAATAACTGCCCTGAAGTAAGATAAGGATGAAATGTACTTATCAATTCAAGAGTTTTTAAAAACATCTCAATAGTTGCATCTTTGATTAGTTTTTGTTCATGACTTAATTCGGCCCACTCTAGTTCTGGATAAAAACGATTCCTATTGGGATGAATCTGATCCTCTGACATTTGACCAGGTTCTCTAAGCCATCTATTAGTGTTTTCATCAAATCTTCTCCAATACAAAAAAGGATTAATAAAAATTGTTTTACCAGATATTTTTACTAAATCTTGTTGAAGATGTTTGGTTATCTTTTTGTCAGAGTTTTTCAAATTTATCAAAAGTCTAAATTAAGAATCTAATTCAAGATTATCTTTTATTTAATAATTTTCCAGAATTCTCAAAAAAATTTTATTTGAATATTAATTTTTTGATAACTGCCAACGCTTTTTTAAATAATTACAGTATTCACAACTTAATGAAGGTTTTGGGAAATTCTCTGAACGCAATAAATTAACTGTATCGAGTATCTTACGTTCGACCCATGATGTTGAACACTCTAATCTAATGAGATTTACATCAAAATTTAATTGATTATTAAAAAACTGTTCATTTTTTTTGCCATTAAAGTATAAAAGATATGCTTCATTAGAAACTTGAAAACCGTTTTTCTTAAATAACCACTGATACATTTCCAATTGTCTCTTATAAGCCTTTGCATATTCGTATTTATGAAAAGTCTCAGACCAATCAAAATTATTTCTTGATGTCGCTTTTACATCAACGATTATAAGTTCACCATTTTTTTTTTGCCAAATATCATCAACAGCCCCACCAAAATCATAATTATGCTCAGTTGATTTGTATCTTATCCCTTTAAAATTACTTCTCCAGCGTTCTAAATCGTTGTGTTTGAATGGAACAGCATCAATACCATTTTCAATGAATAAAGGATGTGGCTCCTGAATTCTTCTGTAATGATCAAATTCATTTTTACATAAATTGTCTACAGCTATATTTAAACTAAAAGGCAGCGATGGAGGTTTTATTTGATATTTTTTGTCGAGTACACAACATCTCGGACAACTAAGATATTTTTCAACAGTGGATCTACTTAATTTAATAATTTCGCTCATTACGTTTTTAAATCTAATTTACAAAATTTGATAATTTACCACGACTTGTTAGTTTCATTACTCCAATTTCTTACTAAGAAATGAGTAAATTTTGCTTAAAAGAAGTACTAAGCAAAAGTATCAACAACATTATGTAAGTTAAAAAATTTTTCTAAAATTATTTTAGAGAATTAGTTAGAAATTACAAATAAATTAATCATTATCTAATTCGCAAACAATTTATCAAAACTTTGCGTTAAGACTATAATCGCTATAAAGAAATTATCTTTTTAAATCAATGAAAGGTTTTGGAGAAAATAACCAATCAAAGAAAATAAAAAAACAAAAAAATGAAGAGATAGTAAATATTGATCTATTGATTGAAAAAGCATTCAAACTTCAAGCACTTGGAAGGAAATTAGAAGCAGCAAAATACTATTCATATCTTATTAAAAATGGAATAAAAGACTATAGAGTTTTTTCGAATTATGGAATATTCCTAAACGAAGTCGGAAAATATAAAGAAGCAGAATTAGAACTTAAAAAAGCAATTTCTTTAAATCCCAAATATGCCAATGCCTACTATAATCTTGCAGTTTTGTTTATTGGTCAAGGAAATTTGCAAAAAGCAGAATTAGAACTTAAAAAAGCAATAAAACTTAAATCAAACTTTGCCGCTGCTCACTATAATCTTGGATTTATTTTAAAAGATCTGGGCAGATTTAAAGAGGCAGATTCATATAATCAAAAAGCACTTGAAGCTAACCCTCATTTTACTGATGCATACTTATCATTATCAACTATGTATTCTACTGATACAACTCCAAAATGGCACAATCAACTCTTTTCTAAAAGTCTTTTAAAAAATAAAAATAATAGAGAGTTAGTGAATATTTTTTTTGCAAGATCAAATATTTTTCATAAAGAAAAAAAGTATGAAAAAAGTGCTGAAAATCTTATCACTGCAAATAATATCAAACTTAAAATGAATAAATCTGAAGCAAATTTATTAATCAATAAAACTAAAAAATTGAAAATATCCTCAGATAATTTCGAGAGAAATAAAAAAGAATTTGAAAATTATCCAATGTCAATATTTATTGTAGGAATACCAAGATGTGGTTCTACTCTGGTTGAATCAATCATAAGTTTGAATTCTAATGTAATAGATCTTGGAGAAGTCAATATCTTTGAAAAAGCATATAGAGAATATAAAGAATCCGAAAAAAAAACAGACCTTAGTGAAATATATTGGAAAAAGTTAGAAATAACCGAAAATAAAAAATTCACAACAAATAAATGGTTATTTAATTATCAATATGCAGGCATAATTGCAAAATCAATTCCTAAAGCAAAAATAATACATTGCTATAGAAATCCTTTAGATAATATCCTTTCAATGTATAGAGCACATTTCGGAGCAGGGAATAATTTTTCTTCAAGTTTGGTTGATTCTGCTGCAGTTTATTTTGATCAAGAGGAGATAATGCAAATATACAAAAAAGAATTTAAAAATCATATATACGCATTAAATTACGATAAATTAGTGACTCATCCTTCAGAAGAGATAAAGTCATTAATTAGTTGGTTAGGTTGGAAGTGGAATGATTTATATCTATCACCACATTTAAATAATCGTAAAGTCTCAACAAGAAGCAATGTTCAGGTTCGTTCGCCAATCAATACAAAATCTTTAGGAGGTTGGGAAAACTATAAAGAAATGCTTAGACCTGCAATGGAAATCATTACTCAAAAGAGTAAATATAAAGACCTGAAGTATTAATATCAATAACACTTGTCCAGAAAACCTGATAACCTTTAGTTCCTCTCAAAAAAATCAGCAAATTTGGCCTCTTGAGATACGTATGCATCATTGAATTTAGCAACCAAAAATTCCCACTTAAAACCACCTTAGATTTTATCGCCGAAAAGCAGTTCTTTTTCGCATATTAATATAGAAATATTATTAAATATATCAATTGTAGAGAGAAGAAACTTTCTACGATTTCTCTTAAGAGACGGTCAATTAGGTTCGTAACAAACAGATAGGTTAAAATCCCAGTAATTCCGTTACTATGTCATACGTGACGAACCCGTGACAAACCGAAGACATCCATTCTTTATATTTTTCTTCGTAATTAGATGAACTAATTGTAAAGAATACATTATTATTTTCAACGCGAAATTTACTTATCTTTTTCAACTCCCCATACTTTTCTTAATGCTTTTAAATCAAATTCCGTTACAAACATATCATCTACTGGATATAGAAAATTATTGTAAGACATCACTGTCTTATTACTATTAATTCTCATATCTTCGGGATCAAAATTAGATTTACAGTATTTTCCACAACCCTTATCAAAATGCGCCAAACCAAGGGCATGTCCTAATTCATGAACTATTGTATAGGCACTATCTACGGATAAAGTAGGATATTTTTTTAATTTTGGAATATCCATTGGAGTGTCACCCCACGCGACATCTAATCGAAACCATTTGTCTGGAACATCATCTCCATTATCAGACGCCATCCCATAAGTATCTTCATGTATGTTAGTTTTATATATTCTTATCATTGCGTCATTCTTTGAATCAACTCTTTCAAAATCAAGGTCAATATATTTATCAATCTTAGAAATAAAATTTACAATAAATTTCTCTTCATCTAAAGAGTGTTCATAGGTTTTCTTAAAGTATTTTGGTAATAATTTAGAATTTAGTTTGCCGTTTTTATCGTGAATGTAATATGTAATTGGTCTTGTATAAGTATTACCATCAAATCCAGCATATTTATTAAAACCTCTTAATAAAGGGTCAGATGAAACGTCGGTGTAAAGTATATCTTTAGTAGAAAATTTAACCTTATTTTTTATATTTTTCGCAAATATTTCTAGTCCTTTATTTTTATCAAATACTGCACCTTTAATATCTCCTATTGATTCTTTATTGAAACTACGATCCATATAACTCTCTCCATCTTTTGGATTGATTTTTATTGCCTCTGTAAAGTCAGATATTGCACCTTTGTAATCTTCTAAATTTTCTTTTGCAATTCCACGATTAGAATAAGCAAATTCATGTTTTGGATTAATTTTTATTGCCTCTGTAAAGTCAGATATCGCTCCTTTGTAATCTTCTAAATTTAATTTTGCATTTCCACGATTATTGTAGGCATCTCCATCTTTTGAATTGATTCTTATTGCTTCTGTATAATCAGATATTGCACCTTTGTAATCTTCTAAATCTTCTTTTGCAATTCCACGGTTATAGTAAACATCCCCATTTTTTGGATTAATTTTTATTGCCTCTGTAAAGTCAGATATCGCTCCTTCGTAATCTTCTGCATCTAACTTATCAACGCCACGATTAATGAAAAATTGTGCGCTTTCTGCATTAACTTTTTCATGATGAAGGACAACGAATGCTGAAGTTAATAGACTGACACCTCCTTTAACTAAAAATGGTTGACCTATAGGAATTAAAGATAATAATGCCCCAATAAAAGCAGTTCTTTTTTTCATAACAAAATTACTTTAAATCAATATACCAACTGTAGAGAAAACAGACTTTATACGATTTCTCTTAAGAGAGAAGCAAAAGTGTTCATGACAAACCCGTGACAAACTGACGCCCGAAAACCCTTGGTATCAGGTATTAAGAATTGGAGATTGTGTGTGTGATAAACCGATAAATTAAAGTTATAACTAGGTTTTTAAAAGCAATTTATTCCCACTCAATAGTTCCTGGAGGTTTGCTTGTAATATCATAAACAACTCTGTTAACTGAAACTACTTCATTTACGATCCTATTAGAAATTCGCTCTAAAATCGGAAAAGGAATTTTTGACCAGTCTGCTGTCATACCATCTTCACTAGAGACACAACGTAAAACTATTGGCCATGCATAAGTCCTTTTATCACCCATAACTCCTACAGTTTTTACTGGTAACAATACTGCAAAAGCTTGCCAAATTTCATTGTAAAGACCTGCTTTTTTAATTTCGTCACGTACTATCCAATCCGCATCTCTTAAACAGTCAAGTTTTTCATTATTAACCTCTCCCAAAATTCTGATTGCCAGCCCTGGTCCCGGGAATGGATGCCTTTTTATAATTTCATCAGGCAAACCTAAGGCCGCTCCTAATTTGCGAACTTCATCCTTAAAAAGTTTTCTTAATGGCTCGACTAATTTAAATTGCAAATCTTTAGGTAATCCGCCAACATTATGATGACTTTTTATTTTTACAGCTATTCTTTCTCCAGTCTTGGGATCTATATTAGTACCAGCACTTTCAATAACATCAGGATAAAGAGTACCTTGTGCTAGATATTGAAAAGGTCCTAATCTATTACTTTCTTCTTCAAAAACTCTAATAAATTCTTCTCCAATAATTTTCCTTTTTTGTTCTGGATCAGAAATTCCTTTTAATTTTGCAATAAACCTTTCCCGAGCATTAATATATTCAACCTTAATATGAAATTTCTTATCAAAAAAATTCATTAAAAATTCAGGTTCACCTTTTCGCATAAAACCTTGGTCAATAAACATGCATGTAAGCTTATTTCCAATCGCTTTATTAAGTAAAAAAGCAAGAGTTGACGAATCAACTCCTCCTGACAAAGCAAGCAAAACTTTTTTATTACCAACTTGCTCTCGTATCCTAGGAATAGTTTCCTCTATGTAGGTTTCAGTTGTCCAATCAGCCGCACAACAGGAAATGCCATAAACAAAATTTTTAATTACAGTCATCCCAAACTCTGAATGAATTACTTCAGGATGGAATTGTACGCCATATAATTTCTTTACATCATTTGAAATTGCAGCATGAAGTGTATTCTCCGTATGTGCAATTTTATTAAATCCTTCAGGTAAAAAATTTATTGAATCGCCATGACTCATCCACATTATGGATTTATCTAATACATTAGTAAGGAGGTCACTTTCTAAATCTATATTTATTGGTGCTCTACCATACTCAGCTTTTTTAGTCGCTGCAGTAACAGATCCTCCAAGTTCCATAACCATTAATTGCATTCCGTAGCATATGCCAAGAATAGGAATTCCTAAATCAAAAATTTTTGCATCACATTTTGGTGCATTATCTTCATAGACAGAATTTGGGCCTCCACTCAAAATTATCCCTTTAGGATTAATTTCATTAATTTCTTCAATTGAAATGCGGTTACTTACTACAAGAGAAAAAACATTAGTTTCTCTTATTCTTCTTGCAATCAATTCAGAATATTGAGATCCGAAATCTAAAATTAGTATTGCAGGATCTCGTTCTTTTTTTAGAGATTTTTGATTCATGTATAAAAGTTAGCTCAATTAATTTACAAAAGCATAATCAATCAAAAATAAATTCATTGAAAATGAGAAATATACTTACTACCGTTAATTCCAGCCCACCTAATTTCTCTTTTTCTATCAAAAATGATTGATGCGATCTCCATATCTGTTTTTACATACCTATTTACATATGCAAAAGATCGCTTTTCAATAGTATTAGATAAATTTAAAAAAATTTTCTGAGCTATAGATTTATCAAAGCTCTCAAGTATTAATAGTGCTTCTTCAAGATTATTTAAGTCAGATAAATTGTCTATTATTTCAAGTGGTACCTTTTCTTGAACAGCTAAATAAACAAGAATCTCAATTCTTCCATCAGCCAAATGATTATGTGTATGAAAAATACCACCAGCTAATTTAATTAATTTTCCGTGATAACCAAAGAGAATTACAGTTTTAACATGTTTTATTGCAGCATCAACTAGTAACGGTCCTATCCAATTACCAACCTTGATAATTGGTAGCTTAACGTTATGAGTTTTTGCTAAATTCAACCCATTTTCACCAATAACAAAAACAACTTTCCCTTTAAAATTGGATTGAATTAGCTTTGCCAGCTTAGTTTTAGCTTCTTCTAATTGATCTGGTGAAGCACTCGAATAAGTCTCAGCAGAAGTTCCAATAATAGATAATCCATCCACGATACCAAATGACTTATTGCTAGTTCTTTCAGCTAAAAACTTGCCATTTGGAAAAATAATTTCTAATTTTAAATGAAAACCCTCTGGAATAGTATCTAATAAATTTTCATATAAAACTTCTTTAGCAAAATCAGAAATGCATATCTCTGAAGTATTCTTTTTTACACCAACACCAAATCCAGCAATAATATTTATTGGATTTATTTGAACAGAATTATTAATAGGAATTTTTTCTAAAGAAGCTATTGTCCATATTTCTAAGTTTTGGGTAATGTCCAGATCTAAGCCAGACTTTGCAAAAGTAATTCCTAATGCATGAGAATCATCTTTAATTAAACCAACAGAATGAATCTCGATTTTTATTTCTTTTTTATTAGGAATTTTTATTAGTTCATAATTCTCAAATGGCAAACCTACTAGTTTTTTTAATGCTGACCTAGCCGCTCCAGCAACCCACAATGGTAAAGAAAATCCTTTTTTCAAATCAAGTAATTGAAAAATATATAATGAGAACTAATCTAAGAATGACCTATTTAACAAAAAGTGGCCATACAACAAAAATTATCATTGATGATTCCTGGACCCACACCAGTTCCAGAAAAAGTTTTACAAGCATTAAGTAAGCATCCAATAGGTCATCGCAGTAAAGAATTCCAGGATCTCGTAAAAAGTACTTCTCAAAATTTACAATGGCTCCATCAAACTCAAAATGATGTTTTAACAATTACTGGTAGTGGAACTGCTGCAATGGAAGCTGGAATAATAAATACCTTAAGTAAGGGAGATAAAGTAATTTGTGGAGAAAATGGAAAATTTGGCGAAAGATGGGTAAAAGTTGCCAAAGAGTTTGGCTTGGAAGTTATAAAAATTGAATCCGAATGGGGTACTACACTTGATCCAAAAGAATTCAAAAAAGTATTAGAGGAAGATAAACAAAAAGAAATAAAGGCAGTCATTTTAACGCATTCTGAAACCTCAACAGGAGTAATTAATGATCTAGAAACTATAAGTTCATATATTCGTGACCACAAAACAGCCTTATCTATTGTTGACTGCGTTACAAGTCTTGGAGCTTGCAATGTTCCAGTAGATGAATGGAAGTTAGATATAGTTGCTTCAGGATCTCAAAAGGGATATATGATACCTCCTGGCTTAAGTTTTATAGCAATTAGCCAAAAAGCATGGGAAGCTGCAGAAAAGTCTAATTTACCTAAATTTTATTTAAATTTAAAATCCTACAGAAAGAGTCTTTTAAGTAACAGTAATCCATATACTCCAGCAGTTAATTTGGTTTTTGCTTTAGATGAAGCTTTAAAAATGATGAGAGAAGAAGGCCTAGATAACATTTTCTCTAGACACAATAAACATAAATTAGCTATGAGTAATGCTGTAAAGGCTTTAAATCTAAAATTATTTGCTGATGAAGAACATTTAAGCCCTTCAATTACCGCAATAAAAACTGAAGAAATTGATGCTGAGGAATTTAGAAAAACAATAAAGAATAATTTTGATATTTTACTAGCTGGTGGTCAAGATCATTTAAAGGGGAAAATATTTAGAGTTGGTCACTTGGGTTATGTAAACGACAGGGACATTATTACAGTAATTTCTGCTATCAGTAAAACGCTTCTTGACTTAAAAAAAATATCCGCTCAACAAGCTGGTGAAGCATTAGTAGTTGCCTCGAAGTACCTTGGAAACAATTAAATTATGTCCCAGGCTCTTCAATATTTCCGCCTAATTCAACGATCTTTTTTCTAAGAACGATAGATTTTTTTTCATCACCCTTAGTTTGCGCTATTGCAAGGGCAAACTCTAATTTTTCAAGCTGGTGACCACCCTCAAAAAAAGATAATTTTTTCTTTATGCGGTTTTTATTATCTTTGTATGAAATTTGTGAAGACATAAAAATTCATGCTTTATATCATTATGCCAACAAAAGGGGACATTATGAGAGGAAAACAAAAATATTATTTGACTATATGACCCAAGCAAAAGAAATTTTTTCTAATATTATGACCAAACATCTCTCAATTTCATGCCAAACATAAATCTTATTTATTACTTACTTGCAGGTAGTATTTTTGGAGCTTTAGCTCTAAAAACAGGTATTCCTGCGGCTCCTCTTGCAGGTGCTTTAATAGGAGCAAGCATACTTAGCATAACTGGTAAATTCGATATAGCAGAGTGGCCAATTGGAACGAGAACAATATTAGAAATAGGAATTGGAACAGTTATTGGCACATCATTAACCAAAGAATCGTTGGTTGATCTTCAGATCTTATGGAGACCTGCCATCTTAATAACTTTTACTTTAGTTTTTACAGGATTAGCAATTGGATTATGGACAAGCAGATTACTTAATATAGATGTGATAACTACAATTCTTGGTGCCGCACCAGGAGGCATTAGCGGCATGAGTCTAGTAGGGTCAGAATATGGAGTAGGGGCTGCAGTTGCTACTTTACATGCTGTAAGATTGATTACTGTACTTTTAATTCTTCCTTTAGTTGTGAAATGCCTGAATTTATTTGGAGTAATAAAATCATAAATTTCTATAGACATATGCACAATAAAAGATATTTTTAAGTAGAAGATAAAAGTTCAATGAAAAGATTTAAGAAAAAACTTATATTTTTAGCGTTAGGAATTGTCACTCCTCTATCTTTTACTACTTCAAGGGTAAATGCAAGTTCATTTGGGGCAGAAATTTTTTGTACTATGAGAGAGGGTGGTAATGACCATGAAAGTAGCTGGGATGCGGCCTATTCTTATATAAAAAAGCAAAAGGGAGGATTATTCAAAGTTTCACCTAAAAATGCAGCAGCGCAAATTACTGAAACAGTAATTAGAGAAAGAGAAAAATTTAGTTACTGCGTTGAATATCTAGATAATCTTCATCCCAATAGAAAACTATTAAGAGATTTAGAAAAAGAAGAAGAAAGAAAAGAAAAAGAAGCAAAAGATAGAGAAAATAAAAGAAAAAAATTAGAAAAAGAATTAGAGGAAGCTAATGAAGAAATTTCTGAAGAATTTACTGATGAAACACTTGATAGATATAGTTATTAATTAAGTTTCTAAAGGGATAATAATTTTTAAAATTTAAAAAATACCTTTTTGTATCCAAACACACTAAATTTCACTTTTGTGAAGAATTTGGCTCAAAGAAGCATTAATTTATATTGACTTTTGATGTAAACAAGCCATTATTCTATTAACTAAATGTTCTGAATGCATATTAACGATGCGGTGTTTTTAGAGGATTTATGCCCTAAATTGAGATTTAGACAATGGCGAAAATCTATTCATAGATTTACAGGAAAAAGTTGTATATATTGCGGAAAACCATCTGAATCTATTGATCATGTTTTACCACGTAGTCAAGGCGGCTTAAGTACTACAGAAAACTGCGTACCAGCATGTCTTTCGTGTAATGGAGATAAATCAGATGAAAATGCTTTGTATTGGTATAGAAAACAAAAATTTTATGATCCTCGAAGAGCAATGGCTATAAGAGCATGGTTAGAAGGAGATTTGAGATTAGCTGTAAGATTACTGCAATGGGCGAATCCTAATTTTAAGGTAAATCAAAATTACGAAAAAGATGAATCAGAATTTAAAGCAGCTTGACTACCAAACATTACATATTTTTCTAGAATTATAAGTCTCACAAATACTTCCCAATTCTTTTGGAGATTCTGGGAATATTAAAATTGTCGAAAATGAAATAAGAATGACAAATAATTTTTGGTAGAATTTAAAATCAACTACAGTAGTTTCTTTTTCTATCAAACGACTATAACTTTTGCTAAAGGAAAAACTTTTTGATTTTAATTCAGGCCTAACAGCTGTCTTCATCATTAATTAATACATATGTACTACTATAGCCCCTCATGAAGAATCCCGCAAGTTCACTAAATAATAAAAATAAATTTTTAATCTTAGGCTGTGGGTTCAGCGGCAGTTTCTTTGCAAAAACAATAAGGAAATTAGGTTGTACTGCTTTAACAAGTTCGAGATCTGAAAAAAAAGATCCAAATAGCTTCCTATTTGACAGTGAAAGAGATATGACTCCTAATAAAAAAATATTTGATGGAGTTACACATATTCTTAGTTGCATCCCTCCTGACAAAAATGGAAATGATCCAGTTTTAAGCAGACTTAAAAATAAGTTAAAAAGTTTATCCCTTGAATGGGTTGGGTATTTATCTACGACAGGAGTTTATGGGAATACAGAAGGTGATTGGGTGTCTGAGTTTGATGAGCCAAACCCTTATCAAAAGAGAAGTCATAAGAGGTTAAATTGTGAAACGGAATGGATTGAATCTGGTTTACCTGTACAAATTTTTAGATTACCAGGTATTTATGGACCTGGACGATCCACTTTTGAAGCAATAAAAAATAATAAAATTCGCGTTATCTCTAAAAAAAATCAGGTATTTTCAAGAATTCATGTCGCTGATATTACAAATGCAATTATCTACCTATTACAAAATAGAAATTCCTTAAAGTTTTACCAAATTATTAATATTGCTGATGATAAACCCTGTTCTCAAATAGAAGTTATTCAATATTGCTACGATTTACTTGGTTTAACAATGCCAAAGCCAATATTATTTGAGGATGCAAGAGAAGAATTATCACCAATGGCTCAATCTTTTTGGATGGAAAATAGAAGAGTTTCCAATAGTCTTTTATGCGAAACTCTTGGATATAAACTAATTTATAAAAACTATAAAATAGGTTTAAGAAATTGCTATTCAAAATTTTAAAAAAATATATTAAAAATTTTTTATGAATTTTCATAATACAAATAAGACATTGAAAGTAGTATTAAGCGTCGGAGATGAGTCAGGTATTGGACCGGAAGTAATCTTAAAAGCTCTTTGTTCTGATGAGATACCAGCAAATATTGACTTTATATTAGTTGGGTCAAAAAAAAATCTACAAAATATATATAGAAAACTTAGATCTTTAGGATTAGAAAACCTTGCAAATCCTAAAAATTTAAATATACATGATCTCGAAATTTCTTCATTTAAAAATGAATCAAAATCCAGCTATGGTAATTCAAGTTTTTATTACTTAAAAAAAGCAATTGAAATTGTAAAAAAATATCCATATTCAGCGCTTGTTACTGGCCCAATTTGCAAAAAATCATGGTCACTAGCTGGTCATAAATTCAGCGGCCAGACTGAAGTTTTAGCACAATCATGTGGAGTGAAAAATGTTGGAATGTTATTCACAGCAAAATCACCAATTACAGGTTGGAGATTTAATACTTTACTAGCTACAACTCACATAGCTCTTTGTGATGTTCCCAAGAAATTAACTACAGAATTAATCCATGCTAAATTAGATCTTTTAAAAGAATTTTGTAGCACTTACATTGATAAACCTACTTTAAAAGTGGCAGGACTAAACCCCCATGCTGGCGAAGAAGGGATTTTGGGTAGTGAAGAAAAAGATTGGCTAAATGATGCATTGCTTGCTTGGAATGAAAAGAATAAAGGTATTAAATTATTAGGCCCTCTATCACCAGATAGTTGCTGGAATTCTTCCGTAAAAGCCTGGAGTGAAAAAGATTCTGAGAAGCATGATGGCATTCTTGCTATGTATCATGATCAAGGTTTAATACCAATGAAAGTAATAGCTCTTAATTACTCAGTCAATACCACAATAGGTTTACCTTTTATAAGAACATCTCCAGATCATGGAACGGGATTTGATATTGCTGGTAAAGGAATAGCTCAATCTCAAAGCATGATTGAAGCTATTAAAGCTGCCATAGAAATGACTAATAATTCAAGACTGCTTAACACGCATTAAAACTTGACCAAATTCAACTGGCGTCCCATTTTCAACGAGTATTTCAACTATTTCAGCGTTAAATTCAGATTCAATTTCATTCATTAACTTCATAGCCTCCAAAATACAAATAGTTTGACCTATTTTTACATTATTTCCTACTTCGACGAATGGCTCCTCACCAGGCGCTGCAGCCCTATAAAACGTACCAACCATAGGAGATGTTATTTCAGTGAGATCAGAACGTCCAGGAGGTGCCGCCTGAGGCGCTTCAGGCTCATTAACTAATGGAATAGTATCATTAATAGATTTTGAATTAACAATCTTTTGTTTTTCAAATGAAGTATTAGAAATTAAATTATGATTATTAAATTGATTCTGATCAAATAAATTCCTTTTTATTTCGAGTTTAAAATCCTCTCCCTCTAGCGAGAACTCTTGTATATCACTTGTAGAGATTTTCTCTATTAAGCGATTTAAGTCTTCATGATCTAATTTCATAGCCATTAATTTTCACGTCCAAGATAACTGTCATTGCGAGTATCAACTTTAATCATTTCACCAACAGAAATAAATAAAGGAACCATAACTTGAGCACCTGTTTCTAGAATAGCTGGTTTCGTGCCCCCACTAGCAGTATCACCTTTAACTCCAGGATCAGTCTCTGTAACTTTCAAGGTAATAGATATTGGGAGTTCTACTTCTAAAACTTTACCATTATGGAAAATTACATTAACCTCCATACCCTCTTTTAAATACTTTGCACCTTTACCAATTTGTTCAGAGGTTAGTCTTGTCTCTTCAAAACTAGTCATATCCATAAAAACATAATCACCAGACTCCACATAAGTATGCTGCAGGTTAGACTTCTCAAGGATAGCCTGCTGTACTGATTCTCCGGCTCGAAAAGTTTTTTCAACCACATTGCCGCTTTGAACTGATTTTAATTTTGTTCGCACGAAAGCAGAACCCTTGCCAGGCTTGACATGTAGAAATTCTACAACACGCCAAACTTGTCCATCCAATTCGATGGTAGTACCTGTGCGAAAATCGTTACTGGAAATCATTCCTGTATTACATCCCCAAGGATCATAAACCTGCAAGAGTGCTATGCAAAAATTCTTATCAAATCAGAACAAACTTTTCTTAATTCTATCGCTTGTTATTTTACAGGTTTTTCTCTTAAAACCTATTCAAGTACTAGCTGATTTACCTACTGGGAATGCAGTAAAAGATCCTGGTGCAATCCTCAGAAACGCACTCCCTATCAAGCAAGTTGAGTTGCAAGAACTTCAACACAAATTGGAAGAAACTAGTGACCTTGTAAGAGGAGGAAGATGGCCTGCTCTTACGAAAACTGTTACAAAATGTCAATCTTTACTAAAAAAATACCAGAGTAAAATTATTCAAGAATTACCAAACGATAAAAAGAAAATTGCTGAAAAAACATTTTTAGCGCTCAAAGAAAATCTTGAAAGTCTTCAAGATTACTCTAAATCAAAAGATAAATACTCATTTATATCGACCCGAAGAGATGCTTTAAATAAAATAGGTGGGTTAGAAGAATATTTTCTACCAAATGCATTTCCATACTCTATTCCCCATGAATTTGATAATTTACCAAGATTACTGGGCAGGGCAAAAGTCAATATAAAAACCTCCAAAGGAGATATGCAAGCTATTGTGGATGGATTTAACGCTCCACTTACAGCAGGAGCATTTATAGATTTATCTTCAAAAAACTTCTACAAAGATTTACCTATCAACAGAGCAGAAGAATTTTTTGTACTGCAAACAGGTGATCCAATTGGAGAAGATATTGGTTACATAGATCCTGAAACAAATGAAGAACGTCACGTTCCCTTAGAAATTAGAATTCCTGATGAAAAAGATACTTTTTATAATCAAACTTTTGAAGATTTAGGTCTTTACACAGAGACGCCAACATTACCTTTTGCAACACTTGGAACTCTAGGATGGTCCCATTCAAATACCGCAGTTGATGATGGCTCATCGCAATTTTTCTTCTTTTTATATGAAGCAGAATTAAATCCAGCAGGTCGTAACTTGATTGATGGGAGGAATGCTGCCTTTGGTTACGTTGTAGATGGATTTGATGTATTAGAAGAGCTTACTAAAGATGACAAAATAATTTCGGTTGATATTTTAGAAGGAATTGAAAACCTCAAATTAAATGCATAAAGAAATATTAAAAGATATAGGAGAGAAAGAATTAATAAATAGGCTAGGAAAATTTATGCCTAAAAACCAAATTTCAGATGATTGCGCTTTAATCAAAACTAAAAATGAAAATTTACTTATTAATACTGATTCTTTGGTAGAAAATGTTCATTTCAATGACATTAGTATTTGTCCTGGGGACCTTGGGTGGAAAGCAGTTGTTAGCAACATCTCTGACTTATTATCAAGTGGTAGCAAGCAAACTATCGGTATTACAATAAGCCTAGTTCTTCCTTCTAGAACTGAGTGGATTTGGGTTGAAGAATTATACAAAGGAATAAAGAAAGCATTAAAAGAATATGGCGGGATGATTCTAGGGGGAGATTGCTCGAAGGGAAATGAAAAAATCATTTCAATTACGGCCTTTGGAATTCAAGGTGAACTTGAATTACGAAGAAACGCATGTAAACCAGGAGATATAATCTTGACTACAGGAATTCATGGTCTTAGCAAGCTAGGATTTTTGATACAAAATAAAATTAATTTTGATAATGAATTTTCACTTAATAAAAGATTAATTATTAAGTCCGTAAAACAGTTTTGTCGCCCTAGAGTTTACCCAAATTTTCTAAATAATCTCCTCAAAACTCGCTCCAATAAAAAAATAAGGAGAGTAGGATGCACTGATAGCAGTGATGGTCTATTTCAAGCCTTACAAGATTTAACAATAGCTAGCAACTGTAAAGCGATAATAAATTATGAAAAAATACCTAAAGATAGAGATTGGCCTAAAGGAGATAAATGGGACGAATATTATTTTTTTGGAGGTGAAGACTATGAATTGGTTTTCTCATTACCAAAAAAATGGGCAAGCAATTTATCTAAACTTGATAAAGATATTTACGAAATTGGGTGTTTTGCCGATGGCAAACCGTCAATAGAATTTAAAGATAATAAAAAAAATAAATTATTCAATAACAAACCTTTTAAACACTTTTAATTATTCCCAATTTTTAGCAACAATCTCTGCTAAATCTACAACTCTCTGACTATAACCCCACTCATTGTCATACCATGCTAGAACCTTTACAAGGTTATCTCCAATGCACATAGTAAGGTCACTATCTACAATTGATGATTCATTAGTACCTGCATAATCACTTGACACTAATGGTTCATCTCCATACTTAATAATTCCTTTCATTGAACTTAGAGATGCTTCCTTAAGAGCATTATTGACTTCTTCAGCCGTGACAGATTTAGAAGATTCAAAAACAAAATCTACTGCTGAAACGTTAGGGGTTGGAACTCTCATTGCAATTCCCGTTAATTTGCCTTTCATTTCTGGGTATACCAGAGCTACTGCTTTTGCAGCTCCTGTAGAAGTAGGAACGATGTTTGTAGCAGCTGCTCTAGCCCTTCTTAGATCTCTATGACTATTATCTAAAATTCTTTGATCCCCTGTATAACTATGAATTGTAGTCATCAAACCTTTGTTAATCCCAAATGTTTGGTCTAAAACTTTAACTACTGGAGCCAAACAGTTAGTTGTACAACTAGCGTTACTCAAAATATCATAATCTTTATGTTTGTACATATCAGCATTGACTCCAACAACATAAGTACCAACGCCATCACCTTTACCAGGAGCAGTTAAGATGACTTTTTTTGCTCCTACTTCCAAGTGCTTACTTGCACCTACGTCTGTATTAAATACTCCAGTAGATTCAATAACCAAATCTACACCCCAGTCTTTCCAAGGGAGATTCATTGGATTTCTATCAGAGAAACATTTAATTGTCTTGTTATTAATTACAAAAGTATCATCAGTATATTGAATATCAACACCATCAAGTTGACCAAGGACTGAATCATACTTTAATAGATGAGCATTAGTCTTAGGATCTGAGGTAACATTAATTCCAACTACTTCAATATTGGTGTAAGCCCCTCTACTAAGCCAACAACGCATAAAGTTTCGACCAATTCTGCCAAAGCCGTTAATTGCAACACGCAAAGTCATAACTAATAATTTCTAAATGATTAACCTAAGTTGCTGATCATACTGAATTTTGTGCAATAACGTAAGGTTTTTTTGATTTATTAAGCAAATAAGTCTTTTTTTGTATTAATTCAAGAAAAAAAAACATTTTTTTTAAGAAAAAATAGCAAAATTTTACCAAGAAGTTATTTTGATTTAAGTAAAAGATAAAAATTGGATAAAAAATTACTGTCGAAAAGTCATTTTCATTTTATTGGGATTGGAGGTATTGGGATGTCAGCATTAGCAATAGGTTTACTTAAAAAAGGTTGTTCAGTTTCAGGATCTGATTTAGTTAAAAACAATGAAACTAAAAAATTGGAGAAATTAGGTACAGTAATTTTTACTTCTCAAATTCGACAAAATATTGAATTTGTTATTTCAAAATTTACCAACAAATTGATTAATTTTGTAGTAAGCTCTGCAATCAAGCCTGAGAATGAAGAATTTTCGTACTGCATAGAAAAAAATTTATCAATAAAACATCGTTCTGAGATACTTGCAATGCTAATGCAAACTTACACTGCATTGGCTGTAGCAGGAAGCCATGGAAAAACATCAACCAGTACATTTCTTTCTACAATGCTTGAGTTATGTACACATAATTCTTCTTCAATAACTGGAGGAATAATTCCTATCTATAACTCTAATTGTCATTTAGAGAATACAAAATACTTAGTAGCTGAAGTTGATGAATCTGATGGGACAATTAATAAATATAAATCTGATATTGGAATAATAAATAATATTGATTTTGATCATTGCGATCATTTTTCTAATTTAAATGATGTAATATCTTCTTTTAAAAGTTTCGCTGCGAATTCTAAAAAATTATTAATTAATTATGATTGTGAAACCTTAAGAAATCATTTTTATTCGGATAATAAGTGGTCAAACATTACAACGAAAAACATAGCTTATGCAATCATTCCGACTGAAATTAATGCAAAATATACGATTGGGAAATATTATGAAAATGGAAATTTTATTAGTAGTTTAAATATTCCAATTCCAGGATTGCACAATCTATCTAATATCACCGCAGCCATAGCAGCTTCAAGAATGATAGGAGTAGATTTTATAGAAATAAAGAAAAACATAAAATACCTTAAACTGCCAAAAAAAAGATTTGAATTCAGAGGCCAAATAGATGAGAGACTTTTTTACGATGATTATGCACATCACCCGAACGAAATTAAAGAAACAATTAAATTAGGAAGATTATTTATTAAGCAAAAAAATAATGAAGAATGTCAAAAAAGTAGATTAATAGCTATATTCCAACCTCATAGATACTCTCGAGTAAAGCAATTTGCTAAAGAATTCGCTCAAGAATTATCAAAAGCAGATAATATTTTTATAACTAGCATTTTTGGAGCAGGAGAGGCAAACGAAGATGAAATTACTGCGAAAATTATCACTGATCTGATTTATAAAAAAAATAAAAATGTTAGTTACATAAATAATTATCATGAAATTACAAAAAATTTTTACAAATTAACTCAAAAGGGGGATTTAATTTTGAATATGGGAGCTGGTGATTGTCATAATTTCTGGTCAATTTTAAATAAAAAATGATTAAAAAACTTAACTAATTTATGAATAAAAAGATTTTTTCCAAGAACTGTAATTTAAGTAATTATACAACTATAAAAGTGGGAGGAGTAGCTGAATATTTTGCTGAGCCAAAAAATATGGAAGAATTTTCATATCTAATAAAATGGGCTAATTTAAACAAGCAAAGATGCCAGATAATTGGAGCAGGTTCAAATCTTTTAATAAATAATATTTTCATAAAAGGTTTAGTTATATGTACAAAAAAAATGAAATCACTAACAATAGAGCCAAATACAGGAATTGTTGAAGCAGAAGCGGGTGTAATGCTCCCAACATTATCTAATTCTCTTGCTAAAAATAGATTACAAGGAGGTGAATGGGCTATCGGAATTCCAGGAACATTAGGAGGAGCAATTTATATGAATGCTGGAACTGGTAATTTAACGCTAGCAAAGAATCTTATTTCCGTAAAAGTAATAAATAACAAAACTCGTGAAAAAATTGAAATTAAAAAAAAAGATATCAATTTTGATTATAGATTTAGCTCTTTTCAAAGAAATAATTTAACAATTATTAGTGCAAGATTACATTTTGAACCTAATGGAAATCTCGAACAATTAATTCAAAAAACCAAAAATAACCTTAAATTAAAAACAGAAACGCAGCCATATCATCAACCAAGTTTTGGTAGTGTTTTTAAAAATCCTGAAAATAATTATGCAGCAAAATTAATTGATGATATTGGTTTAAAAGGATTTAAAGTTGGTGATGCAGAAATTTCTACAATGCATTCAAATTTTATAGTTAACAGTTCTTCAGCAAGTTCAAAAGATATTTATGAATTAATAACTTTAATTCAACAAAAAGTGCTACAAAACAAAGGAATTTATTTGCAGCCGGAGGTAAGAATGATTGGTTTTGACTATCCTAATTAAAGAAACTTATATACAAAATGGCGGGTTTTGGACTTCCTAACTTTGGACAACTTACAGAAGCTTTTAAAAAAGCTAAACAAATTCAGCAAGATGCTCAAAAATTACAAGATGAACTTGAAAATATGGAGATTGAAGGAAAAAGTGATGATGAAATGATAAAAGTCTGGATAAGTGGCAACCAACTTCCTTTAAGGGTAGAAGTGCAAGAAAATTTTTTAAATTCAGACAAAGAAAAACTAGAAGAAAACATTTTACAAGCTTTCAAAAAAGCTCATGAATTATCTACTACAACTATGAAAGAAAAGATGAATGATTTGACTGGAGGATTAAATCTTAATCTTCCTGGTTTTGATAATAGTGACTCTTAGAAGACTCAATCATTTCTTTATAAAAAGGATATCTTTCGAAAGACTTATCTAAATTACAGCCTTCATCATTTACATGTAAACAATTACGAAATTTACACTTAATTCTTCCATCGATTACTTGTTGATATATTTCTGAATATAGATTTGGCAACAACCTAATATCAACATCTAAAGGTTGCATATTAAAACCAGGAGTGTCCACAATGTAACTTTGATTTGATAAAGAAAATAACTCGACATTTCGAGTAGTATTTTTACCTCTCTTTATTTTATTAGAAACTGGAGCAGTGCTATTTTGCAGACCTGGAATAATCATATTAAGCAAAGTAGTTTTGCCAACACCTGATGGGCCCATAATGATTGAACACTCTTTTTGCCTTAACTCAGTTAATAAATTTTTAAAATTATCAGTTTTCTGTAAATTTAAAGTTATTGCTTGATAACCCCATTCACTAAATTTATCAAGTAAAAAAGATCTTCTTTTATTTGAAATTAAATCACACTTTGTCAAAACCAACGAGACACTAACTTCCATCGATTCTGCTGATATTAAAAATCTATTCAATTGAGATAAATTTAACTCTGGCTCTTCAACAGAAAAAATAATGTATATGTTAGAAATGTTTGCTACTGAAGGTCTAGCTAATAAATTTTTTCTTTTTTTTAGACTTGTTATTACTGCACGTTTGCTTTTTAAATCAATATTATCAATTACTACCTTGTCTCCAACATAGATTAATTGATCTTTGAAATTTATAGACTTTCTCACCTTGCATAAAAATCTCTCACTATCTCCAAAATTTTCTTGATTTTTTAAATCAACTAAAAAAAAATCATTAAATTTTTTTGTAACTAAACCTAAATGTTTATCGTTAGTTTTCATTAAATATTTTTATTTTTATAAATTTTTCATTTTTTTTAATTTTTTGAAAGAAATATCCCATCTCTTTTAAATTATTTAACACCATTTCTTCTGGTTCACCTTTGTCTAGTTCAACTATGAGTTGTTCATTTTTGGATAACTTCTCTAAAGCTAATTTAATTTTGACGACATTTAAAGGACATGGAACAGATTTAAGATCCAAATGCTTTAAAGAAGTCATTGGGATTCTTTACCAAATAATTTACTAAATAAACCACTACTGGAATTAATATTTTTATCTGAATATTGAGAAGCTAAACCCTCTAAAAGCTTTCGTTCTTCATCAGTTATACGAGTTGGTAATTTTACCTTTACTAGAACTTCATGATTTCCTCTTGCAACTGGATTACCCAGTCTAGGTACCCCTTTATTCTCAAGTGAAAGAGTTGTATTTGGTTGAGTGCCACTTGGAATTTTTAAATTCACATTTCCATCAACAGTAGAAATTTCAACAGTATCTCCTAAAATAGCCTGTAGATAACTAACAGCTATTTCTGAATAAATAGTCACACCATCTCTTTTTAATTTTGAGTCACTCTTAACCTTTATAAAAACATAAAGATCTCCTGGAGGGCCACCTTTTAAGCCAACATTTCCCTCTCCAGAAACTCTTAATTTAGTACCAGTATCAACTCCTGCAGGAATATTAATTCGTAATTTTTTTCTGACTTGCTTTACACCATTACCACTACAACTTAAACACGGATCTGCGATAATTTGACCAGCCCCATTACATGAAGGACATTCAGCTACTTGTGTGAAATTGCCAAAAGGTGTTCTCGTGGCTCTTCTAACTTGTCCGCTTCCTCCACATGTTGTGCAATTTTTTGGTCCCGTTCCTGGTTTAGCACCTGTGCCCCGACAGACTTCACATGTCTCAAGATGAGGAATTTTAATTTCTCTTTGTTGACCGAATATTGCATCCTTAAAATCAACATTAAGGTCATATCTTAAATCATCTCCTTGTTGAGGACCTCTTCTTTGAGTTCTTCCTCCTTGTGGAGTTTGTCCACCAAAGCCATTAAAAAAAGTTTCAAATAAATCTGCAAACCCGCCCATATCACCCATATCAGGCATTCCGGCTGCGCCTCCAAGACCAGCTTCTCCAAACTGATCATATCTAGCTCTAGTTTCGGGATCAGCTAACGCTTCATAAGCCTTGCCAATTTCTTTAAATTTATCCTCAGCACCAGGTTCTTTATTAACATCGGGATGGTATTGTCTTGCTAACTTTCTATAGGCCTTTTTTAAGGTATCTGAATCAGCATCTCTTGAAACTCCAAGTATTTGGTAAAAATCAGCCATTAGATAATGCTCAGGTAAAAATCTGGAATCTATACATCTTCAGAAGTATTTTCCTCTGAAGTAACATCCACTTCAACTGTATCCTTTTCTACTTCTTCTTGTGAATTTTGTTTGCCAGGCCCCATAGAAACTTTAACCAAAGCATGTCTCAAAATTTTACCTTCTAGGTGATATCCTCGCTGTAATTCTTCTACAACAAAATCTTCTTCAAACTCTTCACTAGGCTCTCTTAACACGGCTTCATGTAAATTTGGATCAAATTGCTGCC
Organism: uncultured Prochlorococcus sp.; assembly: GCA_902571335.1. GTDB lineage: Bacteria > Cyanobacteriota > Cyanobacteriia > PCC-6307 > Cyanobiaceae > Prochlorococcus_A. The sequence continues at coordinate 2,219 of CACGBT010000005.1, read as the reverse complement.
CAACAACTCTCATAGGCGCGACTCCTTGTTGTTTTAAAACTTCTACTAGTTGTTTATACAATCCCTGATAACTTCGATGAAGAGCTTGAGCTTCTTCACTTTCAGGTTTAAGTTGCTGTCTTGCTCTTTCAAAATTATCAACGATTGGGAGTATTGCAGTTAATGACTTGGATACAAGTTGAACTTTTAAATCGTCCTGATCTCTAGACTGCCTTTTTCTAAAATTATCAAAATCTGCTGAAATTCTTACATATTGATTTTTTAATGTTTCATGTTCTTTTTCTAACTGTTCTAACCTTGCATCATTATTAGAAATAGTATTTTTTAATTCTTCAGTATTTATTTCTTCTGTTTTTTGAGGAGATAAATCAATATTTTCAGTTATTTGGTCTTCAGGAGAATTATCCTGATTGGAACCATCATTTTCTTTATTTTCAATATTGTCTGATTGATTTTCAATCATTTTTCTAAAAATTTAATAACACTATCTTCTAATAAAGTGATGCATATAACAAGTTGCGGAAGGCCGCACAAGTTTTTACTCAGAAACAAACCTCAATGCTAAACCATTATTACAGTATCTTTTTCCAGTAGGAAGTGGACCATCATTGAAGACATGACCTTGATGACCACCACATCTAGAACAATGATATTCAGTTCTTGGGACAATTAACTTGAAATCAACCTTTGTTTCAACTGATCCTTGAATCGAATCCCAAAAACTTGGCCAACCTGTGCCACTATCATACTTTTTATCTGACAGAAAAAGTGGTAAATCACATCCAGCACAGTGAAAAACCCCTTTTCTTTTCTCATTATTCAATTGACTACTAAAAGCTCTTTCAGTACCTTCCTCCCTCAAAATATAATAAGACTCTGGACTTAGCCTAGATTTCCATTCATCTTTTGATAAATTCCACTCGTCTTTAGAAGCAAGGGAAGAAGCTAAGACTTGCATAGGATTAAAGATTTTTTTTAAAATTGACATAGTAGGAATTAAAATAAAGATTCTTCTTGATAAAAATTGATTCATATATATAAATTACAAAAAAAATAATTAATTCTATGAGTACTAATTCTAATAAAAATATTCATAAATTAAGTATTGCTCCAATGATGGATTGTACTGATAAACATTTCAGGATGATAATGAGGAAAATAAGTTCTGAAGCTCTCCTATATACAGAAATGATTGTGGCTCAAAGTTTAGTTTATACAAATAACAAAAAAAAATTTTTAGATTTTAATAATGAAGAACACCCAATATCGATTCAGTTTGGTGGAGACGATCCTAAAACTCTTAAAGAGGCCGCCCAAATGGCAGAGGATTGGGGTTATGACGAAATAAACTTTAATGTTGGTTGTCCAAGCCCAAGAGTCTGTTCAGGAAATTTTGGTGCTTCACTAATGAAAGATCCTGTACAAGTTGCAAAATGCATAGAATCCTTAAAAAATAGCTGCAGCTTACCAATTACTATTAAACATAGGATTGGTGTAGACGAGGATGATAGTTTCAGTAATTTGAATAATTTCGTACGACATATTGCAAATGCTGGTGCAGACCGATTTACAGTTCATGCTAGGAAAGCAATATTAAAAGGTTTAAATCCGAAACAAAACAGAACAGTACCTCCACTTAAATATGATGTAGTAAAAAAATTAAAAACATTAAATCCCAAATTGTTAATAGAAATCAATGGTGGTTTCACAAATATTGATGATTCAATAGAAGCTTTAAATGATTTTGATGGTGTAATGATTGGACGATCAGTATATAAACACCCTTTAAGATGGTCTAAAATTGATCAAAAAATATATGGAATCAATACAAAATCCAAATCAGCTTCAAATATTATTTTCTCCTTAATTCCATATATTGAAGAACATTTATCTAATGGAGGAAAATCTTGGGATATTTGTAAACATCTCATAAATTTAGTTGAAGGTATTCCAAAAGCAAAAATTTGGAGAAATCAAATTTCTACCAAATCTATAAAACAAGAATTGAATATTGAATATCTTCTTGAATTGACTTATAAGCTTGAAGAAATAGGATACTAATTTTCATTGTTTGAGGAATTACCCTCGCTGGAAACTCCTCTTCTTCTTCTACTTCTTCCACTTTCAAATTCAGAGTTTTCAGTAGGATTTCCATAGCTTCTATCTTCCCACCCTTCAGCTCCAGAGGGCTTATTACTATAAGAATTAGATTCAGAATT
>CACGBT010000004.1 GCA_902571335.1 uncultured Prochlorococcus sp. | reverse complement strand
AAACGAACATTTTCAAGTAAAAGAACATCTCCATTAGATAAGCTATTTGATTGTGCAACTGCTTCATCACCAATACAACTGTTAGTAAGAGCAACATTTTGCCCCAACAATTCACTTAATCTTGCTGCTACTGGAGTTAATCTCATTTTTTCATTTACCTGACCCTTTGGTCTACCAAAATGAGCAGCTAAAATAACTTTTGCGGAATGATTAATAAGATATTCAATAGTTGGGATCGCTGCACGAATACGCGTATCGTCGGTTATTTGACCATCTTCATTTAATGGAACATTAAAATCTACTCTTACAAGAACTTTTTTTCCTTCTAAATGTGTCTTATCAAGACTGGAAAGAGATAATTTTGACATTAAACAAGCTATATTTATAATCTCAAGACCCTAACGTTAATTTGGACTTATTGGGTTAAAAAGTAGTTACTGTTACCTATGCCTTAATAAATTTTAAAAATTAACGATTATAAAAATTTTTTAGTCATTAAATTTATACTAAACTTTAGAAGTAAATACTTTTGAAACTTATAAAAACTAATAAGGAATACAAAATTTTATTTGATTTATTGAAGTGGACATACCCAAAATCCAATGGTACCCAGGCCATATCGCAAAAGCAGAAAAGAAATTATCTGAAGTTATCAATAAAGTAGATTTAGTCATAGAAGTTAGAGATGCACGAATTCCTTTGTCAACAGGACATCCACACTTAAATAAATGGATAAATAATAAAAAACATATTCTTGTTGTTAACAGATCAGACATGATCTCCCCTCATACAATTAATAGTTGGAACAAATGGTTTAATGCTAAAGATCAATATCCTCTTTGGTGTGATGCTAAAAGAGGAATAGGGATTAAAGAAATTTGTAAGTCAGCCAAAGATTCTAGGTCGTCAATCGACGATAGAAGACTCTCTAGAGGAATGCGAATTAGGCCAATTAGAGCCCTTACACTTGGTTTTCCAAACGTAGGAAAGTCAGCATTAATTAATAGAATTGCAAAAAAAAGAGTTGTAGATAGCGCTAGGAAAGCAGGGGTGACTCGTAATTTAAGATGGATAAAATTAGAAAGTGGTATAGATCTACTAGATGCTCCTGGTGTTATACCTCCAAATTTAGAAGATCAAAGATCAGCACTTAATCTTGCACTGTGTGACGATATTGGTGAAGCTGCTTATGAAATAGAGAGTGTCGCAATTGGGTTTATCAAAATCATATCAACTCTCAACAAAGATAAGAATGCGAATATCTCAGTTAAACAAATATCTAATAGATATGGAGTTGATATTACCAAAGGCTTTAAGAGTCCTTCTGCTTGGATCAACGAAGCAGCTTCAAAACATACCTCAGGTGATAAAAGGAGAATGTCTCATAAATTATTGGAAGATTATAGAAATCAAATGCTGGGTAAAATTGCTTTAGAAGTCCCAATATGGAATTAAATAATCAAAATTCTTTCGGCAGTGGAGAAGGTGAGCTTGTAGAAATTATTTATGAGCTACCCCTGCCTATGAGGCTAGACAGATGGTTGGTAAGTAAAAGGCCAGAACAAAGTAGAGCAAGAATTCAACATTTTATCAATTCAGGATTAGTACTAGTAAACTATAAGACCGCAAAAGCAAAGACCCCATTAAAAAATGGCGACAATGTTCAAATATGGATGCCTCCTCCAGAACCTCTTATTTATTTGAAACCTGAAAAAATGGATTTAAATATCATTTTTGAAGACGAGCACATCATAGTCATCAATAAACAATCAGGTCTAATAGTTCATCCAGCCCCTGGACACAAATCTGGAACTTTAGTGAATGGATTACTTTTTCACTGTAAAGATCTACCTGGAATTAATGGAAAACTAAGACCTGGGATTGTTCACAGATTAGATAAAGATACCTCCGGCTGTATGGTGGTTGCCAAAAGCCAAGAGGCATTAGTAAATCTCCAGAAACAAATTAAAGAAAAAATAGCATCACGCGAATATATTGCAGTAATTCATGGAGCACCTAATTCTGAAGAAGGCCAAATAGTGGGACACATTGGCAGAGATAAATTAAATAGATTGAAATATAAAGTAGTTGAAGAAACTTCAGGAAGGTATGCCTGTACCTATTGGAAATTAGAAGAAAGATTTGGCAATTACTCATTAATGAGTTTCAAACTAGATACGGGGCGAACGCATCAAATAAGAGTTCATTGCGCTCACATTAATCATCCAATTGTGGGTGATCCATTATATGGAAGATGTAAAAAACTACCATGTAAATTAGATGGCCAAGCTTTACACGCCATCAAGCTTGGACTTATACATCCAATAAATGGTAAAGAAATGATATTTGAATCGGAATTACCATTAGATTTTCAAAAATTACTAAGTGTTCTTAAAGTTAAATGAGATTTAAAGACGAATTTAGAAGCGATTTTGTATACGGGTTTTGAGTTTTAGTGAATATTGTAGAACTTTCTCCTTCATCAACTATCTTTCCATGATTCATAACTAGCAACCTATTACAAAATCTTTTAGCAATGCCTAAATCATGGGTAATAAAAATAATCGTTAAATTCATTTTTTCTTGAAAGACTCTTAGTAATTCAAGAATCTCTATTTTTACTGAAGCATCCAACATATTTACGCTCTCATCGCAAATTAAAATTTTTGGCTTCAACAATAGCGCCCTAGCCAATGAAATTCTTTGCAATTGACCTCCAGATAATTGGTTAGGATAAGAATTTAAAAAATCATTATTTAAGGGAAGATTTAAATTTCTTAACATTAATTTTATTTCTTTTTGGATTTTTCTTTTATCTGAAATTTTGTTAATAAAAAATATATCTTCCAAAATATTTTTAATTGTCATTTTCGGATTCAAACTTGAAAAAGGATCTTGAAAAATAATTTGCACTTTATTGTTCTTTTTAAAAGATTTATTTTTTTTCGATGCATGATTTTTATCATAAATTTTGATTTCACCACCTCTTACTTTAAGAAGTCCAATTAAAGCCCTACATAATGTACTTTTACCACTCCCTGAAGAACCAACTATTCCAAGAGTCTCATTCTCATATAACTTGAAACTAACTTCATTTAAAGCCTTATTCCATTTATTAATGAAAATTGAAGAATTTAATTTATACCAATGCCTTAGGTTATTTACCTCTAGAACGAGCTCATCTCGAGCATTATTTTTAGTATTCGGTTGTAATACTATTTTTGAAGCATTTACTAACTTTTTCCCGATATCTGATTTTGGTGATTGAAAAATATCTAATATATTCCCTTTTTCAACAATCGATCCCTTTTCAATTATTGCAACTTTTTTACACCACTTTGCTGCAAGATTAATATCATGACTAATTAAAATTAAAGTTGTATCAAATTCATTAGATAGATGAATTATTTCTTGCATAATTTCAAAACTTGTTTTGGTATCTAAGCTTGTTGTAGGTTCATCAGCTATTAATAATTTAGGTTTCAAAGCAAGTGCCATTGCTATAGAAACTCTCTGTCTCATTCCACCGCTAAATTGATGTGGGAAAGAATCAAGTCTACTTTCTTCAATTCCGACTTTTTGAAAAACTTCTCTTACTAATTTTTTAATAGCTAAAGATGATTTAGTTTGATCATGTGTTTTAAATAATTCATATAAGTGATCCCCAACTCTCATTAGCGGATTAAGTTTTTTTATAGAGTCTTGATAAATAAATCCAAAATTGTTTCTTCTAAATAATTGTGCATCTTTATTATTTATTTTCCTAGGATCTACACTAGAAATAGATAGATAACCTTTAGAAGTGGCCTTTTCGGGCAATATATTTACTAATGTTTTTGCAAAAGTTGTCTTTCCACATCCAGAAGGTCCTATTATAGCCAGGTGATCCCCACTATCTATTTCCAAATTAAAATTTTTGATAATAGGTTGCTGTTTTAGACCATATTTAACAGTAAGATTTTTAACTACAATAATTTTTTCTTTATTTTTTTTCATGATTTATAGCAAATTTTTCTAGACCTAAATAAAATACATCTAAAGTAATATAAAATGTCCGAGGCAGCTGCAAATTCAAAAGAAAAAAACGAAATTGAAGTTTCCAAAACTATTTTGCCTGAAAATAAAAAATATGAAAGTGAATCTTTGAATTATCAAATAAATATTCCCGATTGGCTTCTTAAAGATATTCATAATTTTGAAAAATCAAATAAAGAAAATGATGAGAATCAAAACCTTATAGTAAAGGCTTTTAAACTTGCTTATAAAGCTCATGATGGACAATTACGCGCGAGCGGCGAGCCATACATTATCCACCCGATTGCTGTTGCAAATCTCCTTAAAGAAATAGGTGCTAGTTCATCTGTTATTGCTGCAGGACTTTTACATGATGTAGTTGAAGATACTGGCATTGATTTATCCGAAATAGAAACAAATTTTGGATTAGAGGTAAAAATACTTGTAGAAGGTGTAACAAAATTAGGAGGTATCCACTTTAACAACAGGACTGAAGCACAAGCTGAAAATCTTAGGAAAATGTTTTTGGCTATGGCCAGCGATATCAGAGTTGTCTTAGTAAAACTTGCAGATCGACTTCATAACATGCGAACAATTGAATGGCTAAATGATGAGAAAAAACTAAGAATAGCAAGAGAAACGAGAGAGATTTATGCACCATTAGCTAATCGACTAGGAATAAACAGATTTAAATGGGAATTAGAAGATTTAGCTTTTAAATTCCTAGAGCCTAAAGAATATCAAGATCTTAAAGATCAAATCGCTGTTAAAAGAAGTGATAGAGAAAAAAGATTAAAAGTAACTTTGAATCTTATGAAGGAAAACTTGGTTTCCGCAGGTTTGAAAAATTTTGAAATAACTGGAAGGCCAAAACATCTTTATGGCATCTGGAGCAAAATGGAAAGACAACAAAAGCATTTTCACGAGATTTATGATGTTGCTGCTCTTAGAATTATCGTGGACAATTCAGATAGTTGTTACAGAGCTTTAGCAGTTGTTCATGATACTTTCAAACCAATTCCAGGTCGATTTAAAGACTATATAGGATTACCAAAACCCAATGGATATCAGTCCTTACACACTTCTGTGATTGGAAGACATCGACCTATTGAAGTTCAAATTAGAACTACTTCTATGCATCAAATTGCTGAATATGGTATCGCCGCTCATTGGCAATACAAAGAGGGTGGTTCTCCTGCTAAAAGTAATGCCGAGAGATTTAATTGGCTAAGACAATTAGTAGAATGGCAACAAGAAGGTAATGAAGGGGATCATAATGATTATTTAGCTTCAATTAAAGAAGATTTATTTGATGAAGAAGTATTTGTGATCACTCCAAAAGGAGATGTTGTTGGTTTAAGGAAAGGATCTACCGCGATAGATTTCGCCTACAGAATTCATTCTGAAGTTGGAAATCACTGTAATGGAATAAGAATTAATGAAAAGCTTTCTCCATTATCTACAGCACTTCAAAATGGTGACTTCATAGAAATTTTGACAAGTAATAATGCTACTCCAAGCTTGGATTGGCTGAACTTTGTAGTTACGCCAACTGCTAAAAATAGGATCCGCCAATGGTATAAGAAAAGCCATCGTGATGAAACGATTAAAAGAGGTAGAGATTTACTTGAAAAAGAAGTAGGTCGAAACGGTTTTGACGCATTACTTTCTAGTGAAGCCATGAAAAAAGTTGCAAATCGATGCAATTTAAAAACTACTGAAGACCTTCTTGCATCTCTTGGTTTTGGTGGTTTAACTTTGCATCAAGTATTAAACAGACTAAGAGAAGAAATAAAATTACAAACAGAAGATGTAAAAAATGTTTCTGACTCCGAAATAGCAAAATCTCTTAAAAGTAATAGTAATTTATCCACTGTTAAATCTAATGTGGCAGCTAAATCACCAATTTCCGGGATAGAAGGTCTTGATTACAGAATAGGTAAATGCTGTACCCCACTTCCAGGCGAGGATATTATCGGAACTGTATCGCTCGGCAACCATGGGATAACCATACATAGGGAAGATTGTGAGAATGTAATACCAATTCCAATAGAAAGAAGATTACCTGTTGGTTGGAATCAAGATAATAAAACTGGCGATAATAAGTTTCCAATTCAGCTACGAATAGAAGTAATTGATAGAGTTGGAGTCCTTAAAGATATTCTTATGCGGTTATCTGATAAAGGTATAAACGTTAGCGATGCAAATGTTAAGACTGCTTATGGTAAACCAGCTATCATAAATCTTTGTGTAGGTCTCGAAAGTTATAATCAACTTCACAAAACAATTGAACAAATTAAATCAATGGCAGATGTTTTAGATATTGCAAGAGTTGGTCAAAGTTAATTTTAAAATCAGATCAATCTATCTTTTACTTTTTATCTTGTAGATAAAGAAAGCAATACTGCCGCAAATCAAAGCTAATAAAATACCTACACATGATGAACCTAAGAGTAATTTTAGGGAAAAAATTCTACTTTGTTTCCACAAGTCATCAATAACTAAACTTTTTTCAAGAATTTTATCAGAAGAATTATTTAAAAAAATCGAACCAACTTTATAGTTAAAATAATAAAGTGGAATATAAGTAAAAGGGTTGCTGATCCAGGTACCAATTGCGGCTAGAACAATATTTCCCCTAGCTATTTTTGCAAAAAATACTCCTATCAAAGTCTGAAACCCAAAAAACGGAAAGCAGCCACTAAATACGCCTATAGCTAAACCTTTAGAATTAAAGAATGGACTTCCATTCTGATTCCTAAATAATGATAGAATTTTCTTATAGGTGATATCTCTTTTAAATCTCATTCAGAAAGAAAATTTCAAAATTAAATTCTTGATTATCTTACTTAATTATCCATAACAAAGCGAGAGATGGATTCGATAGTTACTACAGAAGATACGATAGCAGCAATTGCTTCAGCTATAAGTATAGGGAAAGGAGGAGTTGCGATAATAAGAGTATCAGGGAAAGACTCAATAAATTCTTGCAAAAAGATTGTTCAAACTAAATCTAAATATGCATGGGAATCACACAGAGTTTTTCATGGTTTTATTCAGGAAAAAAAACAAAATAAATTTATAGATGAGGTTTTAATTTTAGTAATGAAATCTCCAAATAGCTTCACAGGAGAGGATGTTGTTGAAATTCATTGCCATGGAGGAATTATCCTAGTAAATAAAGTTCTAAAAATATTATTAGCTAATAATTCTAGAGTAAGACTTGCAAATCCTGGAGAATTTAGTCAAAGAGCTTTTCTTAATGGAAAAATAGACCTTACTCAGGCCGAATCGATTAATCAATTAATTAATGCAAGCAATACCAGATCAGCAGAGTTAGCTTTTAGCGGGGTTCAAGGAGAAATAAAGAAAAAAATAGATGATATTAAAAATGACCTTATAAATCAACTTTGCGAAATAGAAGCTAGAGTTGATTTTGAAGAAGACTTCACAGATTTTGATTACACCAAATACCTAAAAAACATTAAAAAAGTCAAAGAAAAAATAGAATTACTAATAGAAAATGCAAAAAGAAATTCATATATTCACAATGGAATATCCATTGCGCTTATAGGTAAAACAAATGTTGGCAAAAGCTCTTTATTAAATTTGCTTGCAAAAAAAGAGAAAGCAATCGTAACTAATATTCCTGGAACAACTAGAGATGTTATTGAAGTTAATTTAACTATTAATGATATTCCAATGAAAATAATTGATACTGCTGGCATAAGAGAAACTCATGAACAAATTGAAAGTATTGGAATTAAAAAAAGTTTTGGGAAAATAAAAGAGTCAGATTTTATAATTTATATTTATAGTCTTGAAGAAGGATTTAATGAAGAAGACAAAAAAATAATACAAGAAATTCCCAAAGAAAAATTAATTACTATTTTGGGCAATAAAAAAGATTTAATTGATTGCAAAAATATTAATTCAAATGAGTTAAAAAACACAATTCTTATGAGTATTAAGAATAATGATGGTGAAAGATTATTAATAGACATAATTATAAAAAAATGCGGATTAAAACAAGTAGAAAATATCAATATATTTTTAAACGAAAGACATCTAACAAATTTGTCTGCTTGCTTATCTAATTTAAATGATACTGATCAAATAATTGAAAATAAATTGCCATTTGATTTGTTATCAATTGAGCTGAGAGATGGAATTCAAAACTTATCTAAAATAACTGGTCAAGAATTAACAGAGGAACTTCTAGATAATATTTTTTCTAAATTTTGTATTGGTAAATAAATTTGAGTTAAATTACATAGTGATATATAGTTAATTCTCTAACTTCAGTTTAATTTTTATTAATTAATTATTTCTTAGTTTAGTGGATTTAAATACTCCAATAATAAGTAAAATCATTGATAATTGGATCGATGAAGATATAGGTAGGGGAGATCTTACAAGTTTCTCTATTACAGAAGAGAATGGTAATGCATATTGGATTGCAAAAGAAGAGGGTATATTCTGCGGGGTTGAAATTATAAAAGAAATTTTAAGAAAAATTGATTTAAAAATAAGTCCAAAATTTAATATCTCTGATGGAGATCAATTTGTTAAAGATCAAAAACTCTTAGAAATATATGGGCCTTCAAAAAGTTTGCTAGCTAGTGAAAGAGTAAGCTTAAATATAGCAATGCATTTATCTGGAATATCAACATACACAAAGAATCTTGTAAATAAGTTAGAAGGTACAAATATAAAATTAGCAGATACTAGGAAAACGACTCCTGGCTTAAGAATATTTGAAAAATATGCATTCAAATGCGGAGGTGGAGTCAATCATAGAATGGGATTATACGATGCAGCCATGATAAAAGAAAATCACATCGCATGGACAGATAATCTTAATAATGCAGTAAAAAAAATTCGACTAAATTCGCCTTTTACAACTCATATCATAATTGAAGCTGAGAATATCGAACAGGCAAAAGAAGCAGTATTAGCAGGAGCAGATAGTGTCTTATTGGATGAACTTAGCCCTGAAATAATCAAAAAAAACGTTCAAGAATTAAGAGATTTATCAATGAATAGCTTAAAAAAAGAAGTAAATAAAAATTTGATAATAGAAGTTTCTGGAATTAACCCTGAAGAAATTAGTAAATATCTAATAAAAGGTATTGATTTGATTTCAACAAGTTCTTCAATCACCAAAAGTAATTGGATTGATTTGAGTATGCGTTATATTAATTAATTATATAGATAAATAATTGAATAATTAATGCTAATCATTTTTAAAGAATTAACAAAACAATTTGAACAATCTCTTTTAGATAGTCTTGAAAAAAATGATAAAAAAGGAGAATTCGAAATTCTTCGAAAAAATTTAATTACACAATCATCAAAAGAGGAATTTGGTGATTATCAATGTAATGTTTGTTTAAGTTTATCTAAAATATATAAAAAGAACCCAAGAGATATTTCTAATGATTTTATTAACCTTTTAAATAAAAATATAAGCATATCAAAATTATGTAAGAGTCTAGAAATAGCTGGACCTGGATTTATAAATATAAAATTAAAAGATGAGGTTCTAATAAATGAAATTAAGTCAAATATTCAATGCAATAGGGCTGGCATACCTCTAATAAGAAAAGATTTAGATAGTGGTTTGTCCAATAAAGTTATTGTAGATTTTTCTAGCCCTAATATTGCTAAAGAAATGCATGTAGGGCATTTAAGATCAACAATAATAGGTGACTCAATATCTAGAATTTTCGAGTTAAGAGGTTATGAAGTATTAAGACTCAATCATGTTGGTGATTGGGGAACACAATTTGGCATGCTTATTACTCAGCTCAAAGATTTATATTCAAATGATCTAGAAGAAATAGGAAAGATCAAAATAAGTGATTTAGTTGAATTTTATAAAGAATCAAAAAAAAGATTTGATAACGAATCTGAATTCCAAAAAAGATCTAGAGAGGAAGTAGTTAAGTTACAAAGTGGAGATATTAAATCGATTAAAGCTTGGAAATTATTATGTGATCAATCAAGGAAAGAATTTGATGAAATCTATAAAAATTTAAAAATAAAAATAGAAGAAAGAGGTGAATCTTTTTATAATCCCTTCTTAAAATCAGTTATTGATGATTTGAATTTAGAAAAAATATTAGTAGAAGATCAAGGAGCAAAATGTGTATTTTTAGATGGGATGACTAATAAAGAAGGCAAACCTTTACCGCTAATTATTCAAAAAAAAGATGGGGGTTTTAATTATGCCACTACAGATCTTGCTGCTATAAGATACAGATTCAATAAACCTCCTAATGGCGATGATGCTTCAAGAATTATTTATGTAACTGATCATGGGCAAGCAAATCATTTTGCTGGAGTTTTTCAAGTTGCAAAAAAAGCAAAATGGATCCCAGAAAATTGTCAAGTAGACCATGTCCCTTTTGGGTTAGTTCAAGGAATTGATGGCAAAAAACTAAAGACAAGAGAAGGTGAAACAATACGCCTAAAAGATTTATTAAATGAAGCAGTTAGAAGAGCAAAAGAAGATTTATTGAAAAGATTAGAAGATGAAGATCGTTATGAGACCGACGAGTTTATTGCAAATACTTCAAGAATTATTGGATTAGGAGCTGTTAAGTATGCAGATTTAAGTCAAAATAGGATTACCAATTATCAATTTAGTTTTGATAAAATGCTTTCCCTAAATGGTAATACTGCTCCTTATTTGTTATATACACTTGTAAGAATTTTAGGAATTAAAAGAAAAAATAATTTTGTTTATGACTCTAAAGATTTTCAGTACGTAAATTATGAACATAAATCTGAGTGGAAACTTATCAGAAAATTACTTAAGTTCGATGAAGTCATAATTTCTATTGAAAAAGACTTAATGCCAAATAGATTATGCAATTATCTGTTCGAGCTATGTCAGACTTTTAATAGATTCTATGATCAAGTTCCAATCCTCAAAGAAGAAAAAAATATAAAAATTTCTAGGCTTAATTTATGTGACCTAACTGCAAAAACACTAAAATTAAGCTTAGAGCTTTTAGGAATTGAAACTTTAGAAAGAATGTAATGAATGATTTTGATCCATTAAATAATCTTTTCCCAAAACCAAGAGAAGAAATAATAAATATGCAGTCTTACTCTGCACCTTTAGAAAATAGAAGAAATTTACTCCGCTTAGACTTTAATGAAAATACTTTAGGTCCAAGTCCTAAGGTTCTAGAGGCATTACAAGCGATAAAATTAGATGAGATTTCAATTTATCCAGAATATAATTTTTTTAAAAAATTTTTATGTGATAAATATCTTGATTCAAGGAAATTTGGTAATGATGAAATCGGAATTTTCAATGGAGCAGATGCCGCAATAAATGCAATTTTCAATTGCTTTGGAGAAAAAGATCAAATATTTCTAACAACAAATCCAACTTTTGGTTACTATTCTCCTTGTGCAGAAATCCGAGGAATGAAAAAAATAAGTTGTTCTTACATTGGAGAAAATTTTCTATTCCCCATCGAAGAATTTAGGGAAAAAATAATAAAGCATAATCCAAAGTTAATATTTATTTGCAATCCAAATAATCCAACAGGAACTGTTCTAAGCTCTCATGAAATAATTAATTTAGCCAATATCAATAAAGATTCATTAATAGTTGTTGATGAACTATATGAAAAATTTAATGGAGATAGTCTTCTTGAATCGATAGATTTTGAAAAGAATAAAAATATACTAATAATTCAATCTCTTTCAAAAACTGCAGGTCTAGCTGGTTTAAGAATAGGTTTTACTTTTGGCAATAAAAGTTTAATTCAGTACATTAATAAAGTTACAGGACCATATGATGTAAACAGCTTTGCTATAACAGCTGCATTAGCAGCACTTAAAGACAAATCATATATTGATAATTATGTTTTAGAAGTAAAAAAGGCGAGGGAATGGATTTTAAATAAATTTAAATCAACAAAAATCAGAACTCAATTTAGTGGAGGTAATTATTTCTTAATTTGGCCAAAAAAAGATCCTAAAATCTTAATACAACAGATGAGAGAAAAAGGTATTCTTATTAGAAGTATGGAAAACAAAAAAGATATCGGTAATTCTATAAGGGTTAGTATTGGAACTAAAGAACAAATGATTTTTTTCTGGGACAATTACAAGATATTAGATTTAAAAAATTAATTACTGAAAATATAAATTGTATTTTGATCGATTCTTTTAGGTTTTATTTGAAAATCTTTTCCAACATATTTTACTTTAAAATCTTTCATATTTTCGATAAATAAATCAGCATTTGAGAAATCACATTCTTTATTAATTTTTTTGCCCCTTTCAAAGTGAACAGGAATAACTACATTAGGTTTTAGAAGCTTAACTATTTTTGAGGCTTCTTTACCATTGTAAGATTTTATTCCTCCTCCAATTGAAATAAACAATATATCTGGAGCAGACAAAATAATTTGACTGTTTATATCAATATCACCAGCAGCTCCTCCCATATGAACAATTTTAAGGTCATTCTGCTCCCAACTCCAAACAGTTGCCATCCCAAATCTTCTTCCATCTACTCTGTCATGTGGTACAGAAATTCCATTTAATAAAATATCCTCAAATTGATAGATTCCTGGCTCAACGAACATTAATTGATCATTAGGGTTATATCCTTCATCTGGAAGCCTAGAACTAGCCAAAATAAAATCTACGTTGACTTCTTTTGGCTCCTTTAAATTACTTGCACAACCTATTGCTTTAAAGGGATTTATAAGAATAGATTTATCTGCACTAGTAATTAAAAAACTACTATGTCCCAAACTTTTTATTCCTAAGTTCCTTGCCAATAATGAGGTAGGTAAAAAAGAGCTAACTAATATCAAAAATAAAAAGTTTTTAATTTGAGAAATCATAATATTATTTTTTTTTATTTTACTTTTGTTCAGCCATTTTTAGAAAATTACTAATTAATTTATGACCAAATTGCGTCAACACACTTTCAGGATGGAACTGTACCCCATGTAAATGTTTATATTCTTTATGAGAGATAGCCATAATTGTTGAGTCTTCTAAAGTCGCAGTTATGTCGAAACAAGATGGTAAAGAACTTGAATCAACTATAAGACTATGGTATCTAGTAGCCACAAATGGAGTCTCGATATCTTTAAATAATCCTTTTTGATTATGAAATATTTTGGATGTCTTACCATGCATAAGTTCTTTCCCAACTATAACCTTACCTCCAAAAGCTTGGGCCAAAGCTTGATGACCTAAACAAACTCCCAAGGTCGGAATATTTTTAGATAATTTTTTTAGAATTGGCAGACAAATTCCAGATTGATCTGGATTACCTGGACCTGGAGATAAGAGAATTCCACCAGGATTTAGTTTGATAATTTCTTCTAAAGTAATTTCATCATTTCTTTTAACTATTAATTCTTTAGTTATTTCGTGCTCAACTGAAAGTTCTCCTAAATATTGAACAAGGTTATAAGTAAAACTATCGTAATTATCAATAACAAGAAACATATTTATATGGATTTAAAATAACAACTTTATTTTAGGAAAAAAGATATATACAGCAATAATAACAGAATTAATGGAAGCTAATAATACTGCTCCTGCAGAAGTATCTTTTGAAATTTTAGCCAAAATACTAAATTCTTTTTTCACTACTAAATCAACGATTGATTCAATAGATGTGTTCAATATTTCTAATATTAAAACAGACATTATTGTTGCAATCAAAATAACATAATTACTTAGACTAATTTTTAGTAAAAAACCAATTATTAAACTTGCAACTGCAAAAATTAATTGAATTTTAAAATTTCTTGAAGTTTTTAATACATAACTAATACCACTGAAAGCATACTTAAAACTTATAAATACATTACTAGAAGTTTTGTATGATTCTTTTCTATTTTCTAAATAGTTTATTTTTTTTTCCATTTATTTTTAATCTAATCGAGTAATTAAATATTCTTGGCAATTTAACATATTTTCTAAATCATGCTCATTATTATGTTCCCATCCCAAAAGATGTAAAAATCCATGACTAGCCAACCAGATCATCTCTCTATAGATTGAATGTTTATATTCATAAGATTGCTCAAGTGCCATCTCTAATGATATAAAAATATCTCCCAACTCTATATGATCTAAATTATTTAGAGATTCATCAGAAATAATTGGAAAAGATAGAACATCAGTTGGACCATTTTTTTGCATCCATTTCTTATTCAAAGAAGCAATTGCTTGATTAGATATTATCTGTAAGCCTAATGAAAAAGATTTTTTTTCAAAAATATAATTTGGTAATTCATAATCCTCTTTTTTTAATATAGTATTTATCCAAGATAAAAAAACTTTCTCCCAAAAAATAGATTCAAAAATAAGATGAGTTTTAGTATCTTTTAACTTATTTGAAAATTGAGAGAAATCATTACATTGAAAAACCAAATCTAAATTTATTTCAGAAATAATTTTTTCTTTCATACATTCTTAAACTGGAATATTGGGCTTACCTATTGTGGCCACAAGTATTAATATCCCAATTAAAACTAGAAAGGTTATTGAAAAATGAGAAATACTTTTTGAGCCTTTCCTTACCATATTTCTCATAGCAAGCTTTATAAAACTTGGAGGAGAAACTTTTTTTTCTAAAATTTCGTTTTTATTTTCCATTAGTTATTCAATAGATTCATTAGAAGAAATATTCATACGTAATAATTCATGAATAAATGGGTCAAGTCCACCATCTAAAACACTATCTAACTCGTTGGTCTCCTGCATAGTCCTAAGATCTTTTACCATTTGATAGGGATGGAAAACATAATTTCTTATTTGATTGCCCCATGCAGCTTCCACAATATCACCTTTAATATCAGCGACTTCAGCAGCTCGTTGTTCTTTAGCAATCACTAATAGTTTAGACTTTAAAAGTAACATAGCTTTTTCTTTATTTTGTAATTGAGATCTTTCTTGAGTACATCTTACTGAAATCCCTGAAGGCAAATGAACAATTCTCACTGCTGTTTCTACTTTATTAACATTTTGTCCTCCAGCTCCACCGGATCTACTCGTTGTAATTTCTAAATCTTTTTCAGGTATATCAAGTGAAATATTATCATCTAATTTTGGCATAACCTCTACCCCAGCAAAGCTGGTTTGTCTTTTGCCATTGGCATTAAAAGGAGAAATTCTTACTAATCTATGAGTTCCTTTTTCATGTTGCAGATAGCCATATGCATATTTTCCATCAATTTCAAACGTTACACTTTTAATACCTGCTTCTTCTCCTTGAGATAATTCATTAATGACAAGGCTCATTTGATTATTATCGGCCCATCTAGAGTACATTCTTAATAATATCTCTACCCAATCCTGCGCATCTGTTCCACCCGCACCTGCGTTAATAGAAACTACTGCTCCTTCCTTATCGTATTCACCACATAACAATCTTTCAAATTCCCATTTATCCAAATTCTCTCTTAATTTCTTTAATCCCAGCTGCGATTCTAAAATCATTTCCTCTTCGGGTTCTAGAGAATAAAGCTCAAGAGAGGCATTAGCATCAGAAATAAAAGTTTTCCATTTATCTAACAATTCGAGTTGTACTTTGACATCATCAAGGATTAACATTTGCTTTTTAGCTTCTTCTTGATTATCCCAAAATTCAGGCTGAGCAGAAATTTGCTCTAACTCTTTCCTTTTCGCTTTTAATCTTGGAACGTCAAAGACAATCCTGAGCATTACCCAGGCGCTCTGTTAGTTCCGAAAGATCTTTTTTGAAATCTGTAATATCTATCAAAATAGAATTTAATCGTTATTTATAATCTAACAAGCACTTTTGTTTAATAGTATAAACTAAGTATTATTTTAAAAAAATGTCCAAAGTTGAAATTTATACTTGGCAATATTGCCCATTCTGTATTCGAGCAAAATCACTACTCAAGAAAAAAAATGTAAATTTTACAGAATATAAAATAGATGGCGACGAAGATGCCAGAGCATTGATGATTGAAAGAGCTGATGGTAGAAGAACATTACCACAAATATTTATAGATAATGAGGGTATCGGAGGCTGCGATGATCTCTACGCATTAGAAAATGAAAATAAATTAGAAGCATTATTAAACTAGATCTTATGAAATTTCTATTCGTAATAGATCCAATTAAAAATATAAATCCCTTAAAAGATTCAACTGCTGCTTTAATGCAAGCATCATCAAAAAAAAATATTGAAATCTGGAGTTGTACTCCTCAAGACCTGGAAGCTAGAGGTGATGAAGTATGGGCATCTTCCGTAAAAGTTGAAGTAATTCCATGGATTTCTTTCAAAGAGAATGATTGCATACCTCTCGCCGAATTTAATTGCATTTGGATGAGAAAAGATCCTCCTGTAAATGAGGCTTATTTATATGCAACCCATCTTTTAGAAGTTGCCGAAAGAAAAGGAGTAAAAGTAATAAACAAACCCTCATCGTTAAGAGCGTGGAATGAAAAGCTAGGTGCTTTAAGATACAGCCACTTAATGGCACCTACAATAGTTGCGAGTAAGGTAAAAGATCTTATTAATTTTGCAAATATAAATAATGAAGTAGTTATAAAACCTTTAGGAGGAAAAGGTGGTCAAGGTGTTATAAGGATAAATAAAAATTCTCCAGGAATTAAATCAATCATTGAATTAATCACTTCTCAAGAAGAATTACCCGTTATGATGCAAAAATTTATTCCTGAAGTCATAGAGGGTGATAAAAGAATAATTATCGTAAACGGAGAAGCAATTGGATCAATAAATAGGATTCCTCAAGGAGGCGATTTTAGGAGTAATTTAGCGATGGGAGGCAAGGCTGAACCCACATTATTAACAGAAAAAGAAAAAAGTATCTGCTCAGAATTATCTCAACACTTCAAAGATGAGGGTTTATTTTTTGTAGGTATTGATGTAATAAATGGAATGCTTAGCGAGATTAATGTAACCAGTCCAACAGGTTTAAGAGAAATAGAAAATTTATCCAATAAAAATGTTTCAGAGGAAGTTATTGAAAAATTAGTAGAAATTATCTAGGTTTTTTAGCGCAAAATATCTGTTTTACTATAGATTCAAATTTTAATTTAATCTCATCTATTTCTTTCTCTAAAACAGAGCCAGAAACTATACCTGAACCTGCAGTAAATTCAATATTTTCTTCAATACATCTTGCGCCTCTTATTGCCAAAAGAAATGAAGCATTGCCTGATGAATCAACCCAACCCATTGGAGAAGCATAATTTCCTCTAGGAAAAGACTCAAGAGTGTTTATCCAATCCAATGCTGCATTTTTTGGGTATCCACAAACAGCTGGAGATGGATGTAAGTTTTTAAGCAATTCAAAAGGACAAATATTTTCAACTTTAGAGAAAATGAGTGTTTGCAAATGAGAAATATCTCCAAATGAATTTACCTTGATATCACTTTTTTTAAAGTTTTTTATTTTTGAAACTTCTAAAGATTTAATCAAATGTTGTATTACATAATTATGTTCCTTTAAGTCTTTAGTACTTTTTAGGAGTTTCTTAAAATTTGAATTAGTAGAGATAGTTCCAGCAAGAGCCTCTAAAGTTAAATTAGGTTTAGAGAAAGAAAATAATTTTTCTGGAGATGCTCCAAACAAAATATCCTTACTATTCCTTTTCCAAACGTATCTACATGTATTTGGTTGCTTCTTTTTAAATCTTTTTAAAATTTCTACTAAATCTAATTTATTTTTAAGTTTTATTTTAATCCTATTCGCTAAAACTATCTTTTCGAGGATATCTTTCTCTACTAATTGAATTCCTCTATTTACTACTTTTTTCATGTTTGTTTTAGAAGTTTCTAAGGAGCGTGAGAAATCATCAATAAAAGGGGAATCAAAACTAGTTTTTAAGCCAGATGATTTTATTAATTCTGAGCCAGAATTAATAACTTGATTTCTAATTGTCCATATTTCTTCAATTAATGTTCTTAATGATGATTTACCTTCAACATGACCATTGATTCTTAACCAGCAATTCTTGCCACTTTTAGTAATTAATATTTTTGGCAAAATTGCTTCCAAACTAGGGATATCTGAAGGTAAATTCTTATTATTCAAATTTTCAGAGAAAGAAAATAAATAAATTATTTTTGAAAGTGCAGAATTATGCGATTCATTAGTTAAGTTAATTAAATTTTTAAAATTCTCAGAATTAAACTCTTTTGCTACCTCAAATCTTTTTGGGCCATCCAGAGTAACATATTTACACTTCTCGAAAGCTATATATGAAATGCCATCAGATTCCTCCCAAAATGAAGAAAACGGATATTGATTTATTAACAATTCATAAACTTGAAATAAATCAATACAAGGAATATCAACACAAATACTTACTAATCCAGAATTTTCAACTTTCTTATCGAAAGAGGAAAATACATCTTTTAAAAAATCTGTTAAGTTTAAATCATTTTTCATTACTTATTGAAAATAACTAAAAATGATGCAATAAAGTAAAAAATGTAACTCAATTTATAAACTACATCCAATACTTATCTAATTTTGCGTGTTAATTAAAAATGGACGAAGATAAAAAAAAATTATGGAAAAAAGCAATAAAATGGCCTCTTTATTCTGTGGCCATACTTCCAGTTTTAATAACAGGGGCTTACTTGCTCAATCAATATGAAGAGGTAAAAATTTATAATTTGATTTCATTTACTTTAGCTGCAATTTTGATATTACTTTGGGAAAATCTAACTAATGATTTATACGACGCAGAAACAGGAATCGATGAATTTAAATTCCATTCAATTATAAATCTTGTAAAAAATAAAAAAATAATTTCATTTATTGCATATACATCTTTAGTTATTGGTTTATTAATAATTTTAATTATTTCAGTATCAACAAATATAAACATTTTTATTTTGGTGGCAGCTTGCTGCTTCTTAGGATACTTATATCAAGGTCCTCCTTTTAGATTAGGCTATCAAGGTTTAGGAGAACCATTATGCTGGCTTGCATTTGGACCTTTTGCGTACTCTGCAGTCTTAATTGCGTTAAATCCGTCTAATATTTACTTCGAAGATATTCCATGGAAAGTTTCTTTATTACTTGGTTCAGGACCTTCCTTGGCAACAACTCTTGTGTTATTTTGTTCTCATTTTCATCAAATTTCTGAAGATAAAAAGCATGGGAAAAATTCACCTTTAGTTCGCTTAGGGGCAAAAAAAGGTTCTCAATTTGTGCCTTGGATAATTTTTACAATATATATTTTTCAACTTTTCACAATAGTTTATGGATTTATTCCAGTTTTTTGCATCCTTTATTTGCTTAGTTTCCCTCAAGCAACAAGACTTATAAATTTATTAAAATCTTCGTATGCAAAACCTTCTGCAATAAAAAATTGCAAATTCATCGCAATAAAATTTCAAACTCTTAATGGAATTGGTTTAATCACAGGATTAATATTTAATTACTTGCTAAAGAAATGAACTTAATATTTCAAAAAAAATCTTATAGCTTTAAGTTATCGGCCAAAGTAGAAAATTCTAAAACCAATTACCATACAAAATCTGGTTGGATAATTAAATTAATAAGTAATGATAAAAAAATAGGGTTTGGAGAAGTTTCACCGCTACATAAAAAAGACTTAAAAAAGTGCGCGAAACAACTAGATACGATCCCTGAGTATATAGAGGAATTTAATTTATCTGAGCAAATAAATATTTTTCACCCATGCATTCAATCTGCAATAAATTCTGCATTAGCTGAGATTAATGGAAAAATAATTTTTAAAGAAAACTACTACTTTGATGAAATTGGTAAAACAGCCATATTGTTAAATCATGAAAATGTAGTTTCAGATCTAAATAATATTAAAAAAAGACATTGTGATATTGGAAAATCATTAACCTTAAAATGGAAAGTAGCACTAAAAAATAACCATGAGGAAGAAGCAAAATTAGAAGAAATTTTAAGCAAAATAGGTAATAATATTAAGTTAAGAATAGATGCTAATGGTTCTTGGGGAAGAGAGATAGCTAATAGATGGGCTGATATTTTGAAAGATAATAAAAATATAGATTGGTTAGAACAACCTCTCTGTGTTGATGATATTGATGGACTCACAGAACTAAACAAAAAAATTCCAATAGCTTTAGACGAATCACTTTTAAAATTTCCAACTTTGATTGATGAGTGGAAGGGTTGGCAAATTAGAAGGCCTTCTCAAGAAAATAATCCAGTTAAGCTTTTAAGAGAATTAGAAAATAAAAAAGCTTTAATATCTATAAGTACCTCATTTGAAACTGGAATAGGAAAGAGATGGCTCCATCATTTATCTTCTCTACAATTACAAGGACCAACACCAAAAGTTCCTGGTCTAGCAATGAATAAATTCCCTAATTCGTTTCTATTTTTAAATGAAGCAAAAACGATATGGGATCAACTATGAAAAATAAAATTCATACTATTGAAGTTGAAAATAACGAAACTCAATCTGTAGAAAAAATTATTGAAAAGATTAGAGAGAATAAAATTATTTATGTAAAAAACAAATTCTATGAAGACAAAGATGTATTAGATTCAATTACTGAAAATGGGCCAGCAATTATCTTAAACAGTAGTGGGAGTTCTGGAAAACCGAGACAATGTTTTCACCATTTAAATAATCTTAAATTATCTGCAACTACATCAGGTCAATGGCTAATAGAGCAAGGATTTGAATTACAAAACTGCTTAATTTTAAATACTTTACCCCTGAACCATATAAGTGGATTAATGCCAATTTTTAGAAGTCAAACATGGGGATGTGATTGTATTAATATTTCTCCGAATTTGATAAAAAAAACTCGAGAACTTTTACTTTTCACAATTAAATTTAAAAAAAACAAAAAACACTTGATTACGTCATTAGTACCTACCCAATTACAAAGACTTTTAGCTCAAAAAGATGGAATTAATTGGCTGAAAATTTTTGATCTAATTTGGGTAGGTGGAGCTTCAATTTCAGACGAAACTGCAGAACAATGTATAAAAGAAAAAATAAAATTAGCACCTTGTTACGGCTCAACTGAAACAGCAGCAATGGTTACGAGTTTAAAACCAAAAGAATTCTTAATGGGTTTTAAAAATGTTGGAGAAATACTACCTGATACAAAAATAAGAATTAACGCACAAGGATTAATCGAAATAAAATCAGCCAGAATTGGAATCGAAATAATAGATTCTTTAAAAACTGAAAATTTCAAAAATAAAAATGGGTGGTGGCAAACAAGTGATTTAGGTGAAATTAAGCAAATAAATAATTCTTACTATTTAAAATTTGTGGGAAGAAGTGATAATGCCTTTAATTCAGGAGGAGAAGTTGTTTTCCCTGAAGTAATTGAATCTAGATTAAATGATTTCATTATGAAAGAAAATATCCCAATTAATAAATTCAATATTTCGAAAGTATTTAACAAATTATGGGGAAATAAAATTAAAGTAATAGTTGAATTTAGTGAACTTACAAATGATAAAAATATTGAAATTTCTTTAAATTTATTAAAAAATTTTTCTCAAAGTTGGCCTAAACATGAAAAGCCTGAAAAGTGGATTGTTAAAAACAAAAATAGCATTACAGAAAAAATAAACTATAAATTTAAAAAATAATAATCAGCATTCTTTTAAATTTGTACTCACATTAGAGGCCTCTATCCATCTTTCTAGCTGATCGGGAATTTCTATTTTATTTCTTGAATCAACATCTAAAGAACAGTGTATAATTTTCCCTTCTGCTACTTTATTTCCATTTTTTATAAAAAAGCTATTTACTTGGAACAAATGAGTATTAATTTTATGAGGGGCAATTTTTACTTTTAATAAATCTCCAATTTTTATAGGCGCATTAAAGTTTGCTTCACAATTTACTATTGGAAAAATAATTTGACTTTTACGTATAGAAAAATCTGGAAAAATATCATGACAAGGAATCCCATAGATTTCAATACTTTCTTCCCAAGCTTCATGCGACCATTTTAATAAGTTATGAAAATGAATTACACCTGCAGAATCACAATCACCAAACCTTACCTTCTTCTGCAATATTAACCAGTCAGAGGGTTTCATTTAAAGAAATTATCTATCAACAGATCCCATAATGACATCTATTGAACCAAGGATTGCCATAATATCAGCGATTTTGGCACCTTTAAGAATATGAGGCAATATTTGCAGATTATTTAAATCAGCTGCTCTGATTTTAAATCTCCATGGGGTAACTTCATTATTGCCTTGAATAAATACACCTATTTCTCCTTTGCCGGACTCTAATCTTGTATATAATTCTCCGTTAGGAATTTTAAAAGTTGGAGCAACCTTCTTAGCTACATATTGATAGTCGATACCAAATATTTCACTTTTCTTATCTTCAGTCGCCATTCTTTGAGCTTCTAAATTTTCTGTTGGACCTCCTGGAATCATTTTGCAGGCTTGGCGAATGATGCTTAGTGATTGTCTCATCTCTTCAACTCTTACTCGATATCTCGCATAACAATCTCCTTCTTTTTCCGTAGCAATCTGCCAATCAAAATCGTCATAACATTCATAACTATCGACTTTCCTTAAATCCCAGGAAACTCCAGAAGCTCTAAGCATTGGCCCAGACAAAGACCAATTAATTGCCTGTTCTCTTTGTATTGTTCCTAGACCTTCAATTCTTTTTCTAAAAATTGGATTATTTGTAATTAATTTTTCGTATTCATCTATCTTAGGACCAAACCAATCGCAAAAGTCTATACATTTGTCTAACCATCCGTATGGGAGATCACATGCGACACCGCCTATCCTAAAGAAATTATTATTTATTAGTCTTTGTCCAGTAGCAGCTTCCCAGAGATCATAGATCATCTCTCTTTCTCTAAAAATATAGAAAAATGGAGTTTGAGCTCCTACGTCTGCTAAAAAGGGACCAAGCCATAAAAGATGATTAGCAATACGATTAAGTTCGAGCATAAGAACTCTGATGTAACTAGCTCTTTTGGGAACTGGAATATTAGCTAATCTTTCAGGAGCATTTACTACAATAGCTTCATAAAACATTCCAGCTGCATAATCCATTCTGCTTACATATGGGACATACATTACATTTGTTCTATTTTCAGCTATCTTTTCCATTCCTCTATGTAAATATCCAATTACTGGCTCACAATCAATGACATTCTCACCATCAAGAGTTACAACTAACCTTAAAACCCCATGCATTGAAGGATGGTGAGGGCCAAAATTGACCACCATTGGTTCTGTTCTAGTCTCTAGCTGAGCCATTCGAAATTTAACTTCTAAACAAATCTTAGTCGAAAGTTATGCAAACTGACCTATCTGATTCATCTTTTTTCAATCATCAATCAGTTATGACAGATGAGATTATGGCCTCATTAGAGCATTACCCACTTATACATAACAATCAACTTAAGGGAATAGACGCAACTTTAGGCGGAGGCGGGCACTCTTATCATTTATTGAGAAAATATTCGGATTTAAATATAATTGGACTTGATCAAGATCCATTCGCAAGAAAATCAGCATTAAAAAAACTTGATGAGTTTAAAAGTAGGATTGATATAAGGGCTTCAAATTTTGCGGATTTTGTACCAAAAGAAAAAGTTTCTTTTGTGATTGCAGATCTTGGAGTAAATAGTAACCAACTTGATGACCCTAAAAGAGGATTTAGTTTCCAAAAAGATGGTCCGCTTGATATGCGCATGAATCCTTTGCTTGATGTTGATGCAGAGAAATTAATTGAAGTTTTAAATGAAAAAGAGCTAGCTAACCTAATCTATAAATATGGGGATGAGAGATTATCAAGAAAGATTGCTAGGAAAATAAAATTGGATTTGAAGGAAAATGGAAAATATTCTGGGACAAAAGAGTTGGCTTACTCTATTGCAGGCTGCTTCCCACCAAAACAAAGATATAAAAAAATACATCCAGCAACAAGAACATTTCAAGCACTAAGAATTGCTGTTAATAAAGAAATTGAAGTATTAGAAAAATTTTTGCAAATTGTACCTGAATGGCTTTTGCCAGGGGGTATTATTTCTGTTATTAGTTTTCATTCTCTTGAGGATAGGTTAGTTAAAAGTTGTTTTAAGAATGATCAAAGACTAAAAAACCTGACAAAAAAGCCAATAACTCCTTCCGATCAAGAAGTCGAAGTTAATAAAAGAGCTAGAAGTGGAAAATTAAGAATTGCTCAATTAAATTAAAACTCAATCATTTCTATCGTAATGATCTGATCGTATCTGTAAGAATATGAATTGCTTGTTTTATATCTTTTGAATTAGTACTTAACCCAATACTTAACCTTATTGAAGATTCTGCTTCTTTAATAGATCTACCTAAGGCTAATAAAACATGAGATGGTTCACCATTACTACATGCAGATCCAGTAGAACAAATTATTTTAGATTTTAAAAGTTTATGAAACTTTGCTCCGTTTAAATCCAATACAGTCAAATTTAAATTGTGAGGTAATCTTTTTTCTATGGAGCCATTAATTAATAAACCAGAATTATTTTTTAACAACCCTTCTAAAAGATTATTTCTATAAAAAAGTAATTTCTCAGCATTGTTTTTTTGATTAAAAACTGCTAACTCTATTGCTTTAGCAAAGCCAACTACTAAAGGAAGAGCTAATGTGCCAGACCTAAGACCATATTCCTGACCTCCTCCAACAATTAAAGGCTCAAGATTAATTTCTTCATCAATCAGAAGAAGTCCTATCCCTTTAGGACCATATATTTTATGAGAACTCATCGTTATCATGTTTACATCTGATAAAAGATTGTCTAACGCCATATAACCTAAACATTGTGCAAAATCAGAGTGGAATGTTATTCCTCTTGACTTACATATTTTTGAAATATTTTCTATGGGCTGAATAACTCCTATTTCGTTATTTGCCAACATGAAACTAACCAGAAATGTATCTTCTCTTATATTTTTTTTGAATTGTTCTTCTGAAATTAAGCCATCTTTCTCAGGAATAATTTCTGTAACTATAAATCCCTCTTTTTTTAGTTGGTTTAAGGGCTCCAAAACAGCTTTATGCTCTGTTTTTAAGGTAATAATATGTCCATAATTTCCTGTTTTTTTATAGAAATTTCTAGCAAAACCTAATAAGGCTAAGTTATTAGATTCAGTTGCTCCACTTGTAAAAATAACTTTTTTATTCTTAAGAAATAAACTTTGTTCTATTTTTTCTCTTGAGGCTTCCAATATAGCGCTTGCGTTAATCCCCGCCAAATTAGATTTGCTTGCAGGGTTAGAAAATATCTCACTCCAAAAAGGTTTCATAGAATCAACGACATCTTTAGAGCAAGGAGTCGAAGATTGATAGTCTAGTAGTATGGGAGTTGATAGCATTATGTTTAGTATATAAAATTCTGTTTATTACTAGAAAATCAAATTAAAGAATTAAAAAAATGAATGAAATTAATCAAATAAATAATGAATCGGTAAGAAAATCAAGAATTTTATTAGTTGATGATGAGCCTGGTTTAAGAACAGCTGTTAAAACATTTCTAGAAGATGAAGGCTTTGAAATATTTATTGCAGTTGATGGAGAGGATGGTTGGGAAAAAGCTCAAACAATTTTCCCTGATTTGATAATTAGCGATATTATGATGCCACGAGCCAACGGTTATGCTTTATTAGAAAAAATTAGAGAGGATGAAAAATTAGGAGGAACTCCAGTTATTTTTCTAACTGCAAAAGGAATGACCCTAGACAGAACAGAAGGTTATCTTGCAGGAGTTGATGATTATATTTCCAAACCTTTCGATCCCGATGAATTAGCTGCAAGAGTTAAAAATGTAATCAACAGACAAGAACGATTATTAAAAGAAGCGGCACGATTCGCAGATATTGACGTAAGCAAAATGGCAAAACAAATTACTGAAATAAAATCTATGCTCACAGACCAAAACCAGACTAATCCAGAAAATAAAATAAATCTTCCTAGTTTTACTCCAAGAGAAGCAAGTGTGCTTCAACTAGTAGCAGAGGGACTGATGAATAAAGAAATTGCAAGACAGCTTGAAACATCTATTAGAAATGTTGAGAAATATGTAAGTAGACTTTTTATCAAGACAGGTACATCTAGCCGAACAGAATTAGTTCGTTATGCACTTGAAAATCATTTAGTAAAATAAATTATTTAATTTTTTCGAATTCAATTAGTTTTGAAAAATAAAAAGGAGCTTGATTTAATTTCTTTTTAACAACTTTAAATCCTCTTTTTTTAGCAGCATTAATAATACCCTTTTCTTTCAATGTATATGCTCTTGTAGTTTTACTTGGCCCTGGAAATAATTTTCCAATATTTTTTAGAACAGCAAGAACTGGAGTATAAGGAGCAAAGCTAACGATTAGTTTTTCTTTGCTTAAATCGCATAGATGTTGAACCATTTCTTCTGCAACCGGTTGAGGATAATGAATAAATACATCCAGACAAACTACAACATCAAATAATCCTTTTAATTTTTCCAGATCACAAACTTCATATTTTATTTTACCTTGATTCAAACCTAATTCATGAATGCGTTTTTTTGTTTCTTTAATCATTTCAGAAGAAATATCGCTCATCTGCAGTTCTTTTATACCGAGTCTTAGTAAAGGTATGGAAAGACTTCCTACACCACAGCCTGCATCACAATAACTTTTTTTTGTTAGTTCAGGATAATTTTTGATGAATGTGACTACATCATCTACAGTTTTTTGATGTCCTTTCCTAATATTTTTCTGAACTGTATTAATTTCATCAGATTTACTATAAATTTTATTCCATCTTTCAAAGCCAGTACCATTAAAATACTCCCTGACTTCACTTTTTTCGATAATCTTATTTGACGTCATAATATTCTATGAAAATTTATTCTTTTCATACTAACTAACTGGCGCCAAATTAATTGCGCGCCATTATAGGAAAGAATTGATTTGTTATTTTGTCAGAGTTAAATTCTAAAGATATTTATAAAATTGCTGTCGTAATGGGTAGTGATTCAGATCTAAATACATTAAAACCAGCCATTGATATTTTAAGAGAATTTGGAATAAAAACTGAAGTTTGTATACTTTCTGCACATCGAACACCTATTGAAATGATGGAATATGCAAAAAATGCAGAATCAGAAAACATAAAAGTAATTATTGCCGGTGCTGGGGGTGCTGCTCATCTTCCAGGAATGCTGGCATCCATAACTTGCATTCCTGTAATTGGAGTACCAGTAGAGAGTAAGACACTGAAGGGAATTGACTCTCTTTTATCAATCGTTCAAATGCCCGCTGGAATTCCAGTTGCAACAGTTGCAATTAATGGAGGACAGAATGCTGGATTATTGGCAATTGAGATGATCAGTTTATTTGATGAATCCATAAAGAAAAATTTAAAAGAATTCAGAGAAAATCTACATTCACAGGTAAGAAATAAAAATAATAAGTTATCAACTATTGGACCTGACAATTATCTTCAAAATAAATGAACTAATATTTTTCTATTAGGCCTTGTTTAGAAAGTTTTCTTTTTTAAGGTAGTTAATAACTTTTTCAACGGAATCATTTAAATCTAACGAACCTGTATCAACAACAATTTCGGGATTATGAGGAGCTTCATATGGACTAGAAATCCCTGTAAATTCCTTAATTTCACCCAAACGAGCTTTCTTATAAAGACCTTTAGTATCCCTATTTTCACAAACTTTGATATCAGCAGAACAATAAACTTCAATAAAATCATTAGATCCAATAATTTTTCTCACCTTATCTCTATCACTAATAAATGGCGAAACGAATGCTGTAATAGTTATTATCCCAGCATTCATAAATAAATTCGCAACTTCGCCAATTCTTCTTATATTTTCTTCTCTATCTTCATCCGAAAAACCAAGATCTTTACATAAACCGTGTCTAATATTATCTCCATCCAACACATAAGTCGAAAAACCATCTAGGTGTAAAACTTCATTTAAAGCGTTGGCCAAAGTACTTTTACCTGAACCAGATAAACCTGTAAACCAGATAACCATACCTTTATGACCTCTCATTTTCTCTAACTTTTCTCTGTCAATAGTTAAATTGTGCCACTTTATATTGGTTGACTTTGTTTGATCTTGTTCTTTCATTTTTTGCATCATCAAAATTAAAAACCTATCCTAACCCTTGCTTCATAAATTATGAAATCCCTCTTTACGAAGAAACTCAATTGATTTCGATACCATATCACCCTGTAACTGGATATTTCTATCAATCAATGTTCCTCCAGTCCCACAAAAAACTTTAATTTTTTTTAGTAATTCTTTTAATAAGATTTCATCTTCATCGCCTAAACCTCTAATTAAAGTTACAGTCTTTCCCTTTTTACCTTTTTTTTGTTTTGAAATATTTATTTTTGATCTTTTATTAACAGTACCTACCTTAGCTGGTTCTTCTGATTTTTTTTCTTGATTATCAAATTCGATCCAATTCTTTTTTCCCATTATTTTCAATATAATCTATAGTTAGTTAATACTTATTCTATAGAAAAAGTGGTAAGTACATTTTCTCGCAAAGATCAAAACTATAAAAATGACGATTTAAATCAACCCTCCAAAGAGGGAAGATTTGGAAAATATGGTGGTCAATATGTTCCTGAAACGCTAATGCCTGCTCTTTTTGAGCTTGAAACAGCTGCATCTAATGCATGGAAAGATAAACTTTTTGTAGAAGAATTAAATCATCTACTTAAGACTTATGTAGGAAGAGAAACACCACTTTATGAAGCCAAAAGACTTACTGAACATTACAAAACTAAACAAGCAATTCCTAGAATATGGCTTAAAAGAGAAGATTTAAATCATACTGGGGCTCACAAAATTAATAATGCCCTCGGACAAGCTTTACTGGCAATAAGAATGGGCAAAAAAAGAATAATTGCAGAAACTGGAGCAGGTCAGCATGGAGTTGCTACTGCTACTGTTTGTGCGAGATTTGGCTTGAAATGTATTATCTACATGGGTGCTGAAGATATAAAAAGGCAATCCCTTAACGTTTTCAGAATGAAACTTCTAGGAGCTGAAGTTAAAGTTGTAAATTCTGGAACTGCAACACTTAAGGATGCCACTAGCGAAGCCATTAGAGATTGGGTTTCTAATGTCGAAACCACACACTACATTTTAGGATCTGTTGCCGGCCCACACCCTTTCCCAAAGATTGTGAGAGATTTTCATGCAGTTATAGGTGAAGAAACTAAAAAACAATGTTTGGAATCATTTGGATCTTTTCCCGATATTTTGCTTGCTTGTGTAGGTGGGGGATCAAATGCAATGGGGCTTTTCCATCCTTTTGTTAAAGAAACTTCTGTGCGTCTTATTGGAGTTGAAGCCGCAGGAAGCGGAGTTGATACAGACAAACATGCTGCCACTATCACTAAAGGGTCAGTTGGAATTTTGCATGGATCAATGAGTCTTCTCTTGCAAGATGATAATGGTCAAGTACAAGAAGCTCACTCAATAAGCGCAGGTTTAGATTATCCTGGAGTAGGACCTGAACATAGCCATTTAAAAGATATAGGTCGAGCAGAATATGGATCAGTAACAGATCAAGAAGCTTTAGACGCTTTAAAACTTGTCAGTGAACTAGAAGGAATTATACCTGCACTTGAAACTTCCCATGCCTTTGCTTGGTTAGATAAATTATGCCCTACTCTTGAAAAAGATACTCACATAGTTATCAATTGCTCTGGAAGAGGCGACAAAGATGTTAATACTGTTGCATCTTCATTAGATATTTAATCAATACCTTGGTATTGATGGGTCAATATATCTACTCCATCCATCAATACCCTCCTCCAAATTCCATATTTCGCTCACAATATTATTATCCAAGCACCATTGAGAAAAGTTATAACTTCTTATTCCTGCATGACAGGTAACTACAATTTCTCTATCTAATAAACCAGCAAATACTTCTTCAACATATTCAGAAGTGACTTTACTAATTGGTATATGTAAAAATTCTTTTGAGAAACGAGCCAGTTCAATCTCTGACTGCTCTCTTACATCAATCAAGACTGGATCTTCTTTCTCAGAATTAAACCAATCATTGAGACTAGAAGCATTTATAGATTTTGGATAACTTCCCAATTTATAGGATAAATTATATGTTATTTACAATTTAATAAATTAAGTTGCAGTAGGAAGTTTATTGTTAAAAATAAAAATAAACATTGATAATGAAACTTAGAGTAGTAGCAATAATCCTATTATTATCTCTATTACTTTTTTTTGGTTTTAAAAAAGTTTCTACTAATAAAAATAAGGAACAAAGTACAAATATTGAGCAACTAAATATCTTAAAATATGCACCTAAAAACAATAAATTACTATTTATTTCAAATTTAGATATTTTTAATTTTGTTAATAATAATGAAACAGATCAAAATCCAATCAATCAAGATAAATTTTCTTTAATAAAAGACTCTATATTTGATTACTTAGGAATAGATCTAGGCAACAATAAATTAGAAGATATCTATAATAATGAACTTATAATCTCAACTTTTGAAAATAATAAAAAGCTAAAAGATGATATTTTGATTGTTTTCAAAATTAAGCCAGAAAAAACAATAGACGATTTATTAAATTTGCCTAATAAAATTGATCAGATTGATGAGATAATTTCAATTAATAGAGAAAACAAAATAAATTTTCTTAACTATATATACCGAACAGACGATAATTATATAATTGCTTCCTCTGATAAAAAATTGATTAAAAATAGTATTAGCTCTGGTAATGATATTAAAGAAAAAAAATTTCAATATGAGGGAGAACTTTTTGGACTCAAAAATCAAAAAAATATATTATTCACAAAGAAATTTGAGGAAAGTATATTTTTTGATAAAGAAATTTTTACTAATAAAAATGAGGACATTATAGCTACAACATTTCACTTAAAAAATAAACATATAATATTAAAATCATATTTACTAAATAATAAAAAAAATATTGATATTGTTGCTTATGATCAGTTTATAAATAAAGAAAATACGAATAAAGATAATCCTCAAGTTTTAATTTTTACTGAAATTAAAAATTTTGAAAAATATCTAAAATCTTTTATAAATAATTTTGAACTAAGTTTTTTTGAAGATTTTAATCAAAATACAAATCAAAACATCTTAATTCTCAATTCAAAAAAAGATTGGCTTTTTACATTTGAAAAGAATACTGAAAATCAATTTGATTTAAGTACTTTGAAAAAACTAAAAAATTTCAACAAATATACTTTGAAACAAAATGAAGATATTTACTCAATATATTCCAAAGATATTCTTGAAGAAAAAAACGATGCAATAAAACAATTTACTTTTGAAAATATCTATTCAATAGAATCAGGAGGTTTGCAATTCATAAGTAATTTTTTAATAGATAGTAAAAAACTAAAAACAATCTCAAAAAATTTTTTCAATCTAAAAAGTTATAAAGACAAATCTACTTTTCTTTATACAAAAGTTGATATCAAAGATGAAAATTCCAATCAAATTAAATATTTACCTGATTTGGAAGATCTTAATTTTCTCATTAGAAATATTTTAAAAATATCAAATGAAGAATATCTAGAAATCATAAGTCAATCTATTCCAGAAAAAAATCCAATTCTTTATACAGAAACAAGTTTAAAAATACCTTAATAAAGTTATTAAATTGAGCTTCAAAGTCAATCATATGAAATTTTTGTGAAGTTAATAACTTGTGGTTAATTAAAAATTATTTGACTATCTTTAATCTATAAGTATTTGATATTGAATTAAGCAATTGGACAATAACAAACTAATTTTAAAACCAGGATTAGAGGGTGTCCCAGTTACTAATTCATCTATCTGTGATATTGACGGCAACAAAGGTAAATTATTGTACAGGGGGTACTCTATTGAGGAACTATCCAGAAAAAGTAGTTTTTTAGAAACTGCTTACCTATTGATTTGGGGTGAATTGCCCACGGCTATGCAACTAAGAGATTTTGAACAAGAAGTTCAGATGCATCGAAGGTTAAGTTTTAGAGTCAGAGATATGATGAAATGTTTCCCTGCAACAGGTCATCCTATGGATGCTCTTCAATCTAGTGCGGCTTCTTTGGGGTTATTTTATTCACGTAGAGCAATAGATGATCCCAATTACATCTACAACGCAGTGATAAGACTAATAGCAAAAATTCCCACAATGATTGCTGCGTTTCAACTAATTAGAAAAGGACAAGACCCAATCCAACCTAGAGATGATTTAACTTACTCATCAAATTTTTTATATATGCTGACTGAAAAAGAACAAGATCCTATAGCTGCAAAAGTTTTTGATAGATGTTTGATTCTACATGCAGAACATAGTTTAAACGCAAGTACATTTAGCGCTAGAGTGACTGCAAGTACTCTTACAGACCCATATGCTGTAATCGCCTCTGCAGTTGGAACTCTTGCTGGCCCACTGCATGGAGGAGCCAATGAGGATGTAATTGCAATGTTAGAAGAAATCAAAACCCCAGAAAATGCAGCTTCTTTTTTGGATAACGCAATAAAAAATAAAAGTAAGATAATGGGCTTCGGTCATAGAGAATATAAAGTCAAAGATCCAAGAGCTATTATTCTTCAAAAACTGGCAGAAGAGCTCTTTATTAGGTTTGGAGCAGATGAAATGTATGAAGTTGCTAAATCACTAGAAGCAGAGGCAATACCAAGACTTGGACCTAAGGGTATATTCCCTAATGTGGACTTTTATTCTGGTCTTGTTTATAGAAAACTTGGTATTCCTCGTGATTTATTTACTCCAATTTTTGCTATATCTAGAGTTGCTGGTTGGTTAGCTCATTGGAGAGAACAACTTGGAGCAAATAGAATTTTTAGACCATCGCAAATCTATACTGGTTCAGCACCAAGAAATTGGATAAGCCTAGAAAATAGAGAATAATATTTGCAGCTTTTCATAAAAAACACACATATTGTTTGTGAAGAGTTAATCTATTAAGTAAATAACATAAAAATTTTGGAATACGGATTAGACCTCGAATATAGTTTTAATGAATTCTTAAAAGGTTTTGGCCTGTCTAGTGAAATTGCTCATATAATTTGGCTCCCCCTGCCTATGCTATTAGTTTTAGTAGCGGCAGTGGTAGGTGTTTTAGTTACAGTTTGGCTTGAAAGAAAAATATCTGCT
Organism: uncultured Prochlorococcus sp.; assembly: GCA_902571335.1. GTDB lineage: Bacteria > Cyanobacteriota > Cyanobacteriia > PCC-6307 > Cyanobiaceae > Prochlorococcus_A. The sequence goes on along the minus strand of CACGBT010000004.1, from coordinate 54,642 downwards.
GCTGCTCAACAAAGAATAGGCCCCGAATATGCAGGAGCGCTTGGCGTACTCCAACCTATTGCAGATGGTCTTAAGTTACTTGTTAAAGAGGATATTATTCCTGCTAAAGCGGATGGAATCCTCTTCACTGCTGGACCTATATTAGTTCTTGTCCCAGTTATTCTCTCCTGGTTAATTGTTCCTTTTGGACAAAATCTTTTAATAAGTAACGTTGGTATTGGAATTTTCCTATGGATCGCATTAAGCAGTATCCAGCCAATTGGACTTCTTATGAGCGGATATGCATCAAACAATAAATATTCATTATTAGGAGGATTAAGAGCAGCAGCTCAATCAATAAGTTACGAAATACCTTTAGCTTTATCTGTACTAGCCATCGTATTAATGACAAATTCTCTCAGTACTATTGAGATTGTTAACCAACAAAGCGGTGCTGGAATCCTAAGTTGGAATATTTGGAGACAACCAGTTGGTTTTATAGTCTTTTGGATTTGTGCTCTTGCAGAATGCGAAAGACTTCCATTTGACTTACCTGAAGCTGAAGAAGAATTAGTTGCAGGATATCAAACTGAATATGCAGGGATGAAATTCGCATTGTTCTACCTTGGTAGTTACATTAATTTAATTCTTTCAGCATTATTAGTATCAATACTTTACTTGGGAGGATGGGGGTTTCCTATTCCAGTTGAATTAATAGCTAAGTTTCTGAATTTGCCCATTAATGCACCCTTCATTCAGGTTTTCACTGCATCAATAGGAATTTTAATGACTGTTTTAAAAGCATATCTTTTAGTTTTCATTGCGATATTATTACGTTGGACAACTCCTAGAGTAAGAATAGATCAACTTTTAGATCTAGGATGGAAGTTTCTTCTTCCAATTTCTCTTGCTAATCTTTTGATAACTGCAGGATTAAAACTTGCTTTTCCACAATTCTTTGGTGGTTAAATTTAAGTAAAAATACTTAAATTTAAAATTAATCCACTAAACTAAAATAACTAAGTAAATTATTCAAAATGAACAATTTCCTTCAACAAATAAATGGCTATATCAAAGAAGCATTTAATGCTGGCAAATATTTATATAATGGCTTATCTGTAACTTTTGATCATCTTCGAAGAAGACCTGTTACTGTCCAATATCCATATGAAAAATTAATCCCTTCTGAAAGATATAGAGGAAGAATACATTATGAATTCGATAAATGTATTGCTTGTGAAGTTTGTGTGCGAGTTTGTCCCATAAATCTACCCGTAGTTGATTGGGTCATGAATAAAGAAACCAAAAAAAAGGAACTTAGAAATTATTCAATAGATTTTGGAGTTTGTATATTTTGCGGAAATTGTGTTGAATATTGCCCAACTAATTGTCTTTCAATGACAGAAGAATATGAATTAGCTACCTTCGACAGACACAATCTAAATTTTGATAATGTCGCACTCGGTAGACTCCCTACAAACGTAACAACTGATCCTTCAGTTAAACCTCTAAGAGAACTTGCGTATCTTCCCAAAGGTGTCATGGACCCTCATGAAATCCCAAATTCAGATACTAGAGTTGGTAAATTACCTGAAGAAGTCTATGATTGGATGATATCTGAAAACAATGAAAATAAAGATAAAGTTTCCAATCAAATTAATTAATTTCCAATAATTTATGTCCATTGCAATAACAACACAATTCATTTGTTTTACGATTCTGTCTTTGGTTATCCTTATTGGCGCACTTGGAGTTGTATTGCTCGAAAGTATTGTTTATTCAGCTTTTCTTCTTGGTGGAGTGTTCATGAGTGTGGCAGGACTATATCTTCTTTTAAATGCAAGTTTTGTTGCTGCCGCACAGGTTTTAGTTTATGTAGGCGCAGTGAATGTATTAATAATTTTTGCAATAATGCTAGTCAACAAAAAAGAAGATTTAAAACCTATCAATGACATTAAATCGAGAAGAATCATATCAACATCGATATGTTTAACCTTACTGAGTCTCCTAATAAGAGTTGACTTAACCAATGTATGGAGCCTATCAAGTCCTGAAAACTCTATAGGAGAAGAATCAACTATCAGGATTGGTGAGCATCTATTTAGTGATTATTTACTACCTTTTGAAGTAGCTTCAGTTTTACTTTTAATGGCAATGATCGGGGCTATTGTTTTAGCTAGAAGAGATGTAATGAGCAAAGATATTTCGACAGGATTACCCGTTAATCAAGAGTTAATTGAAAAATCATCAGAACCATTACTTACAAATAAAAATTAACCTTTTATCTTACTTATGATTAATTTAGAATCAATTCCTATTCAAGCTTTTTTGATAGTATCTTCTGTACTTTTTTGTATTGGCATCTGGGGATTATTAAATAGTAGAAATGCAGTCAGAGTTCTTATGAGCATTGAATTAATGCTCAATGCGGTAAATATAAATTTGATGGCTTTTTCTTCTTACATTGATAATAATTTAATTCAAGGACAAGTTTTTACAATTTTTGTTATCACTGTCGCTGCAGCAGAAGCAGCAGTAGGATTAGCTATACTATTATCTCTTTATAGGAATAGAGTAACCGTAGATATGGAAAGTTTTAATTTATTAAAATGGTAAAAGCATTAAATGAAACTTTCATTAGTGCTTATAATATATCGTTCAGATAGTCCTGTAGCTCTCGAAGCTTCTAAATTTTGTGAAGAACTCCTAATAGCCAAAAGTGTTAAAACAATAAGGATTGAAAGCGATTTTCATAAAGATCAAGTTGAAAAATATCTTTGTAATTTAGAATTTAAACCCAATATTGGAATAGTTCTTGGTGGAGATGGAACCTTCTTAAAATGTGCAAATGCATTAAAGGCTTATGATATTCCTTTATTGAGCATTAATATTGGTGGTAATTTGGGTTTTCTTACTCAAGAAAAAGATTTTTTATTTGACAAATCTTTTATTAAAATTCTTGAAAACGAAGAATATATAATTGATTTTCGTAATAGATTAAATTGTGATGTTTGCATTAATGGAACAAGTCCTGAAAAAAAAATTATCAAAAGTTATGACGCATTAAATGATTTTTATTTTAAATCCATTGAAGAGGATATTTCTCCTACCAACCAAATACAAATTGAAATCGATAATGAGCAAGTAAATGAATATAAGGGTGATGGATTGATTATATCTACATCTACTGGTTCGACGGCATACTCAATGGCTGCGGGTGGTCCAATAGTACACCCTAGTATAGATGCAATGATAATTAACCCTATATGCCCAATGAGTTTAGCAAGTAGACCGATCGTTATACCTAATTCCAGTAAGGTAATAATTAAACCAGTAAAAAAAAGTAAAGGGGAAATTAAATTATGGAGGGACGGTTCAAAATGTATGACCATTAAGGAAAATTATTATTGTGAGATCAAAAAAGGGGACTCACCTTGCAAAATAATTAGGTTTAAAAAGAGCACTAGCTACTACAATACTTTAATTAAGAAACTAGATTGGAAAGGAGATTTATCTCTTAAGAATCCAAAAAATTAAATGACCCTTGAAATAGAAAGACGTTTTCTAATAAAAAATGATAATTGGAAAAACTTTATCACTAAAAAAATTTCTATTGAACAAGGATACTTATCAAAAAATTTAGATGATTGGATTATTAGGATAAGATTTACAGGCAAAGACTTTAAAATTGCATTAAAAAAACATATCGAAAGCTTTACCAACTTTGAATTTGAATACTCCATCCCACAAAAAGATGGAGAAACGATAATGTCAAATCTTTCAAATACAATTAAAAAAGAAAGATTTTTTTTAGAAGTTGAAAAAAAACCTTGGATTATAGATTGCTTTAAAGAAAATAATTATCCACTTGAAATTGCTGAAATTGAACTATCCAGGGAAGAGGAAAACTTAAGTATCCCTTCATTTATATCAAAAGAAATAACTGGACTGACACATTACTCTAATTTGAGTCTTGCTTATAAACCTTTTTCAGAATGGAAGTAGAAGTATTAGACAAATCTCAAAAATAACTAGTCAAAAGAACCAATTATCCTTTATATTTTCTTTATAATTTTGTAATGGATTTTTATTTTCTTCAAATGTATGGTCTTTACGACAAGGAAGGAATATTGAGATTTGTTGATTCAGACAAAGATGCATGCATCGCATATGCTGAACTCTTCGAATTAAGTTCTACAAATTATTGTTTAATGGATTTAGATAAAGACATAAAACATGTAAAAGGTACTAATTTTGATCAGAGTCTGGGAGGGAACAGCAATTAAACCCGTCTCTACAAATCTTTCCATTATCCATTGCCCAATTTAAAAGAGCTACTCTATTTTTTGAACCTGTTTTTGTAAACATATTACTTACATGATTATCCACAGTTCTTTTACTAATAGTTAGTTTGACTGCAATTTCTTGATTTGTGAGCCCATCAGCTACGAGATCTATGATTTCCATCTCTCTTGTTGAGAGACCCATCATGTCAATGTTGTTTACTTCTTCATCAACCATTTGCATTTAAACAGTTCCTTTTTTATATTAATTAAGTTTAGCAATCTCATTACACTTGTTTACCAATTAGAAAACAAAAGCAATTGAAATCAAAACTTCAGCAGACTTTAGAAAAAAAATCCAAGGTAATAACGGCAGAATTAATGCCACCTAGAGGTGGAGACCCCTTAAGATCTCTTAAGATAGCACAACTTTTGAAAGATAAGGTACATGCTGTTAACATTACCGACGGAAGCAGGGCTGTAATGCGAATGTGTAGCTTGGCAATGTCCAAACTATTACTGGAAAATGGGATAGAACCAGTAATGCAAATATCTTGCAGAGATCGTAATAAAATTGCTTTACAATCTGACATTCTTGGAGCAAATGCTTTAGGAATTAAAAACATCTTATGTATTACAGGTGACTCAGTAAAAGCAGGGGATCAACATGATGCTAAAGGAGTTCACCAGTTTGAGTCAGTAAGATTACTACAACAAATTCAGGCCTTCAATAAAGGAATTGATCCCACCTTTGGAGAACTTCCCGATAAAAAAACCTTTATATATGCAGGAGCTGCAGCAGATCCAAGTTGCAAAAATCAAAGAAGTTTAGAAAATAGAATGAGAAAGAAAAAAGATGCTGGGGCTGGATTTATACAAACTCAAATGGTTATGGAAAAAGAAAATTTAATCAATTTTTGCAAAAAAATAGCCGAACCCCTCGAGATTCCTGTAATTGCCGGTGTATTCCTATTAAAATCTTACAAAAACGCTCTATTTATAAACAAATACGTTCCAGGCGCAAATATCCCTGAAAATATCTTATGTCGTCTTAAAGATGCTAAAGACCCATTACAAGAAGGTATTAAAATTGCAGCTGAACAAGCTTATGATTTTTTTAATATCGCAAATGGTGTTCATCTAATGGCCGTAAAAGCAGAGCATTTAATTCCTGAGATTATTGAAAAAGCTGATCTTAGTCTGGAATATTAATCAAATCAGTACCTAATAATTCTGCCATAGCTTTCTGGTGAGGTGATGGCTCAGTTAAATCAGATCTTCTTGAATCTGCTATTAACCAATCTAAAGATGCATCTTGTAAATCAAAATGATCTCCATTTTTTCCAACACAATATTTACCAAACACTAACTTATCCATAAGTCTTACACCTTTACCAATTTTAGAATAATCAAAAATAATTGAATTATCTATAGTGGCTCCCTCGCAAATGCAACAACTTGGTCCAATCATGGAGGGGCCAATAATAGTTGCTCCATCCTCGATCCTAGTCATACCTCCTATATAAACAGGCCCTGTTATATTAACTTTATCCCAATTTGCAGCAACATTTAATCCGGTGAAAACTCCTGGTTTTATTTCCTTACCTGGTATTTGCACTTGCCTTACCTTACCTTGCAATACATTTCTAATAGCACTCCAATAATCGGGAACTTTTCCAATGTCTACCCATTCAAAATCCATTGGTAATGCAAAAAATGGTAAATCCATTTCAACAAGTTTAGGGAAAAGATCAGCTCCAATATCAAATTTCTCTGCTGAAGGTATGTAATTAAAAATTTCGGGTTCGAAGAGATAAATTCCTGTATTTATACAGTCACTTAAAGCTTGATCAACTGTTGGCTTTTCCTGAAAAGCCTTTATTCGACCATCATCATCTGAGACTACGACACCATAACTTGATACTTGATCTTTAGTTACCTTTTTTGTTATTAAGCTTGCAATAGCCCCTTTCTGTTTATGTTTTTTAACAGCTTGAGTTAAATCTAAATCAACTAAAGCATCACCACATAGAACAACAAAAGTTTCATCAAAGAAATTTTGAAAATCCTGAATTTTTTTTAATCCTCCTGCTGATCCCAAAGCATCACCTATTAATTCTCCATCTTCAATTCTTCCCTCAAAACTATAAGCAATTTCTACTCCAAATCTTTGCCCATCCCTAAAATAATTTTCAATTTCTTCAGCTAGATGAGAAACATTTACCATTATTTCCTTAAAGTTATGTTCTCTTAAAAGTTCCAAGAGAAACTCCATTACAGGTTTTTGCAAAATCGGAATCATCGGTTTTGGAATAACATGCGTAATGGGCTGCACACGTGTACCTTTACCTGCCGCAAGTATCATTGCCTTCATGAATTCAAAACATCTTTTAAAGATTATACGTTATTACTAATAAGCTCCTAAACAGCAGAAGGGTAGGTCTTGGGTAACTTAAGATTCTCAATTGGCAATTGAGCTAAACCTCCTTCAGGAATAATTCTTTTAATTTGAATTGGACCATATAAGGAATTAATTTGTTTAATTTCAATTTTGTTTTCAGATGATAAAAATAACAAGGCCCAAAAAACCCCCAAACGATCTTTATCTAAATCATTTTTTACAACAGTTTGCCATTGCTCAACTAGATACTCAAAATCTGTCCACTGTAATGCTTTTTCCCACCCATTAATAAATTTACCTAATGCTTTTGTGGTTTCTGGTAGTTTCTCACGATGCGCTAATGATTTCACTTGAGAAATTAAAGCTTTATCTGAATATTTTTTATTTCTTTTTCTCTTCATTAATAGAAGGTCTTGGGTTTCTATAACTTCAGCTATAGACTCTAACTGACTTACCAGTTCTCCCAGAGTTGTTGTACGTTTGAGAATTGGCTGTGCTATTGATCTTCTCCTTAGATATTTTTCAGGATATTTTGGCATATCAAATTCTTTATCAATCCAATCTTGATCATCCAAATCAAAATCATCTTCAAAATCGGAAGAATTTTCTTTGAAAACATCAGATTCCAATACTTGAGCCTTTAAATTAACTAGTACGGAAGCGGCAAAAAAAGCTTCACTTGTCTCAGATAAATTCTTTTGATAGGAACTTTTGCTATTTGATTTGCTTCCCAAAGATTGTGAATATTGCTCTAAAAAACTATCAATTACACTTATTACATCAATATCCCATGGATCAAGATCACCTTTACCTGCGGCATCTTGAAGAAACTTAATCAACAATCTAGGCCCTAATTGTTGTCTATGAAGAGGATCGTAGTTAGATATTTTTAAATAGGTAATAACTATTCATAAGATATACCCTTAATTATTTAATGCCAAACAATATTGCATTAATTTTAAAAATTATATAGTTGGAGCTTTTAGAATCTCATTTGTTTTAGTTCCTGAAAAAATATTTGTTTTCACAGCCCCTTTAACTGCATTTAAATCTCGATCGACCAAATTATTGATAGATGCAATATAACTTTCAGTAACCAATCTAGGGTATAAACCTATTCCAATAATCGGTAAAAGTAAACAAGCAATAATATAAACTTCCCTTGGCTCTGCGTCTATAAGTTTTCGTTCTGCGATTAATTTAGGATTTTCTTTACCAAAGAAAATTTCTCTTAGCATTGAAAGTAGATAAATAGGAGTAAGTATTACACCAATAGCAGCCAAAGAGGCCATCACCACCCTAAACGGAAGTGTGTATACTTCATCGGTAACAAATCCTGTAAATACCATCAATTCGGAAACAAATCCACTCATACCAGGCAAAGCCAGGGAAGCCAGAGAGCACGCAGTCCATAGGGCAAACATTATTCTCATTTTTTGTCCTACGCCACTCATTTCATCAAGTTTAAGAGTCTTTGTTCTGTCATAGGTGGCACCAACAAGAAAAAATAAACTTGCACCTATTAATCCATGACTAACCATTTGCAGCATAGCTCCGCTTGTTCCAAGGCTACTAAAACTCCCTATACCAATAAGAACGAAACCCATATGACTTATCGAACTGTATGCAATTTTTCTTTTAAGATTTCTTTGAGCAAAAGAAGTTAATGCAGCATAAATTATATTGACTGCCCCAAGAACTATTAATAATGGGGCAAATTGAGCATGAGCAACCGGTAATAATTGTGCATTAAATCTTAAAAGAGCATATCCTCCCATCTTTAATAAAATTCCTGCTAGAAGCATATGAACAGGAGCGGTAGCCTCTCCATGAGCATCTGGAAGCCAAGTATGAAGAGGTACAATTGGTAGTTTCACTCCAAATGCAATTAAAAGCCCTACATAACATAATATTTGAAATTTTTGACTAAAATCTTGAGCTGCCAAGTGAGAAAACTCAAAATTAGGAATTTCTGTACCATAGAAACCCATTGCTAACGCTGCCAGAAGAATGAAGATAGAACTGCCAGCTGTATAAATAATGAATTTTGTTGCTGCATATTGTCGATTTTTGCCACCCCATATAGCCAGTAATAAATAAACGGGAATTAACTCAAGTTCCCAAGTTAGAAAGAATAAAAGCATATCTTGTACTGCAAAAACAGCTATTTGCCCACCATCCATAACCAATATCAAAAAGAAAAATAACTTTGACTTGAACCTGACTGGCCATGCAGCAAGAACTGCTAAAGCAGTTATAAAACTAGTCAATAATATTAACGGCATAGACATGCCATCAGCGCCAACAGACCAAGTAAGACCTAAATCAGGAAGCCAACTGATATTCTCTTTCAGTTGAACATTTTCATTACTAATATCAAAGCCATTTATATATGAACCTACAGTTATTAAAAAAGTTATTAATGCAATAGACAATGCATACCACCTTACCTCTTTGCCATCTCCTTTATCTGGGAAAAAAGGTATCACAAATGCACTACCAATTGGAAATAAAATTGAAGCAGATAACCAAGGAAAATTAGACAATCCAGCTCCCAAAGTTCCCAACATTTCTGTCGCAAAATGTGTATAAAAATAAGTACTCAATTTAATAAGAAGTTTATCTTAAATAAAGTCTAGAAATTTTCTGTATTTTTTCACCCCAATAGACAGTGAAGACACACAATTGTAATTAAGATACTTGAGGAGACTGAAAACCAAATATAGCAACTAGTAGAATTACACCTCCAAAAACAATAAGCGCATAAAATTGAGCCCTACCAGTCTCAAAATATTTTAAACCTTCTCCACTACCTAAAGTTACAAGTCCAGTAAGATTTACAACACCATCAACAACCTTAGAATCAACCTCTAAGACTTCTTTAGCAAGTTTTCTACTACCCTTAACAAAAAGTTTTTCATTAATATCATCTAAATACCATTTATTGGATAAAAATTGATTGATGCTAGGAAACTTTTCGGCAAATAAAAGTGACAAATTAATTTTTTTCAAAAAATATGCCTGATAAGCAATAATTATTCCAACTGATGCAATAAGTACTGAAGCAATTGCTAAAGGTAAAAATTCTTTTAATTCGAAGGCTTTTGCAGCAGTCTCTGCTTCTTCAGGATCTAGTAAATTTGCAATTTTGCTATCCCATGGAAGTCCCATAAAACCTATAATTACAGACGGTACAGCTAGAAATACCAAGGGAAATGTCATTGACCAGGGTGACTCATGAATAGAGCCATGTTCTTCATGCTCATCTTCATTTTCTTCATCAAGGTTTGTTTTAGAGGCTATTAGAAGATCTTTTTGCAATTCTTTATTCTCCCCTCTGAAATCTCCTTCAAATGTCAAGAAATAAAGCCTAAACATATAAAAAGCAGTCATGCCAGCTGTTAGAAAGCCTACAAACCAAAAAGCTGGAAATGATATAAAGGCATTTCCAAGTATTTCGTCTTTACTCCAAAAACCTGCTAATGGGGGAATTCCACTAATTGCAATACAACCTATTAAAAATGTTGTTGATGTATATGGCATTTTTTTTCTTAAACCGCCCATCAATCTCATATCTTGAGCTAATACAGGCTGATGGCCAACTACTTCTTCCATAGCATGTATTACTGAACCCGATCCCAAAAATAGCATTGCTTTAAAGCAAGCATGAGTAACTAAATGAAAAATTCCTGCTACTGGTGCTCCACAACCCATTGCGAGCATCATATAACCAAGTTGAGAAACTGTGCTATACGCTAAACCTTTTTTTAAATCCATTTGAGTCAAAGCTATAGAGGCTCCTAAAAAGCAGGTAATAGTGCCAACTAAAGCAATAATGAACTGAATAGAAGGGAATATTGCATACAAAGGTTGAAGTCTTGCTACAAGAAATATTCCTGCTGCCACCATTGTCGCAGCATGGATAAGTGCAGAAATAGGAGTGGGACCTTCCATCGCATCAGGCAACCACACATGAAGGGGAAACTGAGCAGATTTTGCCATTGGCCCAAGAAAAACTAAAAAACAAAGCAATAATGCAGCCCAAATGGGTATAGAATTGTCAGATATGGATTGAGAAATTCCAGTAGCTATTTCATTAAAATCAAAACTATTTGTAGCCCAAAATAAACCAAGAATTCCTAGTAATAATCCAAAATCACCCACTCTATTAACAACAAATGCTTTTTGTGCAGCGTGTGCTGCGCCATCCCTGTCATACCAAAAACCAACCAATAAGTAGGAACACATCCCAACTAATTCCCAAAAAACATAAATTTCTAATAAATTCGGACTTACTATTAATCCCATCATTGAACTACTAAATAATGCTAGATATGTAAAAAATCTTACATAACCTTTGTCATGCGCCATATAACCATGAGAGTAAATCATTACCAGCAAAGTTATTGTGGTTACTAACGCAAGCATTACACTCCCCAAAGGATCAAGAACAAATCCCATTGGAATTGTGAAATCCCCAGCATTGGCCCATACAAATAATTTTTCTACTGATTGATAACCATTAACTTGTTCAATTAGAGCTTTATAACTAATTACTGCAGAAATCCCAACGAAAGAAATTAGACCTACAGAAACAACTTCTCTTGAATTATTAATTTTCTTGTTGATGCTTATTAGTCCTAAGCCAGAAAGCACTGCTCCAATAAGTGGGAAAACAGGAATTAACCAGGCAATTTCTGAAGCTTGCGGCATTTTTAAAAAAACTTTTAATTTGATTTTAAACTGTCAATTGAAAAATTCAGACAAAAATGATGAATTAAATGTTTTAACAGCAATATTTATATATTGATGAGACCACCAAAGTACGCCTATTGCAATTAATATACCAAGTTGAGATAACCTAAAAAATTCTTTAATCTTAAATTCTTGCCTCCCCTTAAGTATTGCCATGAAAGGGATTATGGAAGTATTTTTTTTAAAATTTTCAAATTCTTCTCCAAATCTATTTGCTAATCTCTTATCCCCATGCCAAATTGCAAAAAGATGATGCAAAATTAAGCCAACAGAAGTTATCAACGTAAATGATGTTCCAATCCATAAAGTATGAGCAAAACACCAAATTATTTGACCAAATGCTTGCGGATGTCTTGTTATTCGCATTATTCCAGTTCCGTAAATTCGTACTTTAGGTTTTAAAACCGACGGAATTTCTAGCAAATTGTAAGTTGCGGGATATAAAAATAAAAAACTTATCGCAGTTAAGAGCCAAACGATAATAAAAACAAAATTATTACCCTGTAAATTCCATAATCTGATTCCATCATATCTATGGGCTAAAAAATAACTAATCAAGACAATTGCAGAAGGCAAACTTAAAAAAACAAAACACAAACGCCATAATCTTGGACCCATAATAGATTCTGCTTGAATTCTTAACGCGGCTCCCCCACTATGAATTACCGCAAAAATGAAAATCAAAAGTAAGATTATTAGAGAAGTTTTATGAGTATCCATATATTGAATTTATTCAAATAATTTTTGTTCTTAACAAGAATGCTTCTAAGCATTAGAATTATAATTAATTGTAGGCACAATAGATGCCAGAATTACCATTTACACTCGACCAATTAAGAATACTAAAAGCTATAGCAGCTCAAGGAAGTTTTAAAAAAGCTGCGGATCTATTATATGTAACCCAACCTGCCGTTAGTTTACAAATACAAAATCTAGAAAAACAACTTGAAATCACAATATTCGACAGGGGTGGCAGGAAGGCTCTATTAACTGAAGCAGGGAGATTATTACTTGAATATTGCGAACGAATTTTGAATCAATGCGACGAGGCTTGCAAAGCTATTGAAGATTTAAATAGCTTAAAAGGTGGAACTCTTGTAATTGGAGCCAGCCAAACAACGGGGACCTATTTAATGCCAAGAATGATAGGACTATTTAGACAGAAATACCCAGATGTATCCGTTCAACTTCAAGTTCATAGTACTAGAAGAACTGGTTGGAGTGTCGCGAATGGACAAATTGACTTAGCCATTATTGGCGGACAATTACCTGGAGATTTAGAGAATTTGTTGCAAGTAATTCCCTATGCCACAGATGAATTAGCATTAGTTTTACCTTCCAAACACAAACTGTCTTCGAAAAAAGAGCTTTTAAAAGAAGACTTATACAAATTAAATTTTGTGACATTAGATTCTCAATCTACAACAAGAAAAGTTGTTGACAAACTTCTTCAAGATTCTGGGCTTGATATTCAAAGACTAAAAATTGAGATGGAACTTAACTCTCTTGAAGCAATCAAGAATGCAGTTCAATCTGGTTTAGGAGCTTCTTTTCTGCCTGTTGTTTCTATTGAAAGAGAATTATCGGCTGGAACAATCCATAAAGCATTTGTTGCTGACTTAGAAGTTAAGAGAGAACTCAAATTAATTACTAATCCATCAAGATATACATCAAGAGCATCAGAAGTATTTAAGAAGAATATTCTGCCGCAGTTTGCTAGTTTAGAAAGCCCTCTAAGGCATATATAATTTTGATCAAAACTGAATTGCTTCTTTGTTAATTCCAACGCCTCCGTCTTCGGCTTGTCCATCGCCTTTTATTATAAATTTATTTTCATTTACATCAGTCTGATAAACGCACTTAACTATTGGCTTGTCTCTAATAGATCCAATATAAGCAAAAGTATTCATCCTCTGCTTACATTCTCTTACATCTTCATTACTTATTGCACCCTGTTTTTGTAAAACTGTCCAATTCTCTCTTCTAATGACACAACCTGGTTGGAGAGCTGGTTGCGTTACAAAACTAGTTGATGGATTCAAAGTTGTATACATTTCAACATCAATTACAAAAGCACTAGCTCCCCATTGCCTGCAAAATTCAGGATCTGGAACAGCCATATCTAATTGTTGTTGACTAGCTATATTTCCCTGTCCGCCATCTGTTGTACTTGTAATAGCGCTCCCAATACCAACTCCTAAAATTAGTACTCCTGCAAGTACAGCAATGGTTCCTGTACTGAAGTTAATCTTTTGTTCAGAAGAAGCAGGCAATCTGCTATTTCTTTGACCATACGAATCCAAATTTCTTGAATTAGGAGGATAATAACTTCTATTTGAATCTCTCCTTGGTCTTCTATTTGAGGATGATCTATTCACAGCACTTCATTTGTCTTTGGTAAACCCATTGAATAATTCATTACTCTACAATCAGGGTTATAACTTAGCTCACCATTTTGAAGCAGAAATTTGATTAAACCTTCGATTTCTGATCCTATCTTTCGAAGTTCATAATCATCTAAATTCTTTCCTACTCTTTCTTTAATTAAGTCATTGAATTTTTTATTTACTTTATTTAGAGAATCTTCGTTCCAAATAAATTCGTTATCGGGATCTAAATCAAGTGTCAATTTTGTGGGATGAAACTTTAATTCTTTATCAACTACTTCAGCTGTAAAAATTCTTACATGTCGAGTTGTAGATTTTAAAAGCATTTTTTCCATAATTTTGCGAAATAATCAACGAAAAAAACTAATATGTTCTAACTTTAATGTAGCTTATTAGTAAGTGTTAATTTATTTCTTGATTTAATAATGCGTGTTGTAATTGCTGGTGCAGGTTTAGCAGGTTTATCTTGTGCTAAATACCTAGTTGATAATGGACATATTCCTATTGTACTCGAAGCTAGAGATGTTCTAGGCGGAAAAGTCGCGGCATGGAAAGATGAAGATGGAGACTGGTATGAAACAGGTTTGCATATATTTTTTGGAGCCTATCCTAATATGTTGCAACTTTTCAAGGAATTAGATATTGAAGATAGACTTCAATGGAAAAGTCATTCAATGATCTTCAATCAGCCAACCGAGCCTGGGACTTACAGTAGATTTGACTTTCCTGATATACCAGCTCCTGTAAATGGAGTTTCAGCAATCTTAAGTAACAATGATATGCTCTCATGGAATGAAAAAATACTTTTTGGAATAGGTTTAGTACCTGCAATGCTGAGAGGCCAAAAGTACCTAGAGAAATGTGATACCAAATCATGGACAGATTGGCTCAAAGAACACAATATTCCAGAAAGAGTTAATGATGAAGTTTTTATAGCCATGAGTAAAGCTCTAAATTTCATTGGGCCTGATGAAATATCGTCAACAGTTTTATTAACAGCATTAAATAGATTCTTGCAAGAAAAAAATGGTTCAAAAATGGCATTCCTTGATGGAGCGCCTCCAGAAAGACTTTGCCAACCAATGGTTGAATATATTACTGCTCGTGGTGGAGAAGTTCATATGAATAGCCCATTAAGGAAAATCAATCTAAATGAAGACAGCACGGTCAAAAGTTTTACTATTGCTTCTTTAAATGAAAATGAAAAGAAAGATCTAACTGCCGATGCTTATGTTAGTGCCATGCCTGTAGATCTCTTTAAATTAATTATCCCTAATCAATGGAAAGGTCTAGATGCTTTTTCTAAATTAGATGGTTTAAATGGTGTACCAGTTATTAATATTCACTTATGGTTTGACAAAAAATTAACAGATATCGATCATCTATTATTTAGTAGATCTCCACTTCTCAGCGTTTATGCAGATATGAGCATCACTTGTAAAGAATATGAAGATCCAAATAGATCAATGCTTGAATTAGTTTTCGCACCAGCAAAAGATTGGATTAATAGGAGTGATCAAGAAATTGTTGATGCGACAATGGAAGAACTAAAAAAATTATTCCCTGCACATTTCATGGGTGATAAAAAGACAAAGTTAAGAAAATATAAAGTAGTTAAAACCCCAAGGTCAGTATACAAAGCAGTTCCTGGATGCCAAGAGTTCAGACCTAGTCAAAAATCTCCTATAAAAAACTTCTTTTTAGCTGGTGATTATACAATGCAAAAATATTTAGCATCTATGGAAGGAGCTGTTTTAAGTGGAAAATTATGCGCGGAATCAATCAACAAAGAATATTCCAAAAAACCTCAAAATGTTTCTTAATAACATTAAAAATTACTAAATTTAGCTAAAACTTTTTGAAAAAGTCAATTTCTCAACTAGATCAAGCATACGAGATATGCCGTAAAGAAACCCAACAATGGGCTAAAACCTTCTACTTGGGAACTCTTCTATTACCACCAGAAAAGAGAAAAGCTATTTGGGCTATTTATGTATGGTGCAGAAGAACAGATGAAATCATGGATAGTGAAGAAGCTTCAACTAAATCTCAAGATGAACTTTCAGACAATTTAGATGAATGGGAAGAAAATACAAAGAATGTATTTAAAGGGAAGATTAAATCTGAATTAGATTCAGTTTTATTTGATACGATCGAAAAATATCCACAAAGTATTCAACCATATCTAGACATGATTGATGGTCAGAGAATGGATCTTAATAAATTTAGATACAAAGATTTTGATGAATTGAAACTCTATTGCTATAGAGTCGCAGGTACTGTTGGCTTAATGACTCAGAATGTCATGGGGATTGATAGCGCTTATACATCGGCACCATGGAGTGCTAAACCTGATCCCTCTGAAGCAGCTATAGCTCTAGGAATTGCAAATCAATTAACAAATATATTGAGAGATGTAGGAGAAGATAGACACCGAGGGAGAATTTATATCCCACAAGCTGATATTGAAAAATTTAATTATTCTGAAGAAGAACTTTTAAACGGAGAAATCAACAATCAGTGGAAGGAACTGATGATCTTTCAATTAACAAGAGCGCGTGATTGGTTCCAAAAGTCTGAAGATGGAATTAAGTGGTTATCTTCTGACGCGAGGTGGCCTGTTTGGACATCTTTACGTCTCTATAGAGGAATTTTAGATTCTATTGAAAGGTTAGATTATGATGTCTTTAATAACAGAGCTTTTGTAAAGAATTCAGTGAAAGCTTTTGAGATTCCAATATCTTTTTTAATTTCTCGAATTAAGTAGTTAAGCAGGAGTCTTCTGGTTAGCCAATAAATCTTTTAATTTGGATAGTTCTCCAGCCCATCTTGGATCAGGCGCCTCAAGATTTGGGGCATCACTATGCACAATTTTCTTGAAATCTTTCCTTTTTTTGTTCTTGTTTAAGTTTCCGCTATTTCTTTTATTTGAAGCAGAATCTTTCTTTTCTGATAATTCTACTCTTAATTTAGAACCATTATATTCAAAACCATTTAATTTTTGAATTAATAAATTAGCATTCTCTTCATTGTTTGTTGTAGCAAAACCAAAACCTCTATATTCCTTAGTTTCCTTATCTAAAACTGCTTTAAATCTAATAGAATCAGAAACTGATTTTAAAATCTTATCAAATTCTTTTGGATTAAATCCTTGTGGTAAGTTGCCAATGTAAATACGAATACTCATAAATTTTTAAAAATGATTTTGAAGTCTGAACTTCTAAACAAAACTAAGCTAAGTGTATTTAATCACATTTTGGTGCATTTTGTTCGATCCATTGCGAAGCTTTATAAATAGCTTCATCAAAATTATTCAATCTTTTATATGCAAGCTCCTTTGAAAGATACTGTAAAAGATCGCCTAAGATAGGTCCATCCTCAATTTTTAAATTTTTTTTGATTACATCGCCATTAAGTAAATTTGAGGGATGAAATAATTTATCTTCCTTATCACGCCATCTTTTTAGCCAATCAAATCTTAAATTTTGAGGTAAATAAAAAATAAAAGATGGAAGAAACATCTCTAATTCTTGATGTAATTTAAATCTATCTAATTCATCTAGATGAGCTGTATTTTTATTCTTCAAAAAAAAGTGCCATTTTCGCAGTAATTTAGTTTTTGTAATTTCAGCTTTACTAAATTTAAGTTTCTCTAAAGATACAACATCTAAAATTTGAGCGATAAAAAATGATGGTAAAAATTTTTCTTTTTCTTCCTGATTAAGTTCTGCATAATTAATTTTATCTAAATCCAAAAAAAAAGAATCTTCAAATAAATTATCAGTTCCAAATATATTTAATTTTTTTATCAACGATACTGCACTAAGAGCATTTGCTCCATGTACTATTTTCTGTATTTCATAATTAATCCTCTCTTTAGCAACAAGATGCAATTTCCCTTTATTTTTTTCAATAAAAGTAATTAAATGCAGATCAATTTTAAAATTCAATTCTGAAACAAATCGAAAACATCTTAATATTCGTAAAGGATCATTTAGTAAGTTGTTTTCAGAGTGAGTTCTAAGCAAAGAAATCTCTAGATCTTTAAGACCATTTAATGGATCAAACAAACACTTCTTATCAAATAAAAAAGCGATTGAATTAATTGAAAAGTCTCTAGAGCTCAAATCACCTTCTATCGTAGATGAAATCTGATTAGCAATATCAATATAAATATGATTAAGAATAATTCTTACTACTTCTCTGTTCTCATCTAAAATTATAAATTTTGATCCAATATTATCCGCAATCTTTTTCCCAATTTCAATTGCATTAAAAGGTACCACGATATCAACATCTAACTTTTCAGGTTCTCTACCTAAAATAATATCCCTAATGTAACCACCAACCAAATATGATCCTTTAGGTAAAAAACCTAATATAAAATCCAAATTATGAAATTTTATACTTGTTTCTAATTCATCAATTATTAGTGTATGATCTGAGAGAATGCTATTTTTCATATTATTTTTTTATTATGTGCATTTGCATCAACTGTAAATGGGTTGATAGATGTATCACTTATCATGATGTTGAGAATAATCATGATGTTGATCATATTTGTGATCTACCTGATTTTAAGGCAAAAAAACCATTCATTCATATAAATATAGTTAAAGATAATAATGGTGATTATAAGACTGATTGGGATGTTCAATCTTGTGAAAGTTTTGTAAATGAATTTGGTAAATGGTCAAAGTGTAATCCAGGTATGGAATTACCTGTTTAAAGTCAATAGATGTCAAATCAACTCAAAAAAAGAGAAAATTACCCTTTATTAGTTATAAATAGCTCAGACAATTCTTTTGGATTTGGGTATAGAAAAAACAATAACCTTGAATCTGATGAATTATTTATCAAAAAATTTGATAAAGACCTTTGCAACAACTTAATTAATGATCTTAACGAGTTCATTTGCAAAGAAAATTTACAAAAAATAAATAAGATATCTGTCAGCACAGGGCCAGCGAATTTTAATGCTTCACGACTTATTGTAGTTTTAGCAAGAACAATCTCACAACAAATAAATTGTCCTTTAGATAGTTTTAGTTCATTTGAAATAATGGCAAAAAGAATTGCATCAAAAAATAATATATTTACGAACAAAAAATCTTTCTGGATCTACAAAAAATTAAAACGAAAGGGTTTTATTTCAGGTAAATATGAAATCTATCATAACGAAAAAAACTCCTCGGATCTAGTCATTCGAGAAACAGTTTTACCAAAAATTGTTAAAGAACTTAAGAGTAAAGAACTTGTTTTTGAGGCTATTTATGATGATAAAGAAGATTTAAAAGAACTATTAGATTTATCATATAAAAATTTATTAAATTCAAATGTAGATTCCTGGAAAAAAGTTTTACCTCTTTACCCTATTTCTCCAATTAATTAATATATTTATCCAATCAAATTATTAATTTTATCTTGAAGTTGCATTGTTACAGAATTCAGATCATCTCTTGATGAACTTCGTGGAGGTTTAACAGGTTTGCCCACTTTAATAACTATTTTTGAAAATAAAGGAATAAAGAATTTAAATCTTACCAGTCTATGTGAATTAACTATTGCAACAGGCAATAATAATTTTTGATTTTTAAAAGCTAATAATGCTGCGCCTTGTTTGGGCTTGTTCACTCGACCATTTTTTTGACGAGTACCATCAATAAAAATTCCAATACAATTATCATTTGATAATTTCTTACATGCTGTTTTAATTGTATTTTTATCTGCAATTCCTCGTTTTACAGGATATGCTCCACAAGCCCTGATAATAAAGCCAAGAAAAGGAATTTTAAAAAGCTCTGCCTTGGCCATAAAAGATATATTACGTCCAAGGGCATGGCCTAACAATGGAGGGTCAAGTAAAGAACCATGATTAGAAACCATGATAAAAGAATCTTTTTGCGGAATATTGTCTCTCCCTATTAAAAGACCTTTAAATACAAATTTATAAATAGGAAAAACAAAAAGTTTGCTAACTAATTCATAAATTAATTTTTGAATAGTATGATTTTTCATACAAATTAATAAAATATTTGATCAGAAGATGAAACTTGAGAAATTCTTACATCTTTAAGATGTCTTTTTCCTAAACCGCTAAGTACATTAGAAGGGCCAATTTCAACAATATGAAGATCACTATCTTTTGCCATTAAATCCATAGTTTCTCGCCACCTCACTCCATTACACATTTGCTTCTCTAATCTAATTTTTAGCTCGTTTGGATCACTACAAAGTGAAGGTTCATAATTGCTTATGACTGGGAAAGAGGGTTTTTTGAATTTAATCTGTTTTAAATACTCAGAAAATTTTGATGAAGGATTATTCATAAATGGTGAATGAAATGCACCTGAAACATTTAATTTCAAGAATCTTTTACAAGAAATTTCTCTCGATAAATTATCTAATGCTTCAGTAGATCCTGATAAGACAACTTGTGAAGAGCTATTATCATTAGCAATTACAATATCATCAATTTTTTGTACTAATAGATCAAGTTGATTTCTGTCAAAACCAATTGCTGCTGCCATTGATCCTTTCCCAGCATTTACCATTAATTGAGACCTTTCTTTTATTAGAGAGACACAATCTTCGAATGAAAAAACATCGGCACAATATAGTGCAGTAATTTCTCCAAGACTATGCCCAGCAACATAAGTTGGTTTAAATCCATTATTCTTTAATGCATCTAATAAAATTGATTCAACTAAAAAAAGACAAATTTGTGTATTTCTTGTGTTATTTAAATCAATAAGAGGATTGGTTGGTTCAGTATTTGACTCACAAATTTCAAATAAATTCCTCTCAAATATCTCAGATGCATAACTAAATCTCTCTTTTGTGTTAGGCAAATTTTCAATTTTTTTTGCCATTCCAATTTTTTGCGAACCCTGTCCAGGGAATACCCATGCAACTGTCATAATTCTCCTTTTTTTTTAACCCCATTTAATGAGGGCTGCACCCCAACTTAAACCAGCACCAAAACCACTTGTAGCTATAATATCATTTTGTTTAATTCTATTATTTCTAATAGCTTCATCGATCACTAGTGGAATTGTTGCTGCTGAAGTATTACCATATTTTTCTAAATTACTAAGAATTTTTTCTCCAGGAATTTTTAATCTTTCTCCTACAGAATCCAATATCCTTTGATTAGCTTGATGCAATACAAGCCAATCAACTTTATCGGAAGTATAATTCATTTTTTTCAACAACTTTTCAAGAATTATCGGAACTTCTCTAACTGCAAATTTATACACTTCCTGACCATTCATTTGAATTGGAGAAAAGGCTCCACTTAAAAAATCAATATTATCAATGATTGAACCCTTAGTATTTTTTGATGGGAGATTAAGAAAAGAACCCCTTTCTCCGTCAGTTCTCATATCAAAACCAATTAAATTATCAAATTCATTAGTAGCTTCAATTGCTAATGCACCTGCACCATCTCCAAAGAGAATACAACTTCCTCTGTCATTCCAATCAACAAAGCTTGATAGTTGATCTGCTCCTATAACAATAGCCCTTTTAAAACCACCACCACCTTTTAAAAATTGTGAGGCTGAAATTAAGGCAAATAAGAAACCACTACATGCTGCTGTTAAATCGAAAGCTACAGCATTAGCTGCCCCTAATTTAGCTTGAATAGATGGCGCTGATCCAAATAAATCATTCGGAGTAGAAGTAGCTAAAACAATTAAATCAATCGTTTTAATATCCCAATTAGCCATTTCTATAGCAGTTAGTGCCGCCTTATAACCCATCTCAGTTACATTATCACCTAAGCTGGAGATTCTTCTTTCAGAAATGCCCGTTCTAGATTTTATCCATTCATTGCTCGTATCAACCTTTTGACTAATTTTTGAATTGGTTAGAATTTGATCAGGTACATAACTTCCGCTTCCCTTAAATGAGACTCCAATCTGATTAAAATTTATTCCTTCCAAAAGAGTTTTTTTAGTTGCTTATATTAGTCAAACATAAATTTGACTCAATATGTTTTATGAATTTAAAACTTGAAGCTTTTGCAGCTGATTTAAATTATCCATAACATCATGATTCACTGCGGAGTGAGCCAAGCGAAGAGCACTAACTACTGATAAAGATTTGCTACTTCCATGACCAATAACGCAAATTCCATTCACCCCAAGTAATAAAGCTCCTCCATGTTCTGCATGATCTAACCTTTTCTTAATTCGAAGTAGATTACTTTTTAAAAAAGCTGAACCAACTTTACCCCGCCTTCCACGCGGCAGTTCAGCTCTCAAAATATCTAATAAAACTCCTCCCACAGATTCAAGAAATTTCAATAATATATTTCCAGTAAATCCATCACAGACTACTACGTCGAAGCTACCTGATAAAACATCTCGCCCTTCACAATTACCTCCAAAATCAAAACTTTTTTCAGAAGATAATAATTCAAATGTTTTTAAGGATAAATCATTACCTTTGCATTCCTCTTCTCCGATATTTAAAAGGCCAATTCTTGGTTTTTTTACTTGTAAGACATCTTTTGCATAAATATTACCCAGAAGAGCAAATTGATGCAGATAAGAGGGCTTACAATCAGTATTTGCTCCAACATCTAAAACTAATACTGGGCGAGTTTGATCCCTTGTTGGAAATAATGCTCCTATAGCTGGTCTATCAATCCCTTTCAATCTCCCAACTCTAAATATGGCAGAAGCCATCATAGCTCCTGAATTACCCGCTGAGTAGACAGCATCAGCTTTATTATTTCTCACTAAATCCATTGCAACATTTATACTTGCATTTTTCCTTTTTCTAACTGCAGTAGCTTCTTCATTCATCCCGATAGGATCTCCACTATCAATTAATTCAATACGATTTTTATTTATTTCATTTTCTAATATTTCTGCTAAACCAGTTTTTTCTGCTGCATCTTTAACTTTTTCAATTTTGCCAACAAACTTTATGTTTATTGGAAATCTACTTATTGCCTCAAGGCAACCCTCAAGAATTGGACCAGGAGCATAATCCCCACCCATACCATCAACGGCGATCCAAACTCTTTTCGATTGAGATTCCTCCACCCTATCTAAATTATTATCGTTATTTTGTAATCTTTTTAATGGGTCAAAAACTAATGGCTGTAATGTATTTTTAGCTATTGAGCTAGCATTTGAAACAACACTACTGGCAGTATTAACAACAGATTCAGCGCTAGAAACTACATTACCTGCAACATTACCTGCAACATTACTAGCAACATTACTAGCTGTGCTCACAACAGAACCAGCACCAGAAACTACATTACCCGCAACATTACTAGCCGTTACTGCAGAACTCGCAGCAGTATCTACTATTGAAGTTACAGCCGAGTTTCTTTTGTACCAAATAACTAATCTTCTGATAGCTCTAGGCTTATTAATTTTTTGTACACTTTCTTTGCCCATTTATTTATTTTCAAAAGGGGTAATATCTACAATCCTTTGAAAAAGATACCCTGTGCCCCTTGCAGTTAATATCAATTCCGGATTTGCTGGATCAGCCTCCAGTTTAGATCTTAATCTTGATATGTGAACATCGACTACTCTTGTATCTACGTGTCTCTCAGGTGTATATCCCCAAACTTCCTTCAAAATTTCTCCTCTACTAAATGGCTCTCCTGATCTGCTTACCAAAAGCTCTAAAAGACTAAATTCCATACCAGTTAATCTTATTCTCTCATCGCTTTTAAAAACTTGTCTTCGATTTGTATCAATTTTTATATCAGTAACCAAAATTAATCCTGAATTAGGCATTCCAGGAATTTGTTCTTTGTCAATTCTTCTCAGAACGCATCTAATTCTAGCTTCTAATTCCTTAGGACTAAATGGTTTCACAACATAATCATCAGCCCCTAATTCTAAACCTGTTATCCTATCTGCAACATCTCCTAATGCAGTTAACATAACAATTGGAACATCAGAATCTTTCCTTAATTCTTGACAAACTCCATAGCCATCTAATTTTGGCATCATAACGTCAAGTACGACTAAATCAGGCTCATAATCTTTAAATAACTTTAGTGCTTCTTTACCATCACAAGCAGTTACTACTTTGTAGCCAATCATGGAGAGTCGGGTCTCCAGAATTCTTCTAATACTTGCCTCGTCATCTGCGACAAGAATTGTTTCTTTAGTTTGACTAGATAGAGCCATTTGTTTCTATTAGCTAATCAGTAAGAGAATTAATTATTATCCTAATCTAACTTGTAGAGGGGCAATATCCCAAACATTCTAGTTCTAATACTTCATTCAAAAACTAAATGTCTAGCAAATTGTCGACTTTTATTTGTCAAAATTGCGGAACTGAAACTTCTCAATACTTTGGGAAATGCCTTAATTGCAACTCATGGAATTCCATTGTAGAAGAAATTAAAAGCAAGAGATCTAAACATCAAGATATTAAAAGTAATAAGAAATCTTTACCATTTAATGAAATTTCATCAAAAAAAATATCAAGATTTACAAGTGGGTTTAGAGAATTTGATCGAGTTCTTGGAGGTGGAATAGTACCTGGATCTGTTGTTTTACTTGGAGGAGAACCAGGAATAGGTAAAAGCACAATCGTTCTTCAATCAGCAGGAAAAATATCTCTCAATGAGAAAGTTTTATACATAACTGCAGAAGAATCTTTAGAACAAGTAAAAATTAGATGGGAAAGATTAAATCAAAACAGTATTGATTTAAAAATTTTTGCAGAAACCAATTTATCTTTAATTATTGAAGAAATTAAACGTATAAATCCAAGTTTGGCAATAATTGATAGTATTCAAGCCATCCATAATCATGAAATGGAAAGTTCGCCAGGATCGGTTTCTCAAGTTAGAGCATGTTCATCTGAGTTGCAGAATCTAGCAAAAGAAAATAATATTGCGCTTCTAATAATTGGTCATGTAACCAAAGATGGTGCTTTAGCTGGCCCAAAAACTCTTGAGCATTTAGTTGATACAGTAATAAACTTTGAAGGAGATAATATTTCATCTCATAGATTACTAAGAGGTATAAAAAATCGATTTGGATCAACCTTTGAGATTGGAATTTTTGAAATGCTTGAAGAGGGTTTACGAGAGATAAAAAACCCAAGTTCAATTTTCACAAATAAAGAAAATATTTCAGGTGTAACAACTACGATTACAAATGAAGGTACTCGACCAATAGCAGTGGATATACAAGCACTGGTAAATAAAACTTTCTACAGTAACCCAAGACGAACTACAACTGGAATAAGCATAAATAGATTGCATCAAATTCTTGCAGTTATTGAAAAACATGTAGGGATAAAATTATCTGAATTTGATTGTTATATAGCTACTGGTGGAGGCTTTGAGATTAATGATCCCTCATCTGACTTAGGTGTAGCAATATCAATTTTATCAAGTTTGAAAAATATTCCTCCTTTAGTTAGTACCTCATTTATTGGGGAATTGGGTTTGAGCGGTCAAGTTAGAAAATCGAATAACCTTCGGACAAAGATAGAAGAAGCCGTAAGACTAGGGATCAAAAATATAGTAGTGCCAAAACTAGAGGAGGAAATAAATAATAATTTTCAAAATTTAATAAATATCAAAGAGATATCCAATATTAAAGAAGCAGTTGATTATTCTTTATCAAAATAAAAAATTAAAGGTACATATCAATTGAACTTCTGCCTGAGTTTTTCAACCAATTCTCAATATCTAGATACCCACCTGGATATAGTCTCACTGCTTTAGACCAGACTTCAGCAGCTTTATCAAACCAAATATCTCTCTGATCTAAATCACCATTTTGCTCAGCATATCTTCCCCTTTTTTCATAAATTAAACCTATATTTTTTAAGCATGATGGTTGTTTGGGATTTTCTAGTAATGCTTTTTCATAAGTTTCAATAGACAAATCCTCTTCACCATTACTCATATATATAATTGCCATGTTTTTTAAAGTCTCACCTCTATCAATTTTATTTTCTTCAAGCAATAAACTCTCTTTGTAATACTCTAATGCTTCCGAATAATCCCCATTATTTTGTGCAGCTAAGCCATCTCTATAGTAAATATACGCCTTTTTTTCTTTCTCATCGATAGGCATTATTTTTACAATAGATTCAGCAATTACAGTAAATGCCTTATCAATAAAATTGTCTCTGTTTTGATTACTAGGCACTGCTTTAAATCTAATAAAATTAATATAGTAATTTAAAAAATAACTATTTAAAAAGTCTATTACATTTATTATTATAGTTAAAAATAAGATCAAGCATTAATTTGCTTCTATCGTGAAAATATGGAGAGCATTCAATTAAAAGTTACAGGAATGAAGTGCGGGGGTTGTGTTAGTACTGTTGAAAAAATATTGAATAATTCTGATGGTATTGAAAATGTCTCTGTTAACTTGCTTACTGAAAGTGCATATTTTGAAATTACCCAAAAACATATAGAAATAGAAACAGTTCTCGAAAATCTAAAAGAAAATGGATTCCCATCAAAGATTTACATAAATGATTTTTCAAAAAAAATAAATAAAGCAGAATTAGAAAAAAAAAAGAAGTGGAATAATCAATGGAAAAAACTAACTTTTGCCCTATTACTTTTATTATTTTCCGGTTTAGGTCATCTGGCAGAAGGAAGATATATAAATTTTCCGATATTAGGTAATATATTTTTTCACGCTTCATTAGCAACATTAGCTCTATTATTTCCTGGCAGAGAAATAATTATTAATGGATTTAATTCATTTATTAAGAACCATCCTGATATGGATTCTTTAGTAGCTCTTGGAGTCATTAGCGCATATACAACAAGTCTTCTATCCTTAATATTTCCTACCAATGGGTTCCCTTGTTTTTTTAATGAACCAGTTATGCTGTTAGGCTTCATACTTATTGGGCGTTTCTTAGAAGAAAGAGCAAGATATCAAACTGGTTCATCCATTGGAGAATTATTAGATCTTCAACCTGAAATGGCCAATATCTACACAAAAGATAATCAAATAAAGTCAATACGAGTAAACACTTTGAGACCTAATCAAGAGATTCAAGTTTTAGCAGGAGACAGAGTACCCGCTGACTGCATTGTTACTCAAGGTCATTCATATGTTGATGTCTCACATATTACAGGAGAATCCAAACCTATCGAGGTAAAAGAAGGTGACAATCTATCTAGTGGGTCTTTAAATCTTAATTCAACTCTTAGACTTAAAGTACAAAAGATCGGAGGGGATTCTTCTCTTGCAAAACTAGTAAATCTTATTGAGTCTGTAAACTCTAGAAAACCCCGCATTCAAAGAATTGCTGATGAAATTGCAGGCAAATTTACTTACTTTGTACTTATTTTTGCTACTTTAACTTTCTTCTTTTGGTGGAAGGGGGCAAGAAATATTTGGCCAGATTTATTAATTCATAATCATGAATTCATCACTCACTCAAGCCATACACTTCATAGTTCGCTTGGTAGTAATGCTGAGAATTTCCTTAGTCTAGCCATTCAATTGTCAATTGCTGTTTTAGTAATTGCTTGTCCTTGTGCATTAGGTTTGGCCACCCCAACTGTAATAACAGTAGCATCAGGTAAAGCAGCAAAAAAAGGTGTTTTATTTAAAGGCGGGGACAAAATTGAGATGGCTTCAAAAATTAATCACATTATTTTTGACAAGACAGGCACTTTAACAAAAGGTAAACCTTTCATTGTTGATTACAAAAAAAATGATGATCATTCATTTTTATTAAAAATAGCTGCCAGTTTAGAAAAGGAAAGCAGGCATCCAATCGCAGATGCCTTAATTCAAGAGGCACAAAAACAAAATTTAAGTTTATTTCCAATAAAAAAAATTTTCACTCATTCAGGTCGCGGTATTTCTGGAGAACTAGAGTCAATTGATGGACTTATTAATATTGGAAATATTGAATGGCTAGTAAGTAAGGGAATAATTATTGATAGTGATGCAAAAAAAGTCATTGAAAATGAAGTGACAAAAACGAACACAATCATTGGAGTAAGTATCAAAGATAAGTTATTAGGCTTTATCTTACTTGGAGATTTACTCAGAGATGATTCAATTAAAACAGTTCAAAATTTAAGAGAAAACAAATTTAAAATTAATATTTTAAGTGGAGATAGGAAACAAACAGTCTTAGCTTTAGCAAAAAAAATTGGTTGTAAAGAGACAGAGGTAAAATGGGATCTTCTTCCTGAAATGAAGCTAAAAACTATAGAAAATTTAAAAATTAATAATAAAGTAGCAATGATTGGTGATGGTATTAATGATGTCCCTGCCTTAGCATCTTCAGACTTAGGAATTGCAGTGGGATCAGGGACTCAAATAGCCAAGGCAAATGCAGATGTTGTATTGATGGGAGATCAACTAAATGGATTACCCTACGCCTTAAATCTTGCCAAAAGAACTATAAAAAAAATAAAGCAAAATCTAATATGGGCTTTTGGTTACAACTTATTAGCTATACCTTTAGCAGCAGGCATTTTATTCCCTAAATACGGTATTCTTCTTACTCCCTCAATAGCAGCATTATTGATGGCTATAAGCTCTATTACAGTTGTAATTAATGCTTTATCTTTGGATTAAATGAAAGGAAAATTTATCGTTATTGAGGGTATTGATGGATGTGGTAAAACTACCCAAATAGATGAACTATCTAAATGGCTACCTAATAGTGGTCTAATGAAGAAAGGGTCTAAATTAATCACAACTAGAGAGCCAGGAGGAAGTCTTTTAGGCAAAAAACTTAGAGGACTGATTCTTGATAATAATGAAAATAACAAGCCTTCATCTCTTGCGGAATTATTACTTTATTCAGCGGATAGAGCTGAACACATTTCCAAAATTATTTCACCTGCATTAAATAACAATGATTGGGTAATAAGTGACAGATTTTCCGACTCCACCCTTGCTTATCAAGGTTATGGAAGAAATATAAATTTAGAAATAATTAAAAATATTGAATCTATTGTGTGTCAGGGAGAATGTCCTGATCTCACTTTCTTCTTAGAAATTTCTCCAGAAGAGAGTATATTACGAAGAAAAAATCAAATTCCAGATAGAATAGAATCAGAAGGCATTAGATTTTTAGAAAAAGTAAATGAAGGATTCAAACTCATTGCTAAACAAAAAAACTGGAAAGTGATATCTGCCTCACAAAATATTAAAACTATATCTAATCAAATTAAAGACACTTTGCTGAACAATTTTTCTAATAACAAATGATTGAGGTTAAAAAAAATAATTTTTTCTTGAATGAAGAAGTCAATACCTGTCTAAACAACATAATTAAAAACAAATCATTTGCTAATGGTTATATATTTTATGGAGCTGAAGGAGTAGGAAAAAAGCAAACTGCTCTTCAATTTATAAAAGAGATTTTCAAACAGTCTTCGCCAAGCGATAATATTGAAGAGAAAATTACAAACAATAACCATCCTGATTTTTTAATTATTGAACCTGATTCTCTTTTGGCAACTAAAAGTCCAAGAAGTTCCAATCTTGAAAAAAGCATAAAAAGTGGATCTGAAATTATAAAGATTGCACAAGTACGTAATATCAAAACTTTTCTTAGTCAAAAATCAATAAACTCAGAAAAAAAAATTGTTTTAATTATTGATGCACACCTCTTAAACGAAGCAGCCTCAAATTGCCTTCTAAAAACTCTAGAAGAACCAAGTAACGGCATTTTTATTTTACTGACATCTAAATTAAAACTTCTCTTAGATACGATCATATCAAGATGTCAAATCGTCAGATTTAAATCCTTTTCTAGTGAACAAATAAAGTCTTTTTTGAAAGGTTATTTAGATACTTCTAAATTAAATATTAATAAAAAAATAAATTTTGAAGATTTAATTCACTCTGCAAACGGATCTCCAGATCAATTATTGAAAAATATTGAGATTTGGAATGATTTTTCAGATGAAATCATCAGTAAATTAGTTTATCCAATAAAAGATTATCTGGAAATATTAGAAATTTCTAAACTAATAAGTGAAAAACTAGAAATTTATCAACAGATTTGTTTAGTAAATTTCATTCAAACCATTTGGTGGAGAAAGACAAAAAATATCGATCTAGTTAAGAAACTCGAAAAATTAAAAT
Organism: uncultured Prochlorococcus sp.; assembly: GCA_902571335.1. Lineage (GTDB taxonomy): Bacteria > Cyanobacteriota > Cyanobacteriia > PCC-6307 > Cyanobiaceae > Prochlorococcus_A. Next base: position 24,749 of record CACGBT010000004.1, on the reverse strand, counting down.
ATCTCTTAAGAAAAAACATTCAACCGAGGTTGGCATGGGAAATAATTTTTTTGAAAATCTCGTTAGAAGATATATGATTTAATCAAGTGCAGAATTTATCAAATTAGGATTTCTTGCTTCAATAAACTCTTGCCTAGCAGTTTCAACTTGAGAACCAATAGGTAACTCAAGGCAATATCCAGCACCATATACAGTTTTTATATATATAGGCTTACGTGGATCGGGTTCAAGTTTGGTGCGTAAATGCCTAATATGAACTCTGATTGTCTCAATATCATCATCAGGTTCATATCCCCATACTTCTTTAAGAATTAATGCTGGCGATACAGTTTGACCATGCCTTTGCAAAAGACAATGAAGTAGTTCAAATTCAAGATGAGTTAATCTAACAGGAGATTCAAACCAGATAGCTTCAAATCTTTCAGGAACAAGAGTTAGAGGGCCATAATTTAATATTTCTTGCTGATTACTAGAATTCAATTGTGCTCTGTTGGTTCTTCTTAATAAAGCTTTTATCCGTACATGTAATTCTTCTAAATCGAAAGGTTTAGTAATGTAATCATCTGCGCCAGAATTAAACCCAGTAACTTTATCTTTCAAGCCGCCTAATGCAGTTATCATCAAAATTGGTATATTTGATGTTCTTTCATCTCTTCTTAATCGCTGGCATAAAGTTAGCCCATCAACACTTGGAAGCATTAAATCTAAGAGTATTAAATCTGGTGAATATTGAAGAGCTAGTGCTTGTCCTTTTATTCCATCTTCAGCTTTTTGGACATCGAAACCAGAATGTTCTAAATGCCTGGCCACCAAATCACGCATATCACGATCATCTTCAATTAAAAGGATTGAAATTTTCATATTTATAAACTATTAAATTAAGATTAAGTTTTGGTATTATGATTCTCTCAAGAATTTATAAACATTGCTGAATTAGTGTAAACAATTTTATCAATAAGATTTATCTAATAACTCAATTACAGCAATGGATTAAACAGAAATTTATAATTTTTAAAATGTTTAAATTTTACAATTTCTTTCGATTCTATTTACTTTTTCTTAATAATTTTAGAGATATTAGAAAAAATAATGTTTAAATTTGAAAGAATATCCCTTACAAATTGCCTTTGTAAAGGATCTAAAAATAAAATTAAGTGGTGATTCTCAGTTTTCTTTTCAATGATTGAACTTAGTTTAAAATTTTTGATTTCTTCTGAGTGTTTAATCTAATAATTTTGTTTATATTAAAAAATCTAAGTATCTATGAAAAAGAAATCTATTATCTATTCTGATTTATCAAAAAAACAACTAGAAAATCTTAAAAAACTTTACATTCAAAAAAAAGTTGAATCGATGAGTCATCAAGAACTTAAAGAATATGTATTAGAAATTATTTCTCATCAGATAAATGATACTATTGGCAAAGAAGAGGAAATGGAAGCATGGAAAGAAATGTCAGATTTTTTTGGAGAAAAATTTGAAATAATTATCTTAGAAATACAAACGAAATACATTGACGATAAGAACGTTCTTGAAACAGAAATAGATCCTCAGAAACAAAGAATGGAATTACTTGATAGGAATAAGTTAGATAAAGGGAAAACGGATATGTGGGATGACTAGAATTACCTTGAAGATGTTATTTTTAGCATTCAAAAACAAAGTATATCTTGATTTTATAGTACGTAAAATCAATTAAAGAATGTATTTTTTTATTTATGCAGAGAGTTTGATAATTGTTCTATTTACTGTTCTAAAAACAAATTTTTTTTACTTTAAAAACTTAGTAAAAAAAATTTAATTGATAAATTATTTTTGTTCTATTTACTATTCTTAATAACAAATAAAAATTTTAGATCTTATATTCAACTATCCGCTTTTTAGCAAAAAAGAGGTCCGAGAAATAAGAAAATTGACGAATATTTTGATGACTTACAAGACAAATACTGGACGAATAGAATTTCACTATAATGTCATTATACATCAAGACATTTTTCATTGAGAAGGTAGTCATAGAAAAAAAGTCACCCAGAAAGTGACTTTGCATTACTTTTCGAGACTTTAAGACTCCCCGGGCGGGATTCGAACCTGCGACCAATCGATTAACAGTCGATCGCTCTACCGCTGAGCTACCGAGGAATATATGATGAATTTAACTCTTTAAAGTGCCTTATGACAAGTAGAAGATTTAATTATATCTAAATTTTGATGGTTCTTGCCAGCTAGATAAAAAACCATTTTTCAACTCTGCTACAGAATCAGCATAAATTAATTCTTCATAACGATGAGTAATCCACAAAGCGGACAAAGATTTTTTATTGTCATTTGTAAGATTTTTAATAGTATTTAAAACCTTTAATTGACTGGGTTGATCAAGTAACGCTGTGGGCTCGTCCAAAAGTATAAAATTACTATTACTAATGAGAGCGCATGCAATAGTTAAGCGTTGTTTTTGTCCACCGCTTAAAGTATGAATTGGCCTTTTTTCAAACCCAGTTAATCCAACCTGATAAAGAACATATTCAATTTTTTTATTAATTTCATAATCACTTATATTTTGGTTAATGTTAATTAGCAGCTCACTCCTGCAATTTGGCATCAATATTTGATGATCAGGGTTTTGAAATACCATCCCTATATTCGCTTTAGAATTGATGATTCCATATTTAGGTTTAATTATTCCATTTATTAATTTTAAAAGGGTACTTTTTCCACTCCCGTTTTTACCTACGACCATCCAAAATCCAGGTTTTGTTATAGAGAAATTACATTTAAAAATTAAATTTTCTTTTTTTCCAGGATATGAAAAAGTGACGTCTTTGAAATGAACATGAGGAATTTCATTTTCAATAGATTCCAGCATTAATTCTATTAATCTATATTGAGAGAAAATCCTGGTCTTTTAGCTCCTCCTGCTACTGACGATTTTTCATATATTTGCACAGAAATAATTTCTTTGGCTCTTACAGCAATCAATTTATCTTGCACTTTGTCACAACTTAATTCAATCAAGTTTGAGGATTCTAAAGTGTCATTCATAGAAGTTTTAATTTCATCATAAATTCGTTTAACATCTGCAAATTCTTTTTTCTGAATTGACAGTGGAAAAGGTGAATATCTCAGACTTAGTTCGAGCGAATACATAATCACTATAAAAAAACTTCCTACTATAATAATAAATATTCTTATGCACAAAGATATTTAAATTAAAATCTTTTGAGAAAATTACATAAAAGATCTTCAAATACAATTATTATGTGAATAAAAGATTTATTTTGCAATTTAAATAATCATTTTATGGAAATAGCAAATGATATAACTTCTCTAGTTGGAAATACCCCATTAGTTAAATTAAATCGAATAAGAAAGTTTTTTAATTGTTATCCAGAAATAATAGCCAAACTAGAAAGTTTCAATCCATCAGCGTCCGTTAAGGATCGCATCGCTTATTCAATGCTATGTAAAGCTGAAGAAGAAGGATTGATAACGCCCGATAAAACAACATTAATTGAAGCGACAAGTGGTAATACTGGCATCGCATTAGCCATGGTTGCTGCAGCAAAAGGCTATAAATTGATATTAACTATGCCTGATACCATGAGTATTGAAAGAAGGGCAATGTTAAGAGCATATGGAGCTGAATTACAACTATCGCCAGGGAAAGAAGGAATGAAAGGAGCTTTAGATTTAGCTAATGAGTTGTCTTCAGGCATCGCAAATAGCTATCAATTTAACCAATTTGAGAACTTTGCCAATCCAGATATTCATGAAAGAACAACGGCTCAAGAAATATGGGCCCAATCCAATAAAAATTTAGATGGACTAGTTACAGGAGTTGGTACAGGAGGAACAATTACTGGTTGCGCGCGTTTTTTGAAAAAAGTTAATCCAAATTGCAAAATTTATGCTGTAGAGCCCCAAAAAAGTGCTGTTCTTTCTGGAGAAAAAGCAGGATCTCATTCGATTCAAGGAATAGGAGCAGGTTTCATACCGAAAGTCTTGAATACAAAATTAATTGATGAAATTATAAAAATAGATGACGATGAAGCATTTTATTATGGGCGTTTATTAGCTCGATTGGAAGGTCTTTTATCTGGCATCAGCAGCGGTGCAGCTGTAGCAGCAACAATCAAAATCGGTAAAAGGAAAGAATTTTTAAATAAAAGATTGATAGTAATTCTGCCAAGTTTTGGTGAAAGATATTTATCAACCGCAATGTTTGAATCGAATACCTCAATTCAAGCAAGGCAAGATGGATATCTTTAATACCTAATTTATAAAAATGGAAAAAAATTTATATGAAGAATTAGGTCTCAAACAAAATGCAACCAAAAGTGAAATTAAATCTTCATATCGTTCTTTAGTTAAGCAACATCATCCTGATGCAGGGGGAGAAAAAGAACGATTTCTTGCAATACAAAATGCCTGGGAGACTCTAAATGACCCTATAAAAAAAGAACAATATGACAAAAATTTGTTCTCTTCCAGCTCATCATTTAATTCATTAAATGAAAATTGGGAAGAGAAAATTAATTCAAAAAAATATAATTCTTCAATTAAAGACAAAGAAGTTGAAGCATGGTTTAAAGAAATTTACACCCCAACCAATAGATTAATTAGCCAAATAATTAAACCTTTGAACAATGAAATAAAAGATCTATCTGCTGATCCATATGATGACCAACTAATGGAAAATTTTTGCAGTTATATAAGTCTCTCACAAAAAAAAATAGAAAAAGTAGAAAAAATTTATAATAAAAAAATAGTTCCAAAGTCTATTTCAGCTCTAGGCCTCGATCTTTATCATTGTTTTTCACAAGTTAAAGATGCACTATCAGAATTTGATAGATATACACAAGGCTATGTAGATGATTACTTATTTGATGGTAAAGAAATGATTAAAGAAGCAAAAAGAATCCAATCTAAGATATCTATAGATAAAAAAAATAAAAACTTTTAGATATAAAAATTTACTGTGTATATTCTTTAAGTTGATCTAATTTCAACCAAACATCTGGAACAGGTCGTCTCCATCGAACCTGAGCATATTCTTCTTTGACTGAAAGAATCTCTCCGGGACCTTCAAAGACATAATGAGGTAGATCATTATCACTGGCTAACGCTTCGATACTTTTTAAATAATTTTCTTTATCGACAAAAACTAAGCTTCCTTTCTTGAGAGGTTTCTTTGGAATAGAATCTGTCATAATAAATTCAAGAAAGTTCTTTGAAACTTATTATACAAAAACTTGTTTGAAAAATATTGAAAAAAAAATTTATACCGGAAAAATAATTACAAACGTCTTAAAAATTTAATAGCCTTAAATGATTAACATCTTTATGATATGCGTCTTTTACTACTTGGCTGCACTGGATTTGTTGGTAAAGAATTAGTACCAACACTTCTCAATGAAAATCACGAAATATACATTTTAAGTAGAAAACCCATAAGTAAATTAAAGGTTGATTTAGATTTCAATAAGTTTAAATTTTTGCAAATAGATTTATCAAAAGAAAAAAACTGGAGTAACGAAAATTTTCTAAATATTTTAAGAGAAACAGATGGAATTATTAACTTGATGGGAGAACCCATAGCAGAAAAAAAATGGACTGCTGCACAAAAACAGGAGATTGAAAATAGTCGTATTAACACCACAAAATTTATGATGAAGACCCTTAAAAATCTAAAAATCAACCCAAAAGTTATTATAAATGGATCAGCAATAGGTTTTTACGGTACAAGTTTATCTGGCGAATTCACTGAAAATAGCATTGGAGGAACTGACTTTTTAGCTAATCTTTGCAAAAAATGGGAAGCGGTCGCTGCTGAAAAACCATTTTTCTCAAGGTTAGTTATTTTTAGAATTGGAATTGTTCTCGAGGCAGATGGAGGAGCATTAGGAAAAATGCTTCCTATCTTTAAAGTTGGATTAGGTGGACCAATTGGAGATGGTAAGCAATGGATGAGTTGGATTCATAGAACTGATTTATGTGCATTAATTACTCAAGCATTAGTTGATAAAAAGTATTCGGGAGCATTTAATGCTGTTGCACCAAATCCAGTATTAATGAGAGACTTTTCTCAGACTTTAGGCAAATGTCTGAATAGACCTAATTTACTGCCAGTGCCTGGAGCGGTTTTAAAAATATTGTTAGGAGATGGAGCAAAAGTTGTATTAGAAGGACAAAAAGTAATAAGCAGTAAACTCAAAAATTATAGTTTTAAATATCCTCTTCTTGAGAAAGCAATTTACGCCTCCACCAAGAATTAATACCGTTTAGTAAAGCACCAATAATAAGAATTGTTATCAATGGAACTACAAGAGGATTCCAAACTATCTGAATAAAATTAATAAAAATAAATATGCCATTTAGTTGCATGATGATTGCAAAGATAAAAAATATTGCAAAAAAAATCACTGTAAATAAATTTATCAATAACAAATTATCGATAATTTGTTTTAACTTATTTTGATTATTCTCCTTAGCCATTTTTTATAACCATATTCATATCATCAACCATTTTAAGACAAGCTTTGTTTTCACCAAGTCTTTTTTTGGCATTTTCATTACATGAGACCATAAACTTCTTATTAAGCTTTATAAGATATATTATTTTTATAATCAATTTTATTGTCTGATTGATTTGATCATTCTTATCTTTATAATTAGTGGCACAAAAAACATATTTTCCAAGCAAACGTCTTTGCGCTTCTGCAAACGTTTTTGTAAATTGTGGACCATTGCCTTCAATCTGAATAACCGGTTTTCCCAATCCAATAGCTTGCTCTGCTGCTGTTCCCGCCATGCTGATACAGCATCTACTTTTCAATAATATTTTGTCAAAATTATTCCAATATATATTCACTTCTAAAAATTTATATTGGAAATTCAAGAGATTATTATCTTTTATATTTTCTAGTTTTAACCATCCTCTTTTTTGAAATATCTCCTTTATTTTTGATGAAGATAGAGCATTAACTATTGCAAAATTAAACTTAATTTTTTGAAAATATCTTAAATCTGACAATGACTCTAATACCTCTAAAATCAATACAACATTATTTAAAGTCTCAGGAAATCGACTACCTGGAAATAATCCAATACTAAATTCAACTTTCTTTAATTCTTTGTTTCTAGAAAAAAACTTATCCATAAATGGGTTACCTAAAAAAGACACTTTCTTTTTTAATTGCAAAGTTAAATCATTAGCTGTAAGGGAATCTCTCGTATATATTTTTTTTGCTTTTTGTGAGAGTAAAAAAAATTTAGATGGCCATGGTAATTTTAACTTTCCTTCATAATGACTGGAATAAGCAACTAGATATGTAAAAAAATCTTTCTTACAAACCCATGCAAAAAAAACTGGCACTATATCTCCAACTACAAAGAAATAATCATATTTTTTTCTTATTTTAAAAGTTAAATGTAATCTTTTTAGAAGATAAAATATTTCTCCTCCTAATATCTCAGTGAGTCTTCCTTTAAGGGAATTATAACCAATTCCTCCAGTACTAAATTCTTTAGTTTTACCGATAATCTTAATTTTTTCTTTTTCGTAATGGTTTCCGAGACCAACAATTGGCAAAGCATCTACAGAATAACCACTTTTTACGAATTGCTTAGCTATGAGACTGCCAGATAGATCTTCTCCATGCCCATTACTTAATATTAAAATTTTAAACAATTTAAAATTCCAACCATTTTTTTACTTTGGTTAACTCAGGCCAATCTGGATATCTACTTAATCCGTCTTCAACAGATTCTTTCAACTCACTTTTCACATCTGGCATCATCATAGACATTTTTTTTATTAACTCAATATGATCCCTGACACCTTTATTATTCGTAGCCAAAAGAGCTAAAGATAAATTCATTCTTGCTTGTGGATCTTGCTGATTTAATCGAACAGCTTGTCTGGCAGCTGACAAAGCTTCTTCATTATTTTTCAAAAGTAATTGGAGCCATGATAAACAAGTCCAGGCAGCAAAATGATTTGGAATTTGCTGTATAATTTTTTGAAAATCTTGAACGATTGGAATTAAATCTTGCCCTGCTTTATATCTGGAAAGAGCTGCATTAAAATCCTCTTCGATAGGATTAATTTCGTTATTCATTATTTATTAAACTGCAAAGGAGCTTCCACAACCGCAAGTTTGAGAAGCATTGGGATTTACAAAATTAAAACCACCTCCAATTAATTCCTTACTAAAATCTAATTGCATTCCATAAATGTATAGGAGACTTTTAGGATCACAAACTACTTGAAAGCTTTGATCAGCTTTTAATGAATAATCATAAACTTTATCATCGGAATTTATTTCATTAGTTCCTATAAAATCCATCGTATAACTCATCCCACTACAGCCACCTGATCTTACTCCTACCCTTAGTGCTTTTTTATCACTTTGGCCCTTCAATAAATTTGAAATTTGTTCGATAGCATCATTTGTAATTAATATACCTTTGCCATCATCAGAATTTTTAATTTCCTGTTTAACTTCTACATTTTCCATAAACAAAGGATTTCTACTATTTATAATATAAAAACTTAATCGATAAGATGCATAGCACAAACATTATCCAAACTTGATTTGTTATAATTCTAAGAAAAAGTGAAAATTGCAATAGTTGGTTCTGGATTAGCTGGTCTTACAGCCGCAGTCAATTTAGTTGATGAAGGCCACGAAGTGGAAATTTACGAGAGCAGGTCATTTTGGGGAGGTAAAGTTGGAAGTTGGGAAGATAAGGATGGCAACCACATAGAAATGGGATTACATGTATTTTTTTACAATTATGCAAATCTTTTCAAATTAATGAAAAAAGTGGGAGCTCTAGACAATTTACTTCCTAAAGATCATACTCATCTATTTATTAATAATGGTGGAAATTTAAAATCTTTAGACTTCAGATTCCCTTTAGGTGCTCCATTTAATGGACTTAAAGCTTTTTTCACCACCGAACAACTTACTTGGGTAGATAAGTTAAGAAATGCCTTAGCTTTAGGTACAAGCCCAATAGTTAGAGGATTGATAGACTATGAAGGCGCAATGAAAATAATTAGAGATCTAGATAAAATTAGTTTTAAAGAATGGTTTTTAAACCATGGTGGAAGTGAAAAAAGCTTAGAAAGAATGTGGGATCCTATCGCATATGCTTTAGGTTTTATTAATTGCAAAGATATTTCAGCAAGATGCATGCTAACTATATTTATGATGTTTGCTTCAAAAACAGAAGCCTCAAAACTTAATCTTTTAAAAGGTTCTCCTCATAAGTGGTTAACTCAACCTATTGTCGACTACATCTCAAACAAAGGAGCAAAAATATATCTTAACCATAAGGTAGAAGAAATTATATATGAAAAAGAATCTTCCTCTTATGCAGTAAATCAATTAAAAATATCTTCTCCTGAAGGAATTAAGGCAGTGTTTGCTGATAAATTTCTAGCTGCCTGTGATGTTCCTGGAATAAAAAAAATAATTCCAAAAGAATGGTATCAATTTAGAGAATTTGAAGGTTTAAAAAAACTTAGAGCTGTTGCTGTTGCCACAATCCAATTAAGGTATGACGGTTGGGTTACTGAATTACAAAAAGATAATACTGGAAACGAACCAATTGGATTAGATAACCTTCTTTATTCTGCTGATGCCTCTTTCAGTTGTTTTGCTGATTTAGCACTAGCAAGTCCAGCAGACTATAGAAAAAAAGATATGGGATCGCTTCTCCAATGTGTTTTAACTCCTGGCGATAGATGGATGGGAAGATCCACAGAAAGAATTACAAAAGAAATAGATAAAGAGGTTCGCCGTCTATTCCCATCTTCAAAAAACCTTAAATTGCTTTGGAGTAACGTGGTACAAATTCCGCAATCACTCTACAGAGAAGCTCCCGGAATGGAACCTTTCAGACCCGATCAAAAAACATCTATATCTAATTTCTTCATGGCTGGTAGTTATACAAAACAAGATTACATAGACTCTATGGAAGGAGCTACAATGAGTGGTCATTTAGCTGCTGCCGCAATTTTAGAAAAGAAAGCCGAATTAGCAAAAAATCTTGCAGTAAGTTAATTCATGGGTACTTGGCTAAAACATGACGTAATAACGGTCGTTAATGCGCCTCTTGAAAATGTATGGGATACCTGGAGCGATTTAGACTCAATGTCACTTTGGATGAGCTGGATTGAATCTGTAAAAACAGTTGACGAAGAAACTAATACGTTACCAGATTTAACAGAATGGACTTTAGCTGCAAATGGCTTTAGGTTTAAATGGAAAGCTCAAATTACAGAAAGGGTTGAAAAAAGCAAACTTAAATGGAAATCAATAGGAGGTTTACCAACTGAAGGATCAGTAGTTTTCGAAAGTAAAACTGATCAAATCACAACGGTCAATTTAGCCATAACTTATGAACTACCAAAAATGATTGCTCGGTTTATGGAAGAAAATATTTTAGGCAAAATGGTTACAAACGAATTACAGGCCAATATTGATAGATTCAAAGATTTAGTTGAAAAGAACTATACAAAAAATTTTTCTAACTAAAAATATTAATTGCTACATCTAGTAGTCCTTCAAAAGTATATTTTTGTGCCTGACTATCAACTCTTCCAAAAATCTTGTTACATATTTTTGTTGTCTGAGGTCCGATTGTTAATAACTTAATTTGATCAAAATATTCTAACCATTGTTTACCAAGTTTTTTTTCTAGTAAAAAAGCAGCATTTACTACGGTTTTACCACTTGAGAAAATAATTGCATCGACTTTTCGATTAGAAATAATATCAGTTGTTTCTTGTGGAATTGATTCAGGACATCTAGTTTCATATGCAGCAACCTCAAATACACGAGAACCAGACTTTCTAAATTGATCTGCAATCAAATCCCTACCACCTGTTTGAACTCTTGGTACAAAAACTCGAAGTCCATAACCAGATACTGGGAAATTATCAATTAAACTTTCAGCAACAAATTCTGGAGGTATGAAATCAGCCTTGATCCCAAAATCATCAAGAGTTTTTGAGGTTCTTTCTCCAACTACGGCGATTTTTGTTTTTTTAGAACATTCTTTTAATGAACTATTAAAGTATCTAAGTCTTTTATCCACAAATTTGATCCCATTACTACTGGAAAAAATAATCCAATGAAAATCATTTATGTGATTTAATGCTTCGTCAAGAGGATTCAAATCATCAGGATCACCAATACTTATTGCTGGCAAATCAAATACATTAGCGCCCTTGCTTGTGAAAATCTTTTTTATATCCAATATCCCTTCTTTTGATCGAGTAATAATTATATTTCTTTGATCAAGGGGTAGATCAACTTTTGGCATCCTTTTCCTCAACATTATTATTTTGATTTTTATTTTTTAATTCATCGAGAAGTTTCAAGACTGATAATCCTTTATCAAGAACTACATCGTCTTTAAAAATTATCTCTGGAACTCTTCTCATCTCAATTCTTTTTCCTAAACTATGCCTTATAGAGCTTTTAGCAGTATTCAAGTTTTCCACAATCTCTTTCCTTACTTTCTCTTCAGCAGTTGAAGTTATGTAAATTTTACAATGTTGCAAATCACCTGATAAATCAATCTTAGAAATATTGACGAAATGATCTCTAATAAGATCATTTTCTAAATCATTCTGCAAAATAAGGGTTATTTCTTTCTTCAAAAGAGAAGAAACTTTTGCAAGACGGAAATTATTTGGCATTATGGTTGTAAATTTATTGGGTTTGTCATCGCTTGCAAGACAAAATAAACAGTTATGAAAGCACTTAAGACAGAAGATATCAAACCTACTATCGTGAGTGGATTTGATCTATTCTTGAATAAAGGTTCAAGCAAAGCAACAAGTCCCCCAACAATGATAGATATCAAATACTTTGGATATCTCGCAACATTAGAGAAAAATTCGCCCATCAGCTCCACAAATAGATTACTTTTTTAGCTAAGTTTTAACAAACATTAAACAGCATGATTACATTATATCAATTTAGGCATAGTGCTTTTTGTTTAAAAACAAGAATGGCTCTTCATGCAAAAAAACTACAATATCGAGTTGAAGAAGTAACACCTGGAATAGGCCAATTTGAAATCTTTAAATTATCAGGTCAAAAACAAGTACCTGTAATAGTTGATAGTAATGATCAAGTTATTAATGATTCTTCAACTATTTGCGAATATTTAGATAAAAAAAATGAAAACAATCCACTCTTTCCGGAGGATCCAATATTATTTGCACAATGCAAACTAATTGAAGACTGGGCAGATACTACAATGGCTGCAACTTGTAGAAAAGCTTTAATAAAATCTGCAATTGAAAATCCACAGCTAAGAACTGCATTACTTCCAGATGAAATACCTTCTTCAGTTAAAGGTATTGTTGATAAATTACCTTTTAAAAATCTTAGTAAAATTTCTAATGTAGTTTTGTCTTCTAAAGATAATTTAGAACTCCAAAAATTACTGGAAGCTTTATCAAAATCCTTGATCAACAAGAAATATTTAGTTGGAGATAGTTTTTCAATTGCAGATATTTCAATTGCTGCTCAATTATCCCTTCTTAAATTTCCAAAGTCTGCAGGACCAATTCTTTCAGGAGAGGGAAGTCAAGAATACATAAACAACCCTTATTTAGAAAATCTTTTCATTTGGAGGAACAACTTAGAAGAATATCTTTTTAGTGCTTACTCTCAATAAATTCAAACTTCAATTTATATTTATTTGTTTTTATAGCATGAATAGAGGGATCACCAACTTTTGAACCATAAGAAGCAACATATTGCACTCCACAAATTGATGGTTTGATTGAATGATCAACTTCCAATATTTCTTTGGAACATTTTTGAAATTTACTAATGGTCTCTACCTGATTAATCCTTGAAGCACCTGGCTTATGTGCTGTTTGTATAACTAGCTCATCTGCGAAAAAAATATCATCATCTTGGATCTGGTTTCTCCCTGTAATTCTTGAATCGATATAAAAATCATCTTTTAAATAAGTAATTTGATTATTAATAGATTGAGGATCATTTACAACCTTAATTAAGGTTTCACCAAATATTGCTTTTCCAATAGATTCAGAATTTTTTGCACGATTACCAACAATTAAATCTGAATCATTCTTAAAGAAATTTACTTTATAAATAACTGGCTCTTCTGAATCATTAACTATATCTTGAGAAGTAACAAGCCAATTCCCCTCGAACCATTTAGGATAAATTAAATCCTTAGAAGTATCCGATAATTTAAAATTTGGCAAATATAATTCTGGCCATTGATTTACACGATTTTCCAAAAACTCTCGTACGTTAGAATCTACTAGAGCGAAAGAATTTTCTAAAAAAATTCCTTGAAGAATCAAGCAAAGAATTAATCCAAGAAGAATTTTCATTATGTCAAATCCACTAATAAGAGCATCAGATCATTATGTATTATTAGAGCCAGATTCAAAAGAAAAAATTGTATCAAAGCAAGAAGCGATTTTATGGTTAAAGAATTGGCTTAGTAAGACAGAAACACAAACAATATATCAAAATATAGAAGATCCTGATCAGGAATTTTTTGAAGAATTATTGGAAAGCACTTATGAATTAGAAATAAAATTAGGATACGTTATCAAATGGTTTGCAGTAAGAATTGAACCAGATTAACTAATTATTTCTTTATGAATTGCATTAATTATTTTCATAGCAACTTCTTCAATGTTTTCTTTTTTTACTTGAATTCTTAAATCTGCTTGAGAATACAAATTTTCTCTAGATTGAAAAATGCCCATATATATATCTTTTAGATTCTTTCCCTGAAGAAGAGGCCTATTTTTAATTTCATTTTTCAATCTTTCAATTGCTATATCTTTGTCGAGATCTATCCAAGCAATTATTCCCTGTCTTAAGATTCCCCAGTTTTCCGATTTGGTAACTATCCCTCCCCCAGTTGAGATTACTAATGAAGGAATTTTGATAGTTTCTTTAAGGCAGTTTGCTTCTAATTCACGGAAATTATCTTCTCCTTCATCATTAAAAATTTGATTGATAGATTTTTTTGCCAACTTCTCTATTAATGAATCTAAATCAATGTATTTATACTTCAACAATTCAGCCAGCTTCAAACCAGTTTGTGACTTGCCAGAACCCATCATTCCTATTAAAAATATACTTCTGCCCTTAATCGTATTAACTGTTTTTTCGATAATGGATTGTTCCATAAAGACAAAAGCGTATTTAAAACCTTAAGATAGTATTATCGCAGACAGGTATGACTTCTACACAATCCAAACCATTACATGGAAAAGGGCGTGAATGCGTCATAACTCGACGTGCCTGCTTTAGTTCTAGTCACCGTTATTGGCTTCCTGAAAAGAGTCCAGAAGAAAATTTATCTCTTTTTGGAAAGTGCACTATTGCACCAGGACATGGTCACAATTATGAACTTATTGTTTCAATGGGTGGAGAACTAGACTCTGATGGAATGGTACTTAATCTCTCTGATGTAAAACATTCTATTAAAGATAAAGTTACTGGACAATTAGATTTTCGTTTTTTAAATGATGTCTGGCCTGAATTTAATGTTGATAATCAAGAGGGTATTCTTCCCACAACTGAAGCATTAGTAAAGGTCATTTGGCATCGTCTGAAGGATGATTTACCTCTTACAAGTCTAAGACTGTACGAAAACCCAAATTTATGGGCAGATTATTTTGGAAAAAACATGGAAGCATTTTTAACAGTACAAACTCATTTTGCAGCAGCACATAGACTTGCAAAAGAAGAGATATCCTTTGATGAAAATAAAAAAATCTATGGGAAATGTGCCAGAGTTAATGGACATGGTCATAACTATCTTGTCGATATAACTGTAAAAGGAGACATTGATAAAAGAACAGGAATGGTTTGCGACTTATCTGCCCTCCAAGAGATAATTAACGATTTAGTTGTTGAACAACTAGATCATACTTTTCTTAATAAAGACATTGAATTTTTCCATAATTGTGTTCCAACTGCTGAAAATATAGCTTTATATATTTCTGATATTCTTAAAAAACCAATACATCAACTTGGTGCAACATTACACAAAATAAGACTCCAAGAGAGCCCAAATAATGCTGCAGAAATTTATGTTGATCAAAAGTTAACCAATTCATTGGAGTTGAAATTTGAAAATAATTTAGTAACGCAAACTTGAGTATACCTAGAGTAATAATTGTTATTGCATCAAGTCTTGATGGGAGAATTGCATTGCCTGGAGGTGGAGAATCCCATCTTGGAAGCGATGAAGATAAAAAAATATTAAATCAAAACTTATCAATGGTTGACGCCACTATTTTTGGTTTAGGTACTTTAATAGCTCATCAATCAACTTACCTAGTTAAAAATCTCAATGATAATGACGAAGTGAATATATCAAAAAGCCAACCAATTTCTATAGTTGCTTCAAATAGCAAAAAATTTAACAGTAATTGGAAATACTTCCGTCAACCAATTAGAAGATGGCTAATAAGCTCAAGTAAAGTTGATAATTCGTCGAATAATGAATTCGAGAAAGAGCTCTTTTACGAAGATTCATGGGAAAAAACTTTAATTTCACTCAAAAAACAAGGGATAAATGATTTAGCTCTATTAGGAGGTGCAAAACTTATAAATTCATTTATAAAAGAGGATCTAATAACAGATATAAAAATTACAATAATTCCACGAATTATTGGAGGTAGATATACATGGATCCCTCCAGAACAAACAAATGCGATTTTTAATCTCGAAAGACTATGGGAAATAAAATCAATTAAAAATTTAATGAATGATGAAATCCATATTCATTACAAAAAAATTTAAAATAGATTCAATAACAAATGAACCAACCAATACATAAAGTTGAAGTCAAATTATCAATTAAGGAAATCTCCAAGGAGATATGGAATGAATTAGCAAATGAAATTAATAATCCATTTTATGAATGGACTTGGATTAAAAACCTTGAGATATCAAAAAGTGTTTCAAGAGAAACTGGTTGGCAGCCACTATATTTTGTTGCTTTTAAAAATGAAGAGATATTAGGAATTGCCCCACTTTTTTTAAAAAATCATAGCTATGGAGAATTCATTTTTGATCAATCATTTGCAAGATTGGCTCAAGAGCTGAATTTAAATTATTACCCTAAATTAATTGGAATGAGTCCTTATAGTCCTGTAAATGGATATCAATTTCTTTATAAAAAAAATAAAGATAAGAAAGAAATTACAAATTTACTCATAAACAATATCGAAAGCTTTGCGATTACAAACAAAATTTTAAGTTGTAATTTTTTATATATTGATGAAAGCTGGGGCAACCATCTTAAATCTTTGGGATACCATGAATGGATAAATTCCAGCAGTGAATGGAGGAGTAATGGAGAAAAAACATTTAATGATTTTCTTTCTAGATTTAACTCTAATCAGAGAAAAAATATAAAAAAAGAGAGGCAATCAATTACTAAACAAGATATTAAAGTAGAAATTTTTAATGAAAATGATATAAACCAGGAAATCCTCAAAAAAATGCATAATTTTTATGAACAGCATTGTTCGAGGTGGGGAGTTTGGGGAAGTAAATATCTAACATCTACATTTTTCGAAACACTGGTTGATAATAAAAAAAATCTTTTACTTTTTAGTGCATCAAAACATGATTCAAATGAAATTTTTGCTATGTCGATGTGCGTTAAAAATCAAAACAACTTATGGGGTAGATATTGGGGTAGTCAAGAAGAAATATCTAATTTACATTTTGAATTATGCTATTACCAGCCAATTGAGTGGGCAATAAAAAATAGTATACATTTGTTTGATCCTGGAGCGGGTGGTAAACATAAAAGACGGAGGGGTTTTTTTGCAAAAAGCACCATTAGCTTGCATAAGTGGTTTGACAAAAATATGGAAAATATCATTAGTCCTTGGCTAAATGAAGTGAATAAGCAAACCGAGATGGAAATTGATTTTGAAAATAAATCTATACCATTTAAATAAAACATTATTCGGCTTTACCAAAGATTATATTAGTAAGATAGTTTGAAATTAAATTCCCAAAATGGATTCAAGTCAAAGTTTAGATGAAAAAATAAAGATTGATAATAATCTATCCAACCGATATATAGACTTAGATCCAAACGGTTATTTCATTATAAGAGTAGATTTAGAAGAAAATAAAATAATTTTAGAGCACTTTCTAAATAATATTAATGATGACGGATATGCGCTTGACCCAGAAACAAATGAACCGATTAAATGCGACTCTCAAAATAAAAGAGTTTGTAATGAAGTTTTTGTAGGAATTAGTGCGAAACAACTTGGAATATTGATCACTGAAGAAAGAAATGACTTAATAACAAGATTCGATCATGCTCTATATTTAGGCCGGGAACTACAAAAAGCAGAAGAATGTTTATACAAAAAATTACTATATATCCAAGATTAAGAAATTAAACGAAAAAATCTAATCTTTTCATCTGATGTTAAATTAAATAAAAATAAAAAAATTAATGAACATCATTTTCTATTTTGCATTTATTGGTTTTGGTTTTGGAGCTGCTTTCGCATTAGATAAGCTATTAAGAGCAGTTAAATTAATTTAAAAAACTATAAAATTTTAATAGTCTCTCCATATAAATCATATTCATCAGCAAAAGAAATATTTGCTTCAACAAATTTACCAATATAATTTTTTAAATCAATTTTATCTTTCACAGATAAAATTACAGTTCCGTCAATTTCAGGCGCGAAATTGTAGGACCGACCAATTAATTCGTTATTATCTGATATCTGTTCTACCAAAATCTTCATTTTTGAACCAACATATGTCTGATTTTTTTCTTTAGAGATATTTTGTTGAACTGAAATAACGTTATCTTTTCTTGCCTCTGCAATCTCTGGAGATACTTTATTTGGTAAATGAAAAGCTGCAGTTCCTTCCTCAGGAGAAAAAATAAAAACTCCAACATGATGAAATTTGTGCCTATCCAAAAATTCGAGAAGATGTTCAAAATGTTCATTTTTTTCTCCCGGGAAACCAACAATGAGACTAGTTCTTAATACAGCAGATGGAATTTCTTCTCTAATTTTCTCCAAAATTGATTCATTCAAAGAAGCTTGCCAAGGTCTATTCATACTCTTCAACACATCTGGATGACTATGCTGAAGTGGTAAATCAAAGTAAGGCACTATATTCTTTGAATCTTTGAAAGCTCTAATAACTTCATTAGTTAAACCTGTTGGATAAGCATAATGAATCCTTATCCAAGGAATTGAAACTTTAGAAAGCTCATTCAAAAGTTTGGCTAATGATGGTTTTCCATAAATATCCTGACCATAATTAGTTGTTATTTGACTAATTAATATGATTTCTTGAATACCCTTTTTTGCAAGACTTTTGGCTTCTGAAACTATAGATTCTATTGTTCTACTTCTTTGAGGTCCTCTCAACTTAGGAATAATACAAAAAGCGCAATTATAATTACAGCCTTCAGCAATCCGAAGATAAGCAACAAATTTGTTTTTATCTACAAAACGAGGCATTTCCTCATCTGCAATAAATTCAGGTATTTTTGAAACTTCATTAACGATTTCTCCTTTTTCTACTCTTTCTAAAACCTTGGCTATCTTTTGATAATCTCCTGTTCCAACCAAACCTTTTATTTCAGGGATTTCTTTTATAAGCTCATCTTTAAAATGCTGAGCCATACAGCCTGCAACTATTACTTCCTTTCCTTGTTTTGTATATTCTAGAATTTTTCTAATAGATTCCTCTCTAGCTGTTTCAATAAAACTGCAAGTATTTACAACAACTACATTTGCATCATTTATATTGCTGTCAACTTCATAACCCTCTTTATCTAATAAGCCTTGCATATGTTCAGTATCAACAAGATTTTTCTCACAACCAACATGACTGAATGCAATCTTAGATAGTTTTTTTTCTTTTACATTGAGACTATTTTGCTTCACAACTTGAAAAATAAGAATTAAAAGATTTAAACAGCATTTCGTATATAACTCTCATGCCAAGATAATATTAGGATAGATAATGTAAATATCAAACTTTGATTTTGTATGGCGCTTAAAACTTTAAACAGAAGAAATAAAAAAGATTTGAAATGGCCAAAAATCATAATCGCTATTCTCAGCACTATAGGCATAGTTGATACAGGTTCGATTACTTTAAAAAACTGGGGATTATTTACTTCGCTTTCATGCCCAGGGATACAAAATAGTTGTGAAACAGTTTTAAATAGTCCTTGGGGTACTTTATTTGAAAATAATCAAGTTAATATACCTCTCTCATTAGCTGGATTCATAACATATTTATCAATATTAATTATCACAATAATACTCTCGCTTAATTTAATTTCCCCAAAAGAAAAACTAAATAAGTTTTTATGGTGGTTAGTATTTCTAATTTCTTGTGCGTCATCAACATTTAGCTTTTTATTGATAAATATAATGTTTTTTAAGATTCAAGCATATTGCTTTTTTTGTATACTTTCAGCAATTTTATCGTTTTCTATCTTTATAATTTCTATGATTGGAGCAAAGTTCGAAAGTAGAGAACCTATGATTTTTAGAGGTTTCATTGTAGCCATTAGTGTCCTACTGGGCGGACTAATTTGGTCAACAAACGTTGACCCCTCTAATGCTATTGATGTTGCAAACCCCACTGAAAATGTATCGCCAATTATTACCACTTCAAGCTCTCCCCAAAAGGTAAAGTTTGCAAAATTTTTAAGTGAAAGCAATATTGTTATGTATAGTGCATACTGGTGCCCGCATTGTCACGATCAAAAACAATTATTTGGTAAGGAAGCAGTTAAAGAATTAAAAGTAGTTGAATGTGCTAAAGATGGTAAAAATAATGAGTATGAGCTATGCCAAACGAAAGGAATCAGTGGATTTCCTTCTTGGGAAATAAATGGAGAAATTATTAGTGGTACCCGTGACTTAAATGAATTAGCAACAAAAACCGACTATCAGGGAGATCTTAATTTTTAATAAATCTTTTTTGAATTTTTTTATCTAACTGTTGTCTAGTATGGCATTCCCATTTTTTATCTTTTTCAGGGAAATCATCTCTAAAATGCCCTCCTCTACTTTCTTCTCTATATAGACAAGCTTTTAATAAGGTTAAAGTTGTTATTTGTCTATTCTTTAAATCAAGTAAAAGATTCAATGCCCTCCTATTGGGTTCACTAAGTTTAATTTTTTGGTCAAATTTTATTTTTTCAAGACTATTTAGTAAATCATTTTTATGTAATTTATTTATATCATTTTGAATGTAATTTAGAAATTTACTCATATTTACCTTATTTCGAGATACACCTAAATTTAACCAACATAGTTTTCTTAGTTCATCAATTTTTTCGGCAATTATAGAAATTTGATCTTCTTTAGGATCTTCAATATCAAACTCTTGAAATGATCTATCAAATTTTTCAAATTTAGAAAGGTCATTCAAAACAATTGAAGACATTTTTCTTGCGAAAACAAGACATTCCATCAGTGAATTACTTGCCAGTCTATTGGCACCATGCACCCCTGTAGAAGCAACTTCTCCAACGGCATATAATCCTTTTCTTGTTGAAGATGCATTTAGATCAGTTTTAACACCTCCCATCCAATAATGAGCTGCAGGAGCTACGGGAATAACCTCATTTAAAGGATTAACGCCATATTCCTGACATCTACTTAAGATCGTGGGGAAGCGCTCTACAATTTTTTCTGGGTCAATATACCGAAGATCTAAGCCAACATGATCAACATTATTATCATGCATATTTTGCATAATTGCTCTACTTACCTGATCTCTAGTAGCTAGATCACGATTTTCAAGATTTTTAACTGGACTGTCACCATTTTTATCAACTAAAATCGCTCCTTCACCTCTAAGTGCCTCAGATATTAAGAAGCAAGGTGCACCATAAAATTTTAAAGCTGTTGGATGAAATTGCACGAACTCTAAATCTTCGATAGCAGCTCCTGCTTTCCATGCAAGAGCAATCCCTTCACCAGAGGATTGAGCAGGATTAGTTGTATTTGTAAATAAGTGCCCACCCCCACCTGTAGCCAAAACAACAGCTCTAGATTTAATCCAATATAAATTTGCTCCATCAAGAACCTGAACTCCTCTACATTCTTTATTTTCAATGAGAAGTTCAGTTACTCTTACACCCCTGCAGTGAAGAATATTTTTTTGATTCTCAATATGATCTTCTAGAACTTCAACTAATGCTCGTCCAGTACGATCTTTAACATGTAAGACTCTTCTTCGTGAATGGGCTGCTTCCAAGGTAGTAGCTAGTTGATCAGAACTTTGATCAAAAATCATCCCCAAATTCTGCAACCTTTCTACACAGCCTGGAGCTTCTTTAACTAGCATTTCTACAGCTTGAACATCACATAGTCCATCACCTGCTTTTAAAGTGTCCTCAGCATGAAGATCAAAAGAATCATCTTGTCTAACAACAGATGCAATTCCTCCTTGAGCCCATCTACTGGAAGATACCTTACTAGTATTTCTATTTAAAAGAAGCACTTTTAAAGTTTGGGGTAATTCAAGACAAGTCATAAGGCCAGCAGCTCCAGCGCCTATAACGATTACATCCCAATTATTTATTGGTATCGGTTCTTGCGAAAATGGTGGCCTTAACATTAAACCAAACCACTAAAAGTTGGTTGCAGAATTGCTAAAACAATAAAAATACCATCAACAATTAATGTCGTTTGAATTACGTAACCAGAGACTAAGAGTGCTTTACCACTAGTAGTATTAATTGTGCCAGAATCTAAAATTTCTTTTGAAATAAACCAAAGTATAAGAGCAACAAAAACGATAATAGATAATGATTTTATTTGAAGAAGACTCTCTGAAGTTTTTTGAAGAATCATGGGTGCATTTTCAGAATCTGCTGCAATTACCTGCCTCCATTGATCCATGATTCCGATTAAAAATATTGTAATGTCGGTAATTGCAGTTCCAAATAAAGAAGAGATATAAAAACTTGAACCTATTTTCCAATTAGTACCAAATCCAATTAAAGCTAATGGGAGAACTACAGCTTCAACAGGTATGTGTAGAATAGGAAATGGGCTTAACCATCCCCAGAATAAACATCCACCAAGCCAACTACCTGATATACCAAGTAATAATGAACTGACAATAAACCACTTATTTGATCCTTTCTGATTCAAAACAATTGCTACTAAGACAATAACAAAAGTAAAACAAAGAGCACTTATTGGTTCTAATCTAACCCAAGGGGCTTGAACAAAAATAGGTAAAATTACAAAAAAAGAAGACCACAATCTTAAAGATATAGGATTTGATAAAAAAATATTTTCGTATGAATCAACTGTCCTATTGGATTCATAGTTGAATTTATCTTTTACTTCTAAATTTTTTGTAAGTAATTCTTTCAATGAAAAAGGTTATTTTAATTAATCTAAATCGTGTTTTAGAAAACTGCGAATGCCATATTTTAATAAATAAAAGGCCCATAATTTCACACCTATATTTATTTTTTTAAAAGTATTTAATACACTTTGAGTCATATATAAGTTTAGAATAAATATGAATAAGAGTATTTGGCCTTAAATTGTGTGGCAAGAAATTAATTACACGGAAGATCCCATTGATCTTTTGGTTCCTAATATTACTTATAAAATAAACCCTGCAGAAATTGAAAGTATTGAAGCTAATTCTATTGCTGAAGAAATAGGATTTGAATCAGGTGATTCAATTATTAGTATTAATGGGAAAAAACCAAGAGATTTAATTGATTATCAGATTCTGATTAGTGAAGAAATTTTAGACATATCAGTTTTAGATAAGAATCATGAGATTCACAATATAAATATTGAAAAAGATCAAGACGTTAACTTGGGTATAAATTTTAAAGATGCACTATTTGATTCAATCAAGCAATGCAATAATAGATGTCCATTTTGTTTTATTGATCAACAGCCAAGTGGTAAAAGAAAAAGCCTTTACATTAAAGACGATGATTATAGATTAAGTTTCCTGTATGGCTCTTATCTAACTCTTACGAATTTAATAAAAGAAGACTGGGAAAGAATTGCTATGCAAAAACTATCCCCACTTTTTATTTCAGTTCATGCGACTGATCCGGCTATTAGAGAAAAATTATTAAAAAATAAAAAAGCAGGAGTAATTCTTGATCAAATTTCCTGGTTTGAAAAAAACTCTATTCAAATACATGCTCAAATTGTTGTATGTCCGGATATAAATGACGGACATATTCTTGAGAAATCAATTCTCGAACTTTCTGAATTTTACAAAAAAACTTCTCAAACAGTACTTTCAGTTGCAATCGTTCCTGTAGGACTGACAAAATTTAGACCTGAAAATGATGGGTTAAAATCAATAAGCTCAGAATATGCACTTAATACGATCAAACAAGTAGAAAAAATTCAAGCTTCTCTACAAAATAGTCTTGGCACCCGTTTTTGTTGGCTAGCAGACGAATGGTATTTAATAGCTGGTATAAATTTGCCAAGCTACAAAACCTACGAAAATATGCCCCAAGAATCTAATGGAGTTGGATCAATTAGAAGCTTTCTCAAAATATTAAGTAAAAAGACTAACAACTTACCTCAAAAAGTAAAACAGCCAAAAAAAGTTAGTTGGATTGTTGGCAAATTAGTTTATGAAGCCCTAATTCCTACAGTCAAGAAACTCAACTTAATTGATGGATTAACTATTAATTTATATGGTTTACCAAGTATTTATTGGGGTCAAGAACAAGTTGTAACAGGTCTTCTTACTGGAGAAGATCTTATTAAAGGTCTTAAGAATAAAGATTTAGGAGAAGCTATTTACATACCATCTATTATGTTAAAAGTTAATACTGATTTATTTCTAGATGATAAAAATATTAAAGAAGTGGAAAGTCACTTAAATACCAAAATTCACGTTCTTGATGATTCGAATGATATTATTAATAATCTAGTGGGAATTAAATAACACCAATACTACAAAAATGTTTAGAAGAGTATTAAATCCTATTCTATTCTTGCCCATCGCTCTAAGCGTCAACTCTATTAATGTACTATCGAGCGAACCAAAAAATTCTATCGATAATGTTCTAGAAGAAAAATCAAATGTCACTTTTATTAATTATAAAGAAATAGAAAAAATTATCTCAAATAATGAAGAGTTAAAATCATTAAAAAATTTAGTTACCTCTGCAGGCTTTAATCTTTCCAGCAAAATCGCTAAAAGATACCCATCCTTAGATTTTCAAGCGAATGGGTTACCAAAATATGTCGCAGGTAAAAATTACAGTAGTAATTCACAGACTTTAAAAACATCACAATTTACAGCTAATCCTTCTCTAAATATTAAATTAGATTTAATAGACCCTCTTAGAGGACCAGAAATTAAAATTGCTCAAGAAAATTACAAAATTGCAGAAAATAATTATGAAATCAAGAAAAAAGATTTAATTCAAGAAGCAAGAATGAGATATCACAAATACCAAAAGTCATATCAAGATATCGAAAATAAAAAATTTACAGTTGATTTATCAATTACAAGTTTAGACAATGCTACAGCGAAGTTAGATGCTGGAATTGGCACAAAATTTGAGGTTCTTGAAGCAGAAGCTCAATTATCTCGTGATAAACAATTGCTAAATGAAAAAAAAATAGAACATGAAATTAATAAAATTTCCCTTAAAGAGATACTTAACATTAAAGGAGATTT
>CACGBT010000003.1 GCA_902571335.1 uncultured Prochlorococcus sp. | reverse complement strand
AAAATAATTCTTGGTGATTGGTGCATTGGCTTTGAAGACAAAGAGATATTAAATGATAAATCATATTTTTTAATGAATTATCATTGGGATAATAGAGTCAAGTTAAAAAAAGATTATAAATTGATAAATAAAATCTATGAAAAATTTCTAACCATATTAACTGTAGAACTAAATAATTATCATAAAACAAATTTTTCAAAAAGATATTGGCGAATTATCATAGGGCCATGGCTTGGATCAATATTATGCATTATTTTTGATCGTTGGGTCTCAGTTAAAAATGCAAAAATAAATCATAAAAATTTATATTTAATTTTTTCTAGAAATAATTTAGAAGAAATTATACCTATTAATACAATTGATTTTTATTCAAAAATGAATACTGATTTATGGAATAAGTATCTTTTTCAAATAATTGCTAAAGAAATGGATTTAAATATAGAGTATAAAGATGAATATTCAAATACTAAATTACTAAATAAAAAATCAGAGAAAAAAGATCTAAAACTACTTAAATACTTAATACCTAATATAAAAAAGTTTATAAAAAAATTTATTTTTAGAAAATTAACCTCTATTTTATCAATTAATAGATCAAAAAAAAATCGAATAATTGTATATAGTATTTATTTAAACTTAATAAGTAAGTTAGCATTAATTATTAAAGACCAGAGAATTTTATTTCCCTATTTTGATGAAAGTATAAAAGATAAAAAATTTGATTTTAAATTCAGAAGGAAAAATATATCTTACAAAAAACAAATTTTTTATAATTTTGAAAAAGACTTCATTAGTTTTTGTGCAAAAATAATTCCTTTATTAATGCCAAAGATATTTCTAGAAAATTATCAAGAAGGTATAAAAGTTTCATCTAATAATTCATTGAAAAATGTAAATCATGTAATGACTTCAAATGGAATTTATTCAGACGAAATATTTAAGTTTTACACAGCGGATCTATTAGAAAAAGGTGGCAAATTATTTATCTATCAACATGGCGGTTGTTATGGCATGGGTCAATTTTCTTTTTTTGATGATCACGAATATTTAATTAGTGATTATTTTTTATCTTGGGGTTGGAATTTTAATAATAAGAAGAAAATAATCCCATTCGGAGCATTGAATCTTTTTTCTATTAAGGGAAAACAAAGAATAAGAAATAAAAGGGGAATTTTATTAATCCTAATGGCATTACCTAAATATTCTTATTATCTTTACAACGTTCCAATTTCATCTTCACAAATAAAAAGTTATCATTATGATCAATTCAAATTAATTAATTTATTACCAAAAACAATCTCGAATGATATTCAAGTTAAATTACATCCAGAAGATTTTGGTTATAATTTAGAGAAAGAATGGAATAAAAGATTTCCCAATATTAAAATTATAAAGAATAAAAAAGTTACCAAAATTTCTTCAGATTATAAGATTTGTATATGTACTTATAATGCCACTACACTCCTAGAATTACTTCATTTAAATAACCCTACAATATGTTTTTGGAATAAAAACAACTGGGAACTTAATCAAAAATCAGAAGGTTTTTTTAAACTTCTAAAAGAATCCAAAATTTTGCATGACAATCCAGAGGGTGCCTCCAAATTCTTAATGGAAAATTATGAAAATATCGAAATATGGTGGAATTCCGAAGGTACTCAAAAAGCTAGAAAATTATTTTGTCAAAAATTTGCTTACATTCCTAATAATCCATTAATAAAAATTTCAAGGTTAATCAAGTAAAATAATCTGATTTTCAAAAGAATTATCAAATTTATAATCAAAAAATATTAATTAAAAAATTTACTTTTTATCTTCATTATTATTATTGTTATATAACTTTTCTAATAAGACTCTTAGATAATTTGATTATTTTTTTTCTTAGCAAATTTTTGCCTCTTTTTATAATGCCTCTTGGATCCTTTTTTATTGGATTATTAATTGCGCTTCATAAGAAAAAATTTTCTATTATTTATTTACTTGTTGGTTATCTATATTTCTTTAGCAATGGAATTATTTCACAAGTTTTATGGAAATATATAGAATCCCCTTGGAGTATGAAAAAATTTGAAGAAATTAATAATGCTGAGGCCATAGTTGTCTTAAGTGGAGGGAGAGAATCTATATTACATAAAGACATTACATACGAATGGAGAGATCCTGATAGGTTTATAGCAGGAATTAATCTTTATAAGGCAGGCAAAGCAAACATATTGATTTTTACAGGAGGTAAAAATCATGATAATAATTTATTACCAAATGAAGGAGTCGTAAATAAATCAAATGCTATTAAATTGGGAATTCCATCAAAATCAATCCTAGTAACTAACGATGTCAATAATACATTTGAAGAAGCCTCTGAAATTAGCATAATCACTAAAGAAAAATTAAAAAATAAATCAATAATACTTGTGACTAGTGCTTTTCATATGAGTAGAGCTAAAACTTTATTTGAGAATAAAGGAATGAAGATAATTCCATTTCCAGTAGATTTCAAGACTCAAGATTTTTCAATAAATAAATTCATAGGTAATCCTTATTCTTTTATTCCTAATGCGAAAAGTCTCTCAATGAGCTCAAGAGCAGTAAGAGAAATTATTGGGAGATATTCATCAATATTTTTGAATAAAAGCTAAAATTTTAAAATTTTTAAGTACTTAATTAAGCTGGTTTATATGATGTTGATAAAAGCATAATTTCTTTAGACCACTTAACCCACTTGCTAATCTTCTTAAGAGAATCAGGAGCAAAATAATTTGTAAATCTAGAAAATGGTATAAGCCATTTTCTTTCCCAGACAATTGGTAATTGAATAAAATATTCAACATTTACATCTAAAAAACCGTTAATAATTTGGATATCTCTCAATGACTCCATCATAAAAGGAGTTCTATGAGTAAAGTCTTGGAAATAAATTTTATAGTTATATTCCCAAGAGGGGCATAAAGTAATTACAATTCCTCCTGGTTTTAAAACCCTGTATATTTCTTTCATTAATTTTTCAGGGTAATAAAAATGTTCGATAACAGATTTTGAATAAACAATGTCAAACATTTCATCAGGAAAGGGGATCCCATCTTCTTCAATATTTGAATATTTAAAATTTATTTCAGGTAAATAATTTAGAACAGTATCAGATTGATCTACGGCATAACCATTTAAACCACAATCTAGAAAGCCTTTTAAAAAATCACCTCTTCCGCAACCAATATCAAGCAAACTTTGACCTTTTTTTAAATTGTATCTATTAAATAGATATCTTGTTAATTGCCCAGGATAATTAGTTATCGGCCTTTCTTTGGTATTATAAGTAACTCTAACGTAATCTAATTTATTTTTTGAAGACATTCATGCAATATTATTAACCATTAATATAGAATATAGGTTATAAAATATCAATAATTATTTAATTTAATTATTTTAAATAAATCAATAATACTAAATATATAAAATAAAACTTAAATAGAACATCATATGTTTGGATGAATTATCTTAATAGAACTTATGTTTTTTAAAAAATCAGCATAATTTAATTCTGGTAAAAAAGGAAGATAAGGTTTTATAAATGTGCCATTTCTTGAATACATGCCGATTATATAAATAGTTGGAGATTTATAGAAACCAGATTTTGATAAATAATCTGCAAGTCCATTTTCAATTGCCTCTGCATAAGTTTCTGGTTGATTATTTTTGTTTAAAAGGATAAATTTCTCATTACTATCAACCCCCATCCAACCCTTAGAGGTTAAAACTTCTGTTGAAGCATGAGATTGAGTTCCAGGGACTAGGGTATTTAACAAACCTTTATTATCTGAATGATTTAAGTGAATGTGTCTTACTGTAAATCCATAATATTGAAGACTTTGTTCTGTCAATCTTGAACGATCATAACAACAACCAGTTCCTGCTTTTATGAAATCTATAGATCCAATTTCTATAAATCTTCCTCTACATTCTGTACCTTTAACTAAATTTAATTGTGAAGACTGAATACTTTCTATACAAAAAATTTCATCTTCAAAATTTTGAATTTCTTTACACTTATCCTCAACTTTTAACAACTTTATTGCTTGTATATCGCTTTTTGTTAAATTTTTTTTTACTCTGATTGCAAAATAAGAATATACAAATCCTGAAAAAATAATAATTGAAAAAAAGTATTTAAAGCTTTTAAAATTCATTAAATTTATCTATATAAATTAAATTCAGTGGGCAAATTTTTTGTAGTACGTTTTCTAGCAATACTTCCAAAATTTGAGGGAAGTGTGTAACCTCCGTATATAAAATGATTACCTATTTTTGTATTTTTAAGTTTTTGTACTGAATGATATGCATATGAAGTGTTAAGAAAAATTATTAATCTGCCGGCCTTTGGCTCTATTAAATGAGTTTTACATTTTTCCATTTTACCTTTAGTTGGTTCGACTAGATTACCTTCTTCTTCAGAGTAATCAGGTTGAGGTTGAAATAAATTAGATTTATTTAAAGATTTATAAAGACCAAAACTTCCTCCAGAAGATTGCGTTTCAAGGGAATTTAAAAATAATAAAAAGACTATTGATCTTGAATCCGAATCTCTATGTACTTCTCTATAATAACCATCATAAGAAACGCTATAGTCATAAAGCAAGGTCAAATTACAATAGCCTGATATGTTATCAGCTAAAGAACGTATAATCCTATATAAAGAATTAATTAGTGAATATACTCCAACGAAAAGAAGAGCTTTAGCATTTAAAGAAGAAACTTGTTTTGATTGATAGCTTTTTATTTTATTTGAAACAAATTTCATTCGAAATCTTATTAAAAATGACCTTAAATTATAGATAGAATTAGTAAACTTAAACTTTTTAGAATTAAGCCATTTTTTTACTAGCTTATTCTGACTTTTTTCTTTGAAATGATTTATGAAATTTTTACTATAAATATTATTAAGCCTTGAAATAGTACTTCTCCAAATTTCCGTTTTGCTGATTAATTCACTAAATTCAATTGCAGTGTTTGGAAGAAAATTTCTGCCTCCATGCATTAAAAAGGAATGTTTTTTTACAAGGGGTTTAACAGAACTAATTAATTCATTACAACTTTCTTCACTAATTACATTATCTGCAATAAAGGCAGGAAAAGGATCTTCAACCCATATTGGAACTTCAATTGTCTCATCAGAGGTTATATGAGTAAACATAAGATTTATATATTCATATCTTATTAAAAAATTATAGCATTAGTTTTAAAACAAAAAAATACATCAACACATAGCATATTTAATATCATTTTTTTTTAATTTCTGTATGACACTACCTCTAGAAGAAAATCTATGAATTGAATAACTTTAATTTTCAATAGTACTTAAAAATTAATCTATAGCTTTTATAGTTCAATTAAATAAATTATAATTGTAAAAATCACAAACAATATATCCTCCTATTGATAATCTATCAAAGAAAAATTTAAAAGAATCAAAAGTATCGAATATATAAAATTTTTTTCAAATTCATCTAAATCAAGGAGGCATAATGAACGTGCGAACACCCACATTCTCCTATTGGAACATTCATTTTCTTCCTTATGGTTTGTTCAATTATAGAATTTAAATTATAAAATCTTAAAATAAGTTTCCAAACTATTTATTGTTGTTATAAAACTGACTTCAAACTACGTTAATAAGATTAAAAAATTAAGTGGAGCCATGCGGATTTGAACCGCAGACCCCCTGCATGCCATGCAGGTGCTCTACCAGCTGAGCTATGGCCCCAATAAACAAAATATATTTTAGATCATCACATCTGATAATCTTCTTTAAAAGAATAAAAACAACAAAAGTTAATTTTTAATTTTGAA
The DNA here is from genome assembly GCA_902571335.1 of uncultured Prochlorococcus sp. Classification (GTDB taxonomy): domain Bacteria; phylum Cyanobacteriota; class Cyanobacteriia; order PCC-6307; family Cyanobiaceae; genus Prochlorococcus_A. The sequence continues at coordinate 92,939 of CACGBT010000003.1, read as the reverse complement.
TATATTTTTTCAATTTAAAAGAGTTAAATCCCCAATAATTTAAAGCAGAAAATAATAAGATGCCATGTAAAGGCAAGAAATATCTAGCTCCAGCTATTAAAAAACCGCTAAATGACAAATAAATCAAGAGAAATAAATAAGTTTTTTTGATAAATTTATTTTCTATTTTGGCAGAAGAAAATTTTAATTTTAAAATATTGAAAATTCCTACTAGATTGAACAATAAAAAGTAAAAGGTTTTATATAATCTGGCAGGCCAAAAATCATATTTAACTTCCCATAATCCATTAAACTGAGCACCAATAATAGTTAATATTTTAAGTAAAAAATTATGAATAAGAAAAATATTAATTTCAATATCCTTGTTTAGCAAATTAATGATCTGGAATATATTAGGTTTCCAATTATATATATCTAATTCAGAAATTTTTTGTTTGAATAAATTATTTCCATAATTTATCCAATCATCATATTGTATTCCAGCAGTATTAAAAAAATATGTTAGGAATGTTCCAGGATAATCGATATAGATATTAAAATAGCAATAAAGGTATGTAATTAGAGGTAAAATTAGGAATCTTAGTTTATTCTTGTAACCACTTTCTTTATAAAAAAACAATATAAAAGCATAAGAAAAAATAAATACAATAAAGTTTGCTCTTATAAATGAGACTAAAGAAAAGAATAAGTTCCTTATAAATAAATTCTTTGAATTAAATCCAATTAACATAAATAATATGGAAAAAGACATCGTTGAACTAAGCAACATATCCTGCATAAATGTTGGATAGGATATAAATAAAAATAAAAATAATCTTATATTTAGATTTAGGTTATGTTCGTTTTTTAATTTAACTAATAATTTATAACTCAAATATAAAATTGAAATTGCTAACAGATTTCCTTGAATATAAAATAATATATCTGATCCAAAAATAGTAATTGGTAAAAGGCCAATAATAGGATAAAGAGGAGATGGCAAATAATCTTTATAAGTATTTGAAATATCATTTTTTAATACTATTTCTTCTGAAATCCTTGAGGCAAGATCTCCAAAAAAATTATTAGCATAGGAATGATAAAACAAAAAGTCAGAACCTTGTAAATAAATTTTTGAACCTGTTTTATAAAATAAAATTAAAGAAATAAATAAAATAAATAAAATAATTGGCAATAGATAAATAAAATCTTTGTAAAAACTATATTTGAATATTTTTAGCCCTTTAATCATATTTAAAAATATTTAGAAAAAAAATATAAAACAATTTCTATTATCAATTAAATCTTATATTAATCTTAGACTAGAAAACATTACTATTATTTTAATATTTAATGAAAGAAACAGAAATTGGAATAATAATACCATGCTACAAATGTGGTAAGAGAGCAATTAAAGTCGTTGAAGAATCCTTAAAAAGGTCCAACTTAGTTGTTGTTATTGATGATAATTGTCCTTTAAAAACAGGAGCCATTATAAATAGTGCTTTCAATGATAAAAAATTAAAAATAATTTATAATCAAAAAAATTTGGGAGTTGGGGGTGCCACAAAGATTGGAATTAATTGGTTAATAAAAAAAAATTGTCAAATCATTGTCAAAATTGATGGTGATGGACAAATGGATCCTGTGTATATAAATGATTTAATAAAACCAATAATAGATAAAAAAGCTGAGTTTGTTAAAGGTAACCGCTTTAACTCTATTGAGACCGTATTAGCAATGCCAAAAATTAGATTATTTGGCAATCTTGGACTTAGTTTTCTAACGAAGCTATCTACAGGTTATTGGGAATTGTTTGATCCTACTAACGGTTATATTGCCTTTTCTTCTTCAATTATTAAGAAAATAAATCTATATAAAGTTGATAATAGATACTTCTTTGAAACTGATTTATTATTCAGATGTGCAATTTATAATATTTCAATTAAAGAAGTAATGGTAACTATTATTTACCAGAATGAAATAAGTTCACTTGATATTAAATATGAATTTTTTAATTACTCATTTAGGCATTTATTATTATTTTTTAAAAGAATAATATACCAATATTTTATATTAGATTTCAATCCTGGATCATTAGAAATAATTTTATTTATTTTCACTTCTTTAATTTCATTTATTTTAGGAATAACTTATCTTATAAGAGGTTTCATTACAAATGAATTTACTTCGGCTGGTAATGTTTCATTATTTTTAATATCAACAATAATAAGCATTCAACTTTTATCTGCATTTATTTTCTATGACACTAATCAAAAACCCCTGATGAGAAAATTTTATAACGACAAAAATCTATAATTTTTCCAATACTATAATCCAGTGTAAAGAAAAAATCTTTTCTGGCAAATTAAGATTCATAAGCTTCTTGATAATAAAAAAAGGTAGCAATTGGAGAAAATTTAGACCTCCACTCAACAAGTAAGATATACTATTTCTACAGAAATATATTTTTGAAATATTAAAGCCACTTCCTTCAAGAAATTCTTTTTTTGACTTAAAAAAACAAATATATGAAGCTGCTTGATTAGCACCATACATTGGATCATATGTTTTAAGGTCATCTATAGAATCAGTAATTTTATAAGTCTCATCTCTAAATAAAAAAGGATAAATAATAGAAGCTAATAAAGAATAAGAGGGTTCAAGAATAATCAATTTCCCCTTATTTGAGAGAACCCGATAACATTCATCAACAAATTTTCTTTTATCAGATATATGGTGGAAAGTATTTACCGCATAAATATTTCCTAAAGAATTATTATTAAAAGGTAAATTAATTGCATCTAATTTCATTTCCGAATAAGGGTTACTTTCAATATCAGAAGAAATAATATTTGGGAAATTATCTTTCATAGGAGTTACTCCCGAACCTATTTCTAATTCTGGGAAACAACCTTCTAAATTAGAAAATGAGACCATTTTTCTATGAAAATATTTAAATTGTTCTTTTTTTGCAAATGAATTGATATATTTGTTTCTAATCCTCTCAAAATTTCTTTTCATCTATGAATAGGAGCTTATTTATATTACTAGGTAAAAATGGTAAGATCTCAAGATCATTGAAGTCAAATTTACAATATCTAAAAGAGAATGTAATATCAATAAGTACTGAAAACTTAATGTCAATTATAAAAAACAAAAAGTCTTTGGAAAGTTACATTTTTAAAAATATTAAATACAAAGTTTTGAATTTAGATTTAATAATAATTAATTGCTTAAGTGGAACAACACCTTTAGAAAATGAGATAAAATTAAATCAAAAATTAATAAAAAATTTTGAAAGTTTCAAAAATAAATATTTTTATATTTATTTGTCAACTTTTGAACCTCAAAATAAATCCCTAACAAAATATAGAAGGCAAAAAAAACATATGGAAAAAATCATACTTAGTCAGGGCGATAATATTATCAGGATTGGATATTTCATTAAAGAAAAAAATAAATTCAAAAATAATAATAATTTAAATATAATTTTTTCAAATTTAATCTTTAATCCAATATATGTCCCTATTACTTTTGCTAGCTATTTATCAAAAGTAATATCAGAATTTTCAAAATATAAAAGAAATAATTCATTTATAAAATGTTATTCAGATAAATTTGTAATAAATCTGTCTTTTAAAAGACCCTTCATAAATTTGCAACCACTAATTAAAAGAAATTTAATTTTTATTCCATTGCCATTTTTTCTCATAACAAATTTACTAATTAAATTAGCATTAGTTTTTGAAAGATTTAATTTTTTAGAATTTTATATTCATAAAATCCAAAAACCAATATCACTTTATGAACAACAGAATTATATTTCTAAAGTAGCTTATACAAAAAAATGAAATATTTCGACTGCTTAGTAATAGGATCAGGACCATCATCTGAGCCAGTAGTGGCAAATCTTAAATTTTCAAAATTAAAAACTTGTATTATTGATGGAGGAAATTTATTTCAAAATAAAAAAAGACATAAGTCAATTAAAAAAATAAACTATATTAATAATCTTTCCCCAAAACAAATTCTACAAGATTACAAATTTATTAAAGACAGAAATTCAAAACTTATTAATAAAAAATTGAAAATAGAATGTAATGGTTTTAATTATGTTTTTAATATCAATTCTGGAGGTTTAAGTCCTGTCTGGGGTGGAGGTGCATTTGAATGGCCAAATAAAGAAATAGAAAGAACTACATCTATTGAAATCAATGATATAAGAAAGAGTTATAAAAAAATCAGGGAACGATTAAATATAAAAAAAAGAGATTCTTTCTCATCTTTATCTCAAGTAAGTAAAAGTCTATTAAATAAAAATAAAAAAAACAAAATCAAATTTTTTCCTACAGAATACTTTTTATCCAATAGCTACAAAGACAAAAATAATAAAGAACAATTTGGTCAACACCTTATTTGGAATTCTGCAATTAATATTGCAAAATATATATCGGAATCAAGCAATATTTTTTATAAGGAAAATACAATAGTTTTATCAATAAAATATTTAAATAACTTTTGGGAATTAGAATGTTTTAATAGTAATAAAAAAAAATCCTTTAAAATAAAAACAAAAGCAATAATTTCCTGTGCAGGTACTATAAACACCACCAGCCTTATATTTTCTGCTTTAAATAAAAATAATATAGAACTAAATTTACTACATAATAATATTTTTATTTATCCTCTATTAAATTTCTCAATAAATGGAATACTAAATAAAGAAAATATAGAATTACCTGAATTATCATGGTTAGGCAAAATTTTATCAAATACAAGAAACATAATAATTTCTGGATATTTCATAAATTCACTACTAATTATTAAAAAGATTAACTCTTTACCAATAATAAAAAAATTTAATTTCATAAAAAATTTTATAAAGTTTTTATTTTCCAAAATATTTTTTATTACTGTTTTTACAGATCAAAATTTATCAAATATAAAGTTGATATTAAATAAGGAATTTAAAAATGCAGGATTAATAACTATGAAAATTTCAAATAATTCATCAAGAAATATACTAAAAAAAGAGTCAAAAATTATAGAGAAATTTTTTAAAAAAAATTTACCTAAAAGTTTAAATTTATTTTCTCTTCTTAGGCAATTTACAGCAATTGGAGGTGATGTTCATTATGCAGGTACAATACCTGATTTAATTGGCGGGAAATCAGAAATTAATACTAATAGCATTGGAGAAATTAGTGAAAAACCAAATATATTTATTTGTGATCCATCAAGATTAGCTTATTTATCAACACTCCCTCATACTTTCACAATAATGGCAATAAATGAAGCAAGTATGCCAAAAATAATTGCAAAAATTAAATCAATTAAAATATAAAAAAAATTTTTAAATTATATTTGGAATATCTTTTTAGATTTTTATAATTGAATCAAAAGAATAATTCCATTTAAATTTAAGTTATTCATATAAATAAATTTTTGATTAATGAATTAAAAAATTTATTTAATTAATACATTATTATTCCATCTATATTTAAATCAAAAACACTCATTCGATTAGTTAATTGATAAATTTGAGAATACTTTAAAGATTTAGGTGAAGTGATTAAGAATAAACCATCGTTTTTGCCTATTTGGATTAATTCCTTCTGGGATATAAGCATTATCTCTTGATTAGAATCAAAATTTACTTTAATAATTTCTATAAATTTTTCAAATCTCTTATTATTCTCATTTAGATAAAGAACAAATACTTTTTTGTACTTCTTAAGATTAAATAACGATTTAATAAAGATAATCTTTTCTGAATTTTTAGTAATTTCAGTAATATGTAAAGTCTCAACAACTTTTGTATTTAATAACTCTTCGATTTTTTGCTCTTCAAAAATTAAATCTGACTTTTTTTCTTTGTAAAGGGAGATAAATATTCCAACAACAAAACCTAAAATTAAACCTATTAGTCCTATATTTTTTTTTGAAGGAGCAACTGGATTTTCTAGTACAAAAGGCTTAGTTATTAACTTCCAAGGGTCTTCTCTTTTAGCTTGCTCTAAATCGATGAGCCTTAATTGATTTTCTAAAGAGATTAAGGTTGATTCATCTCTGGATGCTTCTCTTATTAATTCTTTATAGTTTAAAATTACTCCTTTTGGCCTCATAGCTGCTTCCATTCTTGCTTCAACATCCAATCTATATGCCTTAAGATACTTAATAGTTCTGTCTTTTAAAAATTCCAAAGTAAGTCTTCTCTTATCTAAGAGATTAATGATATTAATATCTTTTTCTGTATACTTAGATCTCATTTCAACCAACTCTTCTTCAATAATTTTTAGGGTTTGTGGTAATCCCTCTTCAACTAAAGCAGGAATAGTAGAACCTATATATTGTAATTCCTCAGAATCATTAAGTTCATTAATTTTCTTTAATTGATTATCAATAATTCTAATTTCATTAGCTGCATTTACTCTGATATTTTCAATATCTATATTTAATAATGTTCCTAAAGTTTTAACTGATTGTTCATCATTTAAAGAGTAATTTAATTGCTCTCGAGAACTTAAAAAAGTAAGATCTTGCTCAATTGCAAAATCTTGAGCAGATTTTAAAGATAATGAACTTTTTTCTTTGAAAAATTTAATTTGTTCTTTCAAATAATTTTTGGTTAATTCTTGAATTCTTTTTTTGCTTTCACCCGAATATTCCTGATAAGCGTCAGTCATTTTCTTTAATACTGGAACTATCAATTCTTTATCTTGATCTAAATATTTAATATTTAAAACCGAGGTGCCATTTTCTAATCCAATATCCAAATTATTTTTTTTCCAATTTAGATAATTTGCTTTAAAACTAGAATCTTTTTTTTGTTTACTTGAAGCAACAAATTGAAAAATAGGCTCCAAAAGAGATGGACTTTCCAAAATTGCAACTTGCGTATTTAAATCACCTTTATTTGGAAGATCAGCAAATCTTAAAAATGAAGGAGAAATATTTAAATTATTATTTGTATCTTGTGTGTTTAAAACTATTTGAAACTGACCCTCCCATATTTTTTTCAAAGTAAATGAATACAAAGAAAAAATAACCATAAACAAAATGGAAAAGCTTCCAACAAATAATTTATTTCTTGTAAAAAAATTCAATATTAATCTTATATCAATTTCTTCACTAGATGAGAATAAATTTTGATTAGTAGCATTATCTATGTTTTTCATATTTTCAATCTGAAATTGCTTTAATTAACCCATAAGTAGAAAATATACCGACAAATGGACTTGTAAATTCATTAATAATCTGATTTGATTGAGTGAGGAAACTTTCTCCAACAATAATTAAATCACCATTACGCAAATAAGGATTTTTGTAAGAGCCTCTTTGGGATCTCTTGCGAAGAGGAAATTTTCTATTATCTATAGTTCCATCATTGTTAAATCTTAAAAAAGTAATAGGACCTTTGATAACCTTAGCGCCTCCAGCAATATCAATTGCATCAACTAATGTACTTGCTTTAGAGACAGTTGTATTACCTGGCCTATTAACTCTACCAGTTACAAAAACATTTAAAAATTTAGGACTTAATCTTGAAGAAATTGACTTTTGAAGAATCACAAGATTACTCTGCTTAGATTTTTTAACCCTTATAATGTCCCCATCATATAATCTTATATTTTGAGAATTGTCTCCTGTTAAGAGAACATCTTGAAAGTTAATCGTAGTTTGAATCTTACCTCCACCATCAGAAAGATTATTTTTTCGTATTACTTGGATAGAAGATAAATCGGAAAATTGAGTAATCCCCCCACTACTTCTAATCGCATCAAAAACAGTTGGAAAGAAGGGTTTATCTTTTAGATTATCATCATTTGGATTGGTTATTTCGTTTTCAAATTTAATACTATCTTGTAATCCAAGATTTTTATTTATGATGTTACCTAAAGAATAAGAACCATTAATAACTTGCAATCCAGGATTTTCTACTTCTCCTTGTACAAAAACCCTTATTGGCCTGTAGCTGAAAATCTCAACTTCAGCATCAGGGTATTTAACAAATTCCAAGTATGCTTTATTCAGTAGATTATTAAGCTCATTAATAGTAAGTCCTTCAACATAAATTCTTTTCAATTTAGGTATATAAATTGTACCCTCACCATCAACAACTGGTCGACTGGTGAGTTCAGGGTAAAATCTCGAAACTATAATATTTAATTGATCTCCAGTCCCAATAATATAATCATTATTTGGCATTTTTTGGAGATAATCAGTAGATATATTAGATTTATTACTTTTTATTTCGTTTGCCGCAAAAAAATGTGAATTATTAAATCCAGCAATAATCAAGAAAAACGAAACAAATAACTTAAACTTATTTTTCAATTTATCTTGAAGATCATGTTTTTATTATAACTGACATGAGATATTTCACTCAATTTATTTGTTTATTAGATTGAAAAATATTTATAAAATTTAAATCTATTTAAAAATTTTTAATTCAAGAAAAAATTATATGAAATAAGAATTTTCAGTATTTGAGTTTTTAAAATTAGCTAAACTTTTCTCCAAACAGCTAAAAGTTTTCCTTGAATTATTAGTTGATCCAGCTCTAGTTCTATTGGTTCATAGTTTGGATTGGCAGCCTCAAGATAGATTTTATTACCTCTTTTCATGAAATATTTTAAAGTCGTTCCCAAACCAGGAACTAAAGCACTCACGATAGTACCGTTTTTTAAAGTAAAAGTATCAGTAATAGGCTCCATTAAAACCATATCCCCATCAGCAATACATGCATCAATCATAGAATCTCCATTTACTGTTAGGGCAAATACATTTTTTTTCTTAAAAACATCAGAAATATCTAAATTCTGTTGAACATCAGAATAAGTTTCAATCAAACCACCAGCTGCTACTGAACCCATAATTGGAACTCCTTCTACAATTTCATCAACTATTTGCATAGTTCTAGCTTTTCCCTCTTGCCATGAAATATATCCTTTATCTTGCAAATGTTTTAAGCGACTTTGAATAGGAGCAGGAGATTTTAATCCCATTGCTTGCATCATCTGTCTTATTGATGGACTATGTTGAAAGTTTTTCATATAATCCTTTATCCAACCGTAAAGCTCATTTTGAGCATCAGTAAGATTATTATCAACAGAAGACGACATAGAAAACAAATTCAAACTAATACATTTGTACCCTTTAACAGATTAATTTGCAAGTATTACTTAGAAAGAAGGCAAGATAAAAGAGCTTGTTGAGCATGCATTCTATTTTCAGCCTGTTGAAAAATCCTACTATTTTCACTTTCCATCACAGCGTCAGTTATCTCTTTATTTCTATAAGCAGGAAGGCAATGAAGAATAATCGCATCTTTATCTGCTTTTGTCACTAGATCACTATCAATTGTAAATCCATCAAAGTCAGTATCTTTTTCTTTCTTTTGATCTTCTTCGCCCATTGAAGACCAGACATCTGTGTATAAAACATTTGATCCATTAACGGCAGCATAAGGATCATTAGAAATTTTTAGCAGATTGTCAATTTTATAAATTTCACGAGCTTTTTGAATTACAAAAGGATCTGGTTCATACCCCTTTGGACATGCAATCCTAACTTCGACTCCTAATAATGCTCCACATAAAATTAGAGAATGAGCAACGTTATTACCATCCCCTATAAAAGTCAAAATTACATCTTTAAAATCATGAAATTCCTCATGAATTGTTAAATAATCAGCTAAAGCCTGACATGGATGCTCTAAATCTGTAAGAGCATTAATCACTGGCTTCGTAGACCACTTAGCATATTCTTCTAAATTTGAATGATCAAATGTTCTAATTGCAATAACATCGCAATATCTACTTAAAACTCTTGCAGTGTCTTTAATTGGTTCTCCTCTTCCTATTTGTGATGTTTTCGGATTGAGGTCAATAGTAGTTCCACCCAATCTTGACATCGCTACTTGAAAACTAACTCTTGTGCGTGTTGATGACTTATCAAAAATTAACCCTAAAACTTTATTTTTGAACTCAATATTTATTTTTTTATTTTTAAAGTTTTTTGCAAGCTCTAAAATATGAATAACCTCATTGGTTGATATATCTAAGCTTGATAGAAAATTTTTATTAGCAAGCTTATTGGGTTTTAACATGGATATTTCTAATGAGATCTAGATTCTACTATGCAGGCATTTTGCTTTCTGCTAAGAGAGTTTTAAGATCCTCACCTTCAATAACTTCTTCTTGGAGAATTTTTTGAGAAATCGATTCAAGAAGAGGTAAATTATTCCTCAAAATATTAAGTGCAGTTTCATGGGCATCATCAACTAAATCTCTAACCTCTTTGTCTATAGCTTGGGCAGTCGCATCACTAACAGATCTTCTAGGGTTGTTACCATTTCCTAAGAATTGACCTCCCCCTTGCTTATCGTAAGCAAGAGGTCCAAGAATATCACTCATTCCAAATGTACCAACCATTTGTTCTGCTATATCAGTTGCTCTTTGTAAATCATTAGAAGCTCCCGTAGTAATCTTTCCAAATACAACCTCTTCTGCTGATCTTCCTCCAAGCAGTGTTGCTATTTGTCCTTTTAATTCCTCTTTAGAATTCAAGAATCTTTCTTCAGTTGGCAATTGCAGAGTATAACCAAGTGCACTCATACCTCTTGGTACAATTGAAATTTTTGCAACTTTTGAACCTCCAGGCATAAGATGTCCAACAATTGCATGACCGACTTCATGATAAGCAACGACTTTCTTTTCATCATCTTGCAAAACACGACTTTTCTTTTCCAAGCCAGCCACAACTCTCTCTATCGCTTCGCTTAAGTCTTGTTGTTCTACACTTTTCCTTTTTGCTCTAGCCGCAAGTAAAGCAGCCTCATTTACCATGTTAGCTAAATCGGCTCCAGCAAACCCGCTAGTAGCTTGGGCAATAGAGTCCAAGTCAATTGAATCAGCTAGTTTAACCTTTTTGGTATATATCTCCAATATAGTTTTTCTACCAGACAAATCTGGTCTATCAACTAATACTTGCCTATCAAATCTTCCAGGCCTTAATAAAGCGGCATCTAGGACTTCCGGCTGGTTAGTAGCAGCAAGTACTATAACTGGCTTATCTGCAGAGGCAAAGCCATCCATTTCAGTAAGAAGTTGATTTAGTGTTTGTTCTCTTTCATCATTACCGCCAACGACCCCCATAGATCCAGAGCGACTTTTACCAATAGCATCCAATTCATCAATAAAAATAATACATGGAGCTTTTTTCTTTGCTTGTTCGAATAAATCTCTTACTCTTGCAGCACCTGCACCAACAAAAAGCTCAACAAATTCAGAACCTGAAATTATAAAGAAAGGAACTTCTGCTTCTCCCGCAACGGCTTTCGAAAGAAGAGTTTTACCTGTCCCTGGTGGTCCCACAAGAAGTACCCCTTTCGGTATTCGCGCACCGATGTCTGTGTATCTCTCAGGTTTTTTTAGAAAATCAACTATTTCCGTTAATTCATCCTTAGCTTCATCAACGCCAGCCACATCAGCAAATGTCACTTTTGATTCATCATCGGGGACATAAACTTTTGCTTTACTTTTAGTAAAACTCAGAGCCCCCTGAGCACCTCCTCCACCCATACTTCTTCTAGCAAAAAATTGCAAAACAAGGATAAAAATCAAAGGAGGAACAACCCAACTCAATATGGTTGAGAAAAAATTAGGTTTTTTAGGAGGTGCGGCAGCGAATTCCACCCCTTTACTTTCTAACCTTTGTGGAAGGTCCATATCAAAGATTGGGGTTGTTGCCAAAACGGAAGGAGCGCCTTCTTCAGCTCCATTCAACTCATATCTAATCTGTTCTTGAGTGATATATGCACGCTTAACTTCACCATCATTAACCTGATCTATAAATAAAGAATAAGGAACTCTGGGTATTTGCATATTTTGATTGGGGAAAAGGCTGCTAAATAGAAGTAATGCTCCAACTCCTATCAAAATGATATTTACAATTCCGAATCTTCTATTAGGTTGATTATCGTCTTGTCTTATTGGCATAGTTATGAACAATTTTGAACTTATTATAAACTAAACGAAGAGTTTCCGTATCTGTATTGTTTTTTTTGGGTAAGAACCGTACGGTACTTTGACCCATAAAAATTAGTATAAAAATTAAATTTTGAATGAACTCTTAACACATATATCATTTCCAATGAAACTAAACTGAGAATCACTTAATTTAATAATTTCGTGCATTTCTCTAAATTCAAAATCACTTAAGGGATTCATACTATTTTCTCCACCTAAAATTTTTGGAGCAATAAAAGTTATAAGTTCCTGAATACAATTAGATTGAATAGCAGCAGTAGCCAATCCGGGTCCACATTCCCAAAGAACTTTATTACACCCTCTTTTTGCAAGTATTTTTGAAATTAACTCTGGATTATCTGATGATACCTTTTCAACCTCCACACATTTCGGAATCCTTGAGAGGTAGCTTTCATTTGCTGAAGAGGAATCATAAATAACTAAAGTTTTTGCCTTACTACAATCCCAAAGATTAGATTTTGAAGGAAGATCTAAACTTTTTGTGAAAACAACTCTCAAAGGCTCAGGATTTTTAGAACCTCTAGAAGTCAAAAGTGGGTTGTCTTTTCTTAAAGTATTTCCCCCAATGATTATTGCATCAAATTCTGCTCTAAAAGAATGAACTAATGATCTTGACTCATCATTAGTAATCCATTTACTTTTTCCATTTTTTAAAGCTATTCTTCCATCTATACTCATTGCCCATTTAAGAACACCAAATGCTTTTTTAGTAGTATTCCTATGAATAAAAGCCTTATTTAGATCTAATGATTCTTTTTTACATAATCCTAAGTGAACTTGTATGCCAGCTTCTTTTAGAAGCTTAATACCTTTACCAGAAACTCTTTTATCAGGGTCTTCAATAGATATATATACTTTTTTTAACCCAGAGGATATCACCTTATCTACGCATGGAGGTGTTTTACCTTGATGGCAACAAGGTTCAAGATTCACATACATTGTTCCACCTTTAGCATCCTTTTTTAAATTATTAAAAGCCATTGCCTCTGCATGAGGCATCCCTGCCTTGAAATGAAACCCCTCTGAAATAAGGCTTCCATTCTTATCAATTATCACCGCTCCCACCTTAGGATTAGGACTTGTTGTATTTTTGCCCAAAGAAGCCAAAGAAATTGCTCTTTTCATCCATTTTGTATGGATTACATTTTTTTCAGACATCTCCAAAAATCAAATTCAGTTTATTGATCTCCACTCTTTAACAACGAAGGGAGGAACAGGTAACTCAGAAAAAACTCCTGACAAAGATAATCTTAATGGTCTATTTTTATCTAAATTTTTAATCAATTCATCAAGATCGAATTCTGCTGCAGCTTGTCTTCCATCATTTGCTAATTCCACATTAAGTAATGTTTTATCATCTAAAAGCCACTGTTTTCTCCCTGATTCAACCCTCAAGTCAGTGGGATGATCAATCCTTAAATTTCCTGGATATCCTATTACTCTCAAGATCAATTTATCTTCAAAAAGAGGGGATTTATAAGCTACTAATTGCCAAGTTTCAAAGTCCAAGTCCCTTAAAAACTCACTGCTAGCATTCATTAATTCCCCATTTATTTCTGTTTCTGCAACTTCTGCAGATACTTTAAATGGGTTAAAAATAAAGGATAGTAGTAAAAGTAAAGGTAATATTACTTTTAAAAAAATATTATTATTTGATTTTGTAATTTTCTTCATTTTCAGAATCCATCAGGGCATCTAGAGTTACAGCTGTTCTTACAATAGCTTGATATCTTTTGATTATTTTACGATTTTTTTCTATAACTCGAGATAAATTCAAAGTGTCTTTTTCAGAATAGCTAGATGTTAAATCGCTAGAATCTTCTTCAATAAACTCAAATTCACTATCCTTATTAATTAGAGTTAACAATAAATCATGTAATCTCTTTCTCCTTTCAGACAATTAACTTACTATGATAACTCAAATAATAATAAGATAATTTAATAAAACATTCAAACAATTTAGTTCCATTTCATTAAATATTGATGACTGAAGTTAATAGAAAAATTCATGTAATTGGTATTAATTCTTATAGATTTGAGGATCTATCTTCCAAATTACAAAATTTATTTTTAGATACAGATAATATTGCAGTTCCAAATTCATATTTTGAAGAAATTAAATCATGGAGAGAAAATGGTTTAATGAAAAAGAAATCATTTTTTGCGAGCAAAAGTAATAACGAACTTGTTAACTGGCTTAGATCTCAAAAAACTGATGTTATTTTAATTTCTAGAGGAGATCCACTTTGGTTTGGAATTGGGAGAATATTACTAGAAAATTTTTCAAAAGATGAATTAAGTTTCTACCCTTCAAATACTTGCATTCAATTAGCATTTAGTAAGTTAAAGATTCCGTGGCAAGATTCTGTAAATATCAGTATTCACGGCAGAGATACAAATAAGTTAATTGAGGCTCTTAAAGAAAGACCTTCAAGTTTGGCTATTATTACAGATTCAAATACCAAAAGTTTAGAAATAATTAAAAAAAACTTATCAGAATTAAATCTGATTGACTTCTATGATTTTTGGCTCTGTGAAGAGATAGGCTTCGACAACGAAAAAATAAGAAAGTTAAATCTCAAAGAGCCATTGCCTTCTGGTATATCAAGTTTGAACATTGTTGTTCTAAGAAAAACAAAGAAAAATCACTCAAATAATAATCTCCCTCTTTTCGGAATCAGTGACCATATTTTTAAAACTTTTGATGATAGACCAAACTTATTTACTAAAAGAGAGGTTCGAGTTCAAATCCTAGCTGATTTAGAGCTCCCTAAAAATGGTGTTATCTGGGATATAGGAGCAGGTTGTGGAACAATTGGTTTAGAGGCTTTAAAAATAAGGCCCAATTTAGATTTGTTTTGTATCGATAAAAGGATTGGCTCAAAAGCATTAATACTAGAAAACTCAAAAATACTTGGCGTTAAACCAAAATTTATTTTTGAGGAAGATATAAATAATACCTTGAATAAGAGAAATTTAAGTACTTTAGAAAAACCTAATAGATTAGTAATTGGAGGATGTGATAAAAAGACTAAACTTCAGATTATCAACACCCTGGCTAACTGTATGAGTATTGGAGATATTATTGTTATCCCAATAATTGATATACAAACTATTAAAGAATTGAAAGAGGAATTAGAAAATAAAAATTTCAAAACAAATTTAAATTTAATTCAGACCTATAAAAGCTTAAGTATCTCTGAGGGGATGAGATTAGAACCAAATAATCCTATTTTTCTATTAAAAGGTAAAAAATAAATTTTAATAATTTTTATTTATTAGGCTTACCCACATGAGGCAAACCCCAACCTAATTTATTTCTTAAAACCTGGAAAAATTCATGATCTTCAAGTCTAATAAACTTTACAGAGTGTTTACTTTTTCTGATTAAAACTCTATCTTCAGGCCAAACATAACAACCAGCATTTCCATCAACAACCATTACCAACCTTTCAGGAGTTGCAGGAAAAACAGTTACTGGCTCTGAATCATTAAAAACCAATGCCCTAGATGCCAATGAATGTGGGGCAATTGGAGTTAATTGCACCACTGGGCAATCAGGTGTAATAACTGGCCCTCCAGCACTCAACGAATATGCAGTAGAGCCAGTTGGAGTTGATAAAATTACTCCATCAGCCGAGATATCCACTGGAGCATGTCGTCCTATAGAAATCTCAAAATGACACATACTTGTTAGAGGTTCTCTATGAAGAGCCATCTCATTAAGACAGAGAGACTCCCATCTCCTCTGATCATTCCTCATTACACTAATAATAAAGCAAGTTCTTTCTTCAATATCCCAATTCCCAGCTATGATTTTATCTATTGCTTCATCAAGATTTGACAAATAAGCTTCCGCAAGAAATCCTAAATGACCAGTATTTATTGTAAGGATTGGAATTTTAGCAGGTGCTGTTTGCCTTGCTGCAGAAAGCACGGTTCCATCTCCACCAAGAACAATTGCAAATTCCATTGACGAGTCAAATCCTTCGGGAACACAGTTCGTATATCCCAAAGGACGAACATGTTGATCAGGATTGGCAAATCCAACCATTCCACCAGAGCTACTTACCCTCACAACTTGATAATTGGATTTTTCCAATTTTTTTTCAACAGAACTTGCAGTTTGTACAGCAAGTTCTTTACCATCATTAACGATTAGCCCTGCTTTGCGTACCAATAAAAAAACTAAAACTGAGACTATCTTAAACTAATTTGCTGGACAATCCTAATTTAAAATTTCAATTACATTAAAACTGTCCTAAAAATCTAAGATCATTTGTATAAAATTTTCTGATGTCGTCAATTTGATGTCTTACCATACAAAATCTTTCAACTCCTAATCCAGCTGCGAATCCGGTCCATTTCTCAGAATCTATTCCCAATTTTTCTAAGACCTTAGGATCTACCATTCCGCATCCCATTACTTCTAACCATTTACCTTTCCATTGAACATCTACTTCTGCCGAAGGTTCAGTAAATGGGAAATAACTTGCTCTAAACCTTACAGGAATATCTCCAAAAAAGGTCTTTAAAAATGTAAGAACTGTTCCTCTTAAATGACTAAAATTAATATCTTGATCGATACATAGGACCTCAACCTGATTAAATACAGGGGAATGAGTCGCATCTACAGCATCTCTCCTATATACTCTCCCCGGGGCAATAATTCTTACTGGAGGAGGATTTTTCTCTAAATATCTTATCTGAACAGGAGAAGTATGAGTCCTTAAAAGTCGATTTTCATCTAAATAGAAAGTATCTTGCATATCTCTTGCGGGATGATTTTTGGGTATATTGAGAGACTCAAAGTTATAAAAATCAGTTTCTATTTCAGGGCCACTTTCAACTGAGTATCCTAAACCACAAAAAATATCTATTATTTCATCTTGAGTTGATATTAAAGGATGTTTATTTCCAGGGGGTGTTCCAACTGAAGGGATAGTTACATCAATTTTTTCTGTTTTAATCTTTTTGTCTAAGGCTTCACTATTCAGTTGATTTTTTCTTTCAGTTATTAATTCTTGCAAATTTATCTTTATTAAATTTGCCTTCTGGCCAACAATTGGTCTATCAGCAGCAGATAATTGACCCATTGTTTTCAAAATAACTGACAAATCACCTTTTTTTCCTAGCAAGGAAACTCTTAATTGATCCAGTTCTTCATGAGTATTAGCATTATCTATATTATTTTTTGCTTTTAGAGAAAGATTATTTAGTTTTTCCTCAATTTGACTTAATGATTCAATCTGACTCACTGATATAGTAAAAATAAGTATTGCTTTATCTTACTTAAATATTGTCCATAAATAAAATTTATTGATTAATGAAACCGTTGAATATATTAATTAGTAATGATGATGGTGTTTTTGCTGCTGGTATAAGAGCCTTAGCAAAATCAGCGCAAAAAAGAGGACATAAGGTAAAAGTAGTATGTCCTGATCAAGAAAGATCAGCTACTGGTCATGGTCTAACTTTACAATCTCCCTTAAGAGTGGAAAGAGCAAATGAATTATTTGAGGAGGGAATTGAAGCTTGGGGATGTTCGGGCACTCCTGCTGATTGTGTCAAATTAGCACTATCTGAACTCTTGGATAATAAGCCTGATCTAGTTCTATCTGGAATAAATCACGGGCCAAATTTAGGAACAGATATTTTTTGTTCAGGAACAGTCGCTGCAGCTATGGAAGGCACTTTAGAAAATGTTCCCTCCATGGCAATAAGTGTAGCTAGTTTTAAGTGGAAGAATTTTGAATTTGCTGGAGAAATTGCAATGAATATTGCCGAACAGGCCATTAAAGATAATTGGCCAGCGTCACTTCTATTAAATTTGAATATACCCCCTTGCGAGAAAAGCAAAATAAAAGAATTATCCTGGACAAGATTATCAGTAAGAAAATATAAAAATCAATTTTCCAAAAGAGAAGACCCGAGGGGTGATGATTATTATTGGTTAGCAGGCGAGGTGGTTTTAGATCTCAAGTCAAAAGGTTATGGTCCTAAGAATTGGCCTAGTGATGTATCTCAAATACAAGATAATAAGATATCGCTTACACCTGTAGAACCAGATTTATTTTGGAGGGGTAATTTGGAAGACTTACCTAAAATTAATAATTCATTTGTAAATCCTTCTTAAAAGCCATAAAGAAAAGCAAAGTCCAAAGAAATGGGCAGCAATAACTTGTGTGTTACTGAGAACTGATAGTATTTCAAGTCCAGTAATTGGGATATCTGATGTCGCTGTTATCAATTGTCCAGTCGTCTGAGAGGATGCTTGTATGAATAAGGCTCCCATAAGAGCTTGATATCCAATTAATCCAAACAAAACTCCAAACAAATCAACTATTAGACCTCTTTTTATTAATTTACTGGTTTGTCCTCTTGAGGGTCTTGCATTGCTTCCGATTGCTCTTCCTGTTCTAACTATTAACCAACCTTGCCAAAGACTAAAAAGTAGTAAAATCAAAGATATTGTTGTAAGTGACAATCCGGGTGCTAAGCCAAGCTGCCCTTCGCTATTATTTACAACATTTGAAAAAAGCAAAACAGCTGCAACAACAACACCTAAAATGGATTGAACCCAAAAGCGTATCCATCCTATGCGTCGCATTCCAAATGAAAGGGACTGAAAATCAATTTTGTCAGACATTCATTTGATTGAATAAACTATAATCTATTCAAATTTGCCATCAAAATCATAAAATTGCACGTAATCTTTTGATCTCTTTAATATCGCCATCTGAAGTTAAGAATCCTACTTCAATAGCTATTGGAAGTTTTGATGGCCTACATGCTGGCCACAGAAAATTAATAAAAAGTGTAGTTGAAGAAAATCAATATACCCCAACAATTGCGAGCTTCTGGCCGCACCCCAGAGAAGTGCTATACAATGAAACGCGTCTTAGACTTGATCTTCCTTATGAAAAACTACCTATTCTTGAAGAGCTCGGGATTGAACAATTAGTTCTTATTCCTTTTGATGAGGAACTATCCAAATTAAGTGCAGAAATATTTATAAGGGATATTTTGATAAATCAATTACAAGCAAAAAATATTTCTGTGGGTGCTAATTTTAAATTTGGTTTTAGAAGAAGTGGGGACATAAATACTATAAAAAATACTATTAAAGATACGGATATAAAACTAAAAATTTCTCCAATTTTAGAAGACAGCGAAGGTAGGATCAGCAGCAGCAGAATAAGAGATTTATTAGAGAAAAGTGATCTAAAAAATGCTTTCAAAATGCTTAAAAGGCCTTATAGTTTTAATGGAAAGGTTGTCAAAGGTAAAGGTATTGGGAAAAGTATAGGCTGGTCTACCGCAAATCTTGAAATAGATGGCAGAAAATTCTTACCTGGACAAGGAGTATATGCTGCTTGGACAACTATAGAAAATTCCAACCAAAAAATTGAATCAATTATGAATCTTGGCTCTCAACCAACAATAAATCCTTTATTACCATCTGCAGTCGAAGTTCATTTAATTAATAAAGATATCGATCTATATGGTTTAAATCTATCTGTAGAACCAGTTAAAAAGCTTAGATCTCAAATCCAGTTCAAAAATATAGATCAACTTTCTAATCAAATAAAAAAAGATAGAGATAATGCCCTAAAAATATTTAAAAATAACAAAAAATAAGTTAACAATGCTTAATTACAATCCCAACGCTGAAGATTTAAGAATTTATCAAATTATTGACGCTAATCTAGATAGGGCGAGAGAAGGATTAAGAGTTCTAGAGGATTGGGCTAGATTTGGTCTAGGCAAAGAAAAATATGTTGTAAGGATTAAAGATTTTAGACAAATTTTAGGTAAAAATCATTTAGAAGTTTATAAACAATCTAGAAATCACATTGAGGACAAATGCAAAGGATTGACTCATCAAGAGCAAATCAATAGAATAACCTCTGAGCAAATTATAAGTTCTAATTCAGGCAGAGTTCAAGAAGCATTAAGAGTCATAGAAGAATACTCAAGGCTTCATAATTATGAGCTTTCAAAAGTCGCCTCAGAAATTAGATATGAAATTTATACTATAGAAATAGAATTATTAAGTTTAAGCGAGCGTAAGAAATCAGAAGAAATATTAAAAGATAATGACTTATATGTAATCACACATCAAAAGGACAATTTATTAGGAATAATAGAGGAGATTTTAATTGCGGGAGTAAGAATCATTCAACATAGATTTAAAACGGGAACTGATAAAGATAATCTTCAAGAAGCAATACAAATTAAAAATTTATGTAAAAGATATAATTCCTTGTTCATCGTTAACGACCGACTTGATATAGCTCTAGCATCCAATGCGGATGGAATTCATCTTGGACAAGATGATTTAGATTTAAAAACTGCAAGAAAATTATTAGGATATTCAAAAATCGTTGGTATAAGCGCAAATAATGAAATTGATATTTCTAATGCTCTTAAGGATGGTTGTGATTACGTAGGAATAGGACCAGTATTTGAAACTGCAACAAAAAAGACCAAAAAACCTTTAGGTATTGAAAAAATCAAAAAATTAACAAAAGATTTAAATATTCCTTGGTTTGCTATCGGAGGAATCAAGTCAAATGATATTTCAATTTTAAAAAAAAATGGGTTTAAAAAAGTTGCCTTGGTTTCACAATTAATGAACTCTGAAGATCCGAAAGAAGACGCTATTATGATTCTAAAAGAGTTGTCTCATGAAAATTAAAGTAAATGGAGAAGAAAAAAAAATAGAACTTGATCAGGAAAATGCTCTACTGTCTTCAGCTCTAAATTTAATGGGATACAAACCCAATACAATTGTCGTGGAGTTAAATAATTTAATTGTTAATTCAATAAAATGGGAGAAAGTGAAACTTAAAGATGGGGATAATCTAGAAATCGTTTCAATAGTTGGGGGGGGGGCTAAAATATAAAATTTTTGTATATTAAAATCTTCATAATTTTTTAAGTTTAGGCCTGAAACAATAACCAAATTTTTCCTGTTTTCGTTTTATATTTTTAAGAACTAAATAAAACAATGCAAGAAAAAATTAATAGCAACTCAAGGTCCCTTAAATGGGAGCAAAACGGAGAGTTAGCTCACAAAGATCTCTCTGAGTTAATTGAAAGATTAAAAAATGTAGAAAGTGAACATACCTCATCTGAGCTGTCTAGATTAGGTACAAAATCAAACATAAAAGATTAAATTTGTTACTTAGGTCTTGTCTTTATAAAAATTTGTACCAAATTAAAGTTACTGAATATAAAAATAGATGCCGAAAAGATTTCCAGAATGGGTAAATACAGAAGTTGTAATAAAGGCAATCAAAATGAGAGATGAAGGAATGCTTTCAAAACAACTAAATTTATGGATAGAAAACCTGTTAGAAATAGAAAAAAAGTAATAATTTAGGAAATACTCCTAATAATTCTCATAGCAGTCATTGCTGCTCCGTAACCATTATCTATATTCATAACTGCAATACCTGGAGAACAACTTGACAACATACTATTTAAAGCAGTTTTTCCATCCTTGCTAACGCCGTAACCTACTGAGACAGGTACTGCAATTATAGGTTGGGCTAACAATCCTCCCACAACTGTTGCCAAAGCTCCTTCCATTCCAGCACAAACTATTAATACATCATATTTATTAATTTCTTCTAACTGACTCATTAATCGGTGAAGTCCTGCTACTCCAACATCTATAAAAGATTGACAATTCACTCCATAAATTTCAAGCGCTAATTTTGCTTCAATTGTTACGGCCAAATCGCTTGAGCCGCCTGAAATTATGGCAACTTTTTTATTAGTATTTACTTTATTCAAATTTTTCCCAATTATTAGGCAATTTGCTTCTTCATAGAATCGTGCATCATCATACAAATCCAAAAGGTAATTAGCCTTTTCACTGTTAATCCTAGTAATGAAAACAACCTCATTTTTACTTAATACATTTTTAGATAATCTCTCTAATTGGTCGATACTCTTATCTTGACCCCAAATAGCCTCAATGAGTCCAAGCCTATCTCTTCTTTGAAAATCAAACTTGATATCAAAATTCATCTTTGCTTATCTAATTCTCCCTCATAAATTAATTCAAAAGGATTTTCGCCTACATTTAGAGCGGTTTTAACATTATCTTCAAATTTTTGTTGGACTACATTTACTTCTGACATTGGTATGCTTTTCCATAATTTCTTACTTTTCCAATTTACTAATATTAAAGCTTCTTCTTTTTCTTTATCCCAAAAAAGTTGTCTCCCCAAAAAACCATCTTGAGAAGATAACCATGTCTCCCATATTTCTTTTTCAGCATTTAACCAAGCTGCTTTTACATCGGCAGGTACTTTAAGTCTTAATTCCTCTATGACCATTTCACTTTGATAATTATCCATTGTAAGAGCTTTTAAATTGGGAATATCAGATTGGAAAATTAAAACTACTAAACAAATTAATAATAAACAAAAACTTTGAAATTTTTTTTTCAAACTTAAATTAAATCTCATTTTTTCTCAAGTAAAACTACTGAATGGCAACTTATACCCTCTTCTCTCCCTTCTGGACCCAATTTTTCATTCGTGGTTGCTTTAATCCCAATTAAATTTTCATCAATATTTAAGATTTCAGAAATATTTTTTTTCATTATTTTTATATGTGGCATGATTTTTGGCCTTTCAGCAACAAGAACACTATCAATATTATTTATTTCCCATCCATCTTGTCTTATTAAGTCAATTACTTTTGACAACAAAAACAAGCTATCAGCATTTTTCCATTTTTCATCAGATGGGGGGAAATACTTTCCTATGTCGCCCAACGAAAGTGCTCCCAATAAAGCATCCATTATTGAGTGACTTAAAACATCAGCATCACTATGACCATCCAATCCTAAATTTTCAGGATGATGCAATTTTACACCTCCAATAATTAAATCTCTATCCTTTACTAGTCTGTGAATATCGTATCCATTACCTATTCTAAATTTCATGAATTGATTATTTTCTTTTATTATTCTCTTACTTTGTGGGGATTTTTTGTAGTTTTCATTTAAAATTAAGTCACTTCTTCTCTCCAATGTTCTTTCAAAACTTTTTCTTCTTCTCCACGATTTAATCTCTTCATGATTACCGCTCAATAGAATATCTGGCACTTTCATATCTTTAAAAGTTAACGGCCTCGTGTATTGAGGATATTCTAATAAAGAAGAATTATGACTCTCATCGACTAAGGAGTCTGGATCACCAAGAGTTCCTGGTAATAATCTAGTCAAACCGTTAATTATTGATATAGCGGGTATTTCACCTCCAGAAAGTACATAATCGCCTATCGATATCTCTTCATCAGCTAAACATCTAATTCTTTCATCAAAACCTTCATATTGACCACAAATAATTATTATTTGATCCAAAGTGGACCATCTCGCAAGATCCTTTTGCTTTAGGACATTACCCTGTGGGGTCATCAGCAAAGTTTTACTTTTTGGTAATTTTCTAATTGATTTATATGCCTTATAAATAGGTTCAGGTTTTAATACCATACCTGCTCCTCCTCCATAAGGCTTATCATCTACTTGTCTGTAAGAACCCTCTCCATATTCTCTTAAATCATGTAAATTTACATAGATCAAATTCTTATCTAGAGCTTTTGTAATGACCCCTAAATTATTTATTAATTCAAAAGCTTTAGGGAACAATGTAATTACATCAAAATTAAAGCCACTCATCTAGAAATCTTCCTCATAACCAAACTCAATTAACCTTGATTCTTTTTTTCTCCAATTTGGAACAACTTTCACAAACAATTCTAGGTGAACAGGACCATCAATTAATTTTGACATATTTGATCTTGCTGACTGACCAATCATTTTTAACATTGAACCTTTCTTTCCAATAAGAATGCCTTTTTGAGTTGATCTTTCAACAATAATAGTAGCCAAAATAGCTGTAAGAAATTTGCCATTTTTTCTTTTCATTTCCTCTATCTTTTCTATCTTTACTGCGACACTATGAGGTACCTCTTCTCTTGTATTTTTTAATACCTGCTCTCTTATTAAATCAGATAATAAGTTATCTAAAGGTTGGTCGCAAATCGTCTCTTCGCCATAAAGTTTAGGTCCCTCTGGAAGAAAATTTAGCGCCATATCGACTAGTTCAGAACATCCCTCTCCTTTAGAAGCACTTACAATTTGAAAGTTTCTATCAATTCCAAAAAATCTTCTATATTGATCTAATCGTAAATTCCTAAATTCTTTATTAACCAAATCCCACTTATTTAATGCCACAATAAACTCAGTTTTATTTGTGATTAGAAAGTTCAAAATATATTCATCACCTCTACCTGGTGCTTCACTTGAATCAATTACAAAAATTACCATATCAACTCCATTAATTGCAGATTTTGCGTTTTTTACTAATATCTCTCCAAGTCGATGATGAGGTTTATGAACACCTGGCGTATCAACAAAAATTATTTGCCCATTGTCTGTAGTAAGTATTCCTTTTAATTTATTTCTAGTAGTTTGCGCTATTGGAGAAGTAATTGTTATTTTTTCTCCAATCAATTTATTTATTAAAGTAGATTTACCTACATTTGGCCTTCCTAGTAAAGTTACAAACCCAGATCTATAATTAGCCAATGACTTTTAATGCATCAATAATAAAATTCTGATCAAAAATGGAAAAAAAAACCATAAATTTTAAAGAAGCTTCGTTCACGCAAGCAATAAACATATCCGCACAATGGTGCAAAGAGTGGGGTGAAGATTTACTAAGCGAGGAGGTTTTAGCAGATAGAATCGCAGAGCTAACTAAAACAAGAAATGGACTCAGAGGATTTTTTGCATACGCTTTATCAGATAAAAATTGTTTTTTGTTAGATAAACTTCCTTTTTCATTAATTTACAAACTGAACGAAGGTGGTGATGCTGTAACAGACATAGTAGTAAAAAATTTAATAATGAGTTCCGCTCAAATTATTATTCATCGAAGAGATAATAATCATGAATATGAGATGACATCGGAAAACATTTCAGATAGATGTAAGGCTATTTTAAGACTTCTAGAAACTAAGTCAGTTAAAAAGTCTGTCAATCAAGTCCTTGGAGACTTAGATGATATGGGCAATAGTTTTGATAATTCAGTAAAATATGACTCAGAGCAAAAGGAATTTATAAAAAAACAAATTCTTGATATCGCCCAATAAAAAAGCGTAGAAACAAAAATCTACGCTTTGGTTAGTTATATACGTAAAGTATTTAGTCTCTTCTTCCACCGCCTTGGAGTGCAATCATTAATCTCAATATGAAAACAAAAAGATTTATATAAGTTAGATACATACCCAAAGCCCCTGCGAGGTATTGATCATCATTATATCTTCTTGGCATTGTATAGAAATCAACGAAAGACATTGCAACAAATAAGACAGTTCCAAATCCTGCAATTATCAATTCGAGTCCTGAACCTCCAAAAACTCCTGGAGCAAAGAATCCTCCAATTAATTGAACAAACATTGCTATGAGCAGTCCTATCAATCCAAGACCAACTACCCCACTTAGTGCTTGACCTACACTATCACTCATTCTTTGGCCAGTGTAAGATGCAATAACGAAAGTTATACCAGTAGCTAAGGCAGCTGTTCCAACCGAACCAATACCAATTGTGCCTATTGCTAAAGCAACTATTCCACTTAAGGTAAATCCAGTTAACAAACTAAATCCTGTCAACAAGGGCAAGGCCTTCGCATTATTTGCATTATTTGCAGCGCTTGTTGCTATAAAAAACAAAATCAATTCTGCAATTAATGCAACTATTGAAAGAGGCTGGAAAAGGCCAGGATTTGTTGCGATGAGTGAGACACCTGCTAAAACTCCTAAAGAAGTTAGAACCATACCTCCACCTACATAAGGTAAAGCTTTTTGAACAACATTAGGTCCAACAATTGAACTAGTTTGTGCTTCACGAATAGCTTGATTGAAATTACTACTTGCTGGCATTTTTTTTATTGAATATTGACTTATTCTACTTGATTTTTAAAATTTCAGGGTACGGGTCTCCAGAGTTATAAAATTATTGATAAGCCTCAATAATTTTCTGAACTAAAGGATGACGAACTACATCTTCAATATTTAAATAACAAAATTTTATACCTTCAGTTTCAGAGAAAATTCTCGATGCTTCAATAAGGCCGCTTTCCTGATCTTTTTTTAAATCAATTTGTGTAATATCTCCGTTTACAACCATTTTTGATCTCTCTCCTAATCTGGTCAAAAACATTCTCATTTGAGCGCAAGTAGTATTTTGTGCTTCATCCAAAATAATCAAAGAATTATCTAAAGTTCTCCCTCTCATAAATGCCAAAGGAGCAACTTCAATAATTCCCTTATCAATTAACGAATTTGTTCTATCAAACCCGAAAATACTATGTAAAGAATCAAATAAAGGTCTTAAATATGGATCTACTTTTTGTTGCAAATCACCAGGTAGAAATCCCAAACTTTCACCAGCTTCTACTGCTGGTCTGGTTAAAACAATTTTTTCAATTTTTTTCTCGTTCAATAGCCTTGCCGCGCAGACAGTTGCTAAAAATGTTTTACCAGTTCCAGCTGGGCCAATTGCGAAAGTAAGATCAAAGTTTTCAATTGATTCAACATATTCTTTTTGCCTTATAGTTCTTGGTCTTAAATATCTTCCTTCTTTGGAACGCGCAAGAATTTTTTTTCCAAGTTCAGCATGTGAAGACGATTCGCCCATATTTAAAGAACTTAAAGCGGCTTTAAGATCTACCTCTGGGACTTCTAACCCTTGTTCCCAAATTGGTCTTGTTAGTTCCACTAATGCTGAGGCTCTCTCAATTTTAGATATGACACCATTCATCTCAAGTTGTAAGCCTCTTATAGTTAAAGAAACTCCTGTAAGAGACTCAAATTTTTTTAAGAAAGAATTACCAGGTCCAGATAATGCTGTAGCTGCATCAGAGCTTGGCAAATCTATTGTGAAGTGACCAGTGTTGGAAACTTCCTTCATCTAGTTATTGAATAAGAATAAAAATTTATCAAATCACTAGCTTTCAGCTTCATTACTCTCGCTTTCAGCTTTACTACTAACATTTTCTTCGTCTTTAGTTTTAGCCTTAGCTAATTTTTCCTTCTCTAACTTCGCTTTACCAATTGCGATAGAGGATCTTTCTTTTTTTTCTAATAACCCTCCCTTTTCTAATAAAGTTCTCACAACATCAGTTGGCTGAGCACCCTGAGTAAGTCTTATTCTTAAAGCTTCTGTGTCAAGCCTGGTTTCCTTAGTTCTTGGATTATAAAAACCTAGTTCTTGTAGAGGTCTACCATCTCTTCTGGAAGTACTATTGCATGCAACAATTCTGAAACTTGCCTCTTTTTTCTTTCCAAAGCGCTTAAGGCGCAATTTAATCATCTTAAATTAATGTGTTTTTAATAATAATATCATTTAAAGGTAAAAATATAGAAACTATAGATCTGCAAAACCTTTTTTCTTTTTATTATTTTTTTGTTTTTTCATTGGCTTATTACCACTCATCCCTCCCATTCCTGGCATCCCTCCCATTCCTGGCATTCCGCCCATTCCTGGCATTCCGCCCATTCCTGGCATTCCGCCCATTCCAGGCATCCCTCCGTTCGACATTTGTTTCATAAAGCCTCTCATTCTTTGAAAGTCAGCTAATACTTTATCAACATCTTTTGCTTCATAACCGCTACCTTGAGCGATTCTTTGTCTTCTTGAAGGCTGAGCAGCTAGAACCTCAGGTTTTTGTTTTTCCTCAAGAGTCATTGAAGAGATCATTGATTCTATTTTCTTAAGTTGATCTTCGCCATCTTTTATCATCCCATCATCGATTTTATTCATTCCAGGAATCAATTTAATCAATCCCCCAAGTGATCCCATCCTTTTAATTAATCTCATTTGCTTAACAAAATCATTAAAATCGAAAGTCGCTTCTTGAAGTTTCTTTTGCATCGCTTCTGCATCAGCAAGTTCAACTTCTTTTTGTGCTTTTTCAACAAGTGTCAATACATCGCCCATGCCTAAAATTCTGCTAGCCATTCTCTCTGGATGAAATGGTTGCAGTGCCTCTATTTTTTCACCTACACCTATAAATTTGATTGGTTTACCACTTATTTTTCTTATTGATAAAGCAGCTCCGCCTCTTGAGTCACCATCCAACTTTGTTAATATCGCCCCTGTGATTCCTACTTTTTCATGAAATGACTTTGTTAAGTCTGCAGCTTCTTGCCCAATCATTGAATCAACAACAAGCAAAACCTCATCAGGATTAGAAACTTCTTTTATTCGAACCATTTCACTCATCATGGAATCATCAATTTGCAGTCTTCCTGCAGTATCAATAATTATCGAATTAAAATCATTTTCACTAGCAAAATTCAATGCTTCCTTTGCTATTACTTCTGGTTTACTATTCTTTTCTTTAGCTGAAAAAACTTCCAATTCATATTGACTTCCCAATGTTTTAAGCTGCTCTACAGCTGCTGGTCGATAAATATCTGCAGCCACTAAAAGAACTTTTTTATCTTTTTGCTTTAAATAAAGTCCTAATTTT
Organism: uncultured Prochlorococcus sp.; assembly: GCA_902571335.1. Lineage (GTDB taxonomy): Bacteria > Cyanobacteriota > Cyanobacteriia > PCC-6307 > Cyanobiaceae > Prochlorococcus_A. The sequence continues at coordinate 64,341 of CACGBT010000003.1, read as the reverse complement.
CCTGTCGCAGTTGTTTTACCCGCTCCTTGAAGTCCAGCCATCAAAATGACTGTAGGACTATTTTCATTTTCGTTTAATGGAGAATTTTCATTCCCCATAATGTTAATCAATTCTTTATTTACAACCTCTATAAATTTTTGACCTGGGTTAACACCCCTAACTACTTCTTCCCCAATAGCTTTATCTTTTACATCTGATATAAACTCTTTTACTACAGACAAACTAACATCTGCATCAAGGAGTGCTCTTTTTACCTCCTTCAAGGCTTCGTTAATGTTATTTTCACTAATTTTTGCTTCGCCTCTTAAACCCTTTACTGCGTCTTCAAAGCGTGACGAGAGTTCATCAAACATTATTAATAAGTAATTTTAATTATTATAGATGATCTTGAAGTTTGTAATTACAAGCCGCTGACGAAATCAACCAATTTCCATGATTTATTTGAAAAACCCAAAATATATTTAACTTTAAGGGGATTTAATGATGTTTCATTAACAAATTCTCCAGAATTCTTTACTATTCTCTCTAAATAATTCAACTCTACTAAAACAACTATCCGAGATGAAGTTTGCGATTCCAAATCAATCTTACGTATTTGGGAATTAATTTCTTTATAAATTCTCTTATTGATATCGTTCTGTCTTTCTTCGATTGTTCGATCAATTAGACCTTTACTAACAATATTAGAAAGATTAATTTCACTCTTACCAGCTAAATAATTACTTTTACTTAGAAGCCATACATTAATTAGATCTCTTATATCTTCTAAAGAAGGTGAAGATTTTGTGAGTTCTTTGAATTTGGAAGAATTAACTACAGTAGATTTCTCGGTAATGGACTTCAAATTATTCGAAGGATTTTTTTTAATTTCTTGAATAATATCTCTCTCACTAGGCTTTTGATTTTTTTCTTTAACTATTAAAGGTTTTTCAGCAACAGCTTCATCCTTAATTGATTTTTTTAAATTATTTCTTAAAAATCCAATACCAATACCAAATGCAAACAAGATCAAAAAAGCATAAATATAAATTAAATAAGATGACCTATTAATAATCTCTTTTCCGTTCAAGAATTCCCCAAAAACAAACTTAAATTCAGCAATTTTTTCTATTAAAAATTTGTAAAACTCTATTGGTTTTTTCTTAAAGAATTCCTCATTGAATTCGTTTTCTTTGATCTCAACCTTTTCATAATCTTGTTTTATGCCACCAGGCCAAGGTAATCTCCTTTCATCAATATTGCCAATTGTATTATCAAAAACTTCAGTGGTTTTTGTCGAAGATTCCTTTGCTGTTAGTTGGTTCTGAAAATTTGATATTATAGAATTCTTATTTGCTTTAGCCTCTAATTTTTCAATAAATTCTTGAATTTCCCTATCTTCAAACCAAGAATCTAAATCCACCTCTTTTGAGTCAATATCTCTATATCCAACTAAAACATCATTTTCTAACCAATTTTTACAGAAAATACATATCGCTTCTAATTTATTTCCAGGATAAATTTTAAGCCAATTTAGTAAATTCTCATCAGAACTGCTAGAGAATCTTGCAGAAGCTTGATCAATATCAGCTAAAAGCAGGTCCAAACAACCAATCAGTGGCATTGAATCAAGACCTGATAAATTAAGTTTCTTTAGAATTCTCCTCGCTTCAAATAATTTTTCAGGTTTTCTTCTAGAAAACCCAATTGCTGTCAATGAAACAAAAGCTAAAAATCCTGCTTCCAATGATCCTCTATTTTTTAATTCAAGAAACAAATCTATCTGTTCTTGCACTGTCAAATATGGCCTTATTTGTTGAAAAAAAGCTTCGAATTCTTTCTGATTTAGATAATGTTCATATTCAGATTTATTATTACCTTCCAATCCACCTCTTTTAATTATCAAATTTTCCAACATACTTAAACCTCTTTTATGAGACTCCTGATCATTTAGATCCCTACTAAGTAGATCTAAAATCCTGTATGGGAGAAGAGAAACCAAATCTTCTTCAAGTTCTTTTCTTCTTTCAACAAGCTTTCCCATTCTTTGAAGAAGTTGTATACCCTCATGTAAAAAGTCTGCGGCGTTTGAATACGATCTATTTTGTTGTTCTTGAATTGCAGAATCTCTAGCTGATAAAGAAGCCAATAAAGTTAAATCTGCTTCTCTACTACTTCCTAAAGCTGGCGTTTGTGGGGGCTGGAGAGCTTTTCTAGTGATTTTGAAAGCTTCTTTTACGGAACCTGCTTCCCAAAGAAGTATTAATCCTGCTACTTCTCTATTTGAAGAAAATTCTAATCCAGATGCGCCATTTAGTAACCGGTTTTCGTACTCTCTCCTAGTTTCTGGATCTGTAAGTAAATCAGCCGTAAGCCGAAGCAATTCTGATCTTTGGGTTAAAACTTCATAAGTAAATCCTTCATTAGGAGTTTTGTCCAACCTTAATTGAAACGCTCTTAATATTTCCTCAGATGTCGCTGAGGGGCTTACGCCAATTAAACGAAAATGGTCTAAAGGAAGTTCCAAACAAATATCCTATTGAAAATTCTTAGACAAATTTTATCAAGTTAAAAAATTTTTTCATAAGGTCTTACAGACTTATTAAAAAAAATCGTGAAATTCGACCTTCACGCCTTAGAATGTTAACAAATCAAAACTTCATTAAGGTATTTTCTTGGAAACACACGTAGAGAGAATCTCAAATCTTCAAGACATAAAAAAAGCCAAACTGGATAGACAAACCGGATTATTTCTTTATGAAGATATGACCCTTGGGCGAAGATTCGAGGATAAGTGTGCAGAAATGTACTACAGGGGGAAGATGTTTGGTTTCGTTCATTTATATAACGGACAGGAAGCTATTAGCACTGGAGTAATTGGGGCTATGAAAAAGAAACATGATTGGTTTTGTAGTACCTACCGCGATCATGTCCACGCACTAAGTGCGGGTGTTCCTTCTTTTGAAGTGATGAGTGAACTTTTTGGTAAAGCTACTGGCTGTAGTAAAGGCAGAGGAGGATCAATGCACTTATTTTCCAAAGAGCATCACTTATTGGGAGGATATGCATTCATTGGAGAAGGTATTCCAGTTGCTTTAGGAGCAGCCTTTTCAAGTAAATATCAAAAAGAAGTTGCTGGTAATAACAGTAGTGATTCAGTAACTGCAGCATTTTTTGGAGATGGCACCTGCAATAATGGACAGTTTTTTGAATGTTTAAATATGGCTCAATTATGGAAATTACCCATAATTTTTGTTGTTGAGAATAACAAATGGGCTATTGGCATGGCTCACGATAGAGCAACCAGCAATCCCGAAATCTGGAGAAAAGCATCAGCTTTTGGAATGCATGGTGAGGAAGTTGATGGAATGGATGTATTAGCAGTAAGAGGGGCAGCACAAAGAGCAATAGAACGAGCCAGAGCAGGAGAAGGGCCCACTCTTTTAGAGTGCTTGACTTATAGATACAGAGGCCATTCTCTTGCAGATCCTGACGAATTAAGGTCTGAGAAAGAGAAGGAGTTTTGGGGTAAAAGAGATCCTATTAAGAAATTAGCTAAAGAAATTATTGAAGGAAAATTCGCAACAGAAGAAGAATTGAAAAGTATTGAAAAGAAAATTGATACAGAGATCTCGGAGTCTGTTAAAAATGCTTTAGATGCACCGGAACCTCCTTCAGAAGAATTAACTAAATATATTTGGGCTGAGAATTAGATTAAATACCGCTTGGTAATTTTCTAGTTAAATTTCTTAATTTTCTTAACGCCTTAAGTTCAACTTGTCTTACTCTCTCCCTCGAGACTTCTAATAATCTCCCTATTTCAGCAAGCGTGTGCCTTTCATTTCCTTCTAGTCCAAACCTCAATTTAAGGACATGTTGCTCTTGTTCGCTTAAATGACTCAACCACTTTCCAAGTTGCTCTTGATGCATTTTCTGCTCAACTTGATCTAAAGGCTCTTCATTATTGCTGTCTGCAATTAAATCGCCTAAAAAGCTCCTTCCATCATCACCATTTACTGGAGCATCTAAACTACTTGTTGATAAAGCTTGTCTTAAAACAGAATCTAATTCATCCACTTCAATTTCCATTGCTTCTGCAATTTCAATTCTGCTTGGCATCGCACCAAGTTTATGTGCCAATTCCCTACTAACTTTTCTTATAGAAGCTAACCTTTCGCTTAAATGAACTGGTAAACGAATCGTTCTTGATTGACAAGCAATAGCTCTTGTCATACTTTGTCGGATCCACCAAAATGCATAAGTAGAAAATTTATAACCTCTTGTAGGATCGAATTTTTCAACCGCCCGTTCCAAACCAAGAGATCCTTCTTGAACTAAATCAAGAAGTTCAAGTCCTTTGCCTTGGTATTTTTTTGCGACACTGACCACTAATCTTAAATTAGCTTTCATCATTCTTTCTTTAGCTCTTCTTCCAATTTTTATCGTTCTTTTTTGCTGAGTTGTAAAATCACTAATCTTTTCATTTAATTGTCCATCTTCTGTAAGAATCATCATCTTTTGGACTTGGTTGCCCAATTCAATCTCTTCGGCAGGAGTTAATAAGGGAACTCTTCCAATGTTCTGCAGATACCAACTTATTGGATCATTACTCCTCTTTTTTGGTTGCTCTGATTTAGTTGGTAATGATGAAACCATTTTTTACCTAATTAGGTAGTAAAACTCTCCTACACTTTTGAAGAAATAGCCAAATATTTAATGCGCGCTTCAGATTTCAAGTAATATTTGTACATTTATGTGTTTAAAACTATAAATAACTCTCTTAAATTGTTTCTTTCAAGATATTTGTCTCATTTTTATATTTCTCATTAATTCTGACAATTCGTCACCAATAGCAGAAGCATTTGACCCTTTTTTGCACTTTGATGCAGCAAGTGAATGTAACATTACGTATTTAGCAAAAAAATCTGTTGTTATATTTCTACGGCAGGTTAAATCAATCGCAGAACTGCCAGCTATAAAGCCAGATAAAAGATCACCCAGTCCAGCACGAGCTGTCTGAGAATCTGTTCCAAAGAGTTGCCATGCTTTTTTATTATCAGCAACTATGCTGTTAGCTCCCTTCAATAAAATACTAATATTAAATTCTTTTGCCGCATCAAGAGCTAGCCCTAAATTAGTATCAGATTTTAAATTAGGGAATAACCTTTGAAATTCTTTGCTATGCGGTGTAATCCATGTTTTAAATTTTCTCTCTAAAAAGAAATTTGGCCCCAACTTAGATTTCGAAATTCTATTAAGTGCATCAGCATCCAAGATCAATAATCCTTCAAAAGCCATAAGATAGTCTTTTGATTTTTGCCAATCATCATTATCAATTCCTATTCCTGGACCAACAGCTAATGAATCAAATGCACTTAAATCAATATTCTTTAATGCACTATATAAAGATGCATTTCCATCATAGTTAGATTGCATAGTTTCTTTTAAAACTATTTCTGGGGCAACTTGCCAAATAGATTCAGCAACTATCCCAGGCAGGACAGCAGAGATAAAGCCTGCTCCACTTGCTATAGCCCCTTTTAATGCTAAGTAAGCAGCGCCAGGATATTTTTCACTTCCGGCTATTAGTAATGTTCTACCTCTTTTATATTTGTTGGAATTTTTTGGTAAAGGAGGTAAATCAATATTTTTTACATCTTTGTAAGTAACCTTAAAAATCTTTTTATCAACTTTGGACAGTTTACTAATAGGCACCCCAACATTTATGTGGTGCAATTCTCCAATAAAAGGTAGGGCAGAATCTTGAGTTAACCCAATCTTATGAAGACCAATGGCCAAGGTATAGTCTGCCTTTACTGCGTTATCAAAGAATGGCACTCCTTTATCAGGACATAATCCTGTTGGAATATCAATACTTATTACCTTGCCATATTTGTAATGAAATTTTTGATTAAATAGTTTAATTAATTTTTTATCAACTTTTCTTGTTTGATTATTACCAAAAACTGCATCAATCCAAAGCTCTTTCCCGTTTGCATTAGGGGCCTCTACTAATTTTGTGACGCCAATAGATGTAAGATAATTAAGGTGGTTATTTGTTAATGTTTTTTTTATCGGGAATGGACACCATACCTGGACATAAAAACCTTTCAAAAAAAGCTCCCTGGCTATTACGGCACCATCCCCACCATTATGCCCAGGACCTATAAAAATAGTTATTCCATGCTTTAAAAGAGGTTTCTTTTTTAAGAGCCATCTACTAATTTGGATACCAGCTTTTTCCATTAATGCTTCTTGTGGCATTCCATCAGAAAACATTTCTTTCTCTAGTATCAACATTTGCTTTGAATCAACAATTAAATGTTCAGAGTCAATTGTTGGCCATTCAAATTCGTTCATAATGAGTACAAAGCAATTGAAGTACATTTCAAACATTTAAACTTCCATGTTAAAGACACAAAAGGATAAAAAATTAGATAACTTTTTCTCTTCTAATAATAAAACTAAAAAGAAAAAAAATATTATTGTAGGTCTTTCTGGTGGTGTAGATAGTTCCCTTTCAGCTGCTCTTCTTGTAGAAAGAGGCTGGAATGTTGAGGGACTGACTCTTTGGCTAATGAAAGGACAAGGCTCCTGTTGTTCTGAAGGATTAGTAGATGCTGCTGGTCTTTGTGAAGATTTGGGAATTAATCATAAAATAATAGACTCAAGAGAAATTTTCGAAAGAGAGGTAATTAAAAAAACTACTGAAAGCTATGAGAAAGGATTCACTCCACTTCCATGTTCGATGTGCAATAAGAACGTGAAGTTCGAAGAGATGCTTAATTATGCAATAAACAAAAAAGCCTTTACTCATATTGCGACAGGACATTACGCAAGGGTAAAAAAATCTTCTTATGCTAAAAGACTTGATTGCAAGAGCTTTGTTTTTAAGGACTTCCTGCTTCTCAGAGGTGCTGACGAAAACAAAGACCAAAGTTATTTTCTTTATTCTCTTTCACAAGAAGTACTTAGCAGATTAGAATTTCCTCTTGGTGAAATGAAAAAAGAAGAAACAAGAAAGGAAGCCCTGAGATTAGGCCTCAGAACTGCTCAAAAACCAGAAAGTCAAGATTTATGTTTAGTTGAGCATTATGGATCAATGCAGATATTTATCGATAAACACATTGAACCCAAAGAAGGAGAAATTGTTCATGTAAATGGGAAAGTCCTTGGAACGCACAATGGTATTCAGCACTTTACGGTAGGTCAAAGGAAAGGGTTAGGCATTGCTTGGCCAGACCCATTATATGTAAAAAGTTTAGACAGATTAAAAAACATAGTTTACGTAGCAGATAAAAGTGATCTATTTAATAGTGAAGCAATAATTAGTAAGGTTAACTGGGTTTCAATCGAAGAACCCAAGCAAGAGATAGAGGTAGAAGCACAAATCAGATATAGAAGTCATCCAGTAAAAGGAACTTTAATACCTTTGGAAAAGGTAGATAATCTAACTACAACATTTAAATTAATTTTTGAAGAAAGTCAAAGTTCGGTAACTCCCGGACAAGCTGCAGTTTTTTATAAGGGAGAAATTTTGTTAGGTGGCGGATTAATTAATTAATTTTCCAAAAGAAATTTAATCCCATAAAAAATATAAACAATAACAAAATAGGTTTATCTCCAAATTTTGTATAGAAAGTCTTATCGGATGAAAAATTAGGGAACACTATTTTATTTTGCTCCACATTTAAATCTAGAAGTTGAATTATTTTTCCATCATCTTGAACTAAACCTGAAGGACCGGTATTTGATACAAGTAGATTATCTTTTTTATTTTCAATACTTCTCAATCTTGCCAATGACATAAATTGATTATAAAGCTTAATTGGATAGGGATCTAGATTTGCTGCAGTTACTATTAGTTTTGCACCGCTATTAATAGCCTTTCTTATTTTCAATCCATCACTAATTTCATAACAGATAGCCACTGCTATAGGTTGTGTAAATTTAGGATCAAAAAATCTTGAATATGAACCTGGCTGAATACCTCCTACTGCAGACAATCCACTTGAAAAACTATCTATAAATCTAGGTATTTTTTCACCTAATGGTACAAGTCTATTTTTATCTATAAAAGAGGTAAAAGATTTATCTCCAATTTGAAATCCTAATAAAGAACTTCTTAACTCATTATTAGAATTTCTGAAACCTCCTGCCAACGTATTAACCTTAGTTTCTTTAGAAAAATAAAAATTTTTAGATAGAGTTCCTTCAGGAGCGACAAGTAGTTTTGCATTATTAGATAAAGCATATTTTTGAGCAATAGATTGTTTTTCTTTAATAAATTCATCATCTATTTTTATTTTTTCTCTTGTTGGTATATTCGTTTGCCAAATAGCTACTGGATATTCATAATTTCTTTTAATTGGAATTATAAAACCTCCAAATAAATGTAAGAAAATAATAACCAAAAGTCCTGAAAGAAATATTTTTTTAAAGTGAAGTTTTCTTATAAATCTACCGTGAATAAAAAAAATCCAAAATCCAATTAATATTTGTAATACGCATAAACCACTTGCGCCAACCCATCTTGCCAAACCAGCAAGATAAATATCACCTGGAACAAGACTCTCTCCTAAACCTATCCAAAAAAAAGGCGTTTGAGACAGTATCAATTCACCAATCCCCCAAGTCAAAGATAAAAAAAATACTTTTACTGTTAAAGGTAATATTTTCATTTTAAAAACATCCTCTTTCCAGAGAATCATTTCAACTAACAAACCCCATAAATAAACTAATATCCCACCCAAAAAAGCACAAAATAATAATATTGAAATAGTGATTATTAAACTTGCAATCCATGAAAAGCCAAGCCATGTCAATGGATGAAGATCATATAACCATGAATGACTTATTAAAATAAAGAAAAAACCCCACCAAAAATTTGCTATTTTTCTCTCACTTCCCTTCCATAAAATAAATAAAGATATCGGCATAAAAATCAGCCAAAAGTGAGTTGATACGGAGATTCCTCCTAGAATACCCCCTAAACAAGGGTAAAAATATTGTCTTAGACTTTTAATTTGAGTTGGGATTAGCAATCTAAATTACGAAATTAAATTTATAATCATCCATTTATTGTACCTTCATTCTGTAGACTAAGTTTTAGTAACTTTCAAAATTTAAGTGAGAGAAGTCTTTATTAGTTTTGCAGTTTTTGTTTTTTGTGTTTCATTAACTCTTTTCAGCCAATTTAATTCACCTCAAGTTGTTAATGCTGCTGAATCAAAAACTCAGTTAGTTCAAAGAACACCTGTTGCAAAATCATCAAATGTCTCAAATAATAATTTATTTGAACTAGACCCATCAGATCCAAATCCTATACTTTTCGCTATGGCAGAAGAAACACCATCAGACAACAATTCAAGGACTACAGAAAGTGGTCTAATTATTGCAGATATCGTAAACGGGGAAGGAGATGAGGCTATTGCTGGGCAAACAGTTACTGTAAATTACACAGGCACACTAGAAGACGGGACACAATTTGATACCAGTATCGGCAGAGCTCCTTTTAGCTTTCCCTTGGGTGCTGGACGAGTAATAAAAGGTTGGGACGAAGGTGTAGCAGGCATGAAAGTTGGAGGCAAAAGAAAATTAACAATTCCTCCGGAACTTGGATATGGATCAAGAGGAGCTGGAAATGTAATACCTGCTAATGCGACTTTAATATTTGAAGTTGAATTATTAAAAGTCAATTAAATTAAGTAAGAAAAATATCTAAGACTTTTCAATTTAGTAAATCTCCAAGTAATATGTATATAACACCAAATATTTGAAATGTTAAGTAAATTCATCAATTCTTTTCTAGATAAAAAATCCCCAATGACAGTCCATGCTCACTGCGATGGTCCTTGTGGTGTTTACGACCCAGCATCTACGAGAGTTGCAGCTGAAGCAGTTTTATCAATGACAAAAAAACTTATTGCATTAGAAGCCCCTTCTAGCACTGATTCAGCAGAGTGGGCTGCATACAGTAATACATTTTCTAGATATGTTGCAGTTAAAGAAGAGCAAGCAAAAGAAACAAAGAAAGAGATTCTAATTTTGTGGACAGATTACTTTAAACCAGTTCACTTAGAAACTTATCCAGACTTACACGAAACCATTTGGAAGGCGGCCAAATTATGCAGTGCATGCAAAGTTAATATTGACTTAGCCCAAGCTGAAGAACTAATGAGTTACGTAGAAAAAATTCATAATATTTTCTGGGCTTCAAAAGGAAGATCAGACTCTTTTGTAAAAGCTAGTTAATCAGAGTTATTTTCAAAAGTATTTTTGATTTTATTTTATTTTTATTAGGTTTAAGAAAAACCGCTATTATCAGTGGTGAATCGATGTTTCCTTACCTGAAAGAAGGAGACATTGTATTTTTTAAAAAATATAAAAAGAATAAATCAATACTTAAAAATAGACAAATAGTTATTTTTAATCATCCAATTAAAAATAAGAACCTAATAAAAAGGATAAATTCAGTAAATCAAAATAACGTTGAGGTTATTGGCGACAATATTGAATTTAGCGAAGATAGTAATAAATTTGGATTAATCAATAAAGAAAAATTAATTGGGATTGTCACCTCTAAATTAATTATTCCTAAATTAAAAAAATTTTTAATTCAAAAAAACAGAAGCACTTCTTTGAATCCAAAATAATCCCAAAGAAAAGGAAAGCCCTCCTGCTACAGCTATTAATCTTTTAATAAATTTTTGACTTGCTTTAAAGGTAGTAAAAGATATTAAACAAGTAAAAAGATTCATACTTATGATTGAACCAATCAAATATGAAATCAAATATAAGCAAGCGTTTGTTAAAGGTAGTGCTAAAGCAGGAAGAACTGCAAGAAAATGTGAACCTCCAGCTATACCGTGTAGCAATCCTAAACCAGTCAAAGCATGTGAGTGCTTATTATTATTTTTTTGTTCCTTAACATGAAAGTGAAAGTGACGATGGGCAATTCCATTCTCATGCTTATGGGAATGTGAGTGGATACTTAATTGAAAAGAATTTTTTATAGCAAATACTCCAACAATTAAAAGTGAAATTCCAACTAGGAATTCGGCAATACTAGAAAATTTATTTAATGGCGTAATATCCTTAATAAAAATTGCTAGAAAAGCTAACAAGAGGACTCCTGAAGAATGTCCCAAGCCCCATGAGAAACTATTTTTTAGAGCTTTTTGGGGATTATTAATCGCTGCTGGTGCCATTGCAATTAGATGATCAGCGCCACTAACTACATGCACAAATCCTGCGACTATACCTGTTAAAATTACAGTCTGCATATATATTCAGTACAACTCCGTTTATTCAATTTTATAGCACGATTTGAAGTCGATATTATATTGAGTTAAATAATTTCTTGAACGATTTTTCAATATCAGTTTCTCTCATAAAAGTTTCACCAATTAATACTCCCATTATTCCAATAGATCTAAGGGATTCTAAATCTTCGGCACAATTAATTCCAGATTCACTTATGGGAATAATATTTTGTTTTAAAAATATATCTGCATATGTATGCATCAATTCTTTTGATGTTTTTAAATCCGTTTTAAAAGTCTTTAAGTCCCTATTATTTATTCCAATCAAATTAAAAGATTTTAACTTTAGAATCCTTTCTAATTCATTAGAGTTATGGACTTCCACAAGAACACTCATCTTTAAATTATCAGCTATTTTCTTTAAATAAATTAAATCATCATCACTTAAAATCGCAGCGATTAATAATATTGCATCAGCGCCAGATACCCTTGCTTTATAAATCTGATAAGCAGAAATAATAAAATCTTTGCATAGTAGAGGGAGATTAGTTGATTTCCTTACAGTTTCGAGTATTTCATAACTACCTTGAAAAAATCTTTTATCGGTAAGTACTGAGATACATGATGCACCTAATCCTTCATAACAAATTGCTATTTTTTCGGGGTTAAAATCTTTTCTAATAACTCCTTTACTCGGACTAGCTTTTTTTATTTCAGCTATAACTCCTGGTTTTATTTTTGACTCCAAGATATTTTTGTAAAAATCTTTGGGAGTAGGAAGTTTTTCAATCTTTTTGATGAGATCTTCTAAAGAGACTATTTTTTTAAAATTCTTAATTTCAATATCCTTGTGCCATACAATTTCTTCCAGAATGTTTTTTGCTTGTGCTTCTCTATGAGGTACAGCATATTGTAAATTTTCTACCCTTACTGTTGGATTTGGTGGCCTGCGTCTTATCTCCATTAAATTTAGATATTATTTTATTTGAGAAGCCGCCTGTTTATATGCGACCTCAACTACTTCACTAAGAGTAGGATGAGTATGAACTTCTTTAGATAATTCAATTACATCTTGGTTTCTTGAAATAGCGTTCGAAATTTCTTGAATTAAATCAGCTGCATGTAACCCAAAAATATGAGCCCCTAATACTTTCCCATTATCTTTGTTGAAAATCAACTTTAGCAATCCATCACTCTCTAATTCAGCCAATGCTTTTGAATTAGCCTTAAAGAAACTTTTGACAACTCCTAAAGTAAAATTTTCTTTTGTAGATATCTCTTTAGCTTCAACTTCAGAGAGACCAACTGAACTTATCTCTGGGTGAGTAAAGGTTGCTGCGGGGATACTTTTATAGTTAATTTCAACATTACCACCGCAAATATTATCAACAGCAATAGTGCCCTGAGCTGCAGCTGTATGGGCAAGCATTAGTTTGCCCGTTACATCTCCAACAGCCCAAATGTTAGGTATTATTTCATCACCATTCTTAACTCTCATTTGATCATCTACAGGAATGAAACCTTTTACTGTTTCGATACCAACCGACTCAAGATTTAAGTTATTACTATTAGGACTTCTTCCAGTTGCGACTAGTACAGCGTCAACTTCTAAAGTCTCTACAACTTCCTTAGATTTTGCATCAGTCAGTTCTATTTTTACAGGGCATCCAGGTGTTATTTTTGTCGCAAAGACATTTGATTTTGTGTCTATATCTCTTGCTTGTATAAGGTTTTTCTTAGCAATTTTAGTGATGTCTGGATCAAATGTTGGCATAATATTCTCCAAAGCCTCGATCATGGTAACTTCACAACCAAGTGCGGTATAAACATCAGCAAATTCTAGGCCTATATATCCGCTTCCAATAATTGCTATCCATCTTGGAAGCCACTCAAGTTTAACCGCGTCATCGCTAGTAAATACGGTCCTATTATCCAAAGTTATTCCACGGGGCACAAAAGGAGAAGAGCCTGTTGCTATAACAATATTCTTACAAGTGAAAATTTTATCAATTCCGTTTTTATCTCTTACACCTACTTTTTGATTTCCTTCAATTCTTCCAATGCCCAAAATAATTTCAACTCCACTCCTTTTAAGAGTTTTTGTTAAATTTTCTCTAACATTTAAAACTAAATTATTTGCATGATCTGCAATTTTTGATCTCTCGAACCTTACTGGAGAAGCATGTATACCAAATTTAGCTAAATGTTCATAATTAGCTATTTCTCTAACTTTTCCACTTGCAGCCAAAAGAGCTTTAGATGGAACACAACCCTTATTAACACAAGTGCCTCCCATATCAGAAGATTCTACTATTGCGACTTTCAATCCCTTACCAGCAGCATGTTTAGCGGCATCAAAACCTCCATATCCTGCTCCTATTACGATTAAATCAAAATCAAAACTTGAATCAGTCACTTTTCATTTTTTTATTTAGAGGTGTATGCGACTCTTTTTCGTTCTAGTAATAACGGAACTGCAACACAAGCCACATTCAATGATTCTACAATCTCGCTATGCGGAATTGTAATTGTTTCATTAAAATTTTCTTGAATTTTTTTATGAATACCTTGACCTTCATTACCTAAAATTAATGCTGTACGTCTAGACCAATCAACTTCCCAGTAAGGTTTTGAAGGTTTTTTAAAACTTTCATTATGGCTACTAGTAGACAAAATCTTAAATCCTGCATTTGATAATTCAGACAAAGACTTAAGTAAAGAATTTAATATTTCTTCTTCAATGCCATCAAATCTTATAAAAGGCAGATGAAAAACTGCACCTGAGGATGCTCTTAATACCTTTTGGCCTAATGGGTGCGCACCTCCAGCTAAAAAAATTGCATTAACACCCGCAGCTAAAGCGGTTCTAAATAGATTACCCATATTCCCAGGATCTTGAATTCTGTCGAGAACAAGAACAAAATCATCTTTTTTATTAAATTGATAATCAGGTATTGCTGAAATCTCTACTAAAGCTGCTATCCCATCTGGATTAATTGTTGAGATCGCAGATACCAAGACTTCCTCTGAGACAATATTTATTAATGACTCATCAAATTTTTTACTTAGATTTTGATTCTTTCTTAGCCATTTTTCGGTAACTAAAATCTTAGAGGGATTTTTTCCAGAATTCAGCAATTCTTCAATGAGATGTGTACCCTCTATGCAAAAAAAGTCTTGACCTTTTGGAGATGATCCTCTTTTAAATGATCTAAATCTTTTAACTAGATTATTGTTTTTACTAGTTATTTTTAAAAAAGTATTTTCTATGAGTATTTTGAAAAATTTGTTATCAACTATATTTTAATTACATAAATATTTTGATCAATTATTTATTAAATTTTTATTTCCCAAGAAATCAAAAAATATATTTTCATTTTTAATTAATATTCAAGACGTTACATAGGGTGGACTTAATATTATTAGTTTGTCATGATGAATCTAATAAATTAAGTCTTAATGATTTGCGGAAGCAAAACGAAGTCATATCTTAAATCACAAAATTTAAAGATTCTTGGCCAAGGCAAGTTAAATGGAATAGTTGAAATAAGTGGTGCGAAGAATTCCGCCTTAGTTTTATTAGCCTCATCATTGCTAACTAATGAAAAAATAATTCTTGAAAATGTACCTTTTCTTACTGATATTGAAAAAATGGGGAATATCTTAAAGAATTTAGGAGTGAACTTAGTTCGTAAAAACAACCAACTTGAAATAGATCCAACAACTATTTCGATTAAAGAACTTCCATATGAACTTGTTAAAGGATTAAGAGCTAGTTTCTTTTGTATAGGTGCACTATTAACTAAATTTGGGGAAGCTCAAGTACCTTTACCAGGTGGATGTAATATTGGTTCAAGACCAATAGACGAACATATTAATGGATTAATCGCACTAGGAGCAGACATTATTATTGAAGAGGGAATTGTAAAGGCAAAAACACGGGGGGGCAAAAATAGACTTCATGGCACTCATATTAAATTAAATTGTCCAAGTGTAGGTGCGACTGAAACTTTAATAATGGCAGCATCTTTAGCCAAAGGAAGAACTACTATTGAAAATGCGGCTAGAGAGCCTGAAGTTCAAGATTTATGCCAAATGCTTAATAAAATGGGAGCAAAAATTTATGACTCCGGTAAAGAAACAATTATTATTGATGGTGTTAATAAGCTTGGCGGATGTACCCATAAAGTAATTCCAGACCGAATAGAAGCTGGAACTTTTCTAATAGCTGCTGCTGCAACTTCCTCTTCAATAACAATTTCTCCAGTAATCCCTCATCATCTTGAAGCTGTCACTAATAAGCTTCAAGAGAGTGGGAGTAAAATTACGATTAAAGGTAATTCGATTTCTATCAAGAGTAAAGAGATTAAAGGAGTAGATATTGAAACAGCTCCTTTCCCAGGCTTTCCTACTGATTTGCAGGCACCATTTACAACTCTAATGACAATCGCAAATGGTGAGTCAAAGATAACTGAAACAGTTTTCGAAAACAGAATGAATCATATTTATTTACTTAATGAAATGGGTGCCAGTATAAAACTAAACAAAAACGCAGCTCACATCAAAGGTGTTAAAACAATTAATGGGATGAATCTAGTTGGCTCAGATTTAAGGTCATCAGCTGCATTAATAATTGCAGGAATCATCGCAAAAGGCAGTAGTAATTTCTATGGATTAGAACATCTAGATAGAGGTTATGAAAATTTTGAATTAAAACTAAAAAATTTAGGTGTAAAAATAATTAGAGAGATCAGTAAAAATTCTCTTGATGAGAATGGATATAAAATTAAACCTAAATCTGAGAATCTTTCAAAACTCGAAGCAGCTTAGTCTTTTCCAAATATATTTTTAAAACAAAGAAAATTTATTCAAACGTAAGCAATATTGATTAGTGAAATGCAACCCAAAAATAATATAAACAAAACTAGAAAGCGATTAGACCAAATTTTATTTAGACCATTAAATTTGAATTCGTTCATGCCCAAGTTCCGCTGTTAGATCCAAATGTCGTAAGTATAGTTACTGCAATAAAAAGATAAGGGACAAATTTAAAGGATAAATTTTTAGCTTGAGTTTTAGACATGTGTTTTTTTCAAATATAACACAATATTACTAATCATGAAGCTATCTCCTTAATAAAAAGATTTTTACTTGTATTTAGTCACAAAAATGTATCATGAATGTTTAAGTTTTCTTTTTTCCCTCATTTCTTGTCAGGAAATGCAATAAATAATTCTATGTTTTTATCGAAAAGATTAACTATTAACAATAGTTATCTTGATAACTGTTCCTTGACCAAAACAATAGTCAATAAGTTGATTTTTGTTATAATAAAAAAGTTCATTTTTTCAAAAGCCTTGGGAGCGTGGTGGAATTGGTAGACGCACCGCACTCAAAATGCGGCACCTTCGGGTATGTCGGTTCAAGTCCGACCGCTCCCACTTTAATGAATACCTATAGTCGATTCGATATATCTTTCAAAAAAGGAAAAGGTTGTTGGCTATGGGACAAAACAGGTAAAAGGTATCTTGATGCGGTCGCTGGTATAGCAACTTGTAGTCTTGGACATAGCGACAGAGTTTTAAGAAGAAGGTTATCAACTCAACTAAAAAAGATTCAGCACATTTCTAATCTCTATAACATTGAAGAACAAGAACAATTAAGCAGAACTTTAACGAATATGAGTTGTGCTAAAAGCGTCTTCTTCTGTAATAGTGGTGCGGAAGCAAATGAATCAGCAATTAAATTAATTAAAAAATATGGAAATAAAACAAATAAAGGTAAAGAATCAATTATTCTCGCAGCAGAATCCAGCTTCCATGGAAGGACGCTTGCAGCCTTGAGTGCCACTGGACAACCAAAATATCAAAAAGGTTTCGAACCAATGATTCAAGGGTTCAAATTTTTTAAATTTAACAATTTTGATTCGGTAAAAAAATTATTTGAAGAGTGTGAAAATAATGATCAAAAAATTTCCGGCGTTTTAGTTGAACCAATACAAGGCGAAGGCGGCGTAATTCCTGGAAGTAAAATATTTTTTAAAAGCCTGAGAGAAATATGTGATAAATATAATTCTCTTCTCATTTTAGATGAGGTCCAAAGTGGAGTAGGTCGAACTGGAAAAATGTGGGGTTATGAGAATTTAGGAATCGAACCTGATGGATTCACCCTTGCTAAAGGATTAGGAGGAGGCCATGCAATTGGAGCATTATTGGTAAAAGAAAAAGCCAACATTTTTTCTCCAGGGGATCATGCAAGCACTTTTGGAGGGAACCCATTCGCCTGTAAAGCTGCCCTAACTGTATTAGAAGAAATAAATAGAAGAAATATTATCAATAATGTTTATCTAAGAGGGGAACAATTAAGTGCTGGGTTTGAAGAATTGTCAAAAAAATTTCCAAATATTATTAGGGGGAAAAGAGGTTTAGGTTTAATACAAGGTCTTGTGATCAATGATGATTATGCTGATGCAAAAAAAATTACATTAAAAGCTTTTGATAAAGGACTACTGGTAGTTCCTGCAGGAGAAAATGTTGTAAGGATTGTCCCACCATTAGTTATATCTCGAAGAGAAATTAATATTCTTTTGGATAAGCTAAATTCAATTTTTGAAGAGTTTTAGCAATTTAAATTTTGAAAAATGCAAATTTAAAATTTTTTGAATTATTATCTCCTAAATATGAAAGGGATAATATCAAGTTAGGTTTATCAAGAATTAAAAAAGCACTTCAAGAACTTGATAATCCTTGCAAGAATATCCCTGCGATACAGATTATTGGAACCAATGGGAA
This sequence comes from uncultured Prochlorococcus sp., assembly GCA_902571335.1. Classification (GTDB taxonomy): domain Bacteria; phylum Cyanobacteriota; class Cyanobacteriia; order PCC-6307; family Cyanobiaceae; genus Prochlorococcus_A. The sequence goes on along the minus strand of CACGBT010000003.1, from coordinate 46,307 downwards.
AGGATCAATCGCGGCATATTTAGAAAGTATACTTTTTGAAGCTAAAAGGAATTTCGGTGTAACGACATCCCCTCATCTTTTGGATGTATGCGAGAGGATTAGAGTTAATAAAAAAAATATTAATAAAACTGATTTTGAAAAAATCTATAGATTAATAGAAAAAAAAATTTCAACATTTGAATTAACTCCTTTTGAAAAAATCATTTGCTGCGCACTAAATTATTTTGACCATAAAAAAGTTGAATTGCTCATTCTTGAAGCTGGCTTAGGGGGACGATTAGACGCGACAACAGCTCATAAATCTAGACCAATCATTGCTATTGGGAATATTGGCTTAGACCATAAAGAATTTCTTGGAGATACGATTGAAAAAATTGCCGAAGAAAAATTAGCAGTTATTGAAAAAGACTCAATTGTCATCTCATGCAATCAAAATAGTCAAGTTGAAAATTTAATAACCAAAAAAGTTAAAGAGGTAGGAGCAGAAATTATTTGGAAAGATTCAATTTCAAAAAGCTATGAGCTTGGATTAAAAGGAATTTTTCAAAAGCAAAATGCTTCAGTAGCTGTTGGAGCAATTGAAGCGCTGAATAATTTGGGAATTAATATAAAAGAAAAACACATATCTGAAGGTCTTAAAAAGACAACTTGGAATGGAAGGCTAGAAATAATAAATTATTTAAACAAAGAAATTCTTGTAGATTGTGCGCATAATTATCCTGCTGCAAAAGCACTCTCTAATGAGCGAAGCAATTGGGAGAATGAAGATAAGGGAATTTATTGGATTTTAGGTGTACAAAGACAAAAAGATATTTACGCAATATTAAAAACACTTCTAAAGAAAAATGATCGCTTATTACTTGTGCCAGTTCCAAACCAACCTAGTTGGCAATTAAATGATCTCTCTCAGATTAAAGAAATTGACTTTCCAAAAACAATCGAATTTAAAACATTCGAACTTGCCATTGAGTATTTATTTTCCCTAGAAAAATGGCCACCTAATCATCCTGTTCTTACAGGTTCTATTTTTTTAGTTGCTGAATTTATCAAATTTGCGAATCAACAGAAATATTAAATTTTAAATTGTTCTTTTACTTCCCAACCTTCCAATTTTCCTGGATTTAATAGCCCTTTAGGATCAAATCTTAATTTCGCTTTTACTTGATCTGCGTCCACCACTCCGAGACCTCCCCCTTCAACTGTTAAAACATGAGGATTAAAAATAAACGCACCAAGTTTCTTGCAATCTTCCATTATTTCATTTAATTCTTCTGCCCCATTCCACTTTAATACAGGCAAAGCCGCTAATCTAGGCGATCCTTGTTGAGAAACTGCCTCTAAATGCCAAAGAACTTTTTTACCCCATTTTTTTCTCAAAAAATTAATTAACTCTAGTTCATTATTAAGTGGCAAAAGCATCTGTAAATAAGTCCAATTTTTATCCCTAGACCTCATATGAAGAGTTGTATGATTCCATACAACTTCAGAAATTCCATTCACGAGCTTTTCTTCTTCCCCAAGTAGGGTAGATTCAACTTTAAATTTTTTACAAATTAGCTCGATGGTTTTTATTCCTCCAAGAGTAGATTGTATTAATATCTTGTGACTTCTAGATTTACCTTTAAACCATTTTGGCATTTGATCTACAATTTCTTCTTCAAGAATTGCTCCTAATTTCAGATTAATTGCTGCGCTAGTAAGAGTTTTTAATATTTCTATTGTTTTTTCAAATTGAATACAATCGATAACTAATGAGTACCACTTACGTTTGATATCAGTAGCAAGTAATAAAGAAGTAATTATTCCATTAGTCCCATAAGCATGATTTAGAGGTTCGGATTCTTCAGCATCAAATTTTAATAATGCAGGTTTTTCATTCATCGTTACTGCCTCTAAACCTATAAGATTTCCTGGATCTCTTAAAAATCCCCACCTAATGGAACCAATACCTCCTGATCCACCTGCAATAAAACCTCCAATTGTTGCTGTTTTCCAAGTACTAGGAAGTAACCTCAATTCCCTGCCATATTTCTCTAATTGTTTATTCAAATCTCCCATAACACAGCCAGACTGTACTTTTACAAAGCCTGTATCTGGATCAAATTCTTCTAACTTATTAAATTGACTCATCTGCATTACAACTCCTTTAAATAATGGGACAGCTTGTCCATAATTACCTGTACCTGAACCCCTTAAAGTAAGTGGGATAGATAATTCCCAACAAATTTCTGCTACTTCTTTTAACGCTTTGTGATCACTAGGTCTTACCACCAAATCTGCAATACATTCGTCTAATTTTTCCGTAAGGATTGGAGAGTAGTTATAAAAATCTTTTGAAAGTCTTTTTACATCGGATTTATTTTCAATGATCTCTAAGTTTTTGACTTCTCTAAGTTTGTCTGTAAATTTAAGTTTTGATATCATTAATAAAAATTTTTGTGCTTTGTATATAAATTAGCCAATTAGCAATATAAATCGCCGTTAATAAATACTTTTCTCTTTAAATTGCTCGAAAAAACATCTGCCCATCTTTGTGCATCTAAAATCACAAAATCAGCAGGACAACCTTTTTTAATTAAACCATCCCATTTTAAATTTAATAATCTGCTTGGAGCTAAAAAAATAGAAGATAGAGTCATTCTCTCCCAGGGATTTAGTTGAAGCATAGGCATCGAGCAAGACAACATATAAAAAGGATCAAAATTACCAAAGGGGTACCAAGGGTCTTGAACATTATCACTCCCAAGACATACATCCACTTGTGATTTTTGTAGTTGCTTTATTGGCGCAACTGGTCTTTTGAATGAGGTGGTTTTATTATCTCTATTTAAAAGCCAAAAATTTGTTAAAGGTAAGGCAATAACCTTAATATTTTTCTCAGCCATTTTTTCTCCTAAATTTAAAATCTCTCTATTACTTAGAGAAATAAGACTACTCAAATGACTACAAGTGATCGGAATACTATTAATTTTTAAATTTTCCATCGTTTCTAATAAAACTTTTATTCCTGCTCCAGGTTCAATAATTGATTCATCTATATGCAAATCAATTTCTAATTTATATTTATTCGCGAGAAGAAGCATCTTTGATAGAAATTTGCTTGTATTTTTTTTATTAAAAGGGGGTACAATAACACCTCCTAAAATGCCTCCATTAGAGGAAAATATTTTTGCCAAATCTTCTCCATCATTTGTATCCCAGAATTCCAATGGAGCTAGCGCAACGTATTGTAAAGTCAACTCAGATGAAAATTTTTTTTGTAATTTAAAAAGTTCAATCCAAATATCAATAGATTGACTTTTGTATGTATCAATATGACTTCTAATTGCTCGGTATCCATTTTGTATGGCAAGTTTTAATGATTTCTTAACTCTTTCAAGAACCTTTTCTGTAGTTCTAGTTTTATGTTCTTCAAAATTGACTGATAATGCTCCTCCATAGTTTGATTCCAGATTAGGAAAGTCTGCCCATGTAAAAGATTTATCAAAATGCGAATGCGTTTCAACAAATCTTGGGAACAAAATATTTTTTGGTTTTGTAATTTTATTTTTTAAAGGCTTTAACTCAGAAACAAATCCATCCTCCCAACTAATGGAAACTGAACATAAATCCTCAACGTCAATGTTGAGGTTATTAAAATCTTCTATTAAAAAAAGGCTTCTGGGAATAAGAACCTCAGCTTTGCCGGAATTACTCAAAATTTTTAAATTTTCTTTTATCTTAAATCATAAGAAAACTTTACTGAATTAGAAAATAATTCAAATTTCGCTAAAAGATAAAAATAACTATGAAAAATTACCTTTGAGTTGTTAAATTTATAAATGTGAGGCGGGCGTCGCCAAGTGGTTAAGGCAGCGGCTTGTGGCGCCGCTATTCGGGGGTTCGAATCCCCTCGCTCGCCCTCAAAAAAATTGCAGCAAAATCATTTAACTTGTAATTTTGTATTAAAGAATCATAAAAAATTCCTAGCAAAGTGCTAACAAAAACAAAACCAGACGAAAAAAAATTTCAAAAGAATTCAACTACTAGCAGTTATTGGATAACCACATTTGGATGCCAAATGAACAAGGCTGATTCTGAGAGAATGGCTGGGACATTAGAAAAAATGGGATACACCAGAGCAGATAATGAATTAAATGCCGATTTGGTCTTGTACAATACATGCACAATTAGAGATAATGCAGAGCAAAAAGTTTATAGCTTTCTAGGAAGACAAGCAAAAAGAAAGCACAAAACACCTAGCTTAAAACTTGTTGTTGCAGGTTGCCTAGCTCAGCAAGAGGGAGAGTCCTTACTAAGAAGAGTCCCAGAACTTGATCTGGTTATGGGGCCTCAACAAGTAAATAATCTTGAGAATCTTCTGGGGAAAGTTGATTTAGGAAATCAAGTTGCTGCCACAGAAGAAACCTTCATTTCTGAAGATATAACAAGTGCTAGAAGAGAAAGCTCTATTTGTGGATGGGTTAATATTATTTATGGATGTAATGAAAGATGTTCTTATTGCGTAGTCCCCTCTGTCAGAGGGAAAGAGCAATCAAGATATCCAAATGCGATAAAAAGTGAAATCCAAAAATTGGCTGATGATAATTTTAAAGAAATTACTCTTTTGGGTCAGAACATTGATGCTTATGGTAGAGACCTTCCAGGAACGACAAAAGAGGGGAGAAAAGAGAATACGCTAACTGATCTTTTGTATTTTATACATGATGTTAAAGGAATTCGCAGAATAAGATTTGCTACTAGTCATCCAAGATATTTTTCAAAAAGGTTGATTCAAGCTTGTTATGAACTTGATAAAGTCTGTGAACATTTCCATATTCCCTTCCAAAGTGGAAATGATGAAATTTTAAAGCAAATGTCCAGAGGATACACTATCAAAAAGTATAAAAATATTATCGAGAATATTAGATCCTTAATGCCAGATGCATCAATCACAGCTGACGCGATAGTTGCTTTCCCAGGAGAAACCGAACAACAATATCAAGATACATTAAAGCTAATATCAGAAATTGGCTTTGATCAGGTGAATACAGCAGCATACTCTCCAAGACCAAACACGCCTGCAGCAGTTTGGGCGAATCAACTTTCGGAAGAGGTGAAAAAAGCTAGATTGCAGGAAATTAATGATTTGGTCGAGAAAACTGCTAGGAGTAGAAATCAACGATATATCAATAATATCGAAAGCGTTCTAATTGAGGGTTTGAATCCAAAAAATTCATCGCAAATTATGGGTAGAACTAGAACAAATCGATTAACTTTCGTAGAGATTCCCAAAAATATTCACTTTAATTTTTCATTGGGAGATGAGATTAATGTCAGAATTAACGAAGCAAGACCTTTTTCTCTAACAGGAGAACTTTATTTATAATTTTTTTTCTAAATGATCGGGGGAATGAAAAAATGTATTGGGTTAATATTTGGTGGGGAATCTAATGAACATGAAGTATCAATATCCTCTGCAAAAACAGTTTTTCAAGCCTTTAATTCAGAAATAAATAAACAACGATTTACTGTTAAAACATTTTATATTAGTAAATTTGGAGATTGGCTTGATAGTGATCTTTCAAAAAAAATTTTAGTTGGTGAAATTGAAAATAATAAAACAAAAAAACAGGGGCTTTTGAATCAAGAAAGAATTAACTTCCTAGACGAAATTGAATTTCAAAATGTTGATGTTTGGTTTCCTATTTTACATGGATTTAATGGCGAAGACGGATCGATTCATGGCTTACTGAGATTTACAAAGAAGCCTTTAGTCGGATGTGGAATTTTAGGCTCTGCACTTGGAATGGATAAAATATTAATGAAATCTATTTTCTCAAATCTTAAACTCCCACAAGTTAATTATCTAGTTTTTCAAAATGAAGATTTCAACAATAAGGAAGTAAAAAATAAGTTAATTAATGAAATTTTAAATGAATTAAATTTTCCTGTTTTTGTTAAACCATCCAACTCTGGATCATCTCTGGGCATCTCCAAAGTCAAAAATGAATCAGAAATATTACAAGCATTAGAAAAGGCTCGGGCAATAGATCCAAGAATTATAGTAGAGGAAGGTTTAGAGGTAAGGGAGATTGAATGCGGAGTAATTGGGAAGTCAAAACTCTTAACCTCTGAGATAGGCGAAGTAAAGTACGAAAGTGACTGGTATGATTACGATTCAAAATATTACTCAAATAATCAAATAACTATCCCAGCTGAAATAGATTCTAAAATTACAAAAGAAATTAAAGAAATTGCTATTCAAAGTTGTAGAGCACTAAATATTTTCGGTTTTGCAAGAGTAGATTTCTTTTTAGAAAAATCTTCAAATAAAATTTTTTTAAATGAAATAAATACAATCCCTGGGTTTACAAAAAACAGTATGTTTCCAATGCTTTGGAAAGCTTCAGGTTTAAATATTGAACAACTTGTGGCTAAACTGGTAGATATATCTCTAGATTTATAATTCAAATCAAATGTTGCATGGACTTCTTTGGTTACCATTGCTTTTTATCTTTATACTATTAACTGCTCTAGGATGGTTAGAAAGAAGAAGGCAAAATCTTTTTAGGAACTGGGCCACTGGTTCTGAACTTTGTAAGTTAGATAGTTCAGGTGCAGCATCCTTAAAAAATGGGGAATTAAAGTGGAGCGCATTTGAAGCTGGTACTTTTGAAGAAAAAGATAGTTTCGCAATTAAAAAACTAGAGTTAGTTGAATTAATGGCCCTAACTTCAGGGGAAGCTCCCCTGACAAATGAATCTCAAGGCAAATGCAGGCTGAGATTAGTAGGCGATGGCAAAGAGATGGATGTGCCATTTTCAGATGCAGACCAGGCGAGAGAATGGATGGACCAATTGATGGAAAAAGCTAGATGTGATTTGTGAAATACGAGAAAAAAATTAACAATAGAAGCTTTTTATTACTACTTTTATTTTCAACAAGCTTAATAAGCCTAAAAACACTAAAAAAGGTAAATATTAAGGACGTTAGAATTTCTGGAAGTGAATTATTCTCACAGAATGATATTTTAAAAAATTCATCTTTAAAATTTCCAATCAGATTAATTTTAATTAATACGTATTTTTTAGAAAAAGAGTTAAAAGAAAATTTGTCACTCAAGAATATTTCTGTAAACAGAGAATTATTTCCTTTTGGATTGAAAGTCAAAGTTAATACAAGAACACCAATAGCTTACGGCGAAAGAATATTGAATGAAGAAAAAATATTTGGCTTTATTGATAAAGATGGGATTTTCATCAAGAAACAAAATGTTGAAGAAAAAAAATTTAATGGATTAACGATAGAAGTTTTTGGATGGAAAGAAAAATTCAAAAAGTTATTATCTGAAATTTTTATAGCCCAAGAGAATTATGATTTAGATATATTTAAAATTTCTTTTTCACCAAATGGTTTTCTAACTGTTGAGGAAAAAGATTTACAAACTATATTACTAGGATTTAATCCAAATCTAATCAAATACCAATTACAAATAATCAATAACCTAAAAAATGAATTTAAGAAAAATAACTTTTCTGAGAAAATAGATAATATTGATCTTACCGATCCAAATAAACCAAAAATAAAAGTGTTCAAACCCTAATATTTGAAAAAGGGTTTTGAGTAATTTTTTTTAATTATTGTAGTGTTGATATGGGTTTTGCATTCAAACAAAATATTTAATAAATAAATATTTTTAGGATTTTCCTCAACAAATTCCTACAGATGAGCTCAGTAAGTTCATAATGCACCCAATACTAGTATTAGATTCCTATTAAGAGATGAGCTTCGGTAACAATCCAAACTTTGATCAATCGAGAGAAATCCTTCCAAGCCAAAACGCCAAAATAGAAGTTATTGGTGTAGGTGGTGGTGGCAGTAATGCAGTCAATAGGATGATAAACAGTGATTTAGAAGGCGTTTCATTTAGAGTCCTCAATACCGATGCACAAGCCCTACTACAATCTTCTGCAGAGAGTAGGGTTCAACTTGGACAAAACCTCACTAGAGGGTTAGGTGCAGGTGGGAATCCAAGTATTGGACAAAAAGCAGCCGAAGAATCCAAAGAAGAGCTTCAACAAGCTTTAGAAGGATCTGATCTAGTTTTTATAGCCGCTGGAATGGGTGGAGGAACTGGTACAGGAGCAGCTCCCGTAGTTGCAGAAGTAGCCAAACAAAGTGGGGCTTTAACAGTAGGAATAGTAACTAAACCATTTTCTTTTGAAGGAAAAAGAAGAATGCGTCAAGCAGAGGAGGGGATCGCAAGACTAGCTGAAAACGTTGATACTCTTATAATTATTCCAAATGATCGATTAAAAGACGTTATAGCAGGAGCTCCCCTTCAAGAAGCATTTAGGAATGCTGATGATGTTCTAAGGATGGGAGTCAAAGGCATAAGTGACATAATTACTTGCCCAGGACTAGTTAATGTTGATTTTGCAGACGTAAGATCAGTTATGACGGAAGCTGGCACTGCTCTGCTTGGAATAGGTATAGGTTCAGGAAGATCTAGAGCTATAGAGGCAGCACAGGCAGCAATGAATAGTCCTTTATTAGAAGCAGCTAGAATTGATGGAGCTAAAGGCTGCGTCATAAATATTACAGGTGGCAAAGACATGACTTTAGAAGACATGACCTCCGCATCTGAAATTATTTATGATGTTGTTGATCAAGAAGCAAATATTATTGTTGGTGCAGTGGTCGATGAGGCAATGGAAGGGGAGATACAAGTTACTGTAATTGCTACAGGATTTGAAATGAGCCAACCAGTAAACCAGCAAAGAATAAAAAACAGATTATCTAATCAACCCTTATATAACTTTTCAGACAATAAAGAATCAGGAGCCAGTATTCCTGAGTTTTTGAGATTAAGGCAAAATAAAAAAGATATAGGTTAGAAGGTAAAATAAATAGAGTGACTCGGTTTTCTCGCCTGCCTCAAGCATCCCTTGTGGCTGCTACCTTCCGGTCCTGACCAGGTTTAGGCGTTAAAACCGCGAAAGGCCGAGTCAAATTCATATTAGCAATTCTTGATTCAAAAAGATACATAAATTTATTATGTTGCCTTCAGACCTAGTTAATTATAAAAAAAAATCTCGCAAAATCATTGCACTAACTGCTTGGGACTCCATATCAGGATCTATTGCAGAACAAGCAAATGTTGATCTCGTACTAGTAGGAGATTCACTAGCAATGGTCTGCTTAGGATACAAATCGACATTGCCATTGACTTTAGAAAACATAATTTATCATACTAATGCTGTTTCAAGAGGATTTAAGAAGAAAATTGAGGAACAACCTTTAGTCGTTTCAGATATGCCTTTTCTGACTTACCAATGTGGAGAGGATAAAGCTGTTGAGTATGCAGGGAAAATCATTCAGAGCACTTACGCAAAAGCTGTAAAAGTAGAAGGAGCTGAACCAGAAATACAAAAAGTTATTTCTAGATTAATAAGAATGGGAATCCCTGTTATGGGTCATATAGGTCTTACCCCACAAAGCTATCTAAATATTGGATTAAAAAAACAAGGAGAAAGCTTAGCAAGCCAAGAAAAAATCAAGAAAGAGGCTTCAATTCTTGAAGAATTAGGATGTTTTTCAATAGTTCTTGAACATATTCCTGATTTGCTAGCTAAAGAAATACAAAATTCTTTAACAATTCCCATAATAGGCATCGGTGCAGGTAATTATTGCGATGGGCAAGTAAGAGTTACAGCAGATTTGTTAGGCCTTAATGATGATCAACCACCATTTTGCCAACCGATTATCCAAGGAAAGAAATTTTTAAAGGATAAATTAAAAGAATGGGTAAACTCTGAAAGGCTTAAATAATCTCATCAAACCACTTAAACATAGAAACAAGAACTTGATTGCTTAGTTCCATTCCTTTGGGGTCACTTAAAAAGAATCTATTCCCCTCTCTTACTAACAGTCCACTATCAAGAAATTTTTCCCATTCTTCAAGTAATTTACTAAAGTTGCCTTCAAATTTTTTGTTTTCCCAGTTTTGTTCTTTAAATAATTCTTTGATATCTACACCCTCTTTGAGTCTTAATCCCAACATTATTTTTTCATCAAGTTCTTTATAGACAAACTCCTTATTAGTTAAGGATGAATCTAAATTACGTTCATATTGTTTAACTACCCATTCTTTATATTCTTTACCAACTCTTGGTCTAGTTAACTTTTCCCCCCAAGGTGAACTAGTAGAACCTTGACCAAAACTCCACCAGCCTAAACCACTCCAATAAACCCTATTATGTCTCGATTGATGTCCTGGGAGGCAATAGTTTGAGATTTCATATCTTGAATACCCTGTGTTTTTTAAAATTAAATGAGTTGATTTACTATTTCTAAAAGCTTGTTCATCACTTGGGAGTTTTAATTTTCCTAAATTAACTAATTTTTTAAAAACAGTGCCATTTTCAATATTTAAATCGTAAATAGATAGGTGCGGTGGCGAAAATTTTATTGCTTTATTTAAGTCATATTGCCATTCTTTAAATCCACTAAGTGGCAAGTTTTGAATTAAATCTAGACTCCAGCTTTTTATTAACCCAGACTCATATTCTCTCTTCAACCATAAACAAGATTTTTCTGCATCTTCTTTCAAATGACGCCTTCCCGACTTTTGAAGTATCTGATTATTAAAACTTTGTACTCCGAGACTAAATCTATTTATCCCAGCATTTATGAATCCACTAAGGTCATCTTGAGTAAAACTAGCTGGATCAACCTCCATAGTGATTTCAGCACCATAGTCAATTCCGTAATTTTCTTTAAAAAGATCAATTAATTCTTTGATTTGGGTAGGATCTAAGATTGATGGGGTACCACCTCCTATATAGATTGTCGATAGAGGTGATTTATGCTTAATTGACAATATTTCTTTATATAAAAAGTGCAAATACTCTTTAACAGTTTTGCTTCCATAACCTTGTAAAGTTTCAACTTTGTTTCCTAATGGAATGACTGCAAAATCACAATAAAAACACCTTCTGTGGCAAAAAGGAATGTGCACATAAGCACTTCTTGGAAACTTATTCATAATCTAAATTCATTTTTAAGCTCCAAAAAAAGTATTTAGGATCGAAAAAAATTAAATCCTTATTTACTCAATTAATAAATCCTAGTAGATTATAGATATGACAGATATCTTAGTATTAATTTTATTTGTATTGTCTGGGGCTGCTTCAGGATGGCTTGGTGTTGATTTATTACCAGTGGACATACTTAAACAGGTATCTAATGTAGAAGGTTTTAGAATTGTTTTAGCAATAATAGGTTTTTTTGTAGGATTAGCAGCTGGTTTTGTATTCCTTCAACTTAGAAAGACCTTTCTTGATCAAATAAGAACAATGCCAACGGACTTACTAATAAGTAGGTCTGTTGGATTAATTTTAGGATTACTTGTTGCAAATCTACTCCTTGCTCCAATACTATTAATTCCTTTCCCTAGAGAGGTTTTTTTCGCAAAACCCTTATCAGCTATATTAAGTAACATTTTCTTTGGTGTGCTTGGTTATAAATTGGCAGATACCCACGGAAGGACATTATTGAGATTATTCAATCCAAATAATACTGATGCATATCTAGTCAATGAAGGGATCCTCCCTGCTGCAAGTCCAAAAATTCTGGATACCAGTGTAATTATTGATGGAAGAATCAATGGCCTATTAAGTTGCGGCTTATTGGAAGGTCAATTAATTGTTGCTCAAAGTGTAATTGACGAATTACAAACACTAGCTGACTCAAGCAGTAATGAAAAAAGGTCTAAAGGCAGAAGAGGTCTCAAGTTATTAAAAGAATTAAGAGATCTATATGGGAGAAGACTTGTAATAAATCCAACAAAGTATGAAGGTAATGGGGTAGATGAAAAACTCTTGAAAATTACTGAGGATATGTCAGGGACTTTAATTACGGCTGATTATAATCTTTCTCAGATTGCTGAAGTTAAAGAATTAAAAGTTATGAATTTGAGTGATTTAGTTATTGCTTTAAGGCCAGAAGTACAACCAGGAGAATCACTTAATATAAAAATAGTGAGAGAAGGCAAAGAAAAAATGCAAGGTATTGGATATTTAGATGATGGCACAATGGTTGTTATTGACGAGGCAAAGAATTTTGTGGGAAGCAGATTAGATATTGTTATCACAGGAGCATTACAAACTCCCACTGGAAGAATGGTCTTTGGAAAACTAATAAATAATCCTGAGTCAAACAAATCTTTTAAATCACCAGCGACACAGGGCTAAATCTAGCTACAATCTAAACAATATTAATTTTTGTGATACAAATGACTGTATCTGCTCCTTATTACGGCGAAAACACCGTTATGAGGACTCCTCCCCCTGATCTCCCCTCTCTTTTATTGAAAGAGCGAATAGTTTATCTTGGTTTACCATTATTTTCAGATGATGATGCGAAAAGACAACTAGGAATGGATGTAACTGAGCTAATCATTGCTCAACTTCTTTATCTAGAATTTGAGGATCCAGAAAAACCAATTTATTTCTATATCAATTCAACAGGGACAAGTTGGTACACTGGTGACGCAGTTGGTTTTGAAACAGAAGCTTTCGCTATCTGCGATACAATAAGCTATATCAAGCCCCCAGTTCACACAATATGTATCGGACAAGCAATGGGGACTGCTGCAGTTATCCTTTCATCTGGCACTAAGGGACAAAGGGCAGCTCTTCCACATGCTTCTATCGTTTTACATCAACCTATAAGCGGAGCAAGAGGTCAAGCTACTGATATCCAAATAAGAGCTGAGGAAGTTTTGAAAAATAAAAAATCAATGCTGGAGATTCTATCTCGTAATACAGGAAAGACTATCGAAGAACTCTCAAAAGACTCTGACAGGATGAGTTATCTCAACCCCCAAGAAGCCCTAGATTATGGAGTTATCGATAGAATACTCACAAGTCAAAAAGATTTACCAAATAAAATTTAACCTTCACAAAACTATTTTAAAATCATGCCAATAGGAACTCCAAGCGTGCCTTACAGACTTCCAGGAAGTCAATACGAAAGATGGGTTGACATATATACAAGACTAGGTGTTGAAAGAATCCTTTTTCTTGGTCAGGAAGTGAATGATGGTATTGCTAATAGCCTTGTTGCGCAAATGCTTTATCTAGATTCTGATGATAATTCCAAACCTATCTATCTATATATAAATAGCCCAGGAGGCTCAGTTACTGCTGGCTTGGCTATATATGACACTATTAAATACGTAAAAAGTGATGTGGTAACAATCTGCGTAGGCCTAGCAGCCTCAATGGGAGCGTTCCTATTGGCCGCTGGCACAAAAGGTAAAAGAGTTGCTTTGCCTCATAGCAGAATAATGATTCATCAACCTCTAGGAGGAACTTCTCAACGTCAAGCAAGTGATATTGAAATAGAAGCTAAGGAAATTTTAAGAATTAAAGACATGTTAAATATGTCTATGGCAGATATGACAGGCCAATCATTTGAGAAAATTGAAAAAGATACTGATAGAGATTATTTTCTAAGTGCCGAAGAAGCAAAAAATTATGGCTTAATCGATAGAGTAATTACACATCCAAGCGAAGCAAATCAGTCTTAAATTTTCTAAATTAATATTTTAATTTTAATTTTTAAATTAATATTTTTTTGGTTTATTTACACCTTAATGTCTAAAATAATAATTATCAAATGCAAAGAAATTACAACTAATGACCCAACTCTATTACGACACAGATGCAGATCTAAGTCTTTTAAATAATAAAACAATAGCGATTATTGGATATGGTTCACAAGGTCATGCACATGCCCTAAACCTTAAAGATAGCGGAATGGACGTAATTGTTGGATTATATAAAGGTAGCAAGTCTGAAAGCAAAGCTATTAGCGATGGTCTACAAGTTTTTAGCGTTTCTGAAGCTTGTGAAAAAGCAGACTGGATTATGATTCTCCTCCCAGATGAGTTTCAGAAAGATGTTTACCTTAGAGAAATAGAGCCCAACTTAAAAGAAGGAAAGATATTAAGCTTTGCTCATGGCTTCAATATAAGATTCGGACTTATCAAACCTCCTAGTTTTGTGGATGTTGTGATGATTGCTCCAAAAGGACCTGGGCATACTGTTCGTTGGGAATATCAGAATGGGCAAGGAGTTCCAGCATTGTTTGCAGTAGAGCAGGATTCTTCTGGAAGTGCAAGATCATTGGCGATGGCTTACGCTAAAGGGATTGGCGGAACAAGAGCTGGGATTCTTGAAACAAACTTCAAAGAAGAAACAGAAACTGATTTATTTGGTGAACAAGCTGTTTTATGCGGAGGATTATCAGAACTCGTCAAGTCAGGCTTCGAAACTCTTGTAGAGGCAGGATATCAGCCTGAACTTGCTTACTTCGAATGCTTACATGAAGTTAAACTTATTGTTGATTTAATGGTAAAAGGAGGCTTATCACAAATGAGAGATTCCATTTCAAATACTGCTGAATATGGAGATTATGTAAGTGGTAAAAGACTGATTAATAGTGATACAAAGAAAGAAATGCAAAAAATTCTAAAAGATATTCAAGATGGAACTTTCGCTAAAAATTTTGTGGAAGAATGCGATAAAAATAAACCCTTAATGACAAAATTAAGAGAAGAGAACTCAAAACATGAAATTGAGAAAGTAGGAAAAGGGCTACGCTCGATGTTCAGTTGGCTGAAATAAGTTTATTTTTAATATTTCTTGGATCAATTGGTTTTGATTTATTGACCGGCGATCCAAGATTTTTTATCCATCCTGTTCAAGTAATAGGCTTTTACATAAAAAAAATATCTGATTACTTCATAAATAATTTTGGAGAGAATAAAAATATATTGTTTTGGGGAGGTTTCATCATAGCTATATCGACTATTGGCATGAGTTTTGGTTTAGGAAAATTGATAGAACTAAGTTATATGCAATCAAGCAATCATTTTATTGGTGGATTGTTAGTTTTTTTTGGACTTTCAAGTTGTATTGCGACTAAGGGACTTATTTCAAGTGTGAAAGAGATTGCAGAGCTAATAGAACGCAAGGAAATTATTAACCAAAATAAGAGAATAATCACAGAGAAGGTACAGAGAATAGTAAGTAGGGATGTAAGGGGATCTTCCATAGCACATCTTTTAAGATCAAGTGCCGAAAGCCTTACCGAAAATTCTGTTGATGGAATATTTGGGCCATTATTTTGGATTTTTATTGGAATTATTTTTATGAAGTTTTCAATTTTTCTACCAGGACCTTTGTCACTTGGTTTTTCTTATAAAGCCATAAGTACCTTAGATTCAATGATAGGTTACAAATATGATTATTTTAGATATTTGGGTTTTTTTAGTGCAAAAATCGAAGATATTTCTACATTTATTCCTTCAAGATTAGTTTTAATCACGTTACCTTTAATTAGCTCCAAAGTTAATGAGTATGGATCAATCATAAAAAAAAGTTATCTTGATGGTAAAAAATATGATTCGCCTAATGCTGGGATTTCAGAAGCTATATTTGCCTATATTTCCGATATTAAATTGGGAGGTAAAAGTAAATATAAAAATGAAATTATTGAAAAGCCAATAATTAATGAGACTGGAGAAAATTGCACTGAAGAAAAAATCAAATTAATTTGTCAATTAATTTTGAGATTACAATTTTTATGGATAATAATTTTTGTCTTAATTTTTTTTATAATCTAGAGTTTAATTGAATAATAAATTAGTTTTAAAATTACTAAAATAAATTATAAAAATTTATGCAAGAAAACGGCTCTCCAATAGAAAATCAAAATGATGATTTTACTAATACATCATCAACAAATAATGAATACTCAAAATGGGTAGACAATCAGGGAGATGAGGTAAAGAATGTTTTTGGATTTAATAGCAGTGCTGAACTAGTAAATGGTAGAGCAGCAATGATCGGATTCTTAATGCTTATATTAACCGAGTTGGTTTTTAGTGGCAGGCCTGTAACTTCCTCAATTTTTGGTATCAATTAAAAATGGAAGAAAAAAAATCTAATCCAATCAAAGCAACCCTATACATATCTGTATGGGTAATTATTTGGGGAACATTAGGTTCCTTGATTGATTATCCTCTTTATAAAAATAAAATTTACTTAGAAGGAAGCATATATCAATATCTTACTTTCACAGTTACAGCGATGATCTCAATTATAAGTGCCAAGTTTTTTTATAAAAAATTTAAGTTATAAAAATTTGTACCTAAATTTCTTTATAATTTTAGCTGGTTCTTTACTCTCATTTGACTCGTAAAGTATCCACTGATGTGTCTCAGTATCATGATCACATCCATAATTTCCAGACAGGTTATCGTAACTTGAAAGATGTGAATGACAATTCTGGTCTGCCTCAAAAGCAGAGTCAAAACCTGTTAGAAAATATATCAAAAATGAAAGGGTTACTAACAAAAAAAATACTTGAAAAACTAAATTTACTACCTTCATAAGAATTTATAAAATTTTAATATATCATTTAAAAAAATTTTTCGATCTAAAGATATTTAACGACCAACGTTAAAAACAAAGTCATGGAATTCTTGATTCTTTAAGTAAAGGATGACTAGCAATATTAAAATCATATTTAAGGCTAATACTATTGATCCAAAAATATTTATTTGTTTTTTACCCGGCAAAGTATAAGTAAACTTCTTGCCCTTCAGAAAAGCAGCTAAGCCTTTTTTTTCTTTTTTTGATTTTTTTATTTCAGTATCATTCTTAACTTCATTTTCAGAAAAACCTTTTACCATTTCAAAATAAATATCAAGCTTATAATATTCCAAAAAAATAAATTATTTTGATTATTAACAATTTTTAATCACATATGGGATCATAAATGAAATTCTCTCATTAAAAGAATTTTTTAAAAAATAAGCTTCAATAATTTCCGACTGCAAACCCAATAAACTCGATTGACATTTGAATCTATTTTGATCAAATACTACTAATTGAAGTTTTTCTATTTCAGAAACTAACTCTCTACAAACTTGGGTTTGAGAATCTCTAATACAATCATTAGATTGTTTTAAAATTTTAGATTTTGTTGGTATTGTTTCTGCCATAACAAAATTAGATAAAAACAAAAATTTCAAGAATATAATAGTTAAACATTTCATTACTTCTTAAAGCTTCAAAATTTTGGATACCTTATTAAGAGTTTTGGTCATTGAGCTTATAGTATTTTATTGCAATTAAAAAAAGATGCCCTTGAAGAGCATCTTGATATTAAGGGAATAAATAGATTGAATGATTACCCTTGAACTCTATCCTTAAAAAGTTTACCTGCAGAGAATGTTGGAACTCTTTTAGCAGGTATTGCTATTTTTTCGCCTGTCTTAGGGTTTAATCCCTGTCTTGCAGAACGATCTCTTGGCTCAAAAGAACCAAATCCTAGTAAGGAGACTTTTTTGCCTTCCACTACTGAGTCAACAATAGTTTCAATAGCTGCATCAACAACTAAAGAAACATCCGTTTTTGTGAGCTCTGTACGAGCAGCAACAAGATTTACTAAATCAGCTTTGTTCATTGAATTGTTTGTAAAGCAGAGATTTAAAGACAAGTGTTTTAGTCAAGCCTAAAAAACCTCGAACTTGCATATCATATGGAGCAAATACAAATACGGCAACCGAAAATGCTGGCGGCGCAAAGCTTTATACAAATCTTAGGGACATTTTTAGCTGCAAAATTTATTTTTATAGCTTCACATTTTTCTTATATAAAATTAGCCTCCTTAACTATAAAACATCTAAAACCATTGGCAGCACTTGATTTATCCTTAAAAAATCTAAATTCATTTATTAAAGAAAAAATGTTAAAGAGAAATAAAGTTATGAATCTGAGCTATTTATTATGTTTTATTAATTTTCAGATATATTTCCTTCTCATCACATGAAAAAGCGTAATTTGTATTTTGATATCAAGAAAAATCTAGTTTCCTCATTATTCAACTTTCTCTCTAGATCGTTCTATGTATTGATCAAATGGATGAATATATTGCGATTAATTAGAAAATCAATACTCTCCAAGATCTAATAAAGTTGATTAGTGAAACCTTAAATTTTAGTTTATTTTTAATTTTGCATCTATTATTTAAATATCAGTAATTTTTAATAAATTATCCCAATATTTAATAAATCAATGATAAAGAGAAAGTGACTCATATCAATAAAGGTAAACCATTTCCTTTAGGAAGTTCTCTAACTTCTCAAGGAGTTAATTTTTCCCTTATAGCCACAAATGCAGAATATGTAGAAATCTTATTGTTTGAGAAAGAAGACTCTATTTACCCAAAAACTACATTGAAATTAGATCAGAACCATAATACTGGTCCCTACTGGCATGTGGAAATAAAAAATCTAAATGAAGGTTGTATTTATGCTTTTAGAATAAAACAAAAAAATAATGAAATTAATAATAACTATGAAAAAAAAGTATTACTTGATCCATGTTCAAGAGGTATTACTGGATGGGGAAGTTATAAAAGAGAAAATGCATTAAAAACTCAAGAAAATATTAATTCTTGTCTTAAAAGCGTTGTTTGCGATAGAAAATTATTTAATTTTAAGGATTATCCTAGACCGAAACATCCTTGGGAAGAAACAATTATTTATGAACTTCATATCAAATCCTTCACTGAATCAACTGATAAAAATGAAAGTTGTTTCAAGAAATTTTTAAAAAAAATTCCGTATCTCAAAGAACTCGGTATTACAACAATTGAATTACTTCCAATTTTTTGTTTTGATCCAACTGATGCACCAAATGGTTTAAAGAATTTTTGGGGTTATAGTCCAATCAATTGGTTTACTCCTCATTTTGAGTATCTTTCGAATGAATCCGCCGAAAAGAATAGAGAGGAATTCAGAAGATTAGTAGAGGAATGTCATAAAGCAGATATTGAAGTCATATTAGATGTTGTGTACAATCACACTTCTGAAGGAGATTCTCAAGGACCTGCAATATCTTGGAAAGGTATAGATGAAAATCTTTATTACTTTATAGGAAAAGATAAAAATTATCAGGACGTCTCTGGGTGCGGTAATACTATTGCGGCAAACAGAGGATTAGTTAGAAAACTAATAATTGAATCTTTAAAATGTTGGGCCAGTGAATTTGGAGTAGATGGTTTTAGATTTGATTTGGGAATTGCCCTAACAAGAGGAGAAAATCTTTCGCCACTAGAAAATCCTCCAATTTTTGAAGATATAGAATGTGAACCAGAACTTATCGATATCAAATTAATAAGTGAACCATGGGATTGTGGTGGTTTATATAAATTAGGTGATTTCCCATCTAAGAATACTTTCACTTGGAATGGTCATTTTAGAGATGACTTGCGAAGATTTTGGAAGGGGGATAAAGATACAGCATGGAATATGAGCGATAAAATAAAAGGTACTCCATCGATTTATAAAGAAGATAATATTTTCCCAAAATCAATAAATTTTATTACCTCACATGATGGATTAACTCTAAAAGATTTAGTCACTTTCAATGGAAAACATAATTTTGCTAATAGAGAACAAAATAGAGATGGTGATAACCATAACAATTCTTGGAATCATGGTATAGAGGGACCAACTACAAACTTATTAATCACTGATTTAAGAAAAAGACAACAAAAAAATCTCATTCTTAGTTTACTTATCTCTAAAGGTGTTCCAATGATACTTATGGGTGATGAGATAGGTAGGTCACAAGGCGGTAACAATAATTCTTGGTGCCAAAATAATGTATTGGGCTGGATGAATTGGGAAGATGGTCAACAAGATTTGGAATTATTAGAATATTTTAAGTACGTTATAAAAATCCGAAAAAAACTAATAAACATTTTTAATCCATCATTCTTACCTAAAAAGCAATCAATTGAAAATATTCCAAAATATCATTGGCATGGAACAAAGTTAGATAGCCCCGATTGGAGTAGTTGGTCTCATACAATTGCTTTTAGCATTAATAAAGGCAATACTAATCCGCTGATTTGGGTAGGTTTAAATGCATATTCAAAAAGTATCGATTTCCCCTTGCCGAAATGTAAATATAATTGGTTAAAGGTTATTGACACCAGCATGCCTAAGATTTTTGAACCATTAACCATTAATGAAAAATCTGTTTCGATAAAGAGTAGAAGCTCTTTATTAATAATTTCAGAAGAAGTATTTGGGGCAAAATAATATATCCTAAAAGCGGGCGGCGGGAATCGAACCCGCATCTTCAGCTTGGAAGGCTGAGGTTTTACCACTAAACCACGCCCGCATTAAGTAATAGAATTACCATTGCAATAATACATTATCAAACAATCAACAAAGTAAAAAGATTGGAAAATTCACACTCGAAAAAAGATATCACTAGATCAACAACAAGATTAATGTTTTCTTATGGGCTAGGAGATGCAGGCACAGGTTTAGTAGCAACGCAATTTGGTTTCTTTCTGTTCAAATTCTTTATTTCTGCTGGTTTACCAGTAATAATTGCAGGTTCATTATTAATGTTAATAAAGATATGGGATGCCGTTAATGATCCGTTAATTGGATGGTTAAGTGATCGTACAAAATCAAGATGGGGACCCAGGATCCCTTGGATGGTTGCAGCTTCTGTTCCTCTTGGTTTTTCTTTAGCTGCGATATGGTGGACTCCCACTGGTTCCGTACTAACCAAGACTATTTACTATGCCATAATTTCTATAGTCGTAATGACTGCTTATACAAGTATTAATCTTCCTTTTGCAGCTCTATCTACTGAAATTTCTGAAAAAACAGTAATAAGAACAAGACTAAACGCATCTAGATTTACTGGCTCAATAATTGCAGGACTAACTGGTTTAATAATTGCTGGAATTGTATTAGGTTCTGAAGGATCAGCAAATAATGAATATTTTTTAATGGGTAAAATAAGTGGATTTATAGCAGTTGCTGCTACATTAATTTCTTGTTGGGGATTGGCTCCATTCGCAAAAAAAGCAAGAAGGCCTTCAGGAAAAGTTGAAGCTATAACACTTCAATTCAAAAGGATCTTCAGAAATAAAAAATTTCTAAAAGTTATTACACTTTATATTCTTCTCTGGTGCGCTTTACAATTGATGCAAACAGTAGCGTTAATCTATGTAGAAGATGTACTTAATGTTCCAACATATATTGCCAAGTGGATCCCAATACCTTTCCAAATTAGTGCTTTAGTGGGTTTACAAATATGGACCAGAGTATCAAATAAATTGAATCGAATTTCAGCTTTAAACTATGGAGCGGTAATGTGGATCATTTCATGTACGGCAGCTTTATTTTTACCTCCATTATCAAAAATTTCAGGAGTTGAGGATAGTTTATTCCTAAATTCCAGCAACATATTTCTGTTCATTCTTTTAATTTTCATAATTTGTCTTATTGGCATTGGAGCTTCAACTGCTTTTCTTATCCCTTGGTCACTACTTCCTGATGCAATAGACGAAGATCCAGAGAAACCAGCAGGATTATATACTGCTTGGATGGTACTTATTCAGAAGATTGGTATAGCGTTTAGTGTTCAATTATTAGGATTTTTGTTGTATTTATCTGGTTATCAATCATGCTTTGTTGATAAAGATAGTCTAAATATTTTTGAACAATGCTACTCAGCACAATTAACTATTAGATTATGTATTGGTTTGATACCCTCAATATTAGTAATAATTGGTCTTTTAATAATGAGAAAATGGGATCAAAAATTAATTACAAACTAATATAAAAATATGTTTTACCCTAAATTTTTTAAAAGACTTCTAAGCAGCTTAATCATTGGCGGTCAAGCAATTTATTTTATCTTTAAAGGTAAAATTTCCAAAAATGATCTCTTTGACCAACTTATGGAGGCAGGTCCTGGGAGTCTGTTAATTGTTTTAATTACAGGAATTGCCGCAGGTACAGTTTTTAATATTCAAGTTGCATCACAACTTACAAGTATGGGGGTTTCAAGTGAAATTGGAGGTTTATTAGCAGTAGGCATGGCTAGAGAAATGGCTCCTCTTCTAACTGCCACCTTAATGACTGGAAAAGTTGCCACTGCCTATGCTGCTCAACTGGGTACCATGAAAGTTACAGAACAAATTGAGGCAATAACCATGTTAAGGACTGAACCAGTCCAATATTTGGTAGTCCCAAGGTTACTATCTATGGTAATAATGTCACCAATACAGTGTCTTTTGTTTTTATCTGTAGCTTTATGGAGTGGACAAATTTGGAGCACAATTTTTTATAAAGTTCCTCCAATAGTTTTTTGGACATCTGTAAGATCAGGTAATGTAAGTTTAACCAGCACAGATCTAACTTCAATGTTAATAAAAGCTGTAGTATTCGGATTGCTAATTTCAATTATTGCTTGTGGATATGGACTCACAACTAAAGGTGGTCCAAAAGAAGTTGGAACAAGTACAACAGGTGCGGTTGTAATGACTCTCGTTACTGTATCTTTAATGGATGTATTACTAACACAAATTTTATTTGGATGATTCTATGTTTAACACTAAAACCAAAAAAGAAGAACCAGTCATAATATCACCATCATTTCAATTACCAATCATTCTAATAATTTTAAGTTTTATGCTTTTATTTTTAAATATTGGTTCTTTGCCAACAATAATTTTTGCTTCTTTTAGCTTTTTTTTATTACTTCAGTCTTTTACCTTAAGAATAAAAATAACAAATGATGATTTTATCGTTTTACAATTAGGAAAAGAGATAAGAACTTTTCCATTCAAGAACTGGATATCATGGAAATTCTTTTTCCCTATAATCCCGGGTATTTTTTATTTTAGAGAAAAGTCAAGTCCTCATTTATTACCAATATTATTTAATCCAAAGCAATTAAAAGATGAGCTCATAAAAAAAGTTGACTCCCTGGAAATTAAAAATACCTAAAATTCAGTATTTGCTTAATCATCAAAATTTATTTAAATGGACAATACAGAAATTTCTAACAATAATCCTGAGAAGGAATCAAAAGTAGACAAGTCAATTTCAGATGATAAAACAAAACAAATTAGTAAGAAAAATACAACGCAAAATAAAAAAATTTCACCAAAAAACGACAAATCAACTAAATCTTTGGATGAAATTTCTAATGAACTTTTTAGAGATCTCGTTTTTAAAAAAGACTCTTTAGTTAAAGAAATAAAAGAGTTGGAAACAAAAAAAGATGAATTAGAAAAAGATATTGATTCAAATTTCAAAGGACAATCAGATAATATTGCTAAACGAGTTAAAGGTTTTCAAGAGTACTTAACAGGAGCTTTGCAGAATCTTTCACAAAACGTAGAGAAACTTGAATTAGTTTCTCAACCAATAATCGTAAAGCCATCTCCCCTTGATGATAAAAAGCAAAACAATAGTGCAAATAATGTGGTTAATATTCCTGCTCTTTCTGAAACATTTAAGCCAGATGAGAAGATTATAAAAAGTTGCTTTTCAAGTTTTATAGAACAGCCTGATTTTTATGCTGAATCTTGGAAATTAAGAAGGAGTCTTGATTCATCAGATATAGAAATTATGGATGATTGGTTCTTTAACATGGGTGGAAGAGGTTCTCTTGAAAGTAGAGGATCTCGACAAAAGAATGCTTTGATATCAGCAGGGTTAATATCTATTCTTGGTGAATTATATGGAGATCAATTTCAGACTCTTATTTTAGCTTCGCAGCCTGAACGATTAGGTGAATGGAGAAGAATTCTTCAAGATTCACTTGGTCTCACAAGGGATGACTTTGGACCTAATAGTGGGATTGTTCTTTTTGAAAGGCCTGAAGGTGTTATCGAGAGAGCTGATAGATTGGAAGCCAATGAAGAATTGCCATTTATTATCATTGATGCAGCAGAAACCTCTGTTGAAATTCCAATACTTCAATTCCCATTATGGGTTGCATTTGCTGGTTCAGATAATGAAATTTACGATGATCTTGAACTAAACTAAGGTTTATGAATATCTTAATAATTTTTACAAGTTATCTTTTAGGATCACTTCCGACAGGTTTTTTAGTTGGAAAATATCTAAAAAATATAGATCTAAGAACTATGGGTTCTGGATCTACAGGTGCAACAAATGTCTTAAGAAATGTTGGGAAATGGCCAGCACTTTTTGTGTTTATCATTGACGTTGGGAAAGGCCTTCTAGCAGTAAAAATTGCTCAATTTTATACAGATCAAGGATTAATAGAGGTAATAGCAGGAATATCCGCTATCTCAGGACATATTTGGCCAATATGGCTTAGAGGTAAAGGAGGGAAAGCTGTTGCTACTGGATTAGGTATGTTTTTAGCTCTTTCTTGGAAAGTTGGACTCGCATCTCTTGGCATTTTTTTAATAGTCCTAACAAAAACTAAATTTGTTTCTTTATCCAGTATTTCAGCTGCAATCTTACTTCCTATTTTTATGTTTTTTTACCTAGGTAAATTTATGCACTCATACTTTTTTATAAGTTTAATTGTGGCATTATTAGTAATCTGGAAACATAGAACAAACATAACAAGATTGCTTAAGGGAGAAGAATCCAAAATTAATCAGAATCAATAGATTTAAATATTTCTATTAGAGTTTTATTAGGATCTATAGCTTTTGAAATTGATCTGCCAATGACTAGCTTAGAAGCGCCATTATCTATAGCTTCATGGGGAGTCATAATTCTATTTTGATCATCTTTATTGTCAATATTTAATCTGATACCTGGTGTAATAAGTTCAAAATTGTCCTTATAAATAGATCTCAACATATTTACCTCACAAGGGGAACAAACACATCCATCTAATCCAGCATCAAAAGACAACTTTGCAAGTCTCAATACATTTTCTTCAATTGAATTATTTCTATCAAGATCAATTTGAAAATCTTTAAGAGAAAAGCTTGTTAAAACAGTTATTCCTACAACCAATGGAGGTTTCAAACTGACTGAGGTAGCTCCTTCTAAAGATGCTTTTTTCGAATCCTTAAGAGCTTTTAAACCTGCTGAAGCATGAATAGAAATTATATCAACCCCTAATTTTGAAACTTGGAAACATGCTGCACGCATGGTATTTGGAATATCATGAAATTTTAAGTCTAAAAAAATTTTTTTATTTAAACCTTTTAATATTTCAATAACTCTTGGACCTTCCCTCACAAAAAGCTCTAAACCAACTTTCACCCACTTAATATCAGGACATTTTTCCAAAAGTAATTTTGCTTGACTTACATCTAATCCATCAATTGCCAATATTATTTTATCTTCCGAATTAAATCTGTTATTCATCAATTTTCAGTTTTCAAACCTTTTGATAATTTTTTTTCCAATCTGCAAAATTTTCCCTTCCAAATCATTTTTTGAATTAAAAACTAAATCGGGATTTATTACTTTTTGACTATCAATTTTTACACCCCCACCTTTAATAGATCTTTTTGATTCGCTGCTAGATTTGAAAAGTTTTAGAGCACTTAATAAATAGAAAAACTTTACTGGAAAAACTACTTCTTTTAAAGAAATCTCTGGAATTTCTCCAACTTTTTCTTTCTGTCCAAGGAATAATTTTTCGCAGTTTGATTGCGCCTTTAATGCTTCTTTGTCCCCATGAAATAAAGTAGTAACTTCTAAAGCCATTCTTCTCTGTAATTCACGAGGATTTGAGTTTTCCAGAAAACTTAAATCTAATTCAGTAAGTAATTCAAAATAGGTGGGTATTATATTATCGGGTACTTTTTCTAATTTTGAATACATTGAAAGGGCATCTTCAGTCAACCCGACGGTGTTAAATTCAGATTTACTCATCTTCTTAATTCCATCTAAACCTGTCAAAATTGGCAGCAGAACACCAAATTGAGGGTCTTGATTAAAATGCCTTTGAAGGTCTCTTCCTATTGCAATATTAAATTTCTGATCTGTGCCTCCAAGCTCAATATCTGATTGAACAACTACCGAATCGTAACCTTGTAATAGTGGATATAAGAATTCATGCAAAGCAATTGGGACTTGCGAAGTGTACCTTTTATTAAATTCCTCTTTAGCTAGCATTTGACTAACTGTTGCACTCCCCATTAATTCAATTATCGAATTAAGATTTAATCCTTTTAACCATTCACTGTTATATCTAATTTCTATTCTATCTTTTGAATCAAAATCTAAAATAGATTCATTGGCTGGCTTTCCCATCCCTAGTTGGGTTAAGTATGTTTTTGCATTATCCTTAACTTGTTTTTCCGATAACTGAACTCTTGTTTTGTTTTTTCCAGTTGGATCTCCAATTTGAGCAGTAAAATCCCCAATAATTAAAACTGCAATATGTCCATTATCTTGGAATGCCCTAAGTTTTTTAAACAATATGCTGTGCCCAAGATGAATATCGGTTCCAGTTGGATCGATGCCGAGTTTAACCCTTAATTTTTTATTATTTTTTTTCGCATGATCAATTATCTCCGAAAAGGTTTGATCTGTTCCCTTAATTGGAAAATATTCTTCTATTCCTCTTGACAGCCATGATGGCAATTTTAAATTATCTGTCATTAAGATTTAACCGTTAACTTTAAGAAGTTTTATCAAGTTCATCCTTCATTCTTATTAAGGTTTTATTCATTTGATCGAACATTTGATCAGGAGTAATCCCAAATTGACTTAACTGTGTCTTTAATTGCTCTACTGTCATTTTTGCTTGAAAATCTTCAGACAATTCAAATCTCTTCATAAAAACCTTATAACGATCCATAAGAGTTTCCATTTTTTTTATAAACATTTTTTTCCCTTCTCTGTCAAATTTTCCATAATCAGAGCCCAGTTTCATAAGTTCCTGGTAGTCGGTAAAAAGCTTTTTAGCTTCTTCTTGAACGATGTCTGACTCAAAGAATCCCATTTCTATTTTTTACTTCGCAAGATTAAGGCTCAATTACAACATAACAAGAATCTTTTAAATTGATTAGAACATTAATAAATTTTAGTTTATAAATAATTCTTTGATTTATATTTTTTCAGAAGTAAATTTAGTAGACATGTTTAATAGATATTGGAAAAATTCAAAGTAAATAATATTTCAAATCATAATAGACAATTTGAATTATTTGGTTCAAATGTAAATACATCAATTAATTTTCAACACTCAAATAATCTAAAAATCAAAGGCGAAATCCTAACTGAATGGAGAAATAAAATCCATAATCACCAATTTAAAATTTCAAAAGATACTCACAACAAAACTTTGCACCAAACAAGTCTTCCTATAAATACAATTTCCGATGAAAGAAAAATTGATCCGTTTTCATTGCAGCCATTATCATTGAACTTTTGGAGAACCAATCAATATATACACAATGGTCCAGCAATGTATTTTGTAATTGACTCGATGGAGAGTTCTAAAATAATCCTTTATATAGGAGAAACAAATTCAGCAAATAAAAGATGGAAGGGAGAACATGACTGTAAAAATTACCTCATGAACTATAAAGAAGCCCTAGCTCATAACAAACTCTCAAGTCATCAAGATATTCGTTTCTTTTTAGATGTACCTAAAGAAGTAAAATTAAGACGTAAATTAGAACAGCAACTGATATATTTATGGTTACCACCTTTTAATAAAGAAACTCGAGATAGGTGGGCAACTACTTTCACAAACAACTAAAAGTTAATTAAATCCATTTAACAAATGCAATTTTCCACATTCCAAAAAAATCTAGATAACTGGCAAGGTGCTTCATTAATTTTTGGAGTTTTAGAGGAAGAAATTTCAAGCCAACTTGAAAAAATAAAATTTGTTATTGACCCAAAATTATTACTAAAAAAAGTTACTCAAAAAAAATTTAAAGGAGAAAAAGGAAAAACTTTAAGCTTTGAATTTTTAGATCAAAAATTAGAAACTTTAATCATAGTTGGTCTTGGCAAATCGAAGGACCTAAATAAAAGTGATATAGAAAACTCTATAGGAAATCTAGTTAGGAAATCAGTTGATAAAAATGAAAAAATCAGCATCTTGCTACCTTGGGAATTAATAAATTCAAAACTAGAAATAAATCAACTAGCAGAGTCAGCCAGATTATCTGCCTTTAAGGACAATAGATTCAATAAGAAAAGAGATGAAAAGAAAGTTCTTAAAGAAATAGAGTTTTTAAATTTAAAAGAATTTGAGAATATTAGCTTTGAAGAGACAGCACAAATATGTGAAGGTGTAGAACTAGCTAGAAGACTTGTAGCCGCCCCTCCAAATAATCTTACGCCTCAGGAAATGTCTGTACAAGCTTCTCAAATAGCTAAAGATCATGGTTTAGAAGTGAAAATTTTAGAGGCAAAAGATTGTGAAGATTTAGGAATGGGTGCATATTTAGCTGTAGCAAAAGGTTCTGATCTAGATCCTAAATTTATACATCTTACTTTAAAGTCAAAGGGGCCTATTAAAGAAAAGATTGCGCTTGTTGGGAAGGGTTTAACCTTTGATTCGGGAGGATACAATCTGAAAGTAGGAGCATCTCAAATTGAAATGATGAAATATGATATGGGCGGAAGCGCTGCAGTTTTAGGAGCAGCAAAAGCACTCGGAGCAATAAAACCAAAGGGATTAGAAATTCATTTTATTGTGGCATCTTGCGAAAACATGATAAATGGATCTGCAGTACATCCTGGAGATGTAGTTAAGGCATCTAATGGTAAGACAATTGAAATAAATAACACTGATGCAGAGGGCAGACTCACATTAGCTGATGCTTTAACTTACGCATCAAATTTAAAACCAGATTCAATAATTGATCTCGCAACTTTAACAGGAGCTATTGTAGTTGCATTAGGTAATGATGTAGCTGGATTCTGGAGCAATAATGATGATTTAGCAAATGACCTAAAAGCCGCATCATCCCAGTCTGGAGAAGAATTATGGCAAATGCCTTTACAAAAATCTTATAAAGAAGGCTTAAAGTCTCATATAGCTGACATGAAAAATACAGGTCCTAGAGCAGGTGGCTCAATAACTGCTGCTTTGTTTTTAGAGGAATTCTTCGATAAGGAGATTAAATGGGCTCATATTGATATTGCTGGGACTTGTTGGACTGACAAGAATAAGGGGATTAACCCATCAGGTGCAACCGGTTTTGGAGTTAAAACTCTTGTTCAATGGATTAAAAATAAATAACTATATTTAAATCATTCATTCCAAAGATTTATTGATCTAGCGTTATCTCCCCATAATTTATCCAACCTCTGATCTCTCCCACATGAGAATCTATAGAACTTATATTTTAATTCATTTCTCTCAGCAAAATCCTGATGATATTCTTCAGCTAACCAAAATTGACCTTTTGATTTAAGTTCTACAGATATTTTTTCTAATGGCACACGCAATTCATTAGAGGCGGAAACAACTGCATTTATTGCATCACTTTCCTCAGTTGCATCTTTGAAGAAGATCACTGGCCTGTAAGAATCTCCACGATCACAAAATTGACCCTTGCCGTCCAGAGGATCAATATTTCTGAAATACAGCCTAAGTATCTCAGGTAAAGTTACCAATTTGGAATCATAGTTTACCAAAACCACTTCCTGATGTCCTTCATGATTTTCGTAAGTAGGATTTTGCAAATCTCCACCTGAATAGCCACTTTGTACAAAATTTATCCCCTTTAATGACTCTAAATCATGTTCTAAACACCAAAAGCAACCTCCTGCAAGAATCAATTCCTCTGCAAAAGCGTTTACAGGGTTAATAAATATTGAAAGAGCAATTATTAGAGGTAAGAAATATTTCATATTTTTATTATAAAGTTCAAATAATAGAATTAATAATCTCTTTAGCAGCTCTCTGGACTACGCCCTCTTCGCCTAATTCTTTTTTTAAAAAAGCATAACCTTTTTTAATTTTTATTTTTTCTGACTTCCCTTCAAGAATCCTACAAGATTTATAGAAAATTTTCTTTTCATCAAACTCCTTTTGTACAAACTCTGGGATTATTAATTTATTAACTAACAAATTTACAGGGGAAATAAATTTTACTTTGAAATTGAGAATTTTTTTAGCAATAAATGCAGTTACCCTACTTACTCTATAACCAACAATTTGTGGGATTCCATATAAAGCTAATTCCATATTAACTGTCCCCGATTTACAAAAAGCAATTTTAGTAAGCGAATAAATATAAGGCTTTAATTTTGCACTATCTTTTTGAGAAATCACAAGTCCTTTAACTTGATATTTTCTAAAGGCTTTTTTGAATATTTCATCAAAAGCCTCCCTACAGGAGGGAATATAGACAAGCAAACTTGGATATTTTTGTTGTAGTTTTTTAGCCGCTCTCATAAAAGTAGGTAATATATATCTCAATTCTTGAGGTCTTGACGCGGGCATCAAAAGTAGAATATTTTGATCTGGGCGAAGGTTCAGTACAGTTCGAGCATCTTTCTTCAGAGGAAGTTTTTTTATAAAGTCAATCATTGGATGCCCAACCCATAAAACATTTCCACCTCTTTTTTTATAAAACGCTGCTTCTTTCTTGAAAATCGCAAATATCTTATCAGAAAAATTTATTAAATTTGTTGTAGTGTTATTCCCAATCCTCCAAGCCCATTCTTGAGGGGCAATGTAGTAAAAGATTGGAATTTTAGTATTCGATTTTTTTAATTTTGTTCCAATTTTTATATTGGGACCCATATAGTCAATCAAAATTAAGCAATCTGGAGGATATTTTTTTAATAATTTATAAAATCTATTTTGAATTATTATTGTTGGAAGAATAAGAGGTAAAGCCTCCCAAATTCCTATTGCACTAATGGATGTAGTATCTTGAAGAATCTTTACGCCTTCTTTCTTCATCCTTTCCCCACCTAATCCGCAAATTTCTAGATCTATAGATTGTTTTTTAGCTTCATCTAATAATGCCTTTGATAATAAACTTCCGTGCAAATCTCCAGAGACTTCTCCAGTGCTTATAAATATCTTTTTATTCATTCATTTACTAAGGGCATTGGCCCACGTCTTTCCTTAGATATTGATTTTTTTAAAAAACTACATAATTTTGAAGATGAAAGATCTAATTCTGCTTCCATGGCTTTTTCCAATAAATTTGAAATGGGATCATTAGATTTAAAAAGTAGATTCCATGTATTTTGAAGTAACTTTAAGTCACAATCATTATTTTCAATCAAACCACTTCTTTTAATTCCAATCCTATTCAATCCTCTCAGTCTTCCTGGATGTCCCTCGGCAAGGCAAAAAGGTGGTACGTCTCTATCAACTCTTGTCATTCCTCCGATCATTGCTAAATATCCAATATGAACAAATTGATGAATACCTAAACAGCCCCCAATAATAGCTTTATCTTCAATCTTCACATGACCTGCAACTTGAACACTATTTGATATAACTATCCCATTTCCAAGTTCACAATTATGACCTATATGAGTGTATGCCATTAACAAGTTATTGTTGCCTATTAAAGTTTTTTCTCCTTCTTCAGTAGCCTTATTAATTGTTACACATTCTCTAAAGGTATTATTATCTCCAATAACTACTTCAGTAGAGGCACCTTTATATTTAAGATCTTGCGGATCCAAACCTATAAAGACATTTGGGAAAACTCTATTGTTTCTGCCAATTTGTGTTTTTCCTTTAATTACAGCATTTGGTCCTATTTCTGTTCCTTCACCGATAGTCACATTAGGACCGATAATAGCTCCTTGAGAAATAATTACCCCATTATGTAATTTAGCACTTGGATCAACAAAAGCATTTGGGTGAACTTTTACAGCGCCAAAGCTTGATTCTAGTTCAGCATTTCTATTCTCCATATCGCTAATCAACTAGTGAAAACATTAACTCTCCAGCACATACCAAAGCTCCATTTACATGGGCCTCCCCTTTAACCTTGCCAAATCTTTGTCTTTTGATACTAAGTAATTCACAAGTAATTATCAATTGATCCCCAGGAACAACAGGTTTTCTGAATTTAACATTATTAATTCCCGCAAACACGAAAAGTCCTTTAGGGAGCTCGGGCATTTGCGTTACTATAATCCCCCCAACTTGAGCCATTGATTCTACAATAAGAACCCCAGGCATTAATGGCCTTTCAGGAAAGTGACCTTGAAATTGAGGTTCATTTATAGTGACGTTTTTTACTGCGACAGCTCGCTCACCAGGGATATGTTCTATTACTTTGTCCACAAGAGCGAAGGGATATCTATGAGGTAATAGACCTAAAATGTTCTCAGAAGAGAGTTGATTATTTTCAATGGATAATTTCTTTTCCAAAACAATTAAAGATAAAGTTAATTTTTTAGCGATGAGGCCAATAGAGCATTTAAAGAATGTGATCCTTTATAAACTAAAATTTGAGCCTTAGGTAACCCTACCAAAGCCAAGTCCCCAATTAGGTCTAAAATTTTATGTCTTATTGGTTCATTATCAAATCTTAATGGTGGATTAACCCATACATCACCGTCACAAACAAGAGCATTTTTCAAACTTCCGCCTTTTATTAATCCAAGTTCACTTAACTCTTGAAATTGATCCTTAAAACCAAATGTTCTAGCTGGAGCAATCATTTCAACAAAACTTTTAGGACTCAAATCAATTACAAAAGTTTGATCTCCAATTGCTTTATAAGGAAAACTTATAGTGGATATGATTGTAGTTTTTTGAGAGGGAGTTACTGCTATAACTGAGCCTTCTTTATTTAAGATTATTGGTTTATTAATTTCTCGAAAAAAATTATCTGGCTTCGGAGCCTTTTTTATCCCTACTTCTTCAAAATCTTTAACCCACTGAATAGCCGATCCATCTAAAAGCGGGATCTCTTTTCCATCAACCTGAATATGTATGTAACTCAACCCACAACCAGCCATTGATGATAATAGATGTTCTATGGTGTATAAATTTCTCCCTTCTAATTTAACTGCCGTACAAAGCATTGTACTGCCAATTAAATCTTGTGTTAGCTTAAAAAGCTTATTGGGATTATCGCTAAAAGAGACATAATATCCTTCTTTTTCATAAGGAGAAATAGTAACTCTTGTTTTTTCTCCACTGTGAAGGCCTATACCTTCCCTAGTGATAACACCGCTTATGGTATAACAAGAATCATAATTAGAGGGCCAAGAAAACACTTAAAACTTCCACCCAACTCCAAGTGTATATCTCCAATCACCACTTAGGTCCTTACTTGCAACATCTAATCTTAATGGGCCAATTGGAGTTTTAACTCCAACTCCCCCACCAAGTGAATAACCAGAACCTGATTTCTGTAATAATTTACCAGGTTTTCCAGGAACTTGTTTTTGAGAGCCTAAATCACTTCCTGCATCAACAAATAAAGCTCCCGATATCATTCTCCAAATTGGGAATCTATATTCTGCTGTTCCCTCAACAAAACTTTTACTTACAGCCAATTCACAAGATCCCCAACCTCTGACAGATGAAGTTCCTCCCATACAAAATGCCTCATAAGGAGGCAATTCGCCAACTATAGTTCCTACCTTAAATTGAAAGCCAATTGCTTGAGGGCAATCTTCATTAGAAGTATCACTAGACTTACAAGCTTTGGTTAAGTTTATAAATCTTGTTGGTATAAAATATGAATATGAAGCTCGCATTCTATTAAAAGTTGGAGAGCTATCACCCACTGAAACAAACTGTTCAGAACCAAAGCTTAATTTATCTCCTGAAGTAGGGTTAAAGGAATTATCAAGATTATTTCTTGATGTACTAGCAATAAAACTAACCAAGGTATTTTCATCGGGGCATGAACCATCGGATGATGTATAACCTATACAAATAATTTCATTAATATTTCCTTTTGTAGGAGTCATGTCACCATAAGGTTTTTTATTTCCGCTGCTATCAATCATGCTTACTTTTTTGAAATTCATCCCAGCGAGGACTTTCCATTTAGCGACCCTAAATGGATCTCCACCATTAAGGGGTCTAGAAAAAGAAAAACCTCCCCCAGTTTTTTCTAAGACTACTGAAGAGAATGAATCGGTTTTTTCAGTTGTTGTGTCGTCAACTGCATAAATCCTTCCATTATCACTACTTTTAAATTCTTGTGGATAATTTCTACTTAGAAAAAGATTTGTTCTAAAAGAGGTTTTATGTTTATCTCCCTTAATCCATGGATCAGATAAAGAAAAATTATAGGTTGTTGAATATTCTCCAAAATTTAGATTTAGATTAGTAGACCATGCTCTACCAAGTAAATTAGTTTCCCTCAAACCAACCGTAGCAAAGATACCTGAACTATTGCTGTAACCAAGACCTCCAGTTAATGAGCCTGTTCTTTGTTCGCTTAAATCTAAAAATATTATGACTTGGCCTGGATTTAAATTGTCAGGACCAAGAGAAACTTTTACATCATCAAATAATGAAGTAGCATAAAGTCTTTTGATATCTGCTTCTAAAATTTTCCGATTAAAAATAGTACCAGGCTGCGTTTTTAGTTCTCTTTTTATAACCCATTCTTTTGTTTTACCTTTTCTAGGTTTTCCATCGATAATAAATTCACCATCAGATCCTGGGAATCTTAATTCAATTTCAGATATAATTCCCTCAGAAACATTTAATGTTACTATTCCACTTTCAGAAATTCTATCTGGGCCATTTATTCTAGCTAAAGAATAACCCTCATTTTCATAACGTTTTTTTATTATTTCTATCTTTTTTTGTAATTGATTAAGATTAAGTGTTTTTCCATAATAATTGTTAAAAATATTGTCTATGTATGAATTAGAGATTACGGAGGTTATTGGTTTAAGTTCAACTTTCTTCAAAATTGGATTAGGGACTACTTTTACGATTAGTCTCACTCCCAATGGTCCATCTTGTGACTTTATTTTTACTCCTGAGAACCAACCACTAGCATATATTGCATTTAGGTCTTGACTTAAGATTCTATTATCAACAATACTCCCTGGCTTGATACTCATTGAATCATAAGCAGCTAATTCGAGTTTTCTGCCTTCAGGATGATTTTGCCATCCCTCTATAATTATTTCTGAAATAAGAACACTTTCTTGAATAGTATCTTTTTTATTTTCTGCAATAAGAAAATTATTTGGTTGTTTAATATCAAACCCTTGAAATAAAACATTTTTAAATTTGCTTACTTCAAGATTATCGATTGATTTCTCAATATCATTTGGCAAAAACTTTGCCGCCAATTCTGAATTATTTGATATCAAAATCAAGGGCGAACAAGCAATATTTGTGAAAACCTTTTTAAATTTAAAAAAATGTTTTTGCATAGTATTTTTGATTATTGTGTGTGAAGGATTTTTTATTTAATTGAGTTCAATGAAATTGTTAATTCTACTGTAAATTTCACTATAAGCTTCAAGTAGACCACCTAAATCATTTCTAAATCTATCTTTGTCTAGGCTTACAATTGTATCATTATTTTGATTTAGATCCCACAATCTACAATTATCTGGACTTATTTCATCTCCAAGAAGTATTTTATTCTCAAAATCATAACCAAATTCCAATTTGAAATCTACTAATTGAAGCTGAATGTTTTTAAAAAAATTTTTCAGGATTATATTAATTTTTAGAGTCAAATCGATCATTAAATCTAAATCTTTTGAGCTTAGTATGTTCATTAATTCAATCCTATCTTTTGTAATTAGGGGATCATTAAGTTCATCATTTTTAAGGTAAATATCAATTAATGGTTTAACTAAATTAGTGCGCGATTTAATAGTCGTTTGTTTACACAAGGAACCATAAGCAATATTTCTCAGAACTATTTCTAAGGGAA
This sequence comes from uncultured Prochlorococcus sp., assembly GCA_902571335.1. Lineage (GTDB taxonomy): Bacteria > Cyanobacteriota > Cyanobacteriia > PCC-6307 > Cyanobiaceae > Prochlorococcus_A. Next base: position 10,607 of record CACGBT010000003.1, on the reverse strand, counting down.
TTACTTTGATTTTTTGTGCAATCATCGTATTATCATTTTTAAGTTTAAGAAAATGAGTTGGAATATTATGTTTAATAAGATGTTCAAAAATTCTTGCACTTATTAGGCAATTAAGTTTACCCTTACCTTCAAATTTAGCTTTTTTTAACGCATTAAAAGCTGTAGCATCATCTTTAAATTCAATAAATACTTTATCCGCATCATCATGAGAAAATACTTTTTTTGCTTTACCTTCATAAATCAATTGATATTTATTATTCATCAATTTAAAACCTCATTTGATTACTAAAATTAGGATTTGGAATTAACATATTTACTAGAGGTCAACTTTTGTATAGTTTATTTCATTTTAACTAATTATTAATCAAAACCTCATAACCTTCAAAAACAAATTTATGAGTATTTATTCAACAAGTTCAAAGAGCTTTAATAGATTAGAAAATATTTTAATAATTGGAAATGGTGGAAGAGAAAATGCTTTAGCTTGGGCTATTCAAAAAAATGAACTGGTCAAAAAAGTTTATTTAATACCCGGTAACGCTGGATCAGAAAGAATACATAAATGTGAACGGATAAGAATCGATGTCGACAATAAAAATGAATTGGTTGAAAAGCTTGATTCTTTAAAAATAAATTTAACTATAATAGGCCCAGAAATCCCTTTAGCAAATGGATTAGCAGATTTTCTTCGACAAAAAGGATTTAAGGTATTTGGACCTGGTAAAGATGGCGCAAAATTAGAATATAGTAAATCCTGGGCAAAGGAATTTATGCAAGATGCAAATATTCCAACTGCAAACTTTTGGAAAGTCAAATCATTTGAAGAAGCAAAAAAAATTATCCATTCATCAACTTACCCACTAGTAGTGAAAGCTGATGGTCTAGCTTCAGGTAAAGGAGTTTTTATTCCCGATTCAAAAGATGAATGTTTAAAAGCAGCAGAATTAATCCTAAATGGAAAGTTTGGCAATTCTGGGAAAGTAGTAGTTCTAGAAGAAAAAATTCAGGGCCCAGAAGTTTCAGTTTTTGCTCTATGTGATGGTGAGAAATACATATTGCTACCAACTGCTCAAGATCATAAACGTCTCAATGAAAAAGATAAAGGACCAAATACTGGCGGAATGGGGGCTTATTCTCCCGCTCCACTTTTAACAGAAGATTACCTTAATAGAATTATCAAAGAGATAATTGAACCGACAATAGATGGATTAAATAAAAAAAACATTGATTATAAAGGCGTAATATATTTTGGATTAATGATCACGGAATCTGGGCCTAAAGTTATAGAATACAATTGCAGGTTTGGTGATCCAGAATGTCAAACAATAATGCCTTTGATGGATCAAAATTTTGTATTTCTTTTAGAAAAATGCTCAATGGGAAATTTAACGGGTGATGAGAAAATCAATACATTTGATAAAGTTAGCGGGTGTGTAATAGCAACCTCAAAAGGTTACCCTCAAGAATATAAAACTGGTTTTCCAATAAAAATAGGAAAGATTGACTCAAGTGATTGTCAAATTTTTGACTCAGGAACTTCTTTTAGTAAAGAAGGGGAATTATTAACCGATGGGGGTAGAGTTTTAAGTATTGTCTGTCAAGATAAGGATTTTGATATGGTTTTCGAAAAAGCATACAAGAATCTAAAAGAAATAAATTTTGATGGTATTTACTATAGGAATGACATAGGTCATCAAGTGAGGAAAAACTTCTCTAAAAAGTTTTAAGTTTATGCTGGATATTAATAATCAAGAAAGTAAAGAATATAACATGCCCAATAATGAAGATCTCAACAATAATTATTGGACTAATGGACTAATGGCTTGGTGGAGTGGGTTTAGTTTAAGAACAAAATTATTAGCGATAGCAACTCTTGTTGTTAGTCTATTAATGACAGGAATAACATTTTTCGCATTAAATAGTATTCAAAGAGATGCAGGAATGAATGATACTAGATATGCACGAGATCTTGGATTATTGCTATCTGGTAACGTCACAGAATTAGTTGCTAATAATCAAAAAAAAGAAATCTCAAATGTAGCTGAAAAGTTTTGGAGATCAAGTCGAAATCTACGTTATATTTTTTTTACTGATGCGGAAGATATAGTTCAACTTGGAATTCCAATAAGTGCCACTCCAACAAGTTCAGATAGCCAGTTCCAACTAACTAGAAAATTAAAATTACCGTCAGAATTAAAGAAAAGACCACAATTCCCTCTAGTTAGGCAACACGTTACACCTCAGGGTCAAGTAACAGATGTATTTGTTCCAATGCTATGGAAAGGTAAATATCTTGGAACTTTAGCTTTAGGAGTTACACCTAATAAAAAAGCCTTAGCTAGTGCTGCACTAACAAGAGAAGTAACAATAGCCGTTTTTATCTCTATTTGGGTTTTAGTAATACTTGGAGCTGTTTTCAATGCACTGACAATTACAAGACCTGTAAGGGAGTTAGTGAGAGGTGTTAGAGAAATTTCAAAAGGAAACTTTAAATCCAGAATTTCATTGCCTATGACTGGCGATCTAGGGGAACTTTTAAATGGATTTAACCGAATGGCTACTCAGTTAGAAAATTATGACGAGGCAAACATTGAAGAACTTAAAGCAGCTCAAATAAAACAACAATCGCTCATAGCTACAATGGCTGATGGAGCAATATTATTGGATTCTCAAGGAAAGATTGTACTTACCAATCCAACGGCTAAAAGATTATTCCGTTGGGAAGGTAGATTCTTAGAAGGAAAATATTTTTTAAATGAGATCCCAGAAATTTTATCTAATGACTTACATACAAATGTAGAATCTATCTTAAAAAGAGAAAAGGAGAAAGATGATTTAAGGTTTAGCTTGGGAGAACCGGCTAGAACTTTAAGAATTGTCTTACAGTCTGTCTTGGATACAAACAAAGTTGAAATAAAAGGAATTGCCGTCACAATTCAAGATCTAACAAGAGAAGTAGAACTAAATGCTGCACAAAACAGATTCATTAGTAATGTTTCACATGAATTAAGAACACCACTTTTTAACATCAAAAGTTACGTAGAGACTCTACATGATTTAAAAGATCAGCTCTCTAATGAAGAACAACTCGAATTTTTAGGCATTGCGAATTCAGAGACTGATCGACTAACAAGACTTGTGAATGACGTATTAGATTTATCTAGATTGGAGTCAGGGAAAATAATTCAAATAGAGGAAATGGATATAAAATCAGCAATAGAGCAGACTCTTAGAAATTATCGACTTAACGCTACAGAAAAAAACGTTTCATTAGCACACGATATAGAAGAAAATATCCCTCCGATTCTTGGGAATTTTGATTTGCTTTTACAAGTTTTTGATAACTTGCTAGGTAATGGATTGAAATTTAGTCCAAAAAACAGCAGCCTAATGATACGAGCTTATACCTGGCCAGATTCCTGCCCTGCTTTTCCACCAAATAATAACGATGGAGCACCTCAATGCGAGTTAGTTTCGCCATTACCAAAAGTGAGAATTGAGATTGCTGATACAGGTTCTGGAATATCTCAAGCGGATCAAGAGAAAATTTTTGACCGTTTTTATAGAGTTGAGAATGCAGTTCATACTGAGCAAGGAACTGGTTTGGGGTTATCTATAGTGAGAGGTATAATTGAAAAACATGGTGGTGAAATTCGAATGGCTAGTGAATTAGGAGTTGGAACAACCTTCTGGTTTGATTTAGCATTGGCCCAATCAGATAAAGATGAATTATTGACCCAAACTATTAAAAATAAAGATAATTTTTCAAGCTCCAGGGTCACTTAAACAATTTAATCATTCTCTAGGCCTTTAAAAATATTCTGAACATTCTGATCAGGAACCACCCTATGAGGGGCACCACTAAATATCTGTTCAAAGTTAGAAAAAGAATCTTTTATTTCAGGACCTCTATTAGTGATAATAAATTCTCTGATTCTTTTATCATGCCATGATCCTCGCATTTTAAAAACATTTAAAGCTCTAGCCATTTCTCCTTTTATTTCAACATATTGAAGCAATAATATAGTATCTGTAATTGTTGAGATGTGAGAATCAGTAATAGAATGACTTCCCATAAATTCTTCTGCAGTATTAGTAAAAAAGCCCGCTATCTCTTCCTGTTTTGTATAACCAGTGACTGCAATTACAAACTGTCTAAATGCATTCAAACTTACACCTCGAGCTAAAGCAGAGAGTGAATCTATTGCCATTCTCTTTGGTTTAAATTGATTAATTTGTGTTTTTATAATTTGTAGGTGATCCTCTAAACCAGTTGATTCAGGATATGCACAAATAATTTTTAACAACCCATCACTTTCCATCTTTTCGAAATCTATTCCCCAACTAGTAGCATTCCTAAGAAGTTGAGCCCTAGATTCTTCATATGCAAAAAGTATTGCTCTTTCACTGTTTTTATAAGCATCCTCTACAAATTTGGATACAAGCATAGTTTTACCTGTACCAGTAGCTCCTGTAGCGAGGATGATGGAATCTTGAAAATAACCTCCTCCACACATATCATCTAGGTCGGTAACCCCAGAACTAATTCTAATATTTGAAGATCTTTGAGTAAGTCTCATGGCTCCCAGAGCAAACACACTAATACCATCTATACCCATAGTGAATGGGTATTCCCCTTTCATATGCACAGTACCTCTTAATTTCAAAACTTCTAAAGTTCTTCTTCTCTTCTCTGACTCTAAAACATTTCTTAATAAGACAACATTATCAGAAACAAATTCTTCAACTCCATATCTTGCAATAGGTCCATAATCATCAATCCTTTCAGTAGTCATAACTGTTGTTACTCCAATTTCTTTTAATCTTGCTATTAGTCTAAAAATTTCTCTTCTAACAACATAAATAGCGTCATATTGTTGAAAAACTGCAGTTATAGAATCTATTGCAACTCTTTTAGCTTTATATTTTCTTATTGCATAACTTATCCTCTCAATAAGACCAGACAAGTCAAAATTGCCCGCGACATCTTGACCATCAGGATCAGGAGAAGCATCCAATATAAATAATTTATTTTGATCAATTAATTCTTGTAAATCCCATCCGAAGCTCGCAGCGTTTCTAATTATATCCAATGGTGATTCTTCAAATGTAACGAAAATCCCAGGCTCATCATAATCGTAAATTCCATGGTGTAAGTATTGAAGCGAAAAAACAGTTTTACCAGTCCCAGATGTCCCACTAACAAGAGTACTTCTTGACACTGGCAACCCTCCTCTACAAACATCATCAAAGCCTTCTATACCAGTAGGTAACTTTTGTACCTGCATTTTATTTGATTTTCCAAATTTCTTATCTTTCATAGTTTTTTCAAAAAAATTAAATAAAAAATAAAAATAAATTTATTCTAATTAAAAAAGTTTTCTAAATGTTATTTATCTCCACTATATTCAGTTTCAGTTAATTCATCAAAAAGAAGATCTAAACCAATTAAAACTTTCTCTCTATCAGAGAGGTCACCAATTATTCTTCTAACTGGTGGAGGTAAAATTTTAGCTAAGGTTGGGGTAGCTAAAATCTTATCTTCCTCGGCAAGTTGTGGTTGCTTTAATACATCTATAACCTTCAAAGCATAAACACCTTTAAATTCATTCTCTAAAATTTCTCTTAAAGTATTTAAAGCTCTCATTGAATTAGGAGTATTTCCAGCAACATAAAGTTTTAAAATATATGTTTTTCTTGCTGCCATTGTTATGGTTCCTCAAATGGATATAAAAGATTTAAAATAAACCTTGACTTATTACACTACAAAATAAGAAAATAGACAAACAATTATGATTGCTTATTAGGCTTAATCAAATTATACATTTGAGCCTTATAGCGTCTCTAAGATATGACAAATTCTAAAAACTCTTCAGACAATTCTCCTAAAAGTAATGAATTGTATGCAATAGCAGAAACTTCTGGACAACAATTTTGGTTCGAAGTTAATCGGTACTACGATATTGATAGATTAAATGCAAAAGAGAAAGACAAAATAACACTAGAAAAAGTTTTACTTTTAAAGGACAAAAACACTATTACTGTGGGCAACCCTTACGTTAAAGATGCAAAAATTGAATTAGAAGTTGTTTCGCACAAAAGAGATAAGAAAATTCTTGTATACAAGATGAGGCCAAAGAAAAAGACAAGAAGAAAGATGGGTCACAGACAAGAACTTACGAGAGTTATGGTAAAATCAATTTCATTAGGAAAAAGTTCTCCTAAGTCTTCTGCAAAAAAGGAAACTGTTAAAAAGGAAACTAAACCAAAATCTGAAAAATCTACAACTTAAGAATTTCTTATGGCACATAAAAAAGGAACAGGTTCTACAAGAAACGGTCGAGATTCCAATTCCAAAAGACTTGGGGTAAAAGCTTATGGTGGAGAAAAAGTAACTGCAGGATCAATTTTAATTCGCCAAAGAGGTACATCCTTTTTGCCAGGAATCAATGTTGGTAAAGGCAAAGATGACACCCTTTTTGCGCTTAAAGAGGGAACTGTAAGTTTCGAAAGCATAAAAAGAAATTTAAGAAATAGAAAAAGGGTTAATATAGTTATCTGATTTTCTTATAAGCTCTTGTAGTTATAAGAATAGGATGAAATACCTCCAAAAATTTTGATTGAAGAGTCTCATAAAACTTTTCAACAATTTTACTATCGTCTATATGAAACGGATATTCATTGTTATCTCCTTTGTAGAAATACCAATTGAATAGAGCAATAGAATTACTATCCATAATCTCATTGAAATTATTAATTTGAGAAGCTGGATCTGCAAGATGTTCCAAAACATCAAGACAAACTATCGTATCAAATTTCAATATTTGTGTATCTTGAATTGTCTTACAAAAAGTAAGTTTCTTTTCGACTCCTAATTTCTCAGCCCTGTATTCAACAAAATTTCTATTTGTTTGATTAATATCTACAAAAAAAACATGCTCAACATTTGAAGACATAGCGTTAGCTAAGGCATGCGTTCCAATACCTCCTCCAAAATCCAAAACTAAATCTCTAGAAAATCTCTGCTGAAGTTTTAAAGTATCAGCGATATAGTCCTTGCTTGTGATATGCCAAGCAGCTAAATCAGCTACATGCCTTTCTCCTACAATCTCAGTATAAAAATCTGAAACATCATTCAAAGCATCCCCAGGATGTGAATTTGCCAAATTCATCTTTGCATTTGCAAGGAATCCATCTAAATCACATTCTCTAATAGATAAATATTCCATTAAATGTGATTTCAAATTAAAAGCATTGTCTAAAAACTCTTTTAAAATAAGATTATTATTTTTCAATTTCTTACCCTAAATTTCCAATCATAGAATGGTTATAAATCTTTCTCAAAGTATTCTTAATATTAAAAATGGAAACTAAAGATGGATTCTTAGTAATTAATAAAGATAAAGGCTGTACCTCTCATGATTGTGTTAAACAAATAAGGAAGTTACTAAATACAAAGAAGGTCGGGCACACTGGAACTCTTGACCCAGAAGTTATAGGAACATTACCAATCGCCATAGGCAGTGCAACAAGATTTATTCAATATCTTCCTCAGGGTAAAACTTACATAGGACAAATTAAATTAGGGATAAGAACTAATACTGATGATATTCACGGAGAAATAATTAATCAAAAAAGTTGGCCTAAAATCAATGACGAAAAATTAGATCAATACTTAAATAGATTTAGAGGAATTATTAAACAAATTCCGCCGAAAGTATCTAGTGTGCACATTAATGGTGAAAGAGCTTATAAAAAATCTTTTAGGAATGAAAATTTTGAATTAGCACCAAGAGAAGTAAAAATAGACGAACTTACTTTAATAAAATGGGACCAAATAAACGGAATCATAGAAATAAAAATCAAATGTTCAGCTGGCACCTATATAAGATCAATTGCGAGAGATTTAGGGGAAATTCTTAATTCCGAAGGTTGCCTTCTACAACTAAAAAGAATTTCAGCTTGTGGCTTTCATGATCAAAACTCTGTTAAGATATCTGATATAGAAAAAGAAAAGGGTAAAAAAGATGCGAAAAATTTTATCATTCCAACAATTTCTGCTCTTAATCACATTTCAACATTAGTCCTAAATAAAGAGGAAGAGATCAATTTTTGGCAAACTGGAAGAGCAATTAAATTTGATATTAATTACTTTAATGAAAGCAAAAATTTTGATTATAAAAAACCTATAAAGGTTATAGATAAAAGTAAAATATTACTAGGAATTGGCTTCTTAAATCAAGAACAAACTAATATAAATCCAAAATTAGTCCTTAATGCAAAATGATTTTTAAAGGTAATCTTTTTTAAAAGGTTTAATCTGCACACCCTTATAGAAATGTTTTAATATTTTTTCAGCTTTTTGGCCTTTAGATGCCATATATTTAGCACCCCACTGACTCATTCCTACTCCGTGTCCAGATCCCTGTCCTATAACTATTAAACCTTTTTTCATGGGAAATTTATTATTTAGTTCTTCCTCATAAAATTTAAATCTTACGAAATTACTATTGAGACCTAATCTTTTTCTCAAATCTACCCCAGACATTTGATCAGAACCATAATCTCCAAAAAGTTTTACATTTTTTACCCTGCCTGTACTAGTAATATTTAGAATCTCTACATTTTTCAAACCTCCAATCTTAGGAAATAAATTTGTTAATTCTTTGTTTGAAAATTTTTTTTGCCATCTAAATTTTGGATTTTTATTATCAAAATCTTTCACACTTGTTAAATATGGATATTTATTTTTCCATACATCTTGACTATTTTCTGTCATCCCCCCTGAGCTGCTATGAAACAAAGCATTAATTAATTTATTCTTGTATATCAAAACCAAAGATCTTGTACTTTTAACAGCTCTGATAGTTTTGTATGTTCTTGACTCCAAGCCATTATAAACTTGATTTCTCTGAGTTGAATCTATGTCAAATAAATTATTTCCCTTTTGCTTTAAAGCATAAGTTCTTGAAGCAATTGCTTGTGCTTTTAATGCTTCTAGAGGCCATTTTGCTGGCATCTCTGATCCCACCACACTGCTTAAGTATTTTTCAATACCCAAAACATTCACTACCAATATTTCAGAATCAACAACAAAAAGATTAAGCTTACCAGAATATCTTTTCTGACCTACCCAAATACCTCTCCCGTCAGAAGATCTAACTTGAAATTTATGATTATTCTTTAAATCATATTTTTTTTGTTTATTCTCATCAAAATATAAAACTTTTCTATTTTTCTCATTTTTTAAAGTTAAACCTTTAATTTTTTTATTTGAGAAAAATTTCCCCTCTATGATTAAAGGAATTGATCTATCTGATCTGATCCTTAAATTGTTATTTTTTGATATCAAAACTCTAATTATTGGCTCTCTAGATGCAAAAACACTTTCACTATGAAAAACACAAATAGATAAAACACTTATCAGGTAACATTTAAAATATTTATTTTTAAATTTAAGTATCACTTTGTTTAAAAACAAATGCTTAATTTGCCTAAGTTTGACTAAAAGTCTAAATTTAATCCAGATATAAAAATAAAAATATAATAAATAAGTGAATATTACCTTCTTAGGAACAAGCTCAGGAGTCCCATCTTTAACGAGAAATGTTTCATCCCTAGCACTTAAATTATCACAATCATCAGAGGTTTGGCTTTTTGATTGTGGAGAAGGAACGCAACATCAAATAATGAAAAGCAATATTAAATCTTCACAAATCAAGAAAATATTTATTACACATATGCATGGGGATCATATATATGGTTTGCCTGGACTTTTGGCTACCTTAGGTTTATCAGGAAATAGTGAGGGTATTGAAATTTACGGTCCTTCAGAATTGCGGAATTTTATAACTTCAGCACTTAGAAGTAGTTTTTGCAAATTGTCATTCCCATTGCATTTTGTGGAAGTTGAAAATTTTGCATCAAAAAATAAAATACTATTTGAAAACAACAAAATACAAGTAAATTGCGCCTGCCTTAAACATAAAATACCTGCTTATGGTTATAGGGTGAGTGAAAAAGATAGGCCAGGTATATTTGATATCAAAAAAGCAAAGTCTCTAAAAATAGCACCTGGACCAATTTATTCAGAACTTCAAAAGGGTAAAAAAGTCGTATTAGCGGATGGGCGGACATTTGATGGGAAAGAATTCTGTGGACCTCCTAGAGAGGGAGAAAGTTTTGTTTATTGCACAGATACAGTCTTTAGCGAATCAGCTGTTTCACTTTCGAAAAATGCCGATTTGCTCGTACATGAATCGACTTTTTCAGAGGAAGATGAAAGCATGGCTTATGAAAAATTACATTCGACAACTATCATGGCTGCCAAAACAGCATTATTATCAAATGCAAAAAAATTAATTATTACTCATTTAAGTCCAAGGTACACTAATAAAAATGCAATTACGCCAAGCGATTTGCTTAAAGAGGCTCAAAAAGTTTTTCCGAACACTCAACTTGCAAAAGATTTTCTAACGGCAGAAATAAAATAAACTGCAACAGTTCGTGAGAAGAAGGGTCGTAAATGACCAACCCATGGAATAATAGTCTTAGGTTTTCTATATTGATGTTGATCGAAATGGTTTCTATTTTTTCATCACTACATA
>CACGBT010000002.1 GCA_902571335.1 uncultured Prochlorococcus sp. | reverse complement strand
TATTGGACAAATAAGTGGTGCAATGGGAACTTACGCTAATACGAATCCCAAAGTAGAACAAATAACTTGTGATTTACTCGGATTAAAGCCAGATACAGCAAGTACGCAGGTTATATCGAGAGACAGGCATGCGGAATATGTTCAAACTATTGCACTAGTTGGCGCTTCTCTAGATAGATTCGCAACTGAAATAAGAAATTTACAAAGAACTGATGTTTTAGAAGTTGAGGAGGGCTTTACAAAAGGGCAAAAAGGAAGTTCTGCCATGCCTCATAAAAGAAATCCTATTCGAAGTGAAAGAGTAAGCGGTTTAGCAAGAATTTTGAGGAGTTACGTCTTAACAGCACTGGAAAATGTTCCGCTTTGGCACGAAAGAGATATAAGCCATAGTTCAAATGAACGTATCATGTTACCTGACGTATCAATCTGTTTGCATTTTATGCTCAGGGAAATGAAAGATATAGTAAGCAATTTGGAAGTTTATCCAAAAAATATGCTCAAAAATTTAAATATATATGGTGGTGTAATCTTTAGTCAGAAAGTTTTACTTTTGCTTGTAGAAAAAGGGTTCTCTAGAGAAAAAGCTTATAGCTTAGTACAAAAAAATGCGCACCAGGCCTGGAATACTCAGAATGGGAATTTCAAACACAATATAGAGAGAGATAATGAAATAATGGATTTTATTGATCAAAGTGACTTAGAAGAATGTTTTAATCCTTCATTTCATCTCAATAATTTAAGTGTAATATGGGAGAAGTTAGGTATCTAGGATTACTGAAAACCTTATCTAAGTAAAACCAGTGTTTTCAGAGGAATAATGACAAAAAACTTTAGGATTGAAAAAGATAGTATGGGAACAATAGAGGTTCCCATTGAAGCTTTGTGGGGAGCTCAAACACAAAGATCTATAAAAAATTTTTCTATTGGAGAAGAATTAATTCCAATTGAATTAATTTATTCACTCACCCTCATAAAAAAAGCTGCTTCAATCGCGAATTTCAATTTAGGGTTAATAGATAAAAGAAAAAAAGATTTGATTGTAGAGGCATGTACAGAAATACTTGAGGGGCTTCATGATTCACAGTTTCCCTTAAAGGTTTGGCAAACAGGAAGTGGCACGCAAACAAATATGAATGTTAATGAGGTAATTTCAAATATTGCAGCATTAAAAACAAATTCAGATCTTGGTAGTCATCAACCAATTCATCCAAATGATGATGTAAATAAATCTCAGTCAACTAATGATACTTTTCCTGCTGCTATTCAAATATCAGTTGTTAATGAAATAATCAAAAATTTAGTTCCAACGATACGAGAACTTACTAAGATCCTTGATAAAAAAAGTGAACAATGGAAAGACCTCATAAAGATAGGAAGAACCCATTTTCAAGATGCAGTGCCCCTTACTTTTGGGCAAGAAATATCAGGATGGTCAGAGCAACTTAAAGATGCTGAGAATGCAATTATTATAAGTCTGAATGAATTGTATTTTTTGCCTTTAGGAGGAACTGCAGTTGGAACAGGGATTAATTGTCCAAAAGGATTTTGTGAAGAGTCTATAAAATCAATTTCCGATGATACTAATCTAATGTTCTATAAATCAAAAAATAATTTTTCTATCATGGCCTCGCATGATCGTCTAGCTCAAGTAATGAGTCAGATAAAAATATTAGCAGGTGCATTATTTAAAATTTCAAATGATATAAAAATTCTATCTTCTGGTCCAAGATCAGGAATATACGAACTAATTATTCCTCAAAATGAACCTGGAAGTTCTATCATGCCGGGTAAAGTGAATCCAACTCAATGCGAAGCCTTATCTATGGTTTGCACTCAGATAATGGGTCTTGAATATGCAGTCTCAATGGCAAATTCTAGCGGCACTTTACAGATGAATGAATATAAGCCTCTTATTGGATTTAATATTCTCACAAGTTTAAAATTACTTAAAAATGTAATAGTAAACTTCAGAATAAATTTAGTTGATGGGATGGAACCTAATCAAAAGAAAATGAAGTTAAATTTAGAAAATTCACTAATGTTGGTTACAGCCATAGTGCCAAAAGTTGGTTATGAAAAAGCAGCTAAAATTGCAAACCTTGCCTTCAAAGAATCATTAAATTTAAAAGAGGCAACACTTAAATTAGGTTATTTAAACGAAGATGAATTTGATGAAGCAATGAATATCAATTCAATGATTTGATTAAAAAAATTTAAGAATTATTGTCAATTCTTTTTGTTGCAGGATTAATATCTTCAGAGACTTTTATAAGATCATTAGATTCAGAAACAGGAAAACGATTAATAGCTTTTAATGCTTGCTTTGCTTTGCTTTTTAATTTATTACTAACACCAATACAGTATTGCACTTGAGAAAGGACATCAATTGATCTTCTAATAATCCTCACTACATCACCTTCGTCTAATGAAGTATTAAAAACCAAATCTTTCCATTTTTTTCCTCTTGCCCATTCAGAAATAATTCCAGTCAACTCTGTTTCTAAATAGATAGGAATTTCAATATGAAACTTATTTTGTTGAAAAGAGACTAATTTTCTTAAACCATCTAATTCATTAAAAACATCTATTACCTTTAAAGAAGGCTTGAAATTACACCAAAGATTAGGCCTCCTTACATCTACACATATAGCTTGAATAATTGCAGCTAAATCAGGCGGATCTAAATCGTCTAAATAACCACTAACTAAAACAAGACCGATCCATAATTCATTTTCACTTCTTATTGCACCCACTGTTTGTCCAACTTCTGTCAATTCCAAATCATTTAAACAACCAAAATGATTCAAAATTTGTATCAAATCGGTAAAAGTTCTCCAGTTATGATTTTCTTTATCCTCAAGAAGTTTTTTTCTAATATTTATTTCTTGTTCAACATCAATAATTCTTTTTCTATATTTCTTTAATTTCTTGGAATCTCCAAATCTGTGGGCAGGATGGTAAGTAACTGTTTCTTCTAAATTATTAATTTGTTGCTGTTGTGCCAAAACTTCCGTTGTCAAATCATATTGTGGAGTTTGTAAATCATTTTTTTTAGAAACTTCAAAAATTCGATCCGCATAACACTGCGACATATCATCTCCCCTAAATACCTCTCCAGAAAAATACATATTTGGAACTTCAAGTCCTAAGACATCAATTGCATCCAAATCATTAAAAATACTCACTATGTATGAGGGTTTTATAAGAATAAATAAATTATCAATTGTCAGACACAATAAACTCTTAATTTTTTGGGATTCATATATTTTCTTACAAATTAATCCTGGAACAATTTTTCTTTTCATTTGAGGAGCTTTGATTGAAATTAAGCTTCCATCCTCAATATATGGGAGTGCATTAGTTATCTCTTCTGATAATTTTTCTGCTGATTGTTTTTCTAAAATTTTCAAGAGTCTTCTCTCTTCTTTCAGACGATTTCTTAACTTTTCGTATGCATCAAAATCTTTCCATGAAACGTTAGATGTTATTTTTTTTAATTCAATTAAATCCTTATCTAATTTTTCAAGAATTATATTCTCACCTGATGATTCACCTAAATATAAAAAACTACCAAAACTTCTTTTAATTAATTCTTTAGACTTCTCTAAAGTATAACTTTGTAAAAGATTAAGTACCATTCCATAGCTAGGAGTAAATTGGCTTTCTAAAGGATTTGGTTCGCTAATAGCCAGTGCACTTGCTTCTTTGGCACCTTCGAATCTTGTTTGTAATGTAACAACATATCCCTGGGTATCTTTTCCTCTTCTTCCAGCTCTTCCTGACATTTGCAAAAATTCACTGCTAAATAATAATCTATGCCCATCTTCTGTCCTTTTTGATAAAGAAGAAATAACAGTTGTTCTTGCGGGCATATTTATTCCAGCAGCAAGAGTTTCAGTTGCAAAAACAACTTTTATTAAACCTTGCTGAAATAATTCCTCAACCAATTCTTTCCATGCAGGCAATAATCCAGCATGATGAGATGCAATACCGCGTTTTAATGCCTCGCATTGAGATTTATCTTTAATTGCTTCCTGATTATTTTTAAGATAAACATCTAATTTTTGGGATATCATACTTGCTTCTGAATAACTTACTAAAGTTAAATCTTTTATATTCTCAATTGCCTTGTCACATCCTCTTCTACTAAAAATAAAATAAATAGCTGGCAACATATTTCGTTCAGCTAGTTTCGAGATCACAAAGCCAATTGAGGGAGACTTTGGTTGCATTATCCTACCCACTTTTCCTCTTATTTTCTGCCCTTTAGGAGCTCTCCAAATCTTACAGTTTGGATGAATTCCATTACCCTTATTATTTAAAAGTGGATGGAGGCCTTTAACACTACAAAAAATAAAATCAAGTGGGACTGGTCTCTTATCACTATTAATTAGTACTGTAGGCCCATGAACTTTTTCTATCCAATTTTGTAATTGATCTGCATTGGCTATTGTTGCTGATAAAGCTATTATTTGAGTTCTACTAGGGCAATGGATTATAGTTTCTTCCCAAACTGTGCCTCTTTGGGGGTCATTCATATAATGACATTCATCAAGAATCACAGATTCTAAATTTTCTAAGGGATCATCAAATTCATCAAATTCGCCATAAAGCATGTTCCTAAAAATCTCAGTCGTCATGACTAAGATTGGTGCTTCTCTATTTATGCTTATATCTCCAGTTAAAAGACCAACTTTATTCTCACCATATTGATTAGCAAAATCTCTAAACTTTTGGTTTGACAGGGCCTTTAAAGGCGTTGTATAAAAAACTCTGCTGTCATTAGATAAGCCTCTATATATAGCAAATTCACCTATCAATGTTTTACCCGAACCTGTTGGTGCCGTTAAAACAACAGAATTTCCGCTATTAATAGCTCGTATTGCTTCTAATTGGAAATCATCTAGCGGAAAGGGGAAATATTCCTCTAAATTAAGCAATAATTGTGATTGAAGAGAGGATGAGTTAACTTCTTAATATATGATCTATATAGATATTAATAAACAAAAAATACCTTGCAAACTTTAATAGTAAATCTAAATCTTTTTAATTAAATCCACTATATTTTATTTTGCCAAAATGAAAAAAGTAAAAATTCCAAAAAAAAGAATCCGTAAATTAAAAACATTTTCTTTAGGTGAAAAACCATTCGAACTTCTAAGTTTAAATTCGCAAAATAAAAAACTTATAGACTTATGCAGTAATGATTATTTTGGATTAAGTAGGGACAAGGATTTAATAAAAGCTGCTTACGAAATAAGCTTGTTAGAAGGTATTGGTTCAGGAAGCTCTAGGTTTATTACAGGTTCAAGACCAATACATAAATTATTAGAAACAGAACTTGCTAAGTGGCTTGATCAAGAGAAAGTATTACTTTTCCCAAGCGGATTTCAAGCAAATATAGCCGCTATCCAGGCTTTAGCAAACAGAAATAGTATCGTAATAGCAGATAAATTGATCCATAACTCTTTATTGGTTGGAGTCAAAGCTGCTCAAGCAAAACTGATTCGATTTTCACACAATAATTTAAAAGATTTAGAAGATAAAATTATTAAATCTAACCCTACAAAAAATTCCATTTTAGTTGTTGTTGAATCTCTTTATAGCATGGAGGGATCAATTGCTCCGCTTAGAGAAATAACGGAAATTTGCAAAAAAAATAGTGTTCAATTATTAGTTGACGAAGCTCATGCAATTGGAATCTTGGGCCCTGAAGGCAGGGGTTTAAGTTTTAATTGTCGTTCAGATATAACTATGATTACTGGAACTTTTGGAAAAGCATTTGGAAGCGGTGGAGCTTTTATAGCTTCCAATTCAGAAATTGGAGAATATCTTATCCAAACAAGTGGTGCATTTAGATATACAACCGCACTTGCGCCATCTTTAGCTGCTGGGGCGCTAGAAGGTTTAAAAAAAATTTTAGAAAATAAAGAATGGGGTAATGATTTATTATCTTCTGCGAATGTATGGAAAGATGAAATTATTAAAAATCTAAGTTTTCCAGTTCAGGGAGATTCTCACATTTTGTCAATTATTGTTGGCCAAGAAGAGAAGGCAATTTATCTACAAAAATATCTCGAAGAAAATGGGTTTTTAGCAATTGCGATAAGACCTCCAACTGTTCCAGTGGGGCAATCAAGAATCAGAATAACAATACGAAGAAACTTAGATTTTAATTTGCTAAAGAATTTCATTGCAGTATTAAAAGAGTTTAAATGAAACAAATTATTACTCAACATGGGTGGGGACTAAGTAAATATTTCTGGGATGATTATAAAGTTGATTTTTTAAATAATAATTGGCATTGGCAAGATAATGAAAGGGGCTATTTTTCGACAAATAATTATCAAGCAAAATGGATTAAAAGCGAATCTAAAAAAGAAATCAGAATGACTTTATGCCATTCATTTGGTTTTCATTTAATGCAAAAAAAAATTTTAAAAGAAGCAACTCATATTGTTCTTATAAATTCTTTTAATAATTTTCTTCCTTTAAGTAATAAGAGAAACTTTATTTTGAGGTCTCTGAAAAGAATGGAAACAAAAATCATAAAAGATGAACATAAGGATATGTTGAAAGAATTTATAAATAGATCATTTATGCCAAATCATATGAATAATAGTTTTAAAAATATCTTTTATAAAAGTCTAGAGAGTTTAAATAAAACTCTTCTTTTAAGTGATTTAAAACAACTTTACATCAATAGAGATTTTCCAGTATTTTTGAGAAAAGATTGCAAAATTATTTTTATAAAATCAGAAAATGATTTGATTCTTGACAACGAATCAAATGATAACTTTTTAGATTCCTTAAATAAAACACTTGATAGGAAGCCGATTTTAATTAAATTAGCTCAACAAGGTCATTGCTTGAATAATTTAAATTTATACGAGATCTTACTTAATACACTTGATGATTGAAATGGATAGTAAAAAGTGGAATGAGAAAATAAAAAATAATTTCAATGATGCTGCATATCGGTATTTAGAGCATTCAAATATTCAGAAATTTTTTGCAAAAAAGATTGTTCAATTTATCAAAGAATTAAATCCCCCAAAAAAAGATGAATGGATAGATTTAGGATCAGGACCAGGACTATTAGCAGATGAAATAGAAAAAAAATTTTCTTCCCAAAAAGTATCCAGAATTGATTTCAGCAAGAAAATGCTTCTTGAGAATAAATTATCAAGAAAAAAAATTTTATGGGATTTGAATAATGATTTACCTCCTGAAATAAATAACTGTTCTTTATTAACATCTAACTTTTGCATACATTGGTTAAACAACCCAGAAAAGATAATAAAAAATTGGTTTAGCAAATTAACACCTGGAGGTTTTTTAATCATTTCATATCCAACAAAAGATTGTTTTCCTGAATGGAAAGATACTTGTAAAAAAATTGATATTGAATATAGTGGTCTTAATTTCCTTTGCTCTAAAGAATTATTAAAAGATTTCAAATCAACTGAAATACATTATTCAGAACAGTTTAATTATCTTGAAAATTTTGAAGATGTATATAAGCTTTTTAGAAGCATAAAAAATGTAGGAGCACAATCAACAAATTGTGAACGCAAAACAGTGAAAGAGTTAAAGGAAATTCAAAAGTTTTGGCCAAAGAATTACAATAATACAGTGAACCTTTCATGGCAAATTGAGATTCAAATCATAAAGAAATTATGAGTAGTCACAAAAATATTTTCAAATTTATAATATGTGGAACAGATACTGATATTGGGAAAACTTTAATAAGCTCTTTTTTCGTTAAAGGATTAAATTCCTTTTATTGGAAGCCTATTCAAAGTGGTATTGAATCGCAAACTGATAGTCAAACTGTTGAAAAACTTTCACAAGTAAGTAAAGAGAAAATAATTAAAGAAGCTTATGTCTTTACAAAACCTTTATCTCCTCATTGGGCTGCTGAAATAGATCAAAAAACTATTAACTTTGACATGTTGAGATTGCCAAAAGTAAATGGCTCATTAATTGTAGAAACTGCAGGTGGATTAATGGTTCCAATAACACGCAATTTTTTACAAATAGATCAAATAAAACAATGGGATCTTCCGGTAATACTTGTATGTAAGAGCTCACTTGGCACTCTTAACCATACCCTGCTTAGTATTGAGGCCTTAAAACGAAGAAATATTGAGATTTTAGGTTTAGTAGTCAATGGCGAAAAACACCTAGATAATCCAAAAACTCTAGTTGATTTTAGTGGTATTCCTTTAATTGCTGAATTTCCTTACATCAAAAAAATGGACTCAAATAATTTAGATATACTATGGAAAGAACTTGAAATTAAAAATAAGTTGATCTCACTATTAAACTCACAAATAAGTTAAATGAAATCTTTGGATTCAAAAACTCCAAATCAAGATTGGCACCCAAATATTTGGCCACCTTTTACGCAAATCAATAAAAGCAAACCGCAAATAGAAGTAACTCATGGTAAGGATGCCCTCCTATTTACTAAAAATCCTAAAAAAGAGCTTATAGATGCAATTAGTAGTTGGTGGGTAACTCTCCATGGTCATAGTAACGAATATATTGCGGATGCCATTTTTAATCAATCAAAAAAACTTGAGCAAGTTATATTTGCTGATTTTTTACATCCACAGGCAAAAAAATTGGCGGAAAGACTTAGTGAATTAACAAAACTAGAAAGATTATTCTTTTCTGATAACGGTTCTACTGCAGTGGAAGTCGCTTTAAAAATTGCCTTCCAATCATGGCAAAATAGAGGAGAGACAAGAACTCAAATAGTAGCTTTTGATGGTGCTTATCATGGCGATACATTTGGCGCAATGGCTTTAGGTGAAAGAAATATTTTTAATGCGAATTTCGATAATCTTATGTTCCCAGTTAGAAGAGTCCCATGGCCTTCAACTTGGATGAACGATGAAGAAGTAGAAAATAAAGAAAATAAGGCGATCCAAAAATTAGAAACTCTACTTAAAACTCCCACAGTTGCAGTAATCCTTGAGCCACTTGTTCAAGGAGCAGGAGGGATGAATATGGTTAGGCCTCAGTTTATAAAAAAAGTTTCAGAAATTATAAAAAATAATAATTCTTTGTTAATTGCCGATGAAGTCTTGACTGGGTTTGGAAGATGTGGAACTCTTTTTGCTTTTCAAAAGGCAAAAATCATTCCTGATTTAATAAGTATTTCAAAAGGTTTAACTGGTGGATTTTTACCGATGGGAATAACTTTATGTAGAGAAAAAATTTTTCAATCCTTTATTGATGATTCCCCAAGAAAAACTTTTTGGCATGGACATAGTTTTACTGCTAATCCTTTAGGTTGTGCTGCAGCAAACGCTAGCCTTGATTTACTAGAAAAAGAACCACAAAAATACCTTTCATTTGAAGAAAAACATTTATCTCATCTACTTAAATTTAAAAACTTACCTTATATAAAGAAGGTAAGGGTATCAGGCACAATTGCTGCCTTTGATTTAGATATTGGGAACAAAAAAGGTTATTTCAATAATATTGGGAAAGAAATAAAAAGTCTTGCAATGGAGCAAGGTTTATTCATTAGGCCCCTCGGGAATGTTATTTACCTCTTGCCGCCTCTCTGTATAACAGATGATGAATTGGGGAAAAGTTACTGGATAATAAGGCAAATTTTAGACAATCTTTAGATAGAAGTTTAAGGTCCCTGCAGTATTGCATTTTCCACATCTTCTCTATTAATGCAGTACGAAAATAGTCTTTTAGTTTCTTGTCCTTCACTTTCCCACATAACACTTAAATCTTCTTGTTCAAAAATAATAGTTGCATTCCAATTTGAAAGTAACAGATACCATTTAGATGGATTATTAATATCCTTCACAGCACCTAAATCAGTTAACCACAATTCCAATGATTGCAGTGAATTTTGATTGATAGGTTTTTTAGAGGGATTCACAGACTTTTTTTAAAAATTATTTAATTAGCCAAAGCGGTATAGTCTCTAATTCTTTTCCAGTAAAAGAAGCAATCAAAATTGAACCAATTAAACTTATAGAAATGATGATAATTAAAAGAAACAACGAAAACAATTCTCCATTCGAAAAAGGTCTTCTGTTTCCTATTAAATTTTGATTATTAGAATCGATTACTAAATTATTTAAAACGTTAGTATTATTTGTAATCCTAGAGTTTTCTTTTAGTTTGTCATCATATATTTTCCTTAAATTACTATTATTTAAATGTTCATAAGCTTCAAGAACTTCTTGAAATTTACTTTTAGCAACGTCTATTTCTAATGAGGTTGTATCGGGATGCAACTCAATAGAAAGTTTACAAAATGCCTTTCTTAATTCATGATTGGATGCATTTTCATTTACACCTAATATTTTGTAATAGGAAGTTTCCCCTTTCAAAATAATCTTTTTATTAATATTGTAATTCTAATAAATTTTTACTAAATAGAATGTATTTAATGGATGGTTAAAATTCATATTTATAACGAAATGAAAAAACAAAACATTCCAGAAGAAATTCTTTCCTTAATAACTGAAGAAGAAATAAATTTATTTCAAGAGTTACAAATTAAAATTAAAGAATTAAATAATAAGACCAATCTCACAAGATTAACTGATGGTGATGATTATTGGGTATCTCAAGTTTTTGACAGCATTTGGCCATTCAAAGCTTTCACGAATATTAATTTTGATAATAAAAAATTTTTAGATATTGGATCAGGCTGTGGCTTCCCAGGTTTAGCTTATGCAATAACTCATCCTAATTCTGAGATATACCTAATTGATTCTTTGAAAAAGAAAACAGATGCAATAAAAATTTTAGTTGAGCAGATCAATTTCAAAAACAATATTCATGTAATCAATGATCGTGTTGAGAATTTAGCCCACCAATCGTCAATGAGAAATAATTTTAATATTGCAACAACTAGAGCGGTTAGTAACCCATCAACAGTTTCAGAATATATACTACCAATGTTAAAAAAAGAAGGGTATGGAGTTTTATATTGTGGCAAATGGACGCATCAAGAAAGCAAAAATCTAGATAAAACTTTAGAAATATTAGAAGGGAAAGTTAAAGATAAAAAAGAGATACTATTACCAAGAAATAAAGGCACCCGAAATATTATTCTTATTCAACCAAAGAATTTTTGTCCTGAAATTTACCCAAGAAAAGTTGGCAAACCTGAAAAAAATCCATTATGAAATTATTTTCTTGATAATCTTTTAGCATTCTTATCTCCAAACTTTTCTTTTAAATTTCTCAATTTTTTTATAACTTTTTTTGGATTTATATGACCTTCTAATACTTTCAATAATTGCCCTTCAGAAACATCTACATCTAGTAAATTCGCGTTGAATCCTGGGAACCAGTGGCTTCCATTACCAAGCAATTGATATCTAGCTCTTGCATATCCTTCCATACCCAACCAATCAATTAAATTTGAAAGCCAAAGCAGAACAGGAATATTAATATTTCCTGGAGTATATTCCCAACTTGGTAAATTTCTATTCCAATTTTGATGCCACTCTAAACCTAAGGAATTAATTGATTCCTGCCTTAATTTGCTAATTATGTTAGGCACATACTTCTCAGCTTCTGATAACAACGAGACAGCTTTTAAATGCAGAGCAAAATCTGTCTCTTTTGCAATACCGACACTCAAAGTATGGACATTTTGATTTCTTAAGCAAAAAAGATCATTAAAAACTATAGGATGAAGTGGTTTACAAAATTCCAACATTTTTCTTGAGGGAGTATGAAGATGTCCCCCTTTATCAGTGGGACTTATTATGAAAACCCCAAGATCATGCTTATTGGCTAAATTAATAACCTTTGTATTTTCCTGATTAATGAAATACCAGTGCAAATTTACATAATCAAATAAGTTTGTTGATATTGCCTTTTCAATAAGTGAAGATTTTCCATGGGTTGAAAATCCAATAGATCCAATTAAATTTTCTTTTTGAAAATTCCTCAAAATATCAATGCAACCTCCATCTCGAATAGCCTGATGTAAATGTTCAGCAGTATTGATACCATGTATTGCTAACAAATCAATTTTTTTAACTTTCAATTTTTCAATGCTAGATAATACATCTCGCTCAAAAATTTCCGGATCACTATTTGGTGGAATCTTTGTTTGGATTATATTTGGGATTTTCTTAGTATTTTTAAAACACATTCCTAATTGCACCTCAGAAGTTCCATAGTACTTGGCAGTTTCTACATGACTTAAGCCATATTGTGTTGCAAGATCTAATATATTTTCTACTTTATTTTGTTCTTCGTATGAAACCTCAGAAAAATCTAATTGATCCCAACTTTTTTGAAATCTCATACCACCTAAAGATAAAACAGGAATCTTCAGATTGGTTCTACCAAATCTACGATATTGCATCTTTTTGATATTAGTGCTTATTCATTCTCGGTGGTTTTCCAAATGACTGAAACATATCTCTATCCAGACTATTCTCTAAATCATCCAATTCTTCAAAGTTGACCCATTGAATACAATCAACAGGGCACGTATCAATTGCTTCTTGTATAACATCAAAGCTATCTCCATCTTGTCTCATAGCACGACTCCTACCATGAAATTCATCAACTATGAAAGTGTTTGATGCTACGTGTACACAATATTGACAACCTATACATTTAGCTTCATCAACCCAGACAGCTTTTTCTTTTAACTCGCCACCTAATACAGGTTCCCAACCTGTAATTTCTGTATCTTCTTTTTCCTCATAAAATGGATCTAAATAATCCATTGATATTAAATTAGCTATCCCACTTGGTTACAACCAACTCAATAGAACCATCATTTTTATTTTTTTGCTCCACAACTTGATATCCATCCTCTTTAGTTTTAGAGATAATTGTATGGTAAGCATACATTTGAGTAACTTTAGAGATAAATCTTTCGACTGGGATCTCGAATTTCCAAAGATCAAGGTCAGTAACTAATTCATAAGAATTTGAACTATTTTCCCATTTAAATCCAACCTTAGTATCTCTTGGTAAATTGATGCTTATGTCTACTGGTGTAAACTTACCTCTATACCCTTTAACAAACTTTTCTTGTTGATTAATTAGATAACCAAGATTCTCTAAGGCCTTAATTAATGGCTCTGCTTCTTTAAGCTGGGTTTTAATGGTACTAAAATGTGACATTAGATTCGGTGTTTAAAAGGTTTAAGTTTTCGTTTTCATTAGAGATGAAAGCATCAGATGTTTTCTTTTTAACTGTTACTTTACCAAGTGCATCTTCAAGATTTTTTGTAGCTTCATTGCATGAATTACCGATGAATCCGTCAACAGTCTCTTCAACTCTTCCATCTTGATGAATTTTGAATCTCAATGTTTTTTGAGGCATTAAATTCAAGTACTGAGTACTTTTACTTTATATACAATAACGAAAATATTTTGTTTCAGTTGGTACAAGTTAATTAATTTTAATTTTTATATTGAATATCTGATAAATTAATTTTTTGGGTAGCTTTCTGGTGAAAAATTCAAATATTTAATTATAAAAACCTTGCATCCCCATTGAATCCAATGCAGTTTTTGCTTCTTCCATAACGGATGGCTCTTTATCGAAAAGGGCTATCTTCGTACATTCATCAACGAAGCTTTCTTGTAATGTATTTTTTAATTTTTCATACAACCTACACAATGACCAGATACAATTACTTCTTACTCCTGATTCATGATCTATCTTTAAACTTATTAAGAGCTGTTCTGCTGCTAATTGAGCGTTTCCCAGAGAAACATTACCAATTTCGGCCAAAGAACTAGAAGACCATAACCTGACTGCAGCTACATCATTCTTTAAAGCATTTATTAATGGCTTTAAAACAATTTGGTCGTCATAATTAGCTAAGCTCCACGCAGTGGCCCTTCTAACATAAGCATTATCATCAGTCTCTAAAAGGCTAACAAGTTTCTTAACTGCGCTAGGACATGGATTACGACCTAATGCATATACAGCACTCATTCTCTCAACTGGACAAGGTTGATCAAGTAAGGGTAACAAAAGGGGAAAAGATCTTTTATCCCTGTATTCGCAAAATATTCTTAAGCCCTGTATTCTTTCTTCTCTGTTACCTTCTAGCATTTTTAAAGCTTCATCGCACTCTTGAGTTATATTTAAACCTTTTGAAAAAGCATCTTCATCAATTTGCTCTAAAGGATCTATTTCAATCTCTAAAGCCAATTCTCTGGCCAAAACATCTGGATCAACTGCAATTTCAGCTAGGCTATCTTTTTTAGGATCATTATTTTTCGTCATATTCAAAAAATAAAAATATTAATTCATAGGGGCAGGCGACATCATATCTCCTGGTAACCAAATTCTTGCACTTACTGCAAAGAAGGCAATCCCAAAAAGGGCAACTATAGCGAAAGGTAAAATTTTTGTTTTGATAAAACCCAAAGATTTAAAATTAATTAAGTCAATAATAACCTTTTAAATATACTTTTAAAAAATTTTCCTTGGATAATATTATTTATTTCTCGCATTTTGTCTTAACTGACCACATGCAGCATTTTTATCTAGACCTCTGCTTTTTCGAAGGCTAACAGTGATGCCATTATTAGAGAGTCTAGATTGAAATAATTGAAGATTTTTTAAAGATGCTCGTTTAAATTCAACCTCATCAATTTGGTTATATTGTATTAAATTTACGTGGCATTGAAAACCTCTTAGCAAATTACTCAATTCATTGGCATGTTCTAATTTGTCATTTACTCCACTTAGCATTAAATATTCAAAACTTACCCTCCGACCAGTTTCTTTTACAAATTGCTTAGAGTCTTCGATTATATTTTTGATCTCATAGTTTTTTGCACTTGGTATTATCGTTTCTCTTGTTTTTTGGTTTGAAGCATGTAGGCTGATCGCTAACGTAAATTGGCAATTACCTAATATTTGAAAAGACCTTTTTGATAATTTATTAATCATTTTTGGAACAGCTACTGTGCTAACAGTTATCTTTCTCTGACTAATCTGAAAATCCTTATTTATGGATCTTATTGACAAAAGCAATTCATCGATATTCAACAATGGTTCGCCCATTCCCATGAAGACAATATTGGTTACTTTTTGGTTCATTTCATTTTCAATAAATAAAATTTGATCTAAGATTTCACTCGCTTTTAAAGATCTCTTCAAACCCTCTTTCCCCGTAGCGCAAAACTTGCAGTCCATTGGACAACCAACTTGACTAGATAGACATGCGGTTAATCTTTTTTCAGTTGGAATACCTACACACTCAATACTTTCATTATCACCAGTAGACAGTAACAATTTTAGAGTGCCATCATTAGCTAATTTTTTTTCTTGAAAACCAAGTTCGCTTAATTTAAAACCATCATCTTTCAACTTTTTTCTAAAATCTAAAGGTAAAACCTCTATTTGATCAATATTTTTACTCTTATTTCTATAGTTATAAATCCAACTGTAGATTTGGCGACCTCTAAAAGCAGCCTGCCCATAATCTAAAGCTATATTTTCCAAATCTTTAATACTACTTCCAAGAAGATTCTTCAAATTATTAATGCTTTATTTGAAAACTAATATCACCATAACAGCAAACCGTGTTTTAAAAATAATTCTGTAAGAATAAGCGCAATGAATCCAATCATGGCCATTCTTCCATTCAATCTTTCATTATAAATATGAAATCCATAACGAGGTAATTTTCTTTTGGGAACAATCTCTGGCTTAATCATTACTGACTATTTAAAGATTTTATTCTAATCATAAAAACAAATAATAGATAGTATTTATTCATCAGATAGAAGTCCCTCCTCTTGCAATCCCTCCAATGCAGCAGGATCTGGTAATTGGTCTTCAGAAAATTGATTTTCAGCACTAGGTCTTGCAAAGGCAGCAAAATTACTGGAAGAGGGGTCAATCCCATGACGATTTCGTGTAGTCTCTAAATCCTCATCACTAGGATCATCAAGAATGGCAGTAGAGCTTACAGCGGGTGATTGAGGCATATCAACTGTATAGTCTGGCCTTAAGTTTTGTGCTCTTCTATAGCCACCAGTCTCTTCTGCGAGGATATCGGGATGAGGACCAGCTTCTGAGGCTAATTCCTCTACAAATCCACTAAAGCCAGTACCTGCAGGTATTAGCCTTCCAATAATTACATTTTCTTTTAAACCTCTTAACCAATCAGATTTACCTTCAATTGCAGCTTCTGTAAGAACTCGTGTAGTTTCTTGGAATGAAGCTGCTGATATAAAGCTATCTGTATTGAGAGAGGCTTTAGTAATACCCAACAAAACAGGAGTAAACTCTGCTGGAGCTCCACCTGTGATTGCCATTGCCTGGTTTGTATCTTCCACCTGCCTCAACTCTATAAGTTCCCCGGGTAATAGAGTAGTATCACCAGCATCTTCTATGCGGACTTTACTTGTCATCTGTCTAACGATAACCTCAATATGCTTATCATCAATTGCAACGCCTTGAGACTTATAAACGTTTTGGACTTCATTTACCATACTTCTTTGTAGTTTTGATATAGATTCTCGTGCTGCATCAATAAGAGGCTTTTGATCTTTTAAATCGCTGAAGTAACAATCTAATAATTCATGCGGGTTAATAGGGCCATCAGTTAATATTTCTCCTCCTGTAACTTGTTGTCCATCACTAACCATTATGTTTTTCCCAATTAATAGTTGATATTCGTTTACTAAATCATCTTTTTCAATAACCGATAAAGAAACTGATTCTTCATCATTTCCTTGTTTGATCTGAACAGTTCCAGATTTCTTACATAAAATCGCTGAATCTCTTGGTCGCCTTGCTTCTAACAACTCTTCGATTCTAGGCAATCCTTGAACAATATCCCCAGTTTTCTGCCTCTCAAAAACAAGCAAAGCTAAACCATCTCCTCTGAGAACTAAATCTCCATCTTCTACATGTAAAACTGAATCAGGAGAGACCATATAGGGTCTGCCAAGTCTTAATGTTACGGAGCTGCTAGAAATTTCTTCGATTTCTCCGCAAGAAGTCGATTTTACAGATTTACTAATAGGATCACCATCAACTAAACGATCACCGATTTTAACAACTGCTTTATCACTAAGCTTGATTTTTATTTTATCTTCTTCTCTTTCAACTATTAACCTTCTAATAGGCTCATCGGCATTAGCATTTGGCAATTGAACCAACCCCTCTTCTTTACAAAGAATTTGAGTAGTAGCTATAACATCTCCTGCTTTAACTATTTGATTATTGTTGACTTGCAGTTCAGTATGTGTCGAGCCATGACTGGAGTCAGATATGGTATCTCTTCTTACAAGAATAGATTCTAATATTACTAAATTTAATCTATTTATTGAAGGATCGTTTTTATCTTCAATCGACTCTACATCAATTGTCATTTGAGGAGTAGCTTCAAAGCTTTCAACGCTTAAATGTGTTCTTAGCAGTTCTACTCCCTCAACTGATTTTATTAATTCACCGTCTTTATAAGTAAGCCTTTGGATAGCTTTCAACCCTAAATGTGGACCTTTTTCCTGTGTAACATGAGATAATTGAGGTAATTCTGCTTGATCAGGAATGGTATATTCTTCTACAGTTCTTAACAATAAACCTTTACATTTGGAGTTTTCTAATTTCTGAACAAAGAGTAATTCTTTATTATCGATACCATCTAAGATCTTTTCTCCAGGGTTTATTAGATTACCTTCTTCTGTAAATCTATTCAAAACTTCTTCATCGTCGCACTCATGAAAAGTACCATTTCTTACAGTTATTTCACGGAGAATATCATTTTTCTGAGTCACAGTAACAATTCCTGATGTTTGACTAAAAATATCTTTAACAACTTCAGTTCCTGCTTCTATCCATTTCATATCTTCAGTCATTAGAAGAGATATATCCTTATTTATTTCATGTGTCTCTTGGGGAATCCAAAGCAATGTTCCTCCTTGACTTACCTCGAAACCATTTTTAGATGATCTTGCTTTTTTGACACTTAATCCTGGTGAATATTTTACTAAACCACCTGTTTTTGTACGATATCTTTCGTCTGTTAAATCCGCTATTACTTCTCCATTGCTAATTTTGCTCCCGGGAGAAGTGTTCAAACGATAAGAGGTTCCATCGCCAGATTCCAGATTATATATTTGACCTGAGTGCGTAGATTCTTCAATTAATTTAAAATTACTTAAAGACATTGAAGTAGTAACAATCTGAACTTCCCTTGAATCTCCTACAGATTCTTTTAATCGAACTTGTCCGCCAAACTCACTTGATTGACTTGCCTCTGCCAAAACAGTTCCTTCATGTACAGAATTTCCAGAAGAGACAACAGGTCTTGCATTAGGTGGCAAGTTATAAACATCTCCAGCTAAGACCCACAATCTGCCTAGTCTTTGAGCTTTTAAAGTAATATTTCCCTGTCTATCTGTAACCTCTTTTGGTTGAATAACCTTATCGTATTTGACTTGACCTGATAAATCACAGATGACATCTTTCGTTGCCTTCTCAACACTCTTTTTCACAGCCCCAGCTGTGATCTGCGCAACTGTTATATCAGATTTAATTTCCTCTCCATTATCAACGAATAAGAGCGATCCACTCGAAACTTCAATTTTTTGAGCTTTATTAGAATTACTTCCTTGAGGAACTATTTTTAAAATGAAATCAACTTCAGCTTGTTTAGCTTCTACGCCATGGGGGGTTCTATACCCTCTAACTTTTGCTTTTGAACTAAATTCAACCTTACCAGAAATCTTTGACCTTACTACTCCACTTTCAGCAGTAGATACTCCTCCCGTATGGAAAGTTCTCATTGTCAATTGAGTGCCTGGTTCTCCAATAGATTGTGCAGCAATAATTCCAACTGCTTCACCTAAGTCAACCAAATGATTGTGAGCCAAAGCCCAACCATAACATCTTCTACAAACTGATCTATTTGCTTCGCATGTTAGTGGGGATCTTATTTTTACCTCTGAAATAGATGCTGTTTCAATCTTCTCTGATAATGAAGGGTCTATCGCGGTATTTTGAGGAATAAGTAAGTTATCTTCAGAATCTAAAATATCCTCGGCTGTGAGTCTGCCAAGAAGCCTAGCTCCAAATTTACCGTCTTCAGCTTTAACGACTATTGATCTTTCTGTTCCACAATCTTCTTCTCTCACGATTACATCTTGAGCGACATCAACTAATCTTCTAGTCAAATATCCAGAATCTGCAGTTCTTAAGGCAGTATCCACCAAACCTTTCCTTGCACCATATGAGGAAATTACATATTCAGTAACAGTTAGACCTTCTCTGAAGTTTGTTCTTATTGGCAAGTCAATAATTTCTCCTTGAGGATTTGCCATCAATCCTCTCATCCCCACAAGTTGCCTTACCTGAGACATGTTTCCTCTAGCTCCTGAGTTAGCCATCATCCAAACTGAATTTAGGGGATCATTTTGATTGAAATTATTTTTAACAGCATCTACTAATCTCTCATTAGTTTCGGTCCATGTATCAATAACTTTTGTATGTCTCTCAACTTCTGTAATTTCTCCAAGTCTATAGCATTCTTCTGTGGCAGATATTTGCTCTTCAGCTTGTCCTATCAAATCTTGTTTGGCTTCAGGAACTTTCAAGTCATCTACTGAAATAGAAACAGCCGCCTGGGTAGCATATTTAAACCCTAAGTCCTTTAAGTTATCAGCCATGGCAGCAGTTATGGCAGTACCATGAGTTTTATAAGCCCACGAGACTAAATTTTTTAAGGCTCTCTTATCAACTACTTTATTCTTAAATGATGGAGGCGTTTTAGCTAAAGGTGGCATTGTAACTGGAACGTTCTTTTTTGAGTTTTTAGTAGTTTTACGTACTCTGGAAGTTTTTTTAGGCTTAGATGATGTCATGATTTTTAAAAGATTGAAAAAAGTTTTTAAAGATTACATTTTTGATACAGAATCAATGATGGTATAGTTCATCACTACTCTCCCGACAGTTGTTAAAACAAATCTACTGATTAAAGTATTCTGAGAGTCAAATCTGTCTCTCCTTAAATTCCAGATTTCTAATCTTGAACCATCTTCTAGCTCTTTAGTTTTTAGGGGAGTACTCATTTCTTCTTCATCTTCAACTTCCCCATTAAATCTAACCCATACCCATTCATGTAGATTAAGTCTATTATCTTCAAAAGCAAAAATAACATCTTCTAGTGAAGCAAAAGTTGTATTGTTATCACCAAAATCAGGTTTTTGATAATTCGGTTGCAAAGCCGTTAGATAATAAGATCCTAACACCATATCTTGTGATGGAGTAACAATCGGTTCTCCAGTAGCTGGAGATAAAATATTATTACTAGCCAACATGAGCATACGCGCTTCAGTTTGTGCCTCCAAAGCTAGAGGAACATGTACTGCCATTTGATCGCCATCAAAGTCAGCATTAAATGCAGGACAAACTAAAGGATGAAGTTGTATTGCTCTGCCTCCAACTAATTTTGGTTCGAAGGCTTGGATTCCTAGCCTGTGCAAAGTAGGTGCTCTATTTAAGAGAATTGGGTGACCTTCAATAACTTCCTGAAGTACCTGCATAACTTCATCATCAGCTTTTTGTATTAATTTTTTTGCAGCTTTAATGTTATTAACAATATTTTGGCGTATTAGTCTATGAATTACAAAAGGTTGGAAGAGCTCAATCGCCATTTCCTTTGGAAGACCGCATTGATGCATTTTTAATTTAGGACCCACTACTATTACAGATCTACCTGAATAGTCAACACGCTTGCCGAGAAGATTCTGTCGAAATCTTCCTTGTTTTCCTTCAATGATGTCACTAAGAGACTTTAGAGCTCTATTATTCGCTCCAACAACAGTCCTTCCCCTTCTTCCATTATCTATAAGAGCATCGACTGCCTCCTGAAGCATTCTTTTCTCATTTCTTACGATGATTTCTGGAGCTAAAATTTCCTGGAGCCTTGCTAATCTATTATTTCTATTTATAACTCTTCTATAAAGATCGTTTAAATCAGAAGTTGCAAATCTTCCCCCATCAAGTTGAACCATAGGTCTGAGATCTGGAGGTATAACAGGAATTGCATCTAAGACCATCCATTCTGGCCTTGCATTAGTTGCAATAAAATTATCAATAACTCTTATCCTTTTAATAAGTTTTGCCCTTTTCTGCCCCTTACTATTTGTAATTTCTTCTCTAAGCTCCTCAGCAACCTGATTTAAATCAAGGTCCTCTAATAATTGCTTTAAAGCTTCAGCTCCGATACCAACAAAAGGCTCATTTTCAATTGTTGAATCTTCAGCATAGATTTCATCTTCAATTTCAAGCCATTCATCCTCAGTTAAAAGTTGCTTATATTTGAGGTCTTTATGATCTCCTGGATCTAATACAACGTAACAGTTAAAATAAACTATTTGTTCTACATCTCTAAGTGGAATATCTAGAAGAATAGCAACATAGCTAGGAATTCCTTTCAAATACCAAACATGGGAAACTGGTGCGGCAAGTTTTATATAGCCCATCCTATGCCTTCTAACTCTACTTTCAGTTACCTCAACCCCACATCGTTCACAAACAATGCCTCGATGTCTAACTCGTTTATATTTTCCACAATGGCATTCCCAATCTTTGGAGGGTCCAAAAATCTTTTCGCAAAACAATCCATCCATTTCTGGTTTGAGTGTTCTGTAATTAATAGTTTCGGGTTTCGTAACTTCACCCACCACTTGTCCATTGGGTAAAGTCCTCTGCCCCCAATCCATTATTCTTTGTGGAGAAGCAATTGAAATTTTTACGTAATCAAAGTGATTTTCAGTTCTTAAGTTGCTGTTTGTCATTTTTTGGAAATTTAAATTAAAAGTGTTTAATTGAGTATTTAATCTTCCTCATATTCAGAGTTTCCTAGTGATTCGTAAGTTGGTCTGGATGGAGTATTCCTTCTAGGATTTATATCTTGCATTAAATCAACTTCTTTTCCTTCATCGGTATAAACGCCAATATCAAGACCTAAAGATTGTAATTCTCTCATAAGAACTTTAAATGACTCAGGAGTTCCAGGCCTAGGTATTGGTTTACCTTTTACGATTGCATTAAGAGCTTCATTTCTTCCTTGCATATCATCAGATTTAACTGTTAATAGTTCTTGAAGAGTATAGGCTGCTCCATACGCTTCAAGAGCCCAGACCTCCATTTCTCCAAGCCTTTGTCCGCCCTGCTGTGCTTTACCACCCAACGGTTGTTGCGTCACCAAAGAGTAAGGACCAGTAGACCTTGCATGAATTTTATCATCCACCAGATGAACCAACTTAAGGAAGTGAGAATATCCAACTGCAACTGGCTGATCAAAGGGTTCACCTGTTCTACCATCTTTTAGTAATAACTTTCCAGGATCTTCAGGATTATAAACCCATGCTTTACCTGGCTGTTTTGAAGCCTCCTCTAAAAATGCTTGAACAGTCTGATGTGACTTTTCAGCACCATACATTTCATCAAATGGAACAACTTTAACCCTGCAATTTAAATTAGATGCTGCCCAGCCCATCAATAATTCAAAAACTTGTCCTACGTTCATCCTGCTTGGAACTCCAAGAGGATTAAGAACTATGTCTACAGGTGTTCCATCAGGCAAATAAGGCATATCTTCTCTGGGTAAGATTCTGCTAATAATTCCTTTATTACCATGCCTTCCAGCCATTTTATCGCCAACTTGGATCTTCCTTCTCTGGGCTACGTAAACTCTAACAACCATATTGGCCCCAGGAGGTAATTCATCACCTTGTTCTCTGGTATAAATACGAACATCCAAAACTCTTCCTTTTTCAGTCTTGGGAACCCTCAAAGAGTTGTCTCTAACATCTCGGGCCTTTTCACCGAAAATAGCTCTCAAAAGTTTTTCTTCAGGAGGTTGGTCTGATTCCCCTTTTGGAGTGACTTTTCCTACAAGAATATCCCCACTCTCGACGAATGCACCAATCCTGATAATTCCCATCTCATCAAGATTATTCAAGCTTTCTTCAGAGATATTTGGAATCTCTCTAGTAATTTCTTCGGGTCCTAATTTTGTTTGTCTTGCCTCAATTTCATATTTTTCAATGTGTACCGATGTATATAAATCATCAGTTACCATCCTCTCACTCACAAGAATTGCATCTTCGTAGTTGTAGCCCTCCCAAGGCATATATGCAATGAGGACATTCTGACCTAGTGCTATTTCGCCTCCTTCACATGCGGATCCATCAGCTAAAACTTGCCCAGATATTACTTGATCCCCAATTTTTACGATAGGTCTTTGATTTAGGCAGGTATCTTGATTTGATCTTTGATATTTTTGAAGATAATGAAAATGTTCATTACCACTTTCGTCTTTAACTATAATCTCATTAGCGTCAACATAAGATACAGTTCCATTAACCTTTGTAATAGGAACCATTCCTGAATCCCTGGCAACTTGAGATTCTAAACCCGTACCAACTAAGGGACGTTCAGGTCTAAGCAATGGAACAGCTTGACGTTGCATATTGGATCCCATTAAAGCTCTATTTGCATCATCATGTTCTAAGAAAGGAATTAATGAAGTGGCAACTGAAATAACTTGAACAGGGGAAAGCTGAACATAATCAACTTGATGAGGAGGGACTTTTTCAAAATCTTGTCTGTATCTTACCGGTATAAGACTCGCCAGTATATTTCCATCCTTATCAGTCGCCACATCTCCTGGAGCAACCCTACACTCATCTTCTAAATCAGCGGAAAGATAAATAGGATTACCTTCTTTATTAACCTTTCCGTTTTTAACTTCCCAAAAAGGAGTCTCAATAAAGCCATATTCATTTACCCTTGCATGGGTAGCTAAAGAGTTTATAAGTCCTGCATTAGGACCTTCAGGAGTCTCAATAGGACATAATCTCCCGTAATGTGAGGGATGAATATCTCTTACAGCAAAGCCTGCTCTTTCTCGTGTTAAACCACCTGGACCTAATGCCGATATTCTTCTCTTATGCGTTAATTCCGCCAGAGGATTAGTTTGATCCATAAATTGACTTAACTGACTGGAGCCAAAAAATTCCTTTATAGCAGCCACTAAAGGTTTAGGATTGACTAGTTGAGCAGGAGTAAGAGAATCTGTTTCACCAACAGTCATTCTTTCCTTAATAATTCTCTCTAAGCGATTAAGTCCTACCCTTACTTGATTTTGAAGAAGTTCTCCTACTGATCTAACCCTTCTATTACCCAAGTGATCAATATCATCCAAACTCGCACCACCAACATCCAACTCTAGATTAATTAAATAGTCAATAGTAGAAAGAACATCTTCATGAGTAAGTGTTCTAATGTCATTAGGTACGGTAAGTCTCAATTTTTTATTTATTTTATATCTACCAACTCGGCCTAAATCATATCTTTTAGGATCAAAAAATCTACTGTGTAATAGCTGTTGTCCACCAGAAACAGAGGGTGGTTCACCAGGGCGTAGCTTCTTGTAGAGTTCAAGTAATGCTTGATCTTCTGAGTTTATACCCTCATCATTGGCTGATTCAATTGAATTCTGATAAAACTCAGGATGTCTAAGTTTATCTATCACATCGTTATCAGTAAGGCCCATCGCTCTCATAAGAACATGAGCATTAATTTTCCTAGTTTTATCAACTCTTACATATAGTAAATTATTTTTGTCAGTCTCAAATTTTAACCATGCACCTCTATTAGGAATAACGCTGGCATTGTAAGTTCTTCGACCATTTTTATCTTGTTCGTCCTTGAAATATACTCCAGGACTTCTAACAATTTGATTAACAATTACTCTTTCGGCACCATTAATGATAAAAGTTCCTCTTTCAGTCATTAATGGTAGTTCACCAATAAATACTTCTTGTTCTTTAATTTCTCCAGTTTCTTTATTAATTAATCTGCAAGTAACATACATTTGTGAGGCAAAAGTCGCATCTCTTCTTTTCGCCTCTTCAACATCATGTCTAGGTCTTTTTAATCTATACTCTTCACCAATAAAATGTAATTCTAATTTACCTGTGTAATCAGAAATAGGGGAAAAGTTTTGCAACTCCTCTATTAAACCCTTTTCCAAAAACCACTTAAAGCTTGCTCTTTGTACTTCAACCAAATCTGGTAGATAAGTAGCTGTTTTTGCTACCTGTAAAGCGCTACTGCTCATCCAAGAAAACCTTCGATTATGTGAGATTTACTATTTACCTTTAATCTACTCAATGTTTAGTTGTTTAACTTTTCTTTTGACTTGAAATCAATCATTAAATCTCGATTTCAACAAAAAATTACTTTAATTTAGATACTAAGAAAATTAGCAAATGGTCACAAAATAATTACTTAAGAAAGTTAAAACTAAAAATTTAAGAAAAATTTCCAGTAATTCCTAATACTAGCAGCTGCTGTGTCAACTTAACAAGTCAAATTTAAACAAATCTTCAGCATTCTTATAT
Source organism: uncultured Prochlorococcus sp. (assembly GCA_902571335.1). GTDB lineage: Bacteria > Cyanobacteriota > Cyanobacteriia > PCC-6307 > Cyanobiaceae > Prochlorococcus_A. Next base: position 132,198 of record CACGBT010000002.1, on the reverse strand, counting down.
GACTCTTTGGCAATTGTAATTAATTCCGTAGATCTTAAATCTGCCATGAAGTTGGCAACATTTTTAACAAATGCAGGTTCATTTCTTTTTCCTCTGTGAGGAACAGGAGCTAAAAAGGGAGAGTCTGTTTCAATTAAGTATTTGTCTTGAGGCACTATTTTGGCACACTCATGAATTTCATGTGCTTTTGGAAAAGTCACTATGCCACTAAAACTGATATAAAAGCCAAGATCCAAGAATTCTTGCATTTCTTTTAGGGTTCCTGTCCAACAATGAATTACCCCTCTGGGGCATTTACCTTTTTTAGCTAGGTCATTACATATCTTGATCATTTCATTTGCAGCATCTCTACAATGAATAATTACTGGCAATTGAAGTTCAAAAGCTAGCTCCATCTGTGGAATAAGAACATCAATTTGCTGAGTTTTATTTTCACTTTTAAAAAAATCTAAACCTAATTCCCCAATAGCCACAACTTTTTTATCTTCTTGAGCTGAACTTCTCAATAAAGATTTAGAATTAATTTCCCATTTTTTTGCTTCTAGTGGATGCAAACCTACTGAATAATAAATTTCTTTAAATTTATGGGATATTTTTTTTAACTTGGGAATTTCTGTTAATTCACAACAAGCATGAACTAATTTTTTTACACCACTTGAGCGGAACCTTTTAATAACATCTTCGAGATCTTTATCAAAATTTTCAAATATTAAATGACAGTGCGAGTCTATGAGTTCAATATCGCTCATAATTTTATAAATATACTTTTTACTTTGTGGTAAGAGTATTTTTTACGAAATTGTTAATTCTTGATTTTTTATTAGCCCCATTATTCTTATGTAGAACATTTTTTTTAACTGCTTTATCAATTAAACTAAAAGCTTGATTAAGTCTTGTTTTTACTAAATTTTCATTATCTTTATTAGGGTCTTTTTTGTACTTTTCGCAACTTTCAAAAGTTTTTTTAGTCAAAGTCCTGACTGTCGATTTGTATGATTTATTAATTAAGCGATTTCTTTCGGCAATTTGTATTCTCTTTTTTGCTGATTTGTTATTAGCCACAGAGGGAACCTTGAACGTGGTTTTTTATCATAACAAATTAATTGACTACTAATCAATAATATATAATTTAGATAACTCACTAAAGTTAGGTCTTGAGCCCTTCAAATTGAGAAATTTAAGAACATGAAGATCATAAATAATAAAAAAGAAGCTGTCCAAGAACTAAAAAGGATTGCTACCCGAACTAATTCAGAAAACAATAATAAGGTCAATTCAGTTGTAGAAGAAATTCTTAAAGAAGTAAAAAATTACGGAGATGTCGCAGTAGAAAAATATACAAGAAAATTTGATGGTTTTCATCCTAACCCTATGCAAGTAAGCGCCGATGAGTTAAAGGATTCATGGGATGAAATAGATGTTAATTTAAAGCGCTCACTTGAGGTGGCAAGTAAAAGAATAAAAAAATTTCATGAAAAAGAAATTCCCTTATCTTTCATTATGGAAGGTGAACATGGTGACACAGTCGAAAGAAGATGGAGACCAGTAAAAAATGCAGGTATCTATATCCCTGGAGGTAGAGCTGCTTATCCAAGTACTGTTTTGATGAATGCCATTCCTGCGAAAGTAGCAGGAGTAGAGAACATAATAATGGTGTCTCCTGGAAATACAGAGGGGAAAATAAATAAAACTGTTTTAGCTGCAGCTCACTTATTAGGAATCAATAAAGTTTTTAGAATTGGAGGAGCACAAGCAATTGGTGCTTTAGCATTTGGCACCAATCAAATTAATAAAGTTGACATTATTTCAGGTCCAGGAAATATCTATGTAACTACTGCTAAAAAACAAATATATGGCTCAACAGGAATTGATTCCTTAGCTGGTCCAAGTGAAATATTAATAATTGCTGATGAAACAGCTAATAGCCTACACATAGCATGTGATTTATTAGCACAAGCAGAGCATGATCCTCTAGCGTCTTCAATACTTCTGACTACATCAAAGAACCAGGCTAAAGAAGTTGTAGAAGAACTTTATAAAATAATAGATGATCATCCAAGAAAAGAAATTTGCATGCAATCAATAAAAAACTGGGGATTAATCGTTATTTGCGAGAATTATGAATCATGTATTGAACTTAGCAATAACTTTGCTCCAGAGCACCTAGAAATATTAGCTTTTGATCCAAAAAAGATTCTTGAAGGTATAGAGAATGCAGGAGCAATATTCTTGGGAAAATGGACGCCGGAAGCTGTGGGAGATTATTTGGCTGGGCCAAATCATACTTTACCAACATCAGGAAATTCCAGGTTTAGCGGTTCTTTAGGAGTTGAAACTTTTATGAAAAACACTTCAATAATAGAATTTAATGAAGAAAGTTTAAAAGTTAACAGTATCGATATTATTAATCTTGCTAAAAGTGAGGGCTTACATAGTCATGCAAATTCAGTAAACATAAGATTTAAAAATTAGCCAAGTTTTGAGGGAGAGTAAACAACTGGAGTATTATTTTCAATTTTACCAACCAATACTTGATCTGTAAGATCAACAAATAATCCGTTTTCTAAGACTCCAGGAATATTATTAATACTAATTTCAATGTCTTTTGGATTCTTAATACCCTCATTAAACAATACATCTAGGATTAAGTTCCCTTGATCAGTAACAACTGGGCCAGCCTTTTTAGTAGCCATTCTTAGAGTAGAACTACCATCAATTTCTGAAATCACATCTTGAACTTGCTTCCAAGCATTTGGTAAGACCTCAACAGGTAAAGGAAAAGAAAGATTTAAGTTTTGTACGAGTTTAGTTTCATCAACAACAATTAACAATCGATTAGCTTTAGATGCCACTAACTTTTCTCTCACATGGCATGCACCTCCCCCTTTTATTAGCTGAAATCCTGGATCAACTTCATCTGCTCCATCAATAGCTAAATCTATTTGAGAAACAGAAGCCAAATCAATAAGAGGGATATCGAGTTCGAGTGCTAAAACTTCTGACTGAAAGGAGGTTGCGACTCCTCTTATATTTTTCAATTTCCCAGAACGGATTTCATCCGCGAGACTTTTTATCATAAGCGCCGCTGTAGATCCAGATCCTAATCCAAGTATCATGTCACTCTTTACTTCCTTAATTGCTGCATCAGCAACAATTTGTTTCATTTGAGTTTGTGAATCCAAAATTTTATTTTAAGTTTATAGATTATTAAATTTCAATAGGTGACTTATGTCAAACCTGGTAAAGGTTCTGGTTTGATATTTATCTTTATTTCTTTGTTATCTCTTAAAACATTTAAGAGGAATACTTTACCTATCTGAGCTTTTTCTACTTCATCTAGCAAAGCTTTAGGTTCTTCTATGGAAATATTTTCAGCAGCTATTACTAAATCACCTCTTCTTAAACCAGCTTTTTCGGCAGGACTATTAGGTATGACTGATTGAATTAGAGCTCCATTTCTTTCAGGCAATTGAACTAATGAATTTGGATCTTTATTATGTTCCTTAGCAATTCTAGGATTCAAAGAAATCAATTGGACGCCTAAATATGGATGTATAACTTCCCCATTTTTAAGAAGCTGATCAGAAACACTTTTAGCTAGATTAATTGGGATTGCGAAACCCAAACCTGCCCCAGGACCACTTCTAACTAATGTATTGATTCCTATTACCTCACCATTAGAATTGATAAGTGGGCCACCAGAATTTCCTGGATTGATTGCAGCATCAGTCTGAATAAGATCGAGTCTTTTATCTGAAAACCCAAGGCTATTAATGTCTCTATGTAGACTACTTACAATGCCAAGGGTAACTGTTTTTTCTAGACCATAGGGGGTACCAAGAGCTATAGCCCAATCTCCAACTTCAAGTTCTTCAGAATTTCCCAGTGGGGCGAAACTAGAGTAGGATGATTCCTCAATTTTTACTAAAGCTAAGTCAGTTACTGAATCTGTTCCTAAAACCTGCCCATCGCAAATAGTTCCATCTGCCAAAGTTACTGAAACATCATCAACCCTTTCTACAACATGAGCGTTTGTAAGAACCAAACCATTCTGGTTAATGATAACTCCAGAACCTTGGCCTCTTTCTCTCTCAGGGGTGATTCCTTGTTCTCCGAGTAAATCCCTTAGTAAAGGATCAAGCAAAGTGGGGTCAAATTGCTGCCTTTCAATCATACGCTCAGTATCAATCTTAACAACTGCAGGTCCAACATTTTTCACTGCAGATGATACGAAATTATGGCCTTCAGAAAAAGTCAAAGCTAGAACTTGAGTTTTTTGAGAAAAATTAACTAAACAAATGCAAGCAATAATGAAAATCTGGATTAAATTAGTAAATTTAATCTTGAGAAACTTCATTTATTAAATAATTATCAAATTCTTTAAACCAATTTAATTGAAGAAATATATTATTGTTGTTTTTTTGTTTACATCCATAAAATAAAATTTTTTAATTTTTTTTTAAAAAAACTTTTTTATATGTGAAAATTATTTTAAATCGATCTAAATATATAAACTTGAATAAAGAAAACAAAACTAGACTTGAAACTCTATTAAAGAAAGTTGCTAATTTATGGGATTTTGAAATCTACAATTTAAAAATACAAACTAATCAAAATCCAATTGTCATTGAAATAATTATAAAAAAAACTAATGGTGATGATATTTCACTTGACGATTGTGCGGTATTTAATGGCCCTGCATCTGAAGAAATAGAAAAATCAAATCTTTTGAATTGTTCATATGTGTTAGAAATTAGTAGTCAAGGGGTCAGTGATGAATTAACCTCAGATAGAGACTTCAAAACTTTTAAGGGTTTTCCAGTTAATGTTGAATTAAACCAGAAGAAATCAAAAATAAAATTTCTACATGGTTTGCTTTATGAAAAGTCTAAAGATTTTTTAGCCATTAACATAAAAGGTAAAATTAAAAAAATCCCTTTTGATGAAGTACTAAAGATTAGTCTTTGTACATTAAAAGATTAATTATTTTCAACCATTATTCAATTTCCCCATCATAGATGGCATTAGTTATTCTCCCAGGTTTAAACAATCTTATTGAAGATATTAGTGAGGAAAAAAAGTTACCTCCTAATATTGTTGAATTAGCCTTGCGCGAAGCTTTACTAAAAGGATATGAGAAATATAGAAAAACTTTTTACATTGGAGTTAACGAAGATCCATTTGATGAAGAATATTTTAGTAATTTTGATGTTGGTTTAGATTTAGATGAAGAAGGGTACAGAATATTATCAAGTAAAATAATTGTTGAAGAAGTTGAGAGCGAAGATCATCAAATATCTTTACTAGAAGTCAAACAAGTCGCTGATGATGCACAAATAGGTGACACAGTTGTTTTAGACGTAACCCCAGAAAAAGAGGATTTTGGGCGAATGGCTGCTTCAACTACAAAGCAAGTTTTAGCCCAAAAATTAAGAGATCAACAAAGAAAAATGATCCAAGAAGAATTTGCAGATTTGGAAGATCCTGTTTTAACTGCAAGGGTAATAAGATTTGAAAGACAATCAGTCATTATGGGAGTTAGTTCGGGAATTGGTAGACCTGAAGTAGAAGCCGAACTTCCTAAGAGAGATCAATTACCAAATGATAATTACAGAGCAAATGCAACTTTCAAAGTATTTTTGAAAGAAGTTAGTGAAATAGCTAGAAAAGGGCCACAACTTTTTGTAAGTAGAGCAAATGCTGGTTTAGTAGTTTATTTGTTTGAAAATGAAGTACCAGAAATTCAAGAAGGTACAGTAAAAATTGTTGCTGTTTCAAGAGAAGCAAACCCTCCCTCAAGAGCAGTTGGACCAAGAACAAAAGTAGCTGTTGATAGTGTCGAACAAGAAGTGGATCCTGTAGGCGCCTGTATTGGCGCTAGAGGTGCAAGAATTCAACAAGTGGTAAATGAATTGAGAGGAGAAAAAATTGACGTTATCAAATGGTCATCTAATCCAATACAGTATATTTTAAATTCTTTGAGTCCCGCGAAAGTCGATCAAGTGAGGCTTGTGGACCCAGCGGGTCAACATGCGCACGTATTAGTTCCCCCTGATCAATTAAGTCTCGCAATTGGTAGAGAAGGTCAAAATGTAAGACTTGCTGCAAGATTAACTGGCTGGAAAATTGACGTTAAAAATTCACATGAATATGATCAAGAAGCTGAAGATGCTGCAGTCTCTGAATTAATCATTCAAAGAGAAAATGAAGAAAATCTCCAACGAGAATCTGAGCTAAGATTAGAAGCAGAACAAGCTGAACGTGCTGCAGAAGATGCAAGATTAAGAGAGCTATATCCGCTTCCTGAAGATGATCAAGAATATGGAGAAGAAGAATTCGAAGAAGAAGAATTCTCGGATAATGATCAAGTAGATAATGTTCAAGATAGTGAAATATCCGAAAAAGAGGTAGGAAAACGTTGATACAACAAACCCCTGTTATGCGTATATGCATTTCATGTAGAAAAACATATGACAGGAAAGATCTTATAAAAATTACTAAAGATCATAAGAAAGGTATCATGCTTAAAAAGGGAATGGGGCGCTCAGCTTACATTTGCAAGTCAAAAAATTGTTATTCAGATTCCAAGATCAAAAAAAAGCTTCAAAAAGCCTTAAAAACATTTTTAGAACCTGAATTTATTGAAATTTTTGAACAAGAAATTACAAGCTACAATGACAATCCCAATAAGGGAATATAATTGAATTAAATCCTCTTTATTTTCAAAAAGAGTACAAATCAGATTAAATGACTATCAGCGATAAAATCAGAATTTACGAACTTTCCAGAGACTTAAATCTGGAAAATAAAGATATATTGGATGCTGCTCAAAAACTCTCAATTACAGTAAAAAGCCATAGCAGTTCTATTAGTGCAGAAGACGCAAAAAAAATAAGAAATCTCATTAACAAAAAAAATTCAGATAAAAAAATACTTTCAATAAATAAACATTCCACAAAAAAAGATACTTACAAACAAAACAAAGAAGAAAAATCTATTGTTATGGCCTCAGAAAAAGGTAAGCCAGGCAAAGATAATTCAACAAAAAAAACTTTATTAAGCAAACCTCTTAATAAGCCTGAGAGTCTAAAAATAATTTCAAATCAACCAAAAAATCTCAATAAACCCAATATTATTGATACCTCACGATCTCAGGCAAATCTTAGCAAACAAAAGTTAGAGAATAAACCTTCACAAAATTTCAACCAAGATAAAAAAACTTTTATCAATAACACAGTCCCATCCATCAAAAGTCATGCAAAACCCCCTATTCAATTAATTGCAAAGCCTAAAAATAAAGATAATAATTTAAAATCTAATGCATCTTCCAAAGATATCTACAATTCAGGGGGTAAAAGACAACAAGCAAATAAACCAGATCAAAATATAAACAAACCCCAAACAAATAATAATAAAAATAAATTGAATACACCTGAGCTAGTAGGGGCTCCGATTAGAAGAGACGATCCTAATAAACAAAACATTTCTTTTAAACAAAACGGCTCTAATAGATCTGGGGTTTCTAACAGGCCTGGAGCTCCTAATAGACCTGGATTAAGAAACAAACAATCAGATCAAGGTAGGCCTGGTTCATTTAATAGACAAAATCCTAATAGATCTGGGGTTTCTAACAGGCCTGGAGCTCCTAATAGACCTAGCATGTTCAATAGACCTGGCATGTCCAATAGACCGGGTTCTAAGTTCAACGGTCAAAATTCTTCTGGGATTAGAAAACCAGTATCACCGAATGAACTTTTGCAACTTCAAAAAACTAATCAATCTGAGAAAGACAAACTAGGAACAAAAAATAACGAAAAGCAAAATACTGAGTTACCAAAACAGAAAGTAAAATCTCCCGGTAGTCGTCCAAATGCTGCCCCAAGTTCTAAAAAACCTCCTCATAGATCATTTGCAAATAGTTCAAAAAAACCTGGAAGGACAGATTGGGATGATAGTGCAAAACTAGAAGCACTAAGGAATAAAAATCCGCAGAAACAAAGACAGAAAGTTCATATTATCGGAGAAAATGATGATTCACTAACATCTGAAACTAGTGGATACTCGGGTGAGAAAATTTCAATATTATCAGCTAGTTTGGCGCGTCCAAAGAAAGAAAAATCTGAAGAATCTAAATCTCAAAAATCTACTAAGCAATTTAAGAAGAAGAAAAAAGAAACTACAAGGCAAAGACAGAAAAGAAGAGCCATGGAACTTAAGGCTGCCAAAGAAGCCAAACAAGTAAGACCCGAGATGATAATAGTTCCTGAAGATAATTTAACAGTTCAAGAATTAGCGGATAAATTAAGTCTTGAAAGTTCTGAAATAATCAAATCTCTCTTTTTCAAAGGAATAACAGCAACCGTAACTCAATCACTTGACTTGGCAACTATCGAAACAGTAGCAGAAGAATTTGGCGTACCTGTTCTGCAAGATGATATCCAAGAAGCTGCAGAAAAAATAGTAGATATGATTGAATCTGATGATATTGATAGTCTCATTAAAAGACCTCCTGTTATTACAGTCATGGGTCATGTAGACCACGGGAAAACAAGTCTTTTAGATTCCATCAGAGAATCTAGAGTCGCCTCCGGTGAAGCAGGAGGAATCACTCAACATATTGGCGCTTATCAAGTTGAATTCACACATGAATCTAAAAATAAAAAACTTACTTTTCTTGACACTCCAGGTCATGAAGCCTTTACAGCAATGAGAGCAAGGGGTACAAAAGTTACTGATGTAGCTGTACTTGTAGTAGCGGCAGATGATGGCTGCAGACCTCAAACACTTGAGGCCATTAGCCATGCAAGAGCTGCCAAAGTTCCCATTGTTGTTGCAATAAATAAAATAGACAAAGAAGGTGCATCGCCTGAAAGAGTCAAACAGGAATTATCAGAAAAAGATTTAATTGCTGAAGATTGGGGAGGAGACACTGTGATGGTTCCAGTAAGTGCTATCAAAAAGCAAAATATTGATAAATTGCTAGAAATGATTTTATTAGTTTCAGAAGTTGAAGATCTTCAAGCCAACCCTGACAGATCGGCTAAAGGTACTGTTATCGAAGCCCACCTTGATAAAGCTAAGGGTCCTGTGGCTACTTTATTAGTACAAAATGGTACCTTAAAATCTGGGGATGTTTTAGCTGCAGGGTCAGTCCTTGGAAAAATCAGGGCAATGGTTGATGAACATGGTAATAGAATCAAAGAGGCAGGACCATCATTCCCAGTGGAAGCATTAGGATTCAGTGAAGTACCAACAGCAGGAGATGAATTTGAAGTTTACACTGATGAGAAAACTGCTCGAGCTGTTGTGGGAGATAGAGCCACAGATGCTAGAGCCACAAAATTAGCTCAGCAAATGGCCTCTAGGAGAGTTAGTTTATCCTCACTATCAACACAAGCAAATGATGGCGAATTAAAAGAATTAAACTTAATTCTTAAAGCTGATGTCCAAGGTAGTGTAGAAGCAATATTGGGATCACTAGAACAATTACCAAAAAATGAGGTTCAAGTTAGAGTTCTACTTTCTGCTCCAGGAGAAATAACCGAAACAGATATCGATCTAGCAGCCGCATCAGGTTCAGTAATTATTGGATTTAACACCTCTTTAGCATCTGGAGCAAAGAGAGCAGCTGATGCCAATGATGTTGATATAAGAGAATATGAAGTAATTTATAAACTCTTAGAAGATATTCAGTTAGCTATGGAAGGTCTACTTGAACCAGATCTTGTCGAAGAATCATTAGGCAAAGCTGAAGTGCGTGCAACTTTCGCAGTTGGCAAAGGAGCTATAGCAGGATGTTATATCCAAACTGGTAAATTACAAAGGAATTGTTCTCTTAGAGTTATTAGATCAGAAAAAGTAATTTTTGAAGGTAATTTAGACTCCTTAAAAAGGTCTAAAGATGATGTAAAAGAAGTAAATACGGGATTTGAATGTGGTGTTGGCTGCGATAAATTCTCTTCATGGATTGAAGGGGACCTAATAGAAGCATTCAAATTTGTTACCAAAAAGAGAACGTTAACACAATAATTTAATATTTAACTTTTTAATCTTTATTTCTATCAAGAAATAATAAAGTGGGAAATATTACACAAGCACCGATCTGTATAAGAAGGTTATTTAACTGTAATTCAGTTCCATTAGAAATTCTGGAAAGCATTATTAAAAGTCCCAAAAATGCAGAGCCACTAAAAGCTATCCACAATACTCTTCTTAATCCCTTGAAAGGGGCTTGAGTTTCCTTTAACAATTTCTTTTTTAATTCAGGATCTATTTTTGACATGAATACTTTCATCTATAGACTTAAGTCTATATGACAATAATGATATTTTTTAATTTTGCCGATATAGCTCAGCGGTAGAGCAACTGTCTCGTAAACAGTAGGTCATTGGTTCAATTCCAATTATCGGCATTGCAAAAGCAAATTAAAAACAAAAAATGATTAATAAAATTTTAAAATTTAAAAATACTTATAAAATATTAATTTTTATTCCTCTAGTATTTTATTTTGGCAAAAGAAGTTACATAGCTTTTGATGAGGGATTTTATGCTCTACAAGCTCGATGGATATTAGATAAAGGCAACTGGATAATTCCTCTTTGGTGGGATGAATATGTTTTAGATAGAACCATTGGAATTCAGTTTTTAATTGGAAAGTCACAAGAAATATTTGGAAGAAATATATTTGCCGCGTATCTGCCAACAACTACCGCTGCAATATTAATGTTATTCATAACTTACAAATTACATGAAGAATTTTTTAATAAAAAATATGCAATTATATCACCGCTAATTCTTGCTACTACATATCTTTGGTTTGACTACTCACACTTAGCCACCCAAGATATCATCTATTCATGTTTAGTAACTATTGGAGTATTTTCTTTAGTCAAAATCAAAAATAAAGATAGCAAATTTTATATTCTGATTTTTGGTATTTGGATTGGTTTCTCTTTTATGATGAAAACTTTTCTAGTATTTGTGCCTTTAGTATCGTTGTTACCATATTTTCTTTTAAAAAAGAATATTTTATTCAGTAAATTCTTTTGGCTTGGACTATTTATTGGATTTGTTCCGTTTTTATCTTGGGCATTATCTATTAACCCTTTTTTAGAGAAAAATATTATTTTTTTCTTAGTTGAAAAATTTACCACTCTCTCTAATAAAAATACTTTTACAAATCCTTTCTACTATTATTTTTGGAATATTCCCGCAACATATCTACCATGGAGTATTTTTGCCATTATTGGCATAATATGTAATTTTCATGAAAGTACAAAGAACAAATATATACTTTCCTATTTCCCTTTAATTTTGATTTTAATTCTAAGTATTTTTTCTACAAAAACACCCTATTATACTCTACAAATCTCATCAATTTTTTCACTAAATACTTATGTAGGAATAAGATATCTATTTAACTCTGAAAGATTTAAATTAATTTTTATATTTATCACTTCAAAAATTATTCCATTATTTATAGTCTTTCTGACATTAACTTATTATTTTTTCTTTAAACACCTAAGCAACTTTAATTATAAGGAAAATACATTTTTAATTCTTGGGTTACTATTTTTTGGGTTAGCTTGGTCATTTTTAAAACGTACAAACACATTCAAAGAAATAATAATAACTCTTATAATAGGGCCCTACTTATTAACTTCATTTCTTCTGCAATCTGGTTTATTCACTGATAGATCAAGAGAACTAAGAGAAACTATGGAATATGTATCATCTCTAGATATCGTAAAAAATCAAGATATAAAGGTAGATATAAGTGGAACGAAAAATTCTATATCTCAATCAAAAATCATAAGGATTTCATTATTAACTCCCGTACTAGGTGAAAGTTTAGAAAGTCTTGATGAGTTAAGGAATTCAGAATTAGCATGGACTACTAAATTTAAAGAAATAAAAAGCAATAATTATGACTATGAAGTTTTATATGAAAACGAAATTTTAAATCCATGGAAACTAATAATAAAAAAGTGAAGATTCTTTATATACTAAAGTGACTTTATCAAACTTTATAAAGTAATGAAATCTGCTAATACTTGGAATTTAACAAGTAATCAACTTCATAAATTATTCAAAGATAATAACGAATTTATTTCAATTAAAGTCAGGGGCAACACTTGGGAGCCATTAACTAGATGGCTAAGATTAGATTCAAGAGTTTTTAGAGAAACTACTACCAAAGCACGAATAACTTTATGCGATATTGAATCTCTAGCAGAAATTTATAATTACAGATCTATTAGATGGAAAGCAAAAAAATTAACACCTTTGCCAACTAAACTAATTCCACAATTTTTAAAAAATATATTTCGCAAATTGCCAATAATAAAACAATTTGCCTACGAACTGGAAATATTTTTTTATAAATATAATGACAAAACTTCAAACCATTTAATAACAATTGTAATTCCTGCAAGAAATGAAGCTGGTAATAAAAAACTTTTAATTAATGCACTAAATAAATTTAAAAAAATACCCAATAAATTGGAAATTATATTTGTTGAAGGGAATAGCAGAGATAATACATATAAGATCTTGAAAGAGTTAAAAGATAATTTCTCAGATTTCTTCAAGATTTCTCTTTTAAAACAAACCTCTAAAGGAAAAAAAAATGCCGTTGTAGAGGGATTTAATATTTCTAAAGGTGAAACCCTAGCCATTATTGATAGTGATTTCACTGTAGATATTGATGACAGTATTGCTGCAATTATCGAATCAACTAAAAATGAAAATATTTTAATTAATTGTGCCCGCACAACTTTTCCAATGGAAAAAGATGCAATGAGATGGGCTAATTATATAGGAAATAGACTCTTTGCAATATTTTTATCAATTCTCATAAATAAGCCAGTCTCAGATTCACTTTGTGGAACAAAAGTTTTTTCAAGAAAATTTTTTAAACTTATGAAACAAAATGGGAGTTGGGATTCCAAAGCTGATCCATTTGGTGACTTCACAATAATATTTGAAGCAGCAAAAAATAATATAAAAATACTTAATTATCCTGTTAGATATTATGCTAGAAAATCAGGATCACCAAATATATCTAGGTGGATTGATGGATTAAAACTTCTCAAGGTATGTTGGATTTATATGATTTCCGATATTTGAATTTAAATATATTTTGAGACGTATTTTTTAAAGATTTTTAATTTCTCCAAATTAGTTATAAAGTAGTTAGATTCTTATATAAGACAAATTCATTAGAATTCCGCAGCATGAATTTTAATTTCGAGTTCAAAAAATTAAATAAGAAAAATAACCGTAGATCACATTATGGGAAAATACTTACTGTGAGACTTCCATGTAATCCAATATTTCCGATTGGGCCTATTTATTTAACAGATCATATTCATAAACTTTTTCCAAATATAGAACAGGAATTTATTGATCTAGCAATAATTCCGTCTAATAAAGTTTCCAAATATTTAGCTAGAAAAATTGATCAATTTAGGCCTCATCTTATTATTTTTTCATGGAGAGATATACAAATTTATGCACCTGTTGATGGCAGAAGTGGAAATCCCCTACAAAACTCCTTTGAGGTTTTCTACTCAAAAAATATCCTTAAAAAAATTAGAGGTTCTTGGGGAGGATTAAAATTAATTGCATCTCATTATGGAGAAATATATAGAAATACTTCTTTAGTCAAGATGGGGCTAAAAAGAGCTCAAAAATATAACAAAGATATAAAAGTAATTTTAGGAGGTGGAGCAGTTAGTGTCTTCTATGAACAGTTAGGGACTCTACTTCCAAAAGGGACTGTTATTTCTGTTGGAGAGGGAGAAAATCTTATAGAGAAAATCATTAGGGGAGATTCAATAGAAGAAGAAAGATGTTATTCTGCTGGACAAAAACCTCGGAACAAATTAATACACGAACAACCTTCAGGCACTGTTAAAACTGCCTGCAATTATAAATATATCAAATCAATTTGGCCTGAATTCAATTGGTATATAGAAGGAGGAGATTACTATGTAGGGGTGCAAACAAAAAGAGGTTGTCCTCATAATTGTTGTTTCTGTGTTTATACAGTTGTGGAGGGTAAGCAGGTTCGGGTAAATCCTGTTAACGAAGTAATCAAAGAAATGAAACAATTATATGAACTTGGAGTAAGGGGATTTTGGTTCACGGATGCACAGTTTATTCCAGCCAAAAAACATATTGAAGATGCTAAAAAACTTTTACAAGCTATTAAAGATCAAGGCTGGGATGATATCAATTGGGCTGCATACATTAGAGCAGATAATATTGATGCTGAGCTAGCTCAGCTTATGGTTGATACAGGTATGAGCTATTTCGAAATAGGTATCACTTCGGGGTCTCAAGAACTTGTTAGAAAAATGAGATTAGCGTATGACCTTGAAACTGTATTAAACAACTGCAGAATGCTAGTCCAATCAGGTTTCAAGAACCATGTTTCAGTAAATTATTCCTTTAATGTTTTTGATGAAACGCCAAGCACTATAAGACAAACGATTGCTTACCATAGAGAACTAGAAAATATTTTTGGTAAAGGATTAGTTGATCCAGCTATATTCTTTATAGGTTTACAACCTCATACTCTTCTTGAAAAGTACGCATTAGAGCATAAAATTTTGAAGCCGAATTATAACCCAATGAGCATGATGCCCTGGACAGCAAGAAAACTTTTATGGAATCCAGGATTATTAGGGGAAAAACTTGGTCAGGTTTGCTTAGAAGCTTTTGATAATACAGAAGATGAATTTGGTAAAACAGTTATCAACATTCTCGAAAGAGAATATGGAAAATCCTCCTTAAAAGAATCCTTAAAAGTCCGTCCCTTATCAGAAAGGAAATTAGCTCGCTCTAAATAATAAATTTAACAGTTATTACTCCTCTTTCTCAATTGAACTAGAAATTCCTTTCGATTTTAATGACTCTGAGTAAAATTCTGCTGGCTCTAAATCACAAACAATTACCAAACCTACACCAGTATTGTGTGCTTCTAGCATTATGGCAATAGCATCTTGTTCGCTTAACTGTGGTACAACTTCTCGAAGTGAAATAGTGACATACTCCATAGAATTAACAGGGTCATTATGAAGTAAAACCTTATATTTTGGAGATTTATTTTTTAATTCGGCAGGTTTCTTTTCAATTACTGCCGAGTTATTACTTCCACCTTGTTCTAATTTTATAGATAGCATTAAATTTTTAAATTCTAAACTGTACTAACAATTATATATTAATTATTCTCTCCATTGCATCAATGACGTTTGATCGTGAGTTAAATGCCGACAAACGAAAATAACCCTCCCCTGATAATCCAAATCCACTACCAGGTGTACCAACAACACTAACTTTTTGCAGTAGAAAGTCAAAAAAGTCCCAAGATGTCATTTGATCAGGAACTTTAATCCATATATAAGGAGCATTGTCCCCACCATAAACTTTATATCCTGCAGTCTGAAGTTTATTTTTCATAATTTTTGCATTTTCCATATAAAAATCAATTAAATCTTTCACCTCTTTCTTCCCTTCAGGAGAATAAACAGCCTCTGCCCCTCTCTGAACCACATAACTTACACCATTGAACTTTGTAGATTGTCGCCTATTCCAAAGAGACCATAAGTCTATTTTCTCATTTGTTGAGCTAAACCCTTTAAGATTTTTAGGTATTACTGTAAAAGCACATCTAACTCCAGTGAATCCTGCATTCTTTGAAAAAGATCTAAATTCAATAGCACAATCTTTTGCACCCTCAATCTCATATATTGAATGCGGAATATCTTTATCTTGAATAAATGCTTCATAAGCTGCATCAAAAAGTATTAGAGATTTGTTTTGAAGAGCATAGTCAACCCACTTTTTCAATTCTTCTTTAGTAATAGTTGCTCCAGTGGGATTATTAGGAAAACAAAGATATAAAACATCAACTTTTTTTTCAGGTAGTACTGGCAGAAAATTATTCCCTTCGTTTATTGCAAGATATGTCAATCCTTGATAAGTACCATTTTCAAAAGCATCTCCAGTTCTACCTGTCATAACGTTACTATCAACATAAACAGGGTAAACAGGGTCTGTTACAGCAATTGAATTATCTTTGCCAAGAATATCTAAAATATTGCTACTATCGCATTTTGAACCATCTGAAACAAAGATTTCTTCAGGTAATATTTGACAACCTCTTGCAATAAAATCATGCTCAGAAATTTTTTCTCTGAGCCAAGAATAACCTTGTTCTGGCCCATAACCTCTAAAACCTTCTTTTGTTCCCATATCATCTAAAGCTTTGCCCATAGCCTCTATGCATGCTTTAGGTAATGGCTCTGTGACATCTCCGATACCAAGCTTAATAATTTCTGTACCCTTATTAGATTGAGAATATAATTTTACCCTTTTAGCAATTTCTGGGAATAAATAGCCTGCTTTGAGTTTTAAATAATTTTCGTTTACTTGGACCACTTTAGATAAAAACTTAACCAATATTAGAATAATGGATCAACGTGCTTTAGTGGTGATTAGATGTTAATATTATCTTAGTTATGATTAATTCAAGAGATAATCATAGCTATGAATTCAATTTCAATTAGTTTGAAAATCGTCTAAAGCTTTATAAATAGCAGAATTCAATTACTATTAACTTTATTATTTTTAAAAAGTACATAACACTAGCTATAAAAATCGCTTTATTAAAAAATAAAAAAATCTAATTCTTTACTTTAGATGATTTTCAGAATCCAAATCATACAGAATCAATTATATGTCTCAGCAAATTATCATCGCTGAGCAGGCTCGGATTGCAGCACTACTCACAGATGATCGAGTTGATGAATTAATCGTCGCACAAGGTCAATATCAAATTGGCGATATTTTCTTAGGAACAGTTGAAAATGTTCTCCCCGGTATTGATGCCGCTTTCATAAATATTGGTGAAAGTGATAAAAATGGATTCATCCATGTTTCAGATCTTGGTCCAC
This sequence comes from uncultured Prochlorococcus sp., assembly GCA_902571335.1. Classification (GTDB taxonomy): domain Bacteria; phylum Cyanobacteriota; class Cyanobacteriia; order PCC-6307; family Cyanobiaceae; genus Prochlorococcus_A. Next base: position 115,237 of record CACGBT010000002.1, on the reverse strand, counting down.
TAAGACTCAAAAAAGGGATCTTTGGAATAACTGAATTACTAGAACCAAAACAAAAAGTTCTAGTACAGGTAATAAAAGAACCCACAGGATCTAAAGGTCCTAGACTAACCGGAAGTATTTCAATCCCTGGTAAATACTTGATATTACAGCCGTATGGCCAAGGAGTAAATATTGCGAGAAAAATAAATACAGAAACAGAACGAAGCCGTTTAAAAGCTCTTGGGGTTTTAATAAAACCACCCAGCACAGGTTTATTATTTAGGACAGAGGCTGAAAAGATAAAAGAAGAACTTTTAATTGAAGATCTAGAAAATTTAATTCAACAATGGGAAAATGTACTTAAAGTTTCAGAAGCTTCTAATCCACCAAATCTGATCAAAAGAGATGAAGATTTCTCTCTTAAAATTTTAAGGGATCATATTAAAGAATCAACTAACAGCATAATCATCGATAGTAAATTTTCAGTTGAAAGAGCAAAAGAGTTTTTAATAAATTATGAAACTGATATAGATATTGATTTTCATGATAACAATTCAAACCAAAATATTTTCGAGAAGTACGCAATTAAAAAAACAATTCAGAAGGCTCTTCAGCCGAGAGTAGATCTTCCTTCTGGGGGTTATATAATTATTGAACCTACTGAAGCTTTAACTGTAATTGATGTAAACTCTGGATCATTTACAAGATCCGCCAACTCAAGACAAACCGTTTTATGGACTAATTGCGAAGCAGCAGTTGAAATTTCAAGACAAATGAAATTAAGAAATATTGGTGGAGTCATCGTAGTAGATTTTATTGATATGGAATCTAGAAGAGATCAATTTCAGTTACTTGAACATTTTACTTCAGCTATAAAAGATGATTCTGCTAGACCTCAAATTGCTCAGCTTACTGAATTAGGTTTAGTTGAATTAACCAGAAAAAGACAAGGTCAAAATATTTATGAATTATTCGGTAAAAAATGTTCGACTTGCGATGGTACAGGACATGTAGAAAATATTTTAAATTCCCAAATTTCTAATTTTAAAATTAAAAATTTTGAAGAGAAATCAAATAAATCAAGCATTAAAAAAGCCTCAGATATAGATACTTCTCAATCAACTGATGAACAGGAAAAAATAATTGACAAGGAATTACTTAACGACAAAGACCTAAGTAAAGAGAATTCTTCTAATAAAAAAGAAAATGATAATGATAATTTCAACCAATTAAATTCAAAAGAAAAAAATATAATAACTATTGATCTTACTAATGAAGAAAAAATTGTTTTCAGTCAATTAGGTATTAATCCACTTATAAAGTTAGGGAAAGAATACCTCACTAGCAATAATTTTATACGTTTAAAAGATAGTAATAAGGATACTGAAAAAAAATCAGATGATAAAAAAACGAAAGCAAAACAACTTAAAAAAGTCTCAAAATCTAAAGAAGAAAAGATTCAAATTAAAAATGAATCAGATGCAAATTCTAAAGATAAATCAACAAATATAACTAATGAAAATAATGAAGTTTTTTTAACAGATAAAAGAGATGAAATTGAACTAACAGATGATTTAAATAATGCAAGAAAAAAAAGAAGAAGATCTTCAGCAAGCATTGAATAAAGTATTAGAAGTTGGAATAGATGAAGTTGGAAGGGGAGCAGTTTTTGGTCCAGTTTTTTCAGCAGTTGTAGTTTTAACTGAAAAAAATAAATTTATCTTGCAAGAATTCGGAGTAACAGATAGTAAAAATTTAACACCCAAAAAAAGAAAATTACTATTTGCAAAAATTTTATTACTCTCTTCAGATTATGGCATTGGGCAATCTTCGGCCAGAGAAATAGATAATCTTGGTATAAGAGTTGCTACAGAACTTTCAATGATAAGAGCTTTAAAAAAATTAAAAGAAAAGCCAGCAAAATTGATAATTGATGGGCCCTTATTATTAAGGCCATGGCAAGGCATACAGGAAAATATAATATCAGGAGATTTGAAGTTTACAGCAATTGCCTCAGCGAGCATACTTGCAAAAGTATCTCGCGATAATTTAATGGAAAGGTTAGAAAAAAAATACTCAGGATATTTAATATTTAAAAATAAAGGTTACGGCACTCGAGAGCATTTTTCATTTATTAAAAAAAAAGGAATAACTAATCTTCATAGGAAAACTTTTTTAAAAAAGTCAAATCTTATTTAATTCACACCAATCTAAAAAATCTTTTACTAATTGCTGTTGGACTCTTGACTTTATACCCAATAAAATCCCATTTAATACCGAGTGACCTGTAGATTCCAGAATTTTCTTTGGTACCAACTTCAATAGAGGAGGTTGACTTACTGACACCCCTAAAAGAGCCTCTCCTTCTAATCCAATATCAGTAGCTTCCAAATTTGCTTTCAAAATGAGATTAAAGTCATCTACCATCCCCAAACCATCCAATTTACTATCAAGTGCGCTCATTTTTAAAATTCCATCTTTATTTTCTACAGCAATTGAAACAACAGGGTTAATATCTAATTGAAAAACCTTAAAACTTGTTACTGTATATTTATATCTACCTTTTTCTTCAGGTACTAATTTTTTGGAATCTAGCATTGCTCCGACAACTCTTTCTTCTTCCAAAAGATATTTAGAAAGATATTCCTTATTTCTTGTTACAATAAGCTTTAGTTTCTGTTTAGCATCAAAAGACAATAGCATTTTCTATACTCCTCCAATGCTTATTTGAACTCTTTTTTTCTTACGATTTATCATGAGCAAACATGTTGCATATTTAGGTCCTAGTGGTACTTACGCAGAAAAAGCAGCTCATATATTATCAAAGCTTGCCAATTTTCAGACACCTATATTTGTACCATGTAATGGGTTACATTCGGTCATTAAATCAATAGCGTGCAACAATTGTGATGCTGCTGTAGTCCCTATAGAAAATTCCGTAGAAGGCGGAGTTACAGCCACTCTAGATGCCCTTTGGAAATTTCCTGAAATTTTTATAAATAGAGCAATTGTTTTACCTATAAAACATGCATTAATTAGTGATGGAGAACTTTCAAACATTTCAGAAGTATTATCTCATCCTCAAGCATTAGCTCAATGTTCAGAATGGTTGTCTGAAAATCTTCCAAATGCAATTCCTCTCCCAACAAATTCAACATCAGAAGCTGTCAATATGATTAAGGGGAGTAAATTCAGAGCTGCTATCGGTTCAAAATCATTAATTCAAATTGAAGGACTTAAAGAATTAGCCTTTCCAATAAATGATGTTCCAGGTAATTGCACTAGATTTGTCTTATTAAGCAAGGAGTTAAATTCGAATTTAGCTAATATTGCTAGTTTTGCTTTCTCATTAATATCAAATAAACCTGGTGCTTTACTTCAAGCTATAAATAATATTGCAGATTTTGGATTTAATATGAGTAAAATTGAATCTAGACCTTCAAAAAGAGAATTAGGCGAATATATAATATACATTGATTTAGAAATCAATAATCAAAACAATATTAAAAATCTTCCTGAATTAAAAAATAAGCTAAAGCCTCTTTGCAAGAATTTTGTAGATTTTGGAAATTATTTTTCTGAAAACGTTGAACTAGATTAATTTATCCTCTACATTTATAAACTCCAAACTGCATTAAACCTTTTTTGAATGCCCAATTCATGAGAAGTATTGTTGGAATCTCTCTAATCGATTTCACTAATGCAAATGGACCAAGTGACAAAATTGAGTAGGGCCTTCGAATGCCTTCAATAATTGAATCGTACCAAGAAGGATTTGTATAGTAATTCCAATTTTCAGAAATAACTCTTCCTGAACTATTTTTATTAGTTCTGAGAATGTTAACAAATTCGTTAATGCTAATAAAATGAGGATGTACCCATTGTTCAAGTAATTGTTTAAGAACTATCTTTTCAAAAAATGATGGAGGGTATGCCTCGAGGTCTCTTGAGTTCCAATCAGCTAATGCCAAATACCCTCCAGGTCTAAGAGTTCTCAGCATTTCATTTGCAAACTTAGTTTTATCATTCATGTGTGCACCAGCCTCAACACTCCAGACAGCATCAAATGATCCATCTTCAAATTTTAAATTCAAAGCATCCATAACTTGGAAGTTGCAAGTGAGCTCACGAGAAGTGAGTTCTCTTGCTCTTTTAACTTGAGCTGGGCTTATTGTAATGCCAGTGACATTAAACCCATAAAATTCTGCAAGAATCCTAGAACTTCCCCCTATTCCACAACCTACATCGAGTACTCTAGATCCCTTTGGCAGTTTATCTAAACCACTCCATTTGACTAATTCATGAACAAACTGTACTTTAGCCTTTCTAAAATCAACATTTGTTTTTCCTGAGGGATAAAAACCTAAATGAATATGTTCTCCCCACAATCTCTCAAGTAATTTATCCTGGGTCCAAGCATCATATGCAGAAGCCACCGTTCCGGAAGAAATATATTTTCTAGCATTAATTCTCCAGATTATAGATAAGACTAGAAAGAATAAAACTAGTAAAAAAAAAGGAAATAATAATTCAAACATTTAATTTTCTTTTATATCAGGAAAACTATCTTTCAATGCTGTTCTTGCTGCAAGTTGTTTTCTTGTATGATCAAGCATTTCATATTCTCTTTGCAAGCGGGTAAAAGTATTTCTTTCCTCAAGAAGCCTTTGCTGTTCGTCCGCAACTGGACCACCCAAATGAGCTCCAATCCAAAATGATAAATCTATAGGATTATCAGGTAATTTATCAGGTAGATTTTTCTTAGTATTAGTCAATTTACTTGTTAAGTTAATAACATCACTAAGTGCTTCTTTTACTGAATCTTTTAAAGAATCTAATTTTTGAAAGTCATCAACATTATCATCACTAATCCAACTAACCATCGCGGAACAGAATGGCGTCGAACGAATAATTTCTAAGACTTGAAATCTTTGTTGTCCCAGAGTGATAATATTACTTCTTCCATCTTCTGCAGTTTGATGTTTTATGATTTGTGCGCAACATCCAACATTAGACATGCTTTTAGTAGTTGGATCCCACTTAATAACTCCAAACATAGAATCACCCTCAAGAACAGATTGAAGCATGATTCTATATCTCGATTCAAAAATATGTAAAGGCAATACTTCTTGAGGAAAAAGGACTACCTCTGGCAAAGGAAATAAAGGTAATTCCCTTACTGAGAGTTCTCCCATTTAAACCTCATTTAGTTGTTCTTATATTAATCAATTTAGGGCAGTTTCGGGATTTATTAAAGTTTAACTTCTATATCTACACCACTAGGAAGATCTAGTTTCATTAAAGCATCAATGGTTTTTGCGGAAGGACTATAGATATCTATTATTCTTCGATGAGTTCTTGTTTCAAAATGCTCTCGAGAATCCTTATCAACATGTGGTGATCTTAGGACGCAATAAATCTTCCTTTTAGTAGGTAAAGGTATTGGACCTATTGCTGAAGCAGAAGTAGTATCAGCAGTTTGGATTATTTTGTCGCAAGATAAATCAAGCATTCTTCTGTCAAATGCTTTAAGTCTTATTCTTATTTTTTGTTGTGCAATTGATGCAGTCATAGTTTCAAATAACTTCTTGTGGAGGGTCATTGATTAAAATGACCCTTACTCGTCTACCAGTACCTATATTAGTTGATTGAGGTAAATTTCTAAAAATTCAAATATATTATTTTAGTATTTTAGAAACAACTCCAGCACCAATAGTACGTCCACCTTCACGTATTGCGAATCGCATACCTTGTTCAATAGCTACCGGGCAAATTAATTCTCCAGTCATCTTAATTCTGTCTCCTGGCATAACCATTTCAACATTAGAGCCATCATCAGAGGTAAATGCAGTGATTTGACCTGTCACATCAGTTGTTCTTATATAGAACTGAGGTCTATAACCTGCAAAGAAAGGAGTATGTCTTCCGCCCTCTTCTTTTTTAAGAACATAAACTTCTCCTTCAAACTGAGTATGAGGGGTAATAGATCCTTTCTTAACAAGTACCATTCCTCTCTCAATATCTTCTTTCTGGACACCTCGTAAAAGTAAACCAACATTATCGCCAGCCATACCTTCATCAAGAAGTTTACGGAACATTTCTACTCCAGTAACAGTTGTTAACCTTGTGTCTCTTATGCCAACTATTTCGACTTCTTCTCCAACCTTAACTTTACCTCTCTCAATTCTTCCAGTAGCAACAGTTCCTCTACCAGTAATCGAGAAAACATCTTCAACTGCCATCAAGAAAGGTTTATCAACTTCTCTTTCTGGTTCAGGTATGCTTGCATCGACTGCTTTCATTAATTCTTCAATCTTTGATTCCCAAGTAGAATCGCCTTCGAGAGCTTTTAAACCTGAAACTTGAACTATAGGAATATCATCTCCTGGAAAATCATAACTATCTAACAATTCTCTAATTTCCATTTCTACAAGTTCAATAATCTCTTCATCATCGACCATATCGCATTTATTTAGGGCAACTACAAGAGCAGGAACTCCGACCTGTTTAGCTAAAAGAATATGCTCTTTTGTTTGAGCCATAGGACCATCAGTAGCGGCGCAAACAAGAATAGCTCCGTCCATTTGGGCAGCCCCTGTAATCATGTTTTTTACATAATCAGCATGTCCAGGGCAATCTACATGAGCATAATGTCTGCCTTCAGTTTCATATTCGACGTGAGCTGTATTAATAGTAATGCCACGCTCTCTTTCTTCAGGAGCACCATCAATGTCTCCGTAGTCTTGAGCTTGAGCTTGACCTTTTTTGGCTAATACGTTTGTAATAGCAGCAGTAAGTGTTGTTTTTCCATGATCAACATGGCCAATAGTACCTATGTTGACATGTGGTTTGTTCCTTTCGAACTTCTCGCGAGCCATTTTGAATTAAAGAATCGAGGGTTAAAGAGTGTTTTAGTTTAGAGATCAGGAGTTGCCCTGATTCTTGGAAATGATAGCTTCAGCAACATTACGGGGAACTTCCTCATAATTTGCGAACTCCATTGAAAATATACCCCGACCTTGAGTCATTGATCGGAGTTGAGTGGCATAACCGAACATTTCGGCTAAGGGCACTTTGGCCTGTACCTTAGACAATCCATCATCAACGGATTGTCCTTCTACTTGACCTCTCCTAGAGGAGAGATCACCAATTACAGATCCAAGAAAGTCGTCAGGACTTTCGACCTCAACTTTCATCATAGGCTCTAACAGGACAGGATTGCATTTTTTAACCCCATCTTTAAAAGCCATGGAACCTGCAATTTTGAAGGCCATTTCAGATGAGTCTACATCGTGGAATGAACCATCGACTAGTGTTACTTTTACATCAATGAGTGGATAACCGGCAAGAACACCAGATTCACAGGTTTCTTTCATACCATTAGATGCAGGACCAATATACTCTTTTGGTACAGCTCCGCCAACAATTTTGTTTACAAATTCAAAACCTTTACCAACTTCAGCAGGTTCCATTTCAATGATTACATGACCATATTGGCCTTTTCCTCCAGTTTGCCTTGCATATTTCCCTTCACCTTTAGAACTAGACCTAATGGTCTCTCTGTATGAAACCTGGGGAGCTCCTATATTTGCTTCAACCTTAAATTCCCTTAACATTCTGTCAACAAGTATTTCTAGGTGCAACTCACCCATACCTGCAATTACAGTTTGATTTGTCTCTGGATCTGTACTTACTCTGAAGGTTGGATCTTCTTCAGACAAAGCAGTTAATGCTTTGGATAATTTTTCCATATCACCTTTAGTTTTTGGCTCAACAGCCACCGAGATAACTGGTTCAGGGATAAACAATGTCTCCAAAACTATTGGATCTTCTGTATTACATAGAGTGTCACCAGTTGTTGTGTTCTTAAGGCCTAATACAGCTCCTAAATCACCTGCCCTCAATTCATCAACCTCCTCTCGTTCATCGGCTTTCAGAATCACTAATCTAGAAATTCTCTCTTTGGCATCCTTAGTAGAATTCATTACATAACTTCCTTTTGAAAGAACACCTGAATACATTCTTACAAAAGTTAATTTCCCATAGGGATCTGACATCACTTTGAAAGCTAATGCACTGAAAGGAGCATTATCATCTGAAGGTCTAACATCTTCTTTCCCACTTGGTAAAACACCTTGTATTGGTTTTACATCAACTGGAGCTGGCAAGTAATCAACTACAGCATCTAATACAAGTTGGACTCCTTTATTCTTAAAAGCTGAACCGCATAATACTGGAACCAATCCATGTTTTAAAACTCCTTCCCTAATTCCTTTTTTTAGTTGTTCTTCAGATAATTCTCCTGTTTCAAGAAATATTTCTATCAATTCCTCATCATTTTCTGCAACACTCTCCATCAACTTATTTCTCCAATCAGCAGCTTGATCTTCCATTTCAGCTGGAATTGGAGCTTCTTCGATATCAGTACCTAAGTCATTTTTGTAAAGATATGCTTTGTTTGCTACTAAATCAATAATGCCTGTGAGATCTCCTTCAGCTCCAATAGGTAGCTGAATTGGAAGTGCATTTGCCTTTAATCGGTCTTTAATTTGTTTATTAACTTTTAGAAAATCTGCACCGGTCCTATCCATTTTATTAACAAAAACCATTCTTGGAACAGAGTATCTATCTGCTTGACGCCAAACTGTTTCAGATTGAGGCTGAACTCCACCAACTGCGCAAAATACAGCTATGACTCCGTCCAAGACTCGCATTGATCTTTCCACCTCAATAGTAAAGTCAACGTGTCCAGGAGTATCAATAATATTAATTCTGTGATCTTGCCAACTAGTAGATATCGCAGCAGCAGTAATAGTTATTCCTCTTTCTCGTTCTTGAGCCATCCAATCTGTTACGGCAGCACCATCATGTACTTCTCCTATCTTGTGAACAACACCTGAATAAAACAATATTCTTTCAGTAGTTGTAGTCTTCCCTGCATCAATATGAGCGGCTATACCTATGTTTCTTACTCGTTCTAGGGGAAAGTCGCGTGCCAATTTTAAAGCTCCAAATAAATTAATTTTTGATAAATATAGTTCACCCTAAAAGCAAACTTTAATAATAATAAACTACTTAAGTACCTTTTTGATGAAATTAATATCTGTAATGTGCAAAAGCTTTATTAGCTTCAGCCATTTTATGCGTATCTTCTCTTTTTTTGACAGCACTACCGGTTTCGTTTGCTGCATCCATCAACTCGCCAGCAAGTTTTTGGGACATACTTTTTCCATTCCTTGCACGTGAGAATGTAACAAGCCATCTTAACGCCATAGCTGTACCTCTCTCTTGGCGCACTTCCATAGGTACTTGATATGTTGCTCCGCCAACTCTTCTAGCTCGTACCTCAACAAGAGGAGTAGCATTTTTTACAGCTGTTTCAAATAATTCGACTGCATTCCCACCTGTTCTCTCGCTTATTAAAGAAAAAGCATCAGACAATATTTTTTGAGCTGTAGATTTTTTTCCATGTTTCATCAATCGAGAAATCATCATTGAAGCAAGACGACTATTAAATTGAGGATCTGGAAGAACTGGTCTTTTTACTGCTGCATTACGACGTGACATGTTTTAAAAAAATGATGTTTACAAATTAATCTTTTGGAGCTTTTGCCCCATACTTAGATCTGGATTGACGTCTATCTTTGACTCCAGCGGTATCTAAAGTTCCCCTTATTATATGATATCTAACTCCTGGCAAATCCTTAACTCTTCCACCCCTAAGTAGCACTACAGAGTGTTCTTGCAAATTATGTCCAATCCCAGGAATATAAGCAGTTACTTCGAAACCAGAAGTTAATCTCACCCTTGCTACTTTTCTTAAAGCTGAATTAGGTTTTTTAGGTGTTGATGTATACACTCTCGTACATACCCCTCTTCTTTCAGGGCAAGCTTTTAATGCAGGAGATTTTGTTTTCCTAGTCAGACGTTTTCTTTCTGAACCTATTAATTGTGAGATGGTAGGCATCTATTATATTTTGAAAAAAATAAAAACTTTTATTATCATAACCTTTCATGAGTACCAACTAAAAGTTTTTAATGATATTTTTTTAAAAATTTGTGAAATTAAAATTCTTTGGTAAATATTCATTATTTTTAGATTTATTTTCATATTTATTTTTATAATAGGATTACATAAATAACTAAACAGAATTAAATAATCCATGGGAGAGAGTATCAAAAGAATCGTTGAGCCATATCAAGATAGTTATTCCCCAAATGGAATAATTGGTGAGAAAGATGCGTGTGGAGTTGGTTTCATAGCAAATATAAAAGGGCTAGAAAGCAATTGGATCCTGAAACAATCCCTTAAAGGCCTTAATTGCATGGAACATAGAGGAGGTTGTGGAGGAGATAGTGATTCAGGAGATGGAGCGGGCATTTTATGTTCAATCCCATGGGAATATATTGATCAAGAGATGATTTTAGAAAATAAAGAAGGCTTGGATAAAGGTTTAGGCATGGTATTTATGCCGAATACCAAAGAGAAAATTGAAGTATGTAAATTAATATGTGATGAAGAAGCAGAAAAATTAAAAGTCAAAAAAACATTTTGGAGAACAGTACCTGTAAATAATGAAATCTTAGGTCCTTTAGCCAAGGCAAATGCTCCTTTTATCAGTCAGTGGATTTTATTCATAGATAAAAAAGATCATCAGGATATTGAGAGGCTTTTATTCCAACTACGGAAAAGAATTGAGAAAAGAATAAGAGAAAGTTTTAAAAACCATGTTGGAGATTGTGAATTTTATTTTGCCTCACTAAGTTCTAAAACAGTTGTTTATAAAGGTATGGTTCGTTCTGAAATATTATCTGAGTTTTATCAAGATCTAAAAGAAGAGAGTTTTAAAGTATCATTTTCTGTTTACCATAGGCGTTTTAGTACTAATACACTTCCAAAATGGCCACTAGCTCAGCCCATGAGATTTTTAGGCCATAACGGCGAAATTAATACTCTCTTAGGTAATATTAATTGGGCTAAAGCTTCAGAAACACACATAGATGATTTTTGGGGAGAGTTATCTAACGAAATTAAGCCAATAGTAGATGTTAATAAAAGTGATTCATCAAATCTTGATGCAACTCTTGAAATCAATATTCGTTCAGGTCAGCCCATTACTGACTCATTATTAAAACTTGTTCCTGAAGCATTTAGAGATCAACCAGAACTTGAACAGAGAGAGGATATAAAAGCTTTTTATGAATATTCTGCAAGCCTACAAGAAGCTTGGGATGGTCCAGCACTCCTTGTATTTGCTGATGGGAATTTTGTCGGAGCAACGCTTGATAGAAATGGCCTAAGACCAGCAAGATATTCAATCACAAATGATGGTTTTGTAATAATGGGTTCTGAAACAGGAGTAGTAGATCTTGAAGAAGAAAGAGTAATAGAAAAGGGTCGATTAGGACCGGGACAAATGTTGGCAGTTGATTTTCATCAGAACAGAATCCTAAGAAATTGGGAAGTAAAATCTGAAGCCGCTCAAAGGCATGATTATAAAAATCGTCTCAGGAATAGAACTATAAAAATTGAAAATAATGAATGGTTGAAAGACTGCAAACTAAAAGACCTTGATTTGTTGCAACAACAAACTGCATACGGTTTTTCAGCGGAAGATAATGACCTTATCTTAGATTCAATGGCTTCATTAGCTAAAGAGCCTACTTATTGCATGGGCGACGACATCCCATTAGCAGTTCTTTCATCTAAGCCACATATATTGTACGACTACTTTAAGCAAAGATTTGCGCAAGTTACTAATCCTCCTATTGACCCTCTGAGAGAAAAACTTGTAATGAGTTTAGAAATGCATCTAGGAGAAAGATGTACACCATTTGAAATTAAAGATGCTAAACCTTTTGTTCATTTACAAAGTCCTATTCTTAATGAGGAAGAACTCATTTCCATTAAAAAATCAAAAATTAAATCTCAGACAATTTCAAGTTTGTTTGATTTAGAGGAAGGTATTCAAGGCTTAGAGAACCAATTAAAAGCAATCTGTAAACAGAGTGAGCAGTCTATAAAAGAAGGTTGCTCTTTAATTATCATTTCTGATAAGGGAATTAATCCTAAAAAGGCTTTTATACCTCCTTTACTTGCTGTTGGAGCAATTCATCATTATCTTCTTAAAAAAGAAATCAGACTAAAAGCTTCTCTAATAATTGAGACAGGTCAATGTTGGAGCACACATCACTTAGCTTGTTTAATTGGATATGGAGCAAGTGCAGTTTGCCCTTGGTTGACCTTCGAAGCAGGTAGACACTGGTTAAAACATCCAAAAACACAAAAACTCATTGATAGCAAAAAAATAAATCCATTATCAATAGTGGATGTTCAAGAAAATATTAAAAAAGCTCTAGAAGACGGTCTAAGAAAAATTCTCTCAAAAATAGGTATCTCACTTTTATCTAGTTACCATGGTGCACAAATTTTTGAAGCTGTAGGCCTTGGCTCTGACTTAATAAAAATTGCTTTTGATGGTACAACAAGTCGTATCGCTGGCATAACACTAAAAGAATTAACTAATGAAACACTTTCAATACATACGAAAGCCTATCCAGAGATCGATTTAAAGAAATTAGAATTTTTAGGATTTGTACAATTTAGAAATAATGGAGAATATCATTCCAATAACCCAGAGATGTCCAAAGTTTTACATTCAGCGGTAAAACAAGGGCCAGGATACGATCATTTTGAAACTTACAAAAAACTTATTATTAATAGACCGACAACATCTCTTAGAGATTTACTAACAATTAATTCAAAAAGAAAAAGTATTCGATTAGAGGAAGTTGAAAGTGTTGAATCAATTTGCAAAAGGTTCTGTACTGGAGGAATGAGTTTAGGTGCTTTATCCAGAGAAGCGCATGAAGTTTTAGCAGTTGCAATGAATAGAATTGGTGGAAAAAGTAATAGTGGAGAAGGAGGAGAAGATCCAGCTCGTTTTAATGTTTTAAATGATATCGATGAAAATACTCAGTCAGCGACGTTGCCATTTATTAAAGGCTTAGAGAATGGAGACACCGCATGCTCAGCTATTAAACAAATAGCATCAGGAAGATTTGGAGTTACACCTGAATATCTAAGAAGTGGTAAACAACTGGAAATTAAAATGGCCCAAGGTGCAAAACCCGGAGAGGGGGGACAATTACCTGGTCCAAAAGTTGATTCTTACATCGCAAAACTAAGAAATAGTAAACCTGGAGTAGCTTTAATATCTCCTCCCCCGCATCATGATATTTATTCCATTGAAGATTTAGCTCAACTTATCCACGACTTACACCAAGTTCATCCAAAAGCGAAAGTAAGCGTTAAACTTGTCTCTGAAATTGGTATAGGCACTATTGCTGCTGGAGTAAGCAAAGCTAATGCAGATGTAATTCAAATATCAGGACATGACGGAGGTACAGGTGCTTCACCCCTGAGTTCTATTAAACATGCAGGTTTACCATGGGAACTAGGTGTTGCTGAGGTTCATAAATCTCTCTTAGAGAATAACTTACGCGAAAGAGTAATTTTGAGAACTGATGGAGGTCTTAAAACAGGCTGGGACGTAGTTATTGCGGCTTTACTAGGTGCTGAGGAATACGGTTTTGGTTCTGTAGCGATGATTGCTGAAGGATGCATAATGGCTAGAGTTTGTCATACAAACAAGTGTCCTGTTGGAGTTGCCACTCAAAAAGAAGAGTTAAGAAAAAGATTTAAAGGTATTCCAGAAAATGTTGTCAATTTTTTCTTGTATATTGCAGAAGAAGTAAGACAGATAATGAGTAGTATCGGAGTTTCTAATATGGAAGAACTGATTGGTAATCAAGAATTTCTTACTGCAAGAAATATCGGTCTTCCAAAAACTTCTAATATCGATCTCTCTTCTCTAGTAAATAGTGAGCACTCAAACACTGATAGATCATGGTTAAAACATTCAAAAAATGCTCATAGTAATGGTTCTGTATTAGAAGACGAGTTTTTGTCTGATACTGAATTTATAGATTCAATTAAAAATCATGAAAAATTGACCAAAGAAATTGAGATAAAAAATACAGATAGAAGTGTTTGTGCAAAAATATCAGGCGAAATCGCAGAATTTCATGGCAATACTGGCTTCAATGGCGAACTCAACTTAAATTTCAAAGGATATGCAGGACAAAGCTTTGGTGCCTTTTTATTGAAGGGAATGAATGTTCAATTAATAGGAGAAGCTAATGATTATGTTTGTAAAGGAATGAATGGAGGAATACTCACAATAATTCCACCCACAATAGATAAAATCTCCTCCGAACAAGTTATCTTAGGAAATACTTGTCTTTATGGAGCAACAGGTGGGAAATTATTTGCATTAGGAAAATCAGGAGAAAGATTTGCAGTAAGAAATAGTGGTGCTACAGCGGTAACAGAAGGAGCAGGTGATCATTGTTGTGAATATATGACAGGTGGGAAAGTAGTTATCCTAGGTTCTACAGGAAGGAATATTGGTGCTGGCATGACTGGTGGAATAGCTTTTATAATCGATGAGAAGAACGATTTAAGTAATAAAGTTAATAAGGAAATAGTTAGCATTCATAAAATAACTTCATCAAAGCAGGAAAATATCTTATTGGAAATTATTAGAGAATATCGAGCAAAAACAAATAGCTTAAAGGCTGCCAAAATAATCGAAAATTGGTCTTATTACAAGAGTACTTTCAAATTAATAGTTCCCCCAAGCGAAGAAGAAATGCTTGGCATAAAGAAAATGTAAATGCCTTTCTTTATAAAAACTGAAATCATAAAAAAAGAATACCTAATTAATCATGATTTAAAACAAAACATAATTAACGAACATATTAAGTGGATAAAAAAATTAAAAAAAGAGGGAATTAATATAAAAAGTGGTTTTTTAGTAGATGAGTTAAAGAGGCCAGGTGACGGCGGATTACTTATTCTTGAGATGAATAACTATAAAAATGCACTAAAAATCATTAAGAATGATCCAATGATTAAAAATGATCTAGTTGAGTGGAAATTAAATGAGTGGATAGATTCAAATAAATAAAAATGACTATCTTGGATACTTTTTCATAAGTTTTTGAATTTCTTCAGCATGGTAACTGCTACGAGTTAAAGGAGAACTAACTACTTGCATAAAGTCCAAATCTTTTTCCCCGAAAACTTTATAATAATTAAATTTTGAGGGACTCACAAATCTTTGCACAGGTAAATGATTTTGGCCAGGAGATAAGTATTGGCCAATAGTAACAATATCAACGAAATTACTTTTTAAATCCTTAAGAAGACTTAAGACCTCCTCATCTTTTTCCCCTAAACCAAGCATAAAACCTGACTTTGTATAAACTTTTGGAGAATATTCTCTGGTCCTTTTAAGCAACTCAAGAGTTCTCTCATATTTACCCTGAGGTCGTACTTTTTTATATAGCGAAGACACAGTCTCAATATTATGGTTTAAAACGTTTGGGTTTGAATCAAGAACTTTTTCAAGCGCTTTCCAGTTGCCACAAAGATCAGGTATTAAGAGCTCAATAGTAGTTTCAGGCGATTTTTTTCTTACTTGATAAACACATTTAAAAAATTGAGATGCGCCACCATCCTCAAGATCGTCTCTATTAACTGAAGTGATTACGACATGTTTAAGTTGCATTCTATAAACAGCTTCGGCTAAACGATATGGTTCTGTTGGATCTAATTCTCTTTTAGATCTATCAAAATCAATATCGCAATATGGACATGCCCTAGTACAGCCAGGACCCATTATGAGGAAAGTGGCAGTACCACTTGCAAAACATTCACCAATATTTGGACAACTTGCCTCTTGACATACAGTGTTGAGATTTAAATCATTTAACAAATTTGCAGTATTGCCAATTCTCTCAACTTGCGGAGCTTTTACTCTTAACCAATCAGGTTTTGAAATTAAACTATTGGAATTATTAGTCAAATTAATTTTTTCTAGCCTTTATTCTTATTTTACTAAAAACATTTTGAATTAACTATTAATAATTTCAGAAATGAAGACTACTCAATAGATGTCAAAAAATAAATGAATTTAACTAGTCCATTGATAATTTTAAAATCCTAATTCAAGTTACAACTTACAAAATATTTTTTGTTCTATTAACTAAATATCAAACAGTATGTAGAACGTTATTTTTAATATAGATATAAGAACAATTTTTTACTCATTTTTATTATAGATTATCAAGTTTAGTTAATATTTTTTGTACTAAAAAGTGTTTTTTTATATATTAATTGATACAGTTAAAAATATATGTAATAAAACATTGACTTTTAAATTTAAAAGAAAACGTCTTTTACTATCTGAAAAAAATAAAAACTCTAAAGCAATAGGTTATGCTAGAGCTACTCATAATGAATATGAATATTTAGAAGAGCAAATAAAAATTTTAAAGGAAGAAGGTTGCAGTTTAATTTTCTCTGAATTTATAAGTTTAGATGAAGAAACCAAACCCGAACTCAACAAAGCTATAAATTGCTTATCTAAAGGTGATCAATTTATAATTACTAAGCTTGACAGAGCATTTAAAAATAAAAAAGAATGTTTGAGGACAATAAACAAACTCATTAATAATGATATTACATTGCGAACTTTGACTGGTTTTTTTGCGGCTAATGAAACGTCTAAAGCAAATTCTTCAATTTTTGAAATTCTATGTGAATTAGATAATTTGGAAGAGAAAAGTTTAGGTGAAAGAAAAAAAGAAAAACTATTACGTAAAAAATTATCTGGAAGTAATCTAGGAGGAAGGCCCAAAATAAGTCCATTAAAGGAATCTTTAGTAATCAGATTGCGTAATGAGGGATATTCATATCGATCAATCAGATCACAAACTGGAATTGCATTGTCAACAATAAGAAGAGTAATTTTGGAGAGAGAATTAACATAAAATGAGGAAAAAAGAAATTGAAAATTTAATTAAAGAAAATTTTAAAGATACAGCATTGCGTATTTTTGAATTACATAATGAAGATAGAAAAAGTTTGTTAGCAGAATATAGAGAATGGATTATGAATGATCTAGATTCTGAAGAGGTAATGATGTTACCATATGAAGCCTATACTGATAAATTAGATTCTAATTATCTAGACGATTTACTTTAATTCTTAAAATTATATCTCTTATTATATTCATATACTTCTTTTGCTATTAATGGTAAGAAGGAAGAATCTTTGGAATATTTTTCTCCATTACAAAAAACAACTAATAAAGTCTGTAGAGATTGACTATTAGTCCACCAAGCTGAATCATGTCTAACTTCAGACATTAAGCCTGCCTTACTCCAAAGATTAATGGTTTCTGGTAATCCTTCACCCAAAAAACCATCTATTTGATTAATAGGATCGTTTTTACGAACAACTTTATTTAAATTTCTTTGTAAAAAACTTCGTAAATTCAAGTCATTTTTTTGATAATCAATATGAATCATAATTTCCTCCAAAACCCTTGCAGCTGAATCAGAATTCATAGCATTTCTATTGTTATTGTCATGCCCATAAAATTCTTTTTCACGACCATATGGTCCATCATCCCAAGTCTTCTGACAGCAATTTATACCCCTTAATTCGTCCCAATGTAAATCATGTAGCCAATCATTTATTATACTTCTTTGATATTTCCAAGTTTTCCATAATTCCCCTTCAATACAAGGTCCACTTGTTGTTCCTGTAAGTAAATCAATTAAGAAGCTTGTTGCATTATTACTTGAGAAAGACAGCATTTTCATTACAGCATCATTAAGTTCATCTGATAATAGTAAACTTCCTTTTTTAATCCAATAAAATGCAGCAAGGCCATAAACCAACTTGACTATGCTGGCAGGGTAAACCATATTTTTATTATTAATACCAGTTCCAAAGCCTTTAAATACACTGTTATTTTCACTTTTATAATTAATCCAAGTTATTGCAATATCTTCTCTTGAAAAATCTTTATTATGAGAAAATACTCTCCCTAAAATTTCATTTAGGGCTAGACCCATCTCTTTACTTAAATAGTAAAAGGACATTGTATGGAAAATTATAAAAATCCTATCTCACTATTTAAACAAACTAATTTTTCAAAAACTATTTGGTGGAAATTAAAAGTTAATATTTCTGGATATCAAAATGAAACAGAAAATAAATTAGTTACTGAAATATTTAAAAATAGAATTTTTAGGCTTATTTATCCAAATTTTTATCAAAACAACCATAAATTCTCAAGAATATTAGTTCAACTATATGAAGATGGTTACATCTGTTGGATAAATTTAGATGGATTGATTATTGAAAAATATAAATTAAATAAAACTGAAAGTTTAAAAAATGAGCACTTCCTTATGAAAGATAAAATTACCTCGATTTTAAAATGGATCAAGGATCAAGCTGAGTTAACTAATGAATACCTTTGGGGAGGAACATTAGGACCCAATTTTGATTGTTCAGGTTTAATTCAGACTGCTTTTTTAAAGCATCGAATTCATCTACCTCGAGACTCTTATCAAATAAAAAGTTTTTGTAAACATCTTTTTTATTTCAAAGAGTCTTATGCAGCTCTAAGACCTGGAGATCTTTTATTTTTTGGAAATATAGAAAAATGTGATCATATTGGAATCTACAAAGGAGACGGTTTGTATTACCATAGCTCTGGAAAGGATTTTGGTAGAAATGGAATAGGATTAGATACCCTAAAACAGTCTAATGATAAAATCTCATTGCATTATAAATCTAAGCTTATTTCTGCAGGAAGAGTTGTTAGAAATTATAGATGGGACAGAACAATACGTTAGTAAGTAGAGCTAACACTTTAATTTCAAATTAAATTATAAATATTACTTATTCTTTTATTTAGGAATTACCCAGCAGTCCAAATATTTTTAATAATTGGCATTATGGTATCTAAGTGCAATGTCCCAACAAGTAGCCAAGCAAAAACAGCTCCACCGCAGCCTCCTAACCAAAATCCACTTGTAAAATCAGCCCAACCAGCTCTTGTAAATAAGTCCTTTGGCGGATTATTAACAGTCACATCTGGAGGTTGAACATTAGGTGCCTTACCGGGTGCATTATAAAGAACTAAGAGTGCTGTCAAAATATGAACAGCTCCAATAGCTGCAAGAAGTCCAGCAGTTAGAGCAAATTCAGAATTTCTTAGTGGGCCAGTCATAGTGAAAGGACCGTATAGGAGATATCCAAAAGCTGCTCCAGTTTCTAACCCTCTAAAATTAGGAGAAATACCTTCTCTATAAAAAGGCAAATTATTTATAAAAGCTTTTGTAAAATAGCCACTATTAACTGGGGTGGCTAAATTACCAACAAATGGATCAGCAACAGTTTTTACTGCCCATTGTTCTGCAACACCAATATCATTTGGTTGTACAGAATTATCTATGTATTTCTCATCAAACTTAATTGAACTTGTTGATTCTGAGAATGATTTTTGAAAGTCGCTCATGTTTTTTAATAGTTTAGTGTTTAATAATTTATTCAGTTGCTGTAATAAATCTTCCAATCAATACGATAAAAACAGCAGGCATTGCTATACCAATTAATGGAACAAAAATTGAGGGTAAAAGACTTGGTAAATCAGATGGCATAGTTCTTTAAACATCTTTAAACACTTTAGTATTTATCTGCGAAATAGTGTTAATTTTATTACTGGATGATATAAAAATTATTAACTTTTTACATGTTAAATTTTTTCGCAATTGTACTTATTGTTTTCATAGGAATATTACTTCTAGTTTTAAAAAAAAGAAGCTTTAGAAAGTTTATAAATAAGGGCAGATTACATTTTGATAAATTAAAAAATCATAGAAAAAATAACAATAAATTACTATCTAATAAAAAAAGTTTTTTATACAATCACGAAGCAAAAAAGTACTCATTATTTTATAAAAATTCTCAAAGAAATAAAATGTTTAGTCTTTTCCAGGGAAATACAGAAGACAAATTAAAAGCATTAAAAATTGCGGAAGAATTGTCCGATAAATCAACATTATCAATTTTACGACAAGGCTTAAGAGATATGTCTCCTGAAGTGGTTAAACTTTCAGCTTTATTAATAAGGAAATTCAAGTAAAAATTTAATTTTTATTGGCACTACTTATTGACCTTATTCTATAAATTGGACGACTTTGACTTTCATGATATGTTCTAATTAAAAGTTCGCTCAATAATCCGAAACTAAATAATTGAACCCCAGCAATTCCCAATATTAAAGCAAACATTAACAACGGACGATTTCCAATATCCTCACCCATTATTTTTAAAACTATCAAATACGAACTCATTGCAAGGCTAATCAAAATGCTTATGATTCCAAAAAAACCAAATCCATACATCGGTCTTGTTAAAAATTTAGTCATAAACCAAACAGTTAGTAAATCCATTAAAACTCTAAAAGTTCTATCTATTCCATATTTGCTAGATCCATATTGCCTGCTTCTATGATTGACTTTAATTTCTTTGATTCTTGCACCTTCAATATTTGCTAAGACGGGCAAAAACCTGTGAAGTTCTCCATACAATTTAATATCATCAATTATTTCTTTCTTAAAAGCTTTTAATGAGCATCCATAATCATGCAACTTCAAACCTGTTACGCGAGCTATTAATTTATTCGCTATTTTTGATGGTATCTTTCTATTAATTAATTTATCTTTCCTATCAAACCTCCATCCACAAATCAAATCGTATCCATTATTGATTTCTGAAATTAATATCGGAATATCATTTGGATCATTCTGTAAATCACCATCCAAAGTAATGACAATATTGCCTTTAGAGTTATCAAAGCCAGCTGACATTGCTGCAGTTTGCCCATAATTTTTGCGAAGGGAAATCACTGACAATTCTTTAATTTTGAGAATTAATTGTTTTAATACTTGTTGAGTATTGTCTTTAGAACCATCATTTACAACAATCAATTCAAAATTAAATTTATGTAATGACATTACATTTATAACTTCATCCAATAAAAAACCAATACTCTCACTTTCATTGAAAACAGGGATGATAATAGAAATTAATTGTTTTATATCTGACATTTATATTTGATATATTTATATAATTTTAACTTAATTTATAGCATTAAAAAAAAACAAAAAAAATCACCACAGAAGTGGTGATTTGTATTATTTAAAGGAAATTTAGCCAAACTTACCAGAAGTTGATGCAATCACAAATGCACCAAAAGTGAGAATGTTACCAATGGTGAAATGTGCTAACCCAACTAATCTAGCTTGAACAATTGAAAGAGCAACTGGCTTATCTCTCCAGCCAACAAGGTTAGCAATTGGAGTACGCTGATGTGCCCAGACTAATGTTTCAATTAATTCTTGCCAGTAACCACGCCATGATATTAGGAACATGAAACCAGTAGCCCAAACTAAGTGACCGAATAGGAACATCCAAGCCCAAGGAGATAATGAGTTTACCCCAAATGGATTATATCCGTTAATAAGTTGAGCAGAGTTTAACCATAGATAGTCTCTGAACCAACCCATTAGATAAGTTCCTGACTCATTAAATTGCGCAACATTACCCTGCCATATTGCTAGATGTTTCCAATGCCAGTAAAAAGTTACCCATGCTAGTAAATTTAATGCCCAGAACATAGCTAAATACATAGCGTCCCAAGATGAGCTATCACAAGTACCTCCACGTCCAGGGCCGTCGCAAGGGAATGCATATCCTAAATCTTTCTTATCAGGAATTAATTTTGTTCCTCTAGCATCAAGTGCACCTTTAATGAGGATTAGAGCTGTTGTATGAAGGCCTAAAGCGATAGCATGGTGTACTAAGAAATCTGCAGGACCGATAGGTAAGAAAGCACTTAATGCATCTTGTCTATTGATAAGATCCATCCAGTAATGATTACCTGGCAATGAATTAGCAGCAAGACTTGCTGAACTTGTAGGATCAGATAATAAAGCGTTAAAGCCGTACATCATCTTACCTTGAGCAGCTTGAACGAATTGAGCAAATACTGGCTCAATTAAAATTTGCTTCTCAGGGTTACCAAAAGCTACAACAACGTCGTTATGAACATAAATTCCAAGAGTATGGAATCCTAGCAACATTGTTACCCAGCTAAGGTGACTTATCAAAGCTTCCTTTGTTCCAAGAACTCTTGCTAATACATTATCTTTATTTAGTTCGGGATCATAATCTCTTACAAAGAAAATGGCTCCGTGTGCAAATGCACCAACCATCAAGAACATTGCTATGTATTGATGATGACTATATAAAGCAGATTGTGTAGTATAGTCCCTAGCAATAAAAGCGTAAGAAGGTAATGCACCCATATGTTGAGCTACAAGTGAAGTAGCTACCCCAAGTGATGCTAATGCTAGGCCAAGTTGGAAATGTAATGAGTTATTAACAGTTTCATATATTCCATCATGATTGATCCCAAAACTACCTTTATGAGGGTCATTAGGATGCCTAGTATTATGAGCTTCTGTAATTTCTTTAAGGCTATGACCTATGCCAAAAGTATTTCTATACATATGGCCAGCGATTACAAAAACTGTACCAATTGCAATATGGTGATGAGCAATATCAGTGAGCCATAATGCTTCACTTTGAGGATGAAGACCACCTAAAAATGTAAAGATTGCTGTTCCAGCTCCCTCTGCTGTACCAAAAACTTGATCTAAAGAATCAGGGTTTTGCGCATATGCTCCCCAATTCAAAGTAAAGAAAGGAGCTAATCCAGCGGGATGTGGAAGAACTGTTAACCAATTATCCCACCCTACATGCTGTCCTCTTGATTCAGGTATTGCTACATGAACCAAATGTCCTGTCCAAGCGATACTACTAAAACCAAATAAAACAGCTAAATGATGATTTAATCTTGACTCTGCATTTTTAAACCAAGCTAGTGAAGGTCTAAATTTTGGCTGTAAATGTAACCAACCTGCAAATAAAGTCCAACAAGCCAAAATACTCATGAATATTGAAGCCTGGAAGAGTTGCTCATTAGTTCTCATTCCGATTGTGTACCACCAATGGTAGAGACCTGAGTAAGCTATGTTTACTGGACCACTGGCTCCAGCTTGTGTCATTGCTTCTGTAATGCCAGATCCAAAATGAGGATCCCAAATAGCATGAGCAATAGGACGAACGTGAGTTGGATCAAGTACAAATTGCTCGAAGTTACCCTGCCAAGCAATATGAAATAAGTTACCTGCAACCCATAGGGCGATGATTGCTAGATGACCAAAATGTGTGGAGAAAAGCTTCTGATAAAGTTTTTCTTCGGTCATACCATCATGACTTTCAAAGTCATGAGCGGTAGCTATTCCGTACCATATTCGTCGGGTTGTGGGGTCCTGAGCTAGACCCTGGTTAAATGATGGAAATTTTGTTGCCATTGAATTAAAAAGGTGAAGTTCAGGTTATTAGCCCAGCCCGAAAAGGCGAGCATGGAAGAAGGCCCATGTGGTAGCAATTCCACCTACAAGGAAGTGTGTAACACCTACTGCACGTCCCTGAGTAATAGATAGAGCACGAGGTTGAATGGTTGGTGCAACCTTAAGTTTATTGTGTGCCCAAACAATTGATTCAAACAATTCTTGCCAATATCCTCTTCCGCTGAAGAGGAACATTAAACTGAACGCCCATATAAAGTGAGCTCCTAAGAACATCAAACCGTACATGCTTATTGATTGACCGTAGCTTGTTAATACTTGAGAAGCTTGAGCCCAGAGGAAATCTCTTAGCCAACCATTGATAGTAATTGAACTTTGTGCGAAATTACCACCAGTAAGTCCCCAAACATCACTCTGCATTTTCCAAGAGAAGTGGAAAATAACTATTGATAAACAGTTATACATCCAGAATAGAGCCAAGAAAACGTGATCCCATGAAGAAACTTGACATGTACCACCTCTTCCAGGACCATCACAAGGAAATCTAAATCCTAAAGAAGCTTTATCAGGGATCAACCTTGAACTTCTTGCATAAAGTACTCCTTTGAGAAGTATCAAAACAGTTACATGGATTTGGAAAGCATGAATATGATGAATCATTAAATCAGCTGTTCCTAATGGAATTGGCGCTATTGCAACCTTTCCACCAACTTCTACTAAACTTCCATTAAAAACTTCACTTAAAGCTTTGTGAGGTAAAGCTTCTGCAGTACCTGCTAAAAGAGAAGTTCCAACAGCAGATGCTTGAATACTCTGTACCCATTGAGCAAAGATTGGCTGAAGTTGGATTGCAGAATCACTAAACATATCTTGAGGTCTACCCAAAGCTCTCATAGTGTCGTTGTGAATATAGAGTCCAAAACTATGGAATCCTAACCACATACATACCCAGTTCAAATGACTGATTAAGGCATCTCTTGCCTTAAGAATTCTGTCTAATACATTATCGATATGTTTTGCCGGATCATAATCTCTAACCATTGCAATTCCAGCATGCGCCCCTGCTCCTACGATGAATAATCCACCTATCCACATGTGATGGGTAAATAATCCAAGAACTGTCATATAGTCAGTAGCTATATAAGGATATGGAGGCATCGCATACATATGATGAGATACAAGTATGCTTATTGATCCAAGCATCGCTAAGTTTACTGATAGCTGTGCATGTCTACTTTCTGCCATGAACTCAAAAAGACCTTGATGACCTTTAGGAGCAGGGAATAATATTGGGTCTCCTTGTTGTGAATCTAATATTTCTTTCATACTATGACCAATACCATAATTGGTTCTATACATATGACCACCGATTATTGCTATTACACCAAAAGCTAAATGATGATGTGAAACATCAGTCATCCACAAGCTTCCTG
Source organism: uncultured Prochlorococcus sp. (assembly GCA_902571335.1). GTDB lineage: Bacteria > Cyanobacteriota > Cyanobacteriia > PCC-6307 > Cyanobiaceae > Prochlorococcus_A. The sequence goes on along the minus strand of CACGBT010000002.1, from coordinate 90,458 downwards.
TCACAGGGTTAAGTCCACCTTTGAAAGTAAGGAAGTCAGAGAAAGCTAACCAATTTAAACTAAAGAAATTGCCTGTACCACTTGCTAATCCTGGAAATATCTGACCGATAATTTGTGGATCGCAGAGTTGATGCGGCATAGGCATATCTGCAATAGTTGCTATTTCTTTGCCATTAATAACTAAAGGAGAGCCAGCATCAATTGCATCTAAGATAGCAGCAGTAGGAGCTCCGATATGAATACAATGGCCAGCCCATGCTAAAGATCCTAGCCCAACTAAACCAGCTATATGGTGGTTAAGCATAGACTCAATATCTTGGAACCACTCCATTTTTGGAGCTGCTTTATGGTAATGAAAAATTCCTGCGTGGAGCATAAGTGCAGCCATTACTACAGCACCTATGGCTAAAGCCATAAGTTCACTCTCATTAGTGATTCCCCATGCTCGCCACATGTGGAATATTCCTGAACTAATTTGAATACCGTTGTAGTTAGCACCAAGATCAGCATTAAGCATTTCTTGACCAACAATTGCCCATACTTGTTGAGCTCCGGGTTTAACATGAGTTGGATCAGCTAACCAACCTGTGTAATTAGAAAATCTTGCGCCATGGAAAAATGCAGCACTCATCCATATAAAAATGACTGCAAGATGTCCAAAATGAGCTGAAAAGATTTTTCTAGTTGCTTCTTCAGCATCGCCTGTATGCACATCGAAATCATGTGCATCAGCATGCAAATTCCAGATCCAAGTTGTAGTTTTTGGACCCTTAGATAATTTACTTGACCAGAAACCTGGCTTATCTAATTTGGCAAAATCAATAGGTCTTGGATCGGCCTTGACAGGATCTTCCAAAACTTTTTTGTTTTTTTCTCCACTTTCTGGTGGGCTGATGGTCATCTAGCACCTCGAAAATAATTGACATTAAAGCCGATTGATCGGATCTTGAACCTATTTTTAATGATAATGTTCAAGAAAACGAATCCTTCAGGACTTTAAATATTCGTTTCAAAAATAATAAGGCAAAGATTCTTTCGTTATGCATTAACGTAACAAATGTTCTAATGATTGTTACTATATGAATATTTTGTTAAATTCTAGTCTACGACTATATTATGAGTATTTTTACTCAAATTTTACTTAAATTTCTTAAATTTTTTTTTATATTTCAAAGAAAATTTTTCAAATCCAGCGACAGGATATAATTTCAAAGTTACTATCAATATTTTCTAATTTGAAAGGCATTGCGATAGGTCTATCTAATAATTCAAAAGAAATTTTAAAAAGGCTTAAAAAAACAGAATTTGTCAAAAACATATATTTTGCAGGTTCTTCAAAAGAGGATGGAAAGGAAAATGAACTTATTCAAGTACAAAAACCTAGAGAAATTTTACTAAACAAATGGCCGGAGATAGATTTAATAATTTTTATAGGCTCAATTGCTGCATCAATACGCATAATAAATCCATTTTTAACCTCTAAAGATCAAGATCCAGGAGTAATAGTTATAGATAACAAATGTTCCAAAATAGTTCCTCTAATTGGCTTACATCAGTCAAATACGCAAAATATTGCATATCAAATTGCTAATTTACTTGGTGGCGAAATTATAGAAACCAATAATTCCAATGATCAAAGCCTCTTAAATCTTGATGCATTTGGTAATCAATGGGGTTGGAAAAGATCAGGCAAAATAAACGATTGGTCAAAACTAGTAATTAAACAAGCTAAGAACGAAGAAATATTTTGCAAACAATTATCTGGTATTAGCTTATGGAAAAATTCAGAATCAGCTGAAATTATTAATCAAATTGATAAAAAAGAAACTGAAAAAACAGATTCAACATTTTATGTGAGTATATACGAAAATTATAAAACAACTTGGCACCCGCCCGTATTATGGGTTGGTATAGGATGTGAAAGAAATACAAGCAAAGAATTAATAACAAATTCTTTAAATAATTTTTTAGAGTCAAGAAATTTATCACAGCAATCAATTGCGGGATTTGCAACTATTGATATTAAAAAAGATGAGAAAGGAATTTTAGAACTTGCTAAAGAAAAAAACTTGCCTATAAAGTTTTTTAGTAAAAAAGATCTTTCAAAAATAATTGTTCCAAATCCATCAAATGTTGTGCAAAATGAAATTGGCACCCCTTCCGTAGCAGAAGCCTCTTGCTTACTCGCAGCAGGAGAAGAATCAAAATTATTAGAAGAAAAAAGAATTTTTAAAAATCAATCTGGTGCTGTAACTATCGCTGTAGCAGAATCAAAAAATCAATATAATCCAACCCATGGCGAAATCCATATTATTGGAAGTGGGCCTGGTGATATCTCCTTCCTAACCAATAATGCAAGGAAAGCACTTTCAAGATGTACTGTTTGGATTGGATACAAAATGTATTTAGATTTAATAAAACCCTTAAAAAGGAATGATCAGGTTTTAATTGAAAGTAAACTCACTGAAGAAAAAGAGAGATGCAATAAAGCAATTCAAATAGCCGAGGAAGGAATAAAAGTGGCTTTAATTTCTTCAGGGGAATCTGGATTCTATGGAATGGCTGGTTTACTTTTGGAGTTACTACAAAAAATCAAAAAAGAATACAGGCCTTACTTTGAAGTACATCCAGGTATAAGTAGTGTTCAATTAGCTGCTGCGATTAGTGGAGCACCACTAATGAATGACTTTTGTTCAGTAAGCTTAAGCGATAAATTAACTCCATGGTCTTTAATAGAAAAAAGAATTGAAGGAGCTCTTGTGGGTGACTTTGTAATAGCTTTATTTAATCCTCAATCCATTGAAAGAAATTGGCAGCTAAAAAGTGTAATAGATATATGTTTACAATCTAGGCATAGTGATACTCCAGTTTTAATAGCTAGACAAGTGGGGAGAGAAAATCAAACCAAAAAATTTTTCACTTTAAAGACCATTCCTTTTAAAGAGATTGATATGTTATCAATAATAATTATTGGCAATTCTCAAACTACATTAATAGATGAAATATTTCTTACTCCAAGAGGATATTTACAAAATTAAGTTTAGGTAATAAATAAATTATCCATAGAATTTTTTTTCTTTGCTTTTTTTTAATAAGAATACTAATCTTTTATAAACGATTAAGAAAATTCATTGAATAATATTGGTTTAATTTTATTTGACATCGATGGTGTAATACGAAGCGTAGAAAATAGTTACAGACTTTCATTAAAAAAAACAGTCTACAAATTTACCGGATGGGAGCCAAGTTATATAGATATTGATAATGCCAAAAATGAAGGGATCTGGAATAATGACTGGGATTTAAGTTTAGAATTTATAAAAAGATTTAAAAAAAAAGGAAACTTTAATATTGAAATACCTGCAAGAGAGGAGATAGTGAAATGTTTTGAAGAGTTTTACTTTGGTGGAGATCCAAATAAAGATAGTAAATACTGGTCTGGTTACATAACAAATGAAGAGTTATTAGTTGATAAAAAGTTTTTTGATTTATTAGAAAGCAATAGAATAATTTGGGGTTTTGTTAGTGGTGCAGAGACTGCCTCGGCAAAATTTGTTTTAGAAAAAAGACTTGGACTAAAATCACCACCATTGATATCTATGGGAGATGCCCCTGACAAGCCTGATCCTAAAGGTTTTATTAACTTATCAAAAAAGCTTATTGGAGATAAACTTGGCGAATCAAATATTCCCATTGCATATGTAGGAGATACTATTGCAGATATAAATACAGTTATAAACGCTAGAAAGGAGATACCATCTCAGAAATTCATAAGTATCGGAATAGCTCCCCCTCATTTACATTTAAATTCTCGATTGAAAGAACGTAATTCTTACGAAACAAATCTTAGATATGCAGGCGCTGACTTGATTTTAAATTCTATTTATGAACTTAAAGATATTAATCTTAATTTGTTTTAAAACAAATATTAATTAAAAAAATTTTAAATAAATCACGGAGAGGGAGGGATTCGAACCCTCGACAAAAGTTACCTCCTGTAACTCCTTAGCAGGGAGCCGCTTTCAACCACTCAGCCACCTCTCCAGCTCTTATACATTATCAATTTTTATGCAAACATTCAAAATTTTTTATTTAATCGAAATGTCTAATCTACTTGAACTTTCGGTAATCTATTTTTAAAAGAACAAAGAATTTCCCAAGGGATAGTATTAGATTTTCTTGCCCATTCAATAGGAGAAATTGTTTTATCTCCATCAGATCCTAGTAATACCATGGTACTACCAACTTTAATTTCATGTGAATCCGTAATATCTACCATCATTTGGTCCATAGTTATAGATCCAACTTGAGGATAAAAGTTATTATTATGGATAACGTTAATTTTGCCTGAAAGATTTCTTGGTACACCATCTGCATAACCAATACTTAATACAGCTAACTTAGTTTTTCTATGACTTACAAAGTTGCCTCCATAACTTACACTTACACCTTTATCAATAGTTCTTATAAAAGCTACTTTGACCTTCAAAGATAAAGCTGGTTTAAGCAATAAATTTTTATTTAATTTTGACAAAGGATTATATCCATACATAGATAATCCAACACGAACCATATGAAAATGGAAATTTTTATCAAGAAGCATTCCCGCTGAATTAGCCAAATGAATCTTGATATTTTTATTTCTATCAACATTAATTTGCTTTAATAATTCCTGAAACTTCTGCCGTTGTAATTGTGTAATACTTTTTGGATCTAATGAGTTTAGTTCATCTGCAGATGATAAATGACTATAAATTCCCTCAATAGAAATATTGTCAAAACATTTGATGTTTTCAAATCGCTGAACAAATTTATTGTAATCAAATCCTAATCTTGACATTCCAGTATCAACTTTAAGATGTAGAGGAAATTTCAATCCAAAGTGCTTACCAACGTTATTGCAAATTAAACATTCTCTTATACTACTGATAGTTGGCATAAGATCATTTTTAAAACATATAATAAGATCCCTTTTTGTATAAAGATTTCCGAGGATAAGTATTGGTTTTTTAACTCCAAAAGAACGAAGCTTAATGCCTTCATTTAATGTGGCAACACCTAATTGAGATGCTCCACCTTTGATAGCATAATCTGATACAAATTTAGCATCATGTCCATATCCATCAGCTTTAACGACTGCCATAAATTGACAATTTTTACTTAATTTTGATCTTAATTCTCTAACATTTGTTTCTATTGCTTCACCTTTAACTTCAATCCATGCTCTTTGTTTTAGATCTATATCTTTTTCAAAATTTGGAAATTTGTCAAAATTAAATACTTGATTTGTTTGACTATTTTGCATTAACTTTGCACAAATATATGCGCTTATAGAAATATACAGTTAGCATGACATGTAAATTGTATTTTGGCATGGGTCAGACTCTGGTTTTAAATGCATCTTATGAACCTTTAAACATCACTTCCTGGCGAAGAGCAGTAATTTTGATGATTAAAGGTAAAGCAGAAAGCTTAGAGGAAGATAAAACATATCCAATACATAGCGGGAAAAAGTTGCCAACAGTTATAAGACTTCGTTACTACGTCAAAGTTCCTTTTAGAGAGGTTTCTTTAACAAGAAAAAATATTCTTCTGAGAGATAATAATGCTTGCCAATACTGTAATTATAGGGGAAGTGACCTATCAATAGATCATGTTTTACCAAGAAGCAGAGGTGGAACAGATAACTGGGAAAATGTTACTACAGCATGTCTAAGATGTAATGTACAGAAAGGTAATCGAACCCCCGAAGAGGCGAATATGCCCTTAAAACGTAAGCCGTATCGTCCATTAAGTAATCTAAATTTTGAAGCTACAAGACAAATTGACTCTGGCAGGCATAAAGAATGGAGTAAATACGTAATAGGGGTTGCAATCTAATAAAAAAATCTTAATTTACGTCTTTATTAAAATCTTCCATCATTCTTTTTTGTTCTTGCGCAATGCATGCATTAATGACTTCTTCTAATTGACCAGCAAGAATTGGCTCAAGAGAAAAATTGGAACCTAATCTATGATCAGTTGTCCTGTTATCTTTAAAATTGTAAGTTCTGATTTTTTCACTTCTATCCCCTGTTCCAACCTGGGAAAGCCTTTGCGATCTCTCTTTTGCATTGGCTTCTTTTAATTGAATTTCATACAATTTAGCTCTTAGAATTTCCATTGCTCGTTCGCGATTTTGCAATTGTGATCTCTCTTGAGTACAAAAAACTCTTATTCCTGTAGGCTTGTGGGTAAGATCAATTGCTGTCTCTACCTTATTAACATTTTGTCCCCCTGCACCTCCTGATCTTGCTGTTCCAACCTCTAGATCTGTTGGATCAATTTTAACCTCAACAGGATCAGCCTCAGGCATAACAGCCACTGTAGCAGTTGAGGTATGAACTCTACCTTGAGATTCAGTAGCTGGAACTCTTTGGACTCTATGCACACCAGCCTCAAATTTAAGTTGACTATATACAGAATCTCCCTTTACGGAGATAACTAACTCCTTAAATCCACCCATATCTGACTCGGAAGCACTAACAGGTTTTACAGACCATCCAATTTTTTGTCCATATCTTTCATACATTCTTGCTAAATCACCTGCCCAGATACAAGCCTCGTTACCTCCAGCTCCGGCTCTGATTTCTAACATTACACTTCTTTCATCTCTTGGGTCTTTTGGCAATAAGGCGATTGTGGTTTTTTGAATCAATTCAATCTTAGATTCCTCCAGAGTTATTAACTCCTCATTTATCAAAGATTCCATTTCTTTATCATTTCTATTCTCTTTAAGTAGATTTTTTGAATCTTCGATTTCTTTATCAGTATCAAGCAACTTATTAAAATCAATCACCAAAGGTTCCAATTTTGACCTTTCTCTTGCTATTGATTCTAATTTTTTTGGATCATTAGCTATATCAGGATCTGCAAGTTGCACTTCCAAATTTTCAAAACTTTCTGAAGCAGTTTTCAACCTTGCAATTAATGTTGAGTATTCCAATTGAAATTGTGCTTAATTTTTGAAAATTCTATTTTTTAGAATCTTTTTCTTCTTTTTGCTCTTTTGATGTAGCTGAATTAGCTGAACCCATTCCATATTTTTTCATAAACCTATCAACTCTACCTTCTGTATCAAGAATTTTCTGAGTTCCAGTGAAGAAGGGATGATTACCACTCCATACATCGACATGTAGTTCAGGCTGAGTTGAGCCAGTCGTCATTACAACTTCTCCATTACAAATAACTTTTGCATCTGGATACCATTTTGGATGAATTTCTGATTTCGGCATAATTTAAATTCCTTTAACGTTTAGAGAATTGTGGAGCTTTTCTTGCTTTTTTAAGACCATATTTTCTTCTTTCCTTAGCTCTAGGATCTCTACTGAGATGACCTTCAGTTTTCAAGGGTTTCCTGTTGTCCGGAGATAATTCGCAAAGTGCTCTTGCTGCTCCTTGCTTGATAGCACCTGCTTGACCTGTCAATCCCCCACCAAAAACATTGACTAAGATATCATAAGAATTTTCAAGGCCTAATGTTTGCAAAGGTGCTTTTATTGCATTTAAGTGCAGAGGATTAAAGTTTAAGTAATCATCTCCAGTACGACCATTAATTTTAATTTGTCCATTCCCAGGAATCAATCGAACTCTAGCTACTGAAGTTTTTCTTCTTCCAGTTCCCCAATAAACAGCTTTGTTTTTTATTTGACTATTCATTTTAGTAAATTAACTATTTAATAATACAGGATTCTGGGCATCATGAGGATGATCAGCGCCTTTATAAACTTTTAATTTTTTAAATTGCTGTCTACCTAAAGAGTTATGTGGAAGCATACCCTTCACAGCTTGCTCGATGATTCTTTCAGGAATTCTCTCTTGAAGAGACTCGAATTTTTCTATTTTCATTCCTCCTGGTCTACCAGAGTGTCTTCTATACAACTTTTGTGATGCTTTTTTACCTGTTACCCCAACTTTTTCTGCATTTACAACAATGACAAAATCTCCTGTATCTAAATGAGGAGTAAATGTTGGTTTATTCTTACCTCTTAAAACAGTTGCAATTTCTGTAGCAAGTCGTCCAAGTGTCTTATCTTTTGCATCAACTAAAAACCAATTTCTTTTAATGGATCCTAAAGATGGAGTAATTGTTTTATTCATTTACCAAATTTATTCGAATAAATTTAAAGTTAGTTATAAATTCTACCTTATGGGAGGAATATTAAACAACAATTATAAATGATTTACACAAAAAATTTGTTTTAATCGATTTTAGTTAAGAAAAACCCTTAATTAAAAATAGAGGAAAAAAATCATTGTTATTAGTCTTTTTAAAAACATTTTCTTCATAAACAGCATTTACAAAACATAACCCCTTAGCTGGAGCAGATTCTTTAACATCGTTTTTCTTTTTGTTAACCCATCTATCTGTAAAAATTTCTGGGGATATTTTTTTTTCTCCAACTAAAACTAGTTGACCAACAATTAAACGGACCATTCCATATAGAAAACCAGAAGCTTTAATATCAATTAAAATCAAATCTTCTACTCTTTTAATATCTATATATTTTATTTTTGTAATAGAGTTTTTTCTGTTACTTCCACTTTTTTGAAAAGCAAAAAAATCGTGTTTTCCTTCCATTGTCTTAGATGCATTAAACATTAAAACTTCATCTAATGATTTTTGATATCTATGCCATGACCAATTATTGATAAACAAGTTAGGAAATTTACTGTTATTAATGACATATCGATAATGTCTATATATTGCTGAATAACATGCATGCCAACTATCTTTAACCTCAACTGATTCCAAGATCCTAATTGTTGAGGGTAAAAGACCATTTAAAACATCAGAATAACTATTCCCTGGTATTACACAATCAATATCAAAGTGTACTACTTGCCCTGATGCATGAACTCCAGTATCAGTCCTTCCTGCCGCAAAAGTCTTTACTGTATGATTTGAAATTTTTAAGAGAGCTCTGTCTAGAATTTCCTGGACTGTGGTTGCATTTTTTTGTTTCTGCCAGCCTGAATAATTAGTTCCATCATATTGAACTAGTAAAGCTATCCTTTTCAAAAGTTATTTTCTAAAAATATCCCCAAATTAACAAAATTAAACAAGCTCGATTATAGCCATCTGTGCGTTATCTCCTTTTCTAGAGACGGTTCTGACTATGCGTGTATAACCACCTTTTCTGTCTCCATATCTTTCCTTTGCCTTTTCAAAAAGTGAATGAACTAATTTTTTATCATATATATATCCAATAGCTCTTCTTCTAGAAGCCAAGCTTCCTTCTTTAGCTAGTGAAATCATTCTTTCTGCTTCATTTCTTAAAGCTTTTGCCCTAGCTTTTGTTGTAGTCACTCTACCTTCTCTAATTAATTGAGTAGTTAAACCTCTTAAAAGTGCTTTCCTCTGGTCAGCAGGTTTACTTAATAATGGAATTCTAAGTTGATGTCTCATAATCTTAAAAATTGTTAAACTGAGGTTCTGCTTTGCGGAATAGAGATACCGATACGCTCAAGAGCTTCAATAACTTCATCTGCAGATTTAGAGCCAAAGTTCTTAATTTCAAGAAGATCTTCATAGCTAAAGCCCATTAAATCAGAAACTGAGTTCACTTGCGCCCTTTTTAAACAATTATATGCTCTAACGGACAAATTTAGTTCTTCAAGTGGAATTTGAGCTTCAGGCGATGGTTCAGGCTCTTCAGGAATTTCCTCAACCATTGTAACAGTAGCAAGAGGTTGAAAAAGTTCTATTAACTGGTTTGCCGCTTCAGCAATAGCATCATCAGGACTAGTTGAGCCATCTGTTACTACTTCCATTTTTAATCTTTCTCTACCAGTTCCTCCCTCTGCTACAGCAGTTTCATCAATCGTAAAATTCACTCTTTTTACTGGCATAAAGACAGCATCAATTTGAAGTAAATCAATGGCAGATGTCTCTTCGTTCTTACGATCCACAGGTCTATATCCAACACCTCTTTCAACATGTATTTCCAATTCTAAGTTATGCCCGTCTTGAATAGTTGCAATGGGTTTTTCACCATCAACAATTTCAACTTGAGATGAGAATTGAATATCATTCGCCTTTACCTCCATTGGACCGCTTGCTACTAACCTACCTATTTCAAGCTCTGGATTAGTACTATTAATTGATAGTTGCTTACAATTAAGAAGAATATCTAAGACGTCTTCCCTGACTCCAGGAATAGTAGCATATTCATGGTTTATACCTGCTATTCTTACTGCAGTTACTGCACTCCCTTCAAGTCCTCCCATAAGGACTCTTCTGAGAGAATTACCCAAAGTTGTAGCTTGTCCCCTTTCTAGAGGGCCAATTAAAAAAGTTCCTGTTTGGGAGCGATCATCCGCTATTTGATGGTCGATTCTGTCAATCTGGTATTGCAACACGGAAAAAATGAGGGTAGTAGTTTTATTGGGGGGGGGTTAGAGAATGATTAAGACCTAAACGCGTCTCCGTTTAGGCCTTCTACATCCATTATGAGGTAATGGAGTAACATCTCTTATTAGAGTTATTTCTAAACCGGCCACTTGTAAAGCTCTTATGGCCGTTTCCCTACCTGATCCAGGTCCTCTAACTAATACTTCTATTTGTCTCATCCCTTGATCAAGCGCTCTTCTAGCTGCAGCTTCAGCTGCAGTCTGAGCAGCAAATGGAGTGCCTTTCCGAGCGCCTTTAAAGCCACTAGCTCCAGCAGAAGACCAAGAAATTACATGACCAGAGGTATCGGTGATAGAAACGATAGTGTTGTTGAAAGTGCTTTGAATATGCACCACACCATTTGGTACATTACGTTTTGATTTCTTTGAACCTGTTTTTTTTACTGTAGCAGCCATGATTTTTTAATTTTATACTGAAATTTGTGACATAAATTTAGTTAATTATTTTTTTCTTCCAGCAACTGTTTTTCTTGAGCCCCGTCTTGTTCTTGCATTAGTTCTAGTTCTTTGACCCCTAACTGGAAGACTCATTCTATGTCTCCTCCCTCTTACACAACCAATATCTTGTAAACGTTTTAAGGCCATTCCCTCCTTTCTTCTTAAATCTCCTTCAAGAGTGAATTCCTCTGTAGCAATTCTCAATTTTTGCACATCAGAATCAGAAAGATCTTTGACACGAATATCTGGGTTTACACCCGTATTAGCAAGAATTAGCTTTGATCTTGTTAAACCAATTCCATAGACGTATGTAAGTCCAATTTCAACTCGCTTTTCACGAGGTATGTCAATTCCTGCAATCCTAGCCACGTTTTTTGAATATGTAAAAGTTTGAATTAAAGGGTTTAAAATTTAACCCTGACGCTGTTTATTTCGAGGTCTTTTCTTGTTAATAACATAGATTTTACCTCTTCTCCTCACGATCTGATCGTCAGGACTAATTTTTTTGACTGAAGATCTGACCTTCATGGGGTTTTACTAATTTAACGCTAATATTATATTCTACATCATGATCAAGCCATTTTTTGTTTGATATCAGAGGAAATTGTTTTTAAATCTCTATCAGCATCAATATACTCTAGCAATGAAAGATCTTCAAAATATTGAATTAATGGTTCTGTAGTTTTTCTATAAATATTAACTCTTGTTCTTATAGTCTCTTCTGTATCATCGTTTCTCCCTCTTAATAACAAACGCTTAATTAGAACTTCTTCAGGAATATCTAAGTAAAAAACCACTTCTAAAGGTTGATTTATTTCATTTAATACTTCATTCAATGAATTAGCTTGAGACAAATTTCTTGGATAACCATCTAAAATCCAACCTTTGTTATCCTTATCTAAATTTTGCCTTACTATTTTTAATACAAGATCATCACTAACAAGTTCTCCACTGTTAATGATATCCTTCACCTGTTTACCAAGATAAGTATTCATTTCGATTTCTTTTCTTAATAATTCTCCTGTAGAAAGATGCAAGTAAGAATTTGTTTTGCTTATTAATTCCGCTTGAGTTCCTTTACCTGCGCCAGGTGCACCCAAAAATAGTAAATGTTTTTTCATTAATTATTAATTAGTCCCTCATACCTTTGAGAAATAACGTAAGTTTGGATTTGCTTAGCAGTATCGATAGCAACACCCACAAGAATAAGTAATGAAGTAGCACCTAGACCTTGGAAAGTTTGTACATTGGTCGCTCTTTCAACTGCAGCTGGGATTATGGCTACTGAGCCAAGAAATAATCCCCCTAATAATGTCAACCTATTTTGTATCCCTGATAGGTAGTTTGCAGTATTAGTTCCAGGTCTAACTCCTGGTATAGCTACTCCTCCTTTTTTTAAATTTGAAGCAACATCAACTGGATTGATTGTAAGAGATGCATAAAAAAATGAAAATCCCAAAATTAACGAGAAAAATGTAAGGGCATATGGCCATGGATTAGAAGATCCAGGATTTAAACTACTCGCTAATTTGATTAAGACTGGATTGCCCGTAACATTTGCGATAGTAATAGGTAAGAAAATTAAAGCAGATGCAAATATAATAGGCATAACTCCTCCTGCATTTAGTTTTAAGGGTAAATAACTTTGCCTTGTAGGAAGTAATGTTGAATTTCCTATTTGCCTTTTGGCACTGACAATAGGAATACGTCTCGCTCCTTCTTGAACAAAAATTATCCCAACTATTGTCAATAAGAAGACTGCCAGTAAAACTGCTATGCCTAGAACATCTCCTCTATCCCCAGTTTGAGCTTTTTCAATAGTTGAGCTCAAAGCCTTAGGTAAAGTCGAAACAATATTCAAAAAAATCACTAATGAAGCCCCTTGACCGATCCCTTTTTCTGTAATAATTTCACTAAACCACATTACTAACATTGAGCCAGTAACTAAAGCAATAGATGTTTGTAATACAAATGTAGTTTCACTAATACCCTGAATTGCATATTGTCTAAGAATTAGAGAAAAAATAATACTCTGCAAAAGACCCCATGCTAAGGAAACATATCTTGTTATTTGAGCAATTTTTCTTCTACCTGCTTCTCCCTCATTCTTTTGTAAATCTTCAAGAACAGGCAAGGAAGCTGTAAGCAGTTGAATAATAATTGATGCATTGATAAAAGGCAATATACCTAATGCAAATATTCCTAGAGTTGAAATTCCTCCGCCAGTAAAAATATCTAAAAAACCAATTAATTGGCCACCTTGATCTATAAAACTTTTAAACGCTACCCTATCAATACCTGGCATAGGGATATAAATACCAAGTCTTACTAAAAGAAGAAGACCTAAAGTTATTAAGACTCTACTTCTTAGCTCTTTATTTAAAAATAATTGAGAGATTATTTCAGAAGCGCTAGGATTTCTACTTTTGTTGACAAACATTTTAAAGCTTACCTAAAAAATTTTTTTTAATTATTGATAACCTCGCAGGATCCACCTGCATCCTCAATTTTTTGTTTTGCAACTTTTGTGAATGCATGAGCTTGAACATTTAACTTGACATTAACTTCTCCACTACCAAGAATTTTTAAAGGAAATTTTGGCTTAAAGATCAATCCCTTTTTAACTAATGAGTCTAGATTTACAGTATCGTTATCTTTAAAATCATTTAATTTATCTAAATTTATTATCGAAAAGTTCTTTTGATTAATAATTTCAAAGTGCTTTAATTTTGGCACTCTTCTATACAGAGGCATTTGGCCACCTTCAAAACCTGGACGTGTTGGTCTTCCAGAACGTGACTTTTGACCTCTCATTCCAAAACCACATGAAGCACCTTGCCCAGCAGCAATACCTCTACCCTTTCTTAATTTTTTCTTTCTAGAGCCAGAGTTTGATTTGAGTGTATTTAAAGTTGTAGTCATAATTTTCAAGAATAGAGCTGTTCAAGTGAGATTCCTCTCTCCCTTGAGGCAGATTTATGTGTTCTTAACTGTGAAAGAGCTACCATAGCAGCTCGAGCATTATTCAAAGGTGTTTTACTACCTAATCTTTTTGCTAAAACATTTTTTATACCTGCTAATTCTAAAACTGTTCTAATTGACCCACCAGCAATTACCCCTGTACCAGGAGCAGCTGGTCTAATAAGTACATTAGCAGCACCATCTCTACCTTTAGACAAAGTTGGTATTGAATTGTTTGGAGTTAAGGGAACCCTTACAAGGTTCTTTTTACCATCTGAAACTCCCTTTCTCACCGCACCAATGACATCCCCTGCTTTACCGACTCCAACTCCAACTTGACCTTTCTCATTACCTACAACAACAATTGCTCTAAAACTCATTTTTTTTCCACCTTTAACAGTTTTTGATACGCGTCTAATTTGAACAACCCTTTCTTGCCAATCGGAATCTCTCTCAAGATTTTTCGAATCTCCTCTTCTATTTCTTTTTCGATCATTACGATTATTCTTTTTTTGTTCCGCAGGCATAGCTCCAGGAACGTTAACTTCCTTGGATGGCATTTCTTGTTTTGTAGGAGTGTCAGTCATAGTTAAAAATAAAAGTTAGAATTCTAAGCCAGCATCGCGAGCAGCGTCAGCAAGCGCCTTAACTCTACCGTGATATAAATTACCTCCACGGTCAAAAATTACTTGCTTAATACCTTTTTTAATAGCTCTATTTGCTAATAATTTCCCAACAATGGAAGAAGAATTACAATCAGAAGGTAATTTCTCAGATTTTTCTCTTAGTTCCTTATCAAGAGTTGAAGCTGAGCAAATTGTTGTTTGAGCGCTATCATCTATAACCTGAGCATAAATGTGGTTATTAGAGCGGAAAACAGACAACCTTGGACGCGTTGAATCTCCAATTAAGAATCTCCTTAATCTTTTATGTCTTTTTTGGGTTTGTAATTTCCTGGAAAGTTTAGTCATTTTTTTAATTGGAATTATTTTTTGCCAGATTTACCAGCTTTTCTGAGAATTTTCTCATCATGATATTTAATTCCTTTACCTTTATATGGCTCTGGAGGTCTAATTGATCTGATTTTTGCTGCTTCGTTGCCAACAATTTCCTTATCAATTCCAGATACGGTAACGTTTGTATTACTCTCAACTTTGTATGTTATACCATCGGGGGGGATCATTTCTACAGGATGGCTATATCCTGCACTAACAACTAGATTTTTACCTTTTACTTGCGCTCTAGAACCAACTCCTACAATTTCTAGTTTTTTTGAAAAACCTTGACTAACCCCTTCAACCATATTTGCGATTAAGGCTCTGCATAAACCATGTCTTTGCCTTGAAAATATTTTGGTTGTAGTGGGACTTACTACAACAGTATTATCTTTTTTATCAAAACTAACACCCTCTGGCATTTGACGTTTTAACTCACCCTTGGGGCCTTTAACTGTAACTGTTAATCCATCAAAATCAACCGTTACTTTATCAGGTATCAGTACTGGTGTTTTTCCAATTCTTGACATGATTAATCCTCCTTAATAAACATAGCAAAGTACTTCACCACCTATACCTTGCTTCCTAGCATCACGATCACTCATGACACCTTTAGAAGTGGATATAATAGCGACTCCGAGACCTCCAAGAACTTTTGGTAAAGCTCTAGTGTTTTTATAAATTCTTAAACCAGGTTTACTAACTCTTTGCATAGATCGAATAGTAGGGAATTTATTCTTACCACTATATTTAAGACCAAGTATTATTTGTGATTTATAGCCTTCACCTTCCTCGTTAATATCAGAAATAAACCCCTCTTTTTGAAGCACTTTTGCAATACTTAAGGACATTTTTGAACCTGGGATTGTTGTGGTTGTATGCTTTTTTTGACTCGCATTTCTGATTCGAGTAAGCATATCTGAAATAGGATCGTGATTTGACATGGTTTTAATTTAATTCTTACTAAAAGGCATTCCTAACTCTTGCAAGAGAGCTTTACCCTCTTGATCAGATCTCGCACTAGTGACAATAGTTATATCCATACCTCTTATTGAATCTATTTTATCAAAAGAGATTTCAGGAAAAATTAATTGCTCTTTCACTCCAACGGTGTAATTTCCTCTCCCATCAAAACTTTTTGGATTAACTCCTCTAAAGTCTCTTATCCTTGGTAAAGCTAGATTTATAAATCTCTCTAAAAAGGAATACATCCTGTCACCTCTTAAGGTTACAGTACAACCAATTGGCATGCCTTCACGAATTTTAAAACCCGCTATAGCTTTTTTGGCCCTAGTTACTAAAGCCTTTTGTCCTGTAATTGTTGCCATTTCATTCAAAGAAGCCTCTAAAGCTTTTGAATTTGAAGCAGCCTCACCAAGACCTCTATTAACGTTGACTTTGACAACTTTAGGTACTTGATGAATATTTTTAAGACCAAGTTCCTTTAAAAGTTTTGGTCTAATTGATTCTTTGTAGCGATTTTTTAGAGTCATAATTTTTTGTTAATTCTGGTCTTTGTCAGAATTGATAAATTAGAAAAAAAATTAAATCTGGTTTCTGATGAAAAATTAATCAATTACTTCACCAGTTTTCTTCAGTCTTCTTTTCTTAACTCCCTCTTTATCAATAAAGTATTCAATCTTACTTATAAGATTTTTTTCCTTTGAGAAGAACATTACATTTGAGGCATGTAAAGATGCTTCTTCTGTAAGTATTCTTCCAGTTTCTCCTTCCTGAGTTGGTTTTACATGTTTGGTTCTAAGATTAATTCCTTTAACTATTACTCTATTTTCAAGAGGAATAGTTTTTAAAACCTCTCCTGTTTTGCCTTTTTCCTTTCCGTTAATTACTTTTACTAAATCTCCAGTTTTGATTCGCATTTTTATTCTTTGGAAATTTTTCTTTTGTTTTAATGAATCCAACATTTAAATCACCTCCGGAGCAAGAGAAACAATCTTAGTGTAATTTTTATCCCGCAGTTCTCTAGCTACAGGACCAAAAACTCTAGTACCTTTTGGATTCTTATCCTCATTAATCAAAACAGCAGCATTATCATCAAATCTGATTGAATTACCAGTATTTCTTCTTAATGTTGCTTTTGTTCTAACGATGACGGCTTTTACAACCTCAGATTTCTTAACTCCCATATTCGGAAGCGCATCTTTAACAGTTGCTACAATTACATCCCCAACATGTGCATATCTTCTGTTAGAGCCTAAAACCCTAATACATTGAAGTCTTTTTGCTCCACTATTATCAGCAACTGTTAAATAAGTTTCTTGTTGAATCATTTTTGAACCTCCTTAGCCTGACTTTTTTTATTGAGAATCTCTTCTATTGCCCATCTTTTATGAGCACTTAGCGGTCTAGTTTCTCTAATTTTTACTCGATCACCTAAAACACATGTATTTTCAGGATCATGCGCTTTGTATCTTGTAGTTCTACTTACAATTTTTTTATAAGTGGGATGTGGATATCTGTTAATAACAGCAACAACAACTGTTTTATCCATTTTGTCGCTGACAACAGTACCAATTCTTTCTTTAAGTGCCATAACTAATAATTAATCAGAAGTAGTTTTAGAAGCAGATTGACTCTTACTGAGAGTTAGTAATTGCGCAACTTGTTTCTTGATGATTTTAAATTTATGAGTTTCATTGAGCTGTCTTGTAGCTTGCTTGAATCTCAAATCAAAAAGATCTTTTCGTAATTGGTTAATCTTTTCAGTAATTTGATCAGAATTTAATTTTTTAAATTCTTCAAGAGACGCTGAGTTTTTCATTGTTTAACCTCCTCTTGAGATTTTTTACTATTTTTTGTCGCTTCAGGATTTTTATCAATAGAGATAAATTTTGTTTTTACAGGGAGTTTATATTGAGCAAGACGCATAGCTTCCTTTGCAATTTCCTCAGTGATATCTTCACCACCCATTTCAAAAAGTATTCTGCCTGGTTTCACAACTGCAACCCAAAACTCTGGATTACCTTTACCAGAACCCATCCTAGTTTCTGCAGGTCTCATGGTTACAGGTTTATCAGGAAATATTCTTATCCAGATTTGACCTCCACGTTTTATATATCTCGTCATAGCTCGTCTGCTTGCCTCAATCTGACGTGCAGTTACCCATCCACAGTCTTGAGCTTGGAGAGCAAATTGACCGAAAGCGATGGTGTTGCCTTTAGAAGCCACTCCCCTCATTCTGCCTCTGTGTTGTTTACGAAATTTAGTACGTTTTGGACTAAGCATTGTTATACCTCCTATGAATTCTCATTTGAACGATCCTCAAATTGCTGAGGCCTTCGACTAGATTTCCTCTTAGGGTTTGCACCCACTGGAATTTTCTGTTCTTCTTTAGGGAGAACTTCTCCTTTAAAAACCCAAACTTTAATGCCTAGAACACCATAAGTTGTATTAGCTTCACGTGTTGCGTAGTCAATTTCAGCTCTCAAAGTATGTAGAGGGACTCTACCTTCTCTAGTCCATTCAGTTCTTGCAATTTCAGCGCCATTTAACCTTCCTCCAACTTGTATTTTCAGGCCAAGGACTCCAGCCCTTTGCGCTCTTTGCAAGGCCATCCTTATTGTTCTTCTAAAAGCAACTCTTTTTTCTAATTGTTGAGCAATATATTCAGCAAGTAAAAAGGCGTCAGCATCAACTCGTTCAACTTCAACAACATTTATTCTTACCTGTCTTGTCCTATCTCCTATAGTTTTTTGAATTCCAGATCTTAATTCTTCAATACCACTTCCTTGCCTTCCAACAATCACTCCTGGTCTAGCTGTTTTTAATTCGAGTTCCAATTGATCAGCTTTTCTAGCTATTAAAACATCACTAATTCCAGCTGCACCATATTTTTTCTCTATGAAAGTGCGAATTTTAAAATCTTCCTGAAGAAGAATTGGATATGTCTTGGAATTAGCAAACCATTTCGAACGATGCTCTTGTGTAATTCCTAGTCTGAGTCCAGAAGGATGTATTTTATGTCCCATTAGTTTTGTACCTCCGCATTAGCTTGAGTAGGGGCAGATTCAACAGAAATACTAATATGGCAAGTTTGTTTTTTGATCGAAAACGCTCTACCTTGAGCTCTAGGCCTATATCTTTTCATTACAGGACCGCTATTAGCCCATGCAGACGAAATAACTAAAGTAGATGGATCCATTCCAAGATTGTGCTCTGCATTAGCAACTGCAGATCTTAGTACTTTAGTAATAGGGTCAGTAGATCTATAAGGCATAAATTCCAACATAATCAATGCATCTCTATAAGATCTACCCCTTATTTGATCCAAAACTCTTCTTACTTTAGAGGCTGACCCACGAACATAGTTTCCGTGTGCAATAGCTGTTTTTGTTGTTTCAGGTGTTTTTGTCATGATTTTGCTCCCTTTTTATCCCTTAAGTGACCACGGTAAGTACGTGTAGGAGCGAACTCACCAAGTTTATGACCGATCATTTGTTCAGTTATAAATACGGGAATGTGAGTCTTACCATTATGTACAGCAATTGTATGGCCAATCATTACGGGGAGAATAGTAGAGGCCCTAGACCAAGTTTTAATAACAGACTTGTCATTATCAGTATTTTGTTTTTCTACCTTTTTGAGCAAGCTGTCTGCTATAAAAGGTCCTTTTTTTAGTGAACGTCCCATGGTTATAAAATAAAATTTTTAGAAAAAAATGAAGTAATCAAGAGTCTCTTCCTCCTCTACTTCTCTTAGAAACGCGACGACGCCTTCGAACTACTAATTTATTACTTGGTTTGTTCTTTTTACGTGTCTTTAACCCAAGAGCTGGTTTGCCCCAAGGAGTAACAGGGCCTGCTCTACCAATTGGGGCTTTTCCCTCTCCTCCACCATGTGGATGATCACATGGGTTCATTACACTTCCTCTTACTTGAGGCCTTCTACCAAGCCATCTTCTTCTTCCCGCTTTTCCTAGACTAGTATTTCTGATTTCCGAGTTGCCGACTTCCCCTAGGGTTGCATAGCATTCTTTTCTAACAAGTCTTACTTCAGTAGATGGAAGTTTTAAAGCAACATAATCTCCCTCTTTTGCCATAACTTGTGCACTAGCTCCTGCGGATCTCACCATCTGCGCACCTCTTCCTGCATATAACTCAACACAATGAACACTCGATCCAAGTGGCATAACTGAAAGAGGCATAGCATTCCCATCCTCAATTGGAACATTTTCGCCGGAGATAACATTTTGGCCGACTTTTACTCCTGCTGGGGCGATAATATATCTTTTCTCTCCATCTTCATAAAATAAAAGCGCAAGCCTTGCATTTCTATGAGGATCGTAGTGAATAGCTGCAACTTTGGCATTAATATCTCTTTTATCTCTTCTGAAATCGACCAATCTATACTGTCTTTTATGACCACCTCCACGATGACGACAAGTAATAACTCCACGATTATTCCTTCCTTTAACTCTATGTTTTGAAACTATTAGTGATCTCTCAGGTCTTGCACTTGTAATTTCACTAAAATCTGTAACTACTCTCTGTCTAGTGCCAGGTGTATAAGGTTTAAATTTACGAATTGCCATGATTAAAACTCCTTAAGATTCTGGAAATAGTTGAATTTTGTCTCCTTCAGCAAGACGTACAATTGCCTTCTTGACCTGAGAACGCTTACCGGAAAATTTGCCGACTCTTCTTGTTCTCCTAGGAGGATTCATAGTGTTAACTCCTATAACTTTAACACTGAACAAGGCTTCTATAGCCGCCTTTATTTGTGGCTTTGCGGCTCTATGATCTACTTCAAAAGTGTATTGGTTAAGATCTAGTGCGTTTGTTGCTTTTTCAGTAATAACTGGCTTTCGTATTACATCAGCTAAACGAGAATCAAATAATTTGCTCATGATGCATAAACCTCCTGAATTTTGTTTATTGCTGATTGACCTATGATCAACTTATTTGCGTTAAGAATATCAAATACATTCAATTGATCTGCGGCTATTAGTTTTACTTTTTCAATATTATTTATGGATTTTTTTATTACATCGGAGGGAGTATCAAGAATAACCAAAACTTTTTCAGTTTTTTGAATTCCTAATCGAGCAAGGCCATTGATAATCTCACTTGTTTTAGGCTGCTTTAGGGAAGATCCAAAATCTTCAACAGCCGTCATATCAGATACTCTAGACATAAGTGCTGTTCTAAGAGCTAGTCTGCGTTCCTTACGATTCATATCAAGATTATAAGAACGTGGCTTCGGTCCAAAAATAATTCCACCACCAGGTCTTAATGGTGTTCTTATTGATCCTTGACGAGCTCTTCCCGTGCCTTTCTGTTTGTATGGCTTTCTACCACCGCCTCTAACTTCAGATCTTGTCAAAGTTGATGCTGTCCCTTGTCTTTTATTTGCTAGCTGTCTAAGAACTGCTCTATGTATTAAGTCTGCCGAAGAAGTTTCTTTAGCAACTGCTAAATCAAGAGTAACTTTCCCTGATTTTTTACCATCCCACTTAAGAGTTTCAAGAGTTTTCATGATTTTTCACCTCCTTTTTTACCTACAACATTATTTGGCTTAATGTTTACAATTGAACCGGGCTTACCTGGGACAGAACCCTTTACTACAAGCAAATTTTTCTGATCATCAATTTTTAAAACTAACAAACCTTTAGTAGTTATCTGTTTTCCTCCATATCTTCCTGCCATTCTTTTCCCAGGATAAATTCTACCTGGAGTTGTTCCTGCTCCTGTAGATCCAGGTGCTCTATGATTTTTTGAACCATGACTCATAGGTCCTCTGCTAAAACCATGTCTTTTCTGGTAACCAGCAAAACCTCTACCCATAGATTTGCCACTGATATCAACTTTTTGACCAACCTCAAAATTTTTTACAGTTATTTGATTTCCGATTTCATAAGATGAAGTTTCTTCAACCCTATATTCTTTCAAATGCTTTAGAAGTTCTTCACCCGATTTCAACAAATGTCCCTTTTCAGGTTTACTTATATGCTTCTCTTTAGACAAACCATATCCTATCTGAACGGCAGTATACCCATCCAAAGAGGTTGTTTTCAATTGAGTGACACGGCATGGTCCAGCCTCAATAAGAGTAACTGGTACAGCATTTCCCTTGTCGTCGAAAAGTTGGGACATGCCCAATTTCTTTCCTAAAATTCCGATAGACATAAGACTAAAATGTGCTAGCTCGTAATGATTTTTTAATTATCTAAACCCTTCAATTATTAAGGGCAAGTTAATAAAAAAACAATTAATAAGGTTGAGACTTATCTAAAACTACAGATAGTTTCTCCTGGGATAAACCCACCTAAATTTTTTAACGAAACGCTAAAAAAGGTAAAATTTTGCAGAGGCTCGGCTAGCTTGCGAGCTTAAAAATTCACCGAAACATAATTGTACATCATCAAGTACCATAAAATAAAATAAAATAGAACTAAAGGAAATTTTTATGCCATTACTTCTCACAGGGAAAAAGTTTCATAAAGATTTAAAAACTAATAAATGTCTTGCAATCTTTGCTCCTCTTGAAGGTGGCTATGAAACTCGTCTTTTGAGGAGAATGAGGGCCAAGGGTTTTAAAACTTTTATAACCTCAGCTAGAGGGCTTGGAGATCCAGAAGTCTTCTTGCTCAAATTGCATGGCGTTAGACCACCTCACCTTGGTCATCAAAGCGTAGGAAGAAACGGAGCGCTCGGGGAAGTTCAACAAGTAATCCCACAAGCTTCTGAGTTATTTAATGAAGATGATAAAAATAAATTACTTTGGTTATTAGAAGGTCAAGTATTGTCTCAATCTGAATTAGAGAGCTTGATAGAGATTTGCACTAAAGATAACAAACTAACAATTGTTGTTGAAATGGGGGGTTCAAGAAAACTTGAATGGAAGCCATTAAGTGATTATATTTTGGATGAATTTGAAAGTTAACTTGTTTGACTAAAAGAAAGAATAAAAAAGATAAATGGATTAAGTTGATTTGTGGTGCCAGTAATGAAGATATTGTTGCTATTGAAGATTTATGTGCAATTTATACTGCTGCTGGTGTCGACTACATAGATGTTGCTGCGGAAGAATCAATCGTTCGTGCAGCAAAAAAAGGAATCGAATGGGCAAAAAAACTTTTTACAAACTCCCCTGGATTAATGATAAGCATTAGTGATGGTAATGATATCCACTTTCGTAAAGCAAAATTTGATCCATCAAGATGTCCTCCTCATTGTCCAAGACCATGCGAAAAAGTATGCCCCACCTTTGCAATTGATAATTTCGGAGTCAAAGAAAGCAAATGTTATGGATGTGGAAGATGTTTAAATAGTTGTCCACTAAATCTAATAAGTGAATATGAATATAATTTATCAAAATATGATTTAGCATCCACACTTCAAAAAATAAAGCCTAATGCAGTAGAAATTCATACTGAAATTAATCGCCTAGATTCTTTTACAAAAGTTGTAAGTATACTTAAAAAATCTGAAACAAAATTAGACAAGATATCTATCAGTTGTGGATTAAATCAATCTGTCAAAAAATCACAAGAACCGGAAGATCTATTGCAAGCTTTTTGGGAAAGATATGAAATTCTAAATGAACTTAATATTCCCCTTATTTGGCAGCTAGATGGAAGACCAATGTCTGGTGATCTTGCTCCGACAACAAGTAGAGATGCAGTTAAGTTGTTTGAAAAAATCGGTTCAGATCTTCCACCTGGCTTAATTCAATTGGCAGGTGGAACGAATGAAAAAACTCATGAATTTTTGAAATCAAACAATCTTCCTGACGGAATAGCATTTGGAAGTGCTGCAAGAAAAATAATGCAGCCCCTTATTGAATTTGCTCACAAGAACAACAAAAAACTCTATGATTATCCTGAAAGAATGGCTTTAGCGATCAAAAAAGCTAAGAAATTTCTAGAGCCATGGAAATCGAGCCAATTCAAATAATATTTTTATTTTTCAAAACTAGCGCCATGTTTATAAAAACTTTGTATTTTTTGGATAGAAAAAAATCTTTTCATGTATTAAAATAAAAAATCAATGGGCCGTCGCCAAGTGGTAAGGCATCGGGTTTTGGTCTCGACATTCCTAGGTTCGAATCCTAGCGGCCCAGTTCTAATATTCAATAGGTGTCTTCTCAAAAAATATTTCTATTTGATTTGGATGGAGTAATAGTCGATGGAATGCAAGAATATTGGCATAGTTCCTTGCTGGCCTGTGAAAAATATTTAAATTCACCCTTCATCTATGTTGATCAAAAACTTTATAAAAGAGTACCAAATTCCTTCAAAGAAATTAGGCCTTGGGTTAAATATGGTTGGGAAATGATTCTAATTGTTCACGAAATTATAAAAACAGAAAATCCATTAAAAAAAGATAATAAAGATGATTTCATTAATAATTATCATCAAAATTGCCAGAGGATATTAAATGAAAATTCCTGGATTGCCGATGATTTACAAAAAATGTTAGATCAGTCGCGCAAGTACCAAATTGATAAAGATTTTAAATCGTGGGTAAATTTACATAATCCTTTTTTTGAAATTATAAATTTTATGAAAGAATTAAAGAAAAGAGAGATCAAGACTGGAGTTATAACAACTAAAGGTAAAATATTTGCAGAAAAAATTCTTAAACAATTAAATATTTTTCCAGAATTTATTTTTGGTTATGAATCAGGAACAAAAGTCAAAATAGCTGAAAAGCTTACCCAAACTTATGAAATTTTAGGCTTTATAGAAGATAGAAAAAAAACTCTAATAGATATTAAACAAAATTCAATAACTTCTCACATTCCATGCTTCCTAGCTGATTGGGGATATTTGAAACGATCAGATAAGTATACTTTAAGTAATGAAATCAAATTATTAAAATTAGGTAACCTTGAGGAATTAGTTGCAATTCAAAGATAATCAGTTAGAGTACTGATGTACTATAGTTTGTATTTATGAAGTTTGGTTTAAATAAAAATTTCCAAATTTAGAATAATTACAAGAACTTTAACTGATAAATCAAACAATGAGCCTTGAAGAAAAGAAAAAAACTGAATCAAAAGAAAAAGACAAGGCATTAAGTCTTGTCTTAGGTCAAATAGAAAGAAATTTTGGACGAGGATCAATAATGAGACTTGGTGACGCCTCAAGAATGAAAGTAGAAACAATATCTACTGGAGCGCTCACCTTAGATTTAGCATTAGGAGGAGGCTATCCAAAAGGAAGAGTAGTAGAAGTTTACGGACCAGAAAGTTCAGGAAAAACTACATTAACCCTGCACGCGATTGCGGAAGTCC
Organism: uncultured Prochlorococcus sp.; assembly: GCA_902571335.1. GTDB lineage: Bacteria > Cyanobacteriota > Cyanobacteriia > PCC-6307 > Cyanobiaceae > Prochlorococcus_A. The sequence goes on along the minus strand of CACGBT010000002.1, from coordinate 65,355 downwards.
AAAAGAATGGAGGAGTAGCAGCATTTGTAGATGCTGAGCATGCACTCGATCCAGTTTATGCAGCCTCTTTAGGAGTTGATGTTGAAAATTTATTAGTTTCACAACCAGATACAGGTGAAATGGCTCTGGAAATAGTTGACCAACTTATAAGATCAAGTGCAGTAGATCTTGTAGTTGTTGACTCGGTCGCAGCACTAACCCCAAGAGCTGAGATAGAAGGAGAGATGGGAGATCACGTAATTGGAAGCCAAGCAAGGCTAATGAGCCAAGCAATGAGGAAAATAACAGGGAATATTGGTAAATCTGGATGTACGGTAATATTCCTGAATCAATTACGCCTAAAAATTGGCGTTACATACGGCAATCCAGAAACAACCACAGGAGGTAATGCATTAAAATTTTATGCCTCAGTGAGACTTGATATCAGAAGAATTCAAACTCTTAAAAGAGGTACTGAAGAATATGGCATAAGAGCAAAAGTGAAAGTAGCAAAAAACAAAGTTGCGCCACCATTTAGAATTGCAGAGTTTGATATTCTCTTCGGAAAAGGTATTAGTACAACAGGATGTTTATTAGATTTAGCAGAAGAGATTAATATCATAATAAGGAGAGGTGCTTGGTATAGTTATGAAGGAGAAAATATTGGACAAGGAAGAGATAATACAATTATTTGGCTTGATCAAAACTTAGAAATCAAGAATAAAGTAGAATCTATGGTTAAAGCGAAATTAACAGAAGGAACTGAAGTAAGTTCTAATTCAATGAAAGCATTAAATAGCAATCCTGCTAATACAATCGCTGTTAATGATATAAAAACAGTAGCTTAGATTTATAAAGAATCAGCTAAAGTCCACCACCCAGCAGCAGGGCCTATAAATCTCACTACAATCCATAAGATAACTAACCCTCCGATTCCAAACCAACTGGCCTTAATACTTAATTTAATTAGGTTATCTCTTTGATTGATTGTAAAGGGAAGCCATTCAAATAATCTTGGAGACTCGTCAATTTTAGTTTTAGTATTATTTTTTTTTGGAGGTAAACCAAGTGTTTTGCGTCTTTTTGCTTCTCCCATATTTCTTTAGTTATTTACAAAATCATAACCTAATCAAAAGGTAGCATATAGTTAATTTTTTTTGAGGGTTGAATATTTTGCAAAAGTAATCTTGCCCAGTTTCTTTTATTTGCTCTTCCATCTAAGATTATTAACTTACCTGAATTTCTTCTTAAAGGGGAAATAGATCTTTCAAGTTTAATTCTAGCTTGAGGAAGAAAGAAGTCTCTAAACCAATCTTGAGAAAGCTTCTTTTTATGCGAGACTGTAATTGCATTAATAGGTTCTGACATGTTCGGAATAGGAAGTAAAGGAATGATAATTTGTTCTGGAATTTGAATTAAATAGGAATTCATAATCCACCAGTCATAACTAGAGCAAAGAATTTCATTTTTACCAGAGGGTATTGTCTCGAGTAGTACCCTTTTCCCGTACTTAGAAGCTAATTCTGTAGCAATATTAGTTTTTAAATCAATATCATCAGACAAAACTAAAGTTAAACCCTTTCTAAAAAGTATTAACTTTTTGCATTTATCCAAGATTGAACTAGTAAAAAGAGGATTATTAGGAAGCAACTGTTTAGAGGGTATATATAATGAAATCTTTTTCTCTTCAAAATTACTTTTAAAATTAATAACCAAGTCAATATCTAAACAGTGTTTTTTAAAGTACATTTGGAAAAAATTATCTTTTCTCAATGCTGATAAAAAAACAAATTTATTATTTGAAAAAAATTCCTTAACGTGAAAAAGTTCATCTATTGGCTGCAGATACAAAGTCCAATCTAAATTTGTATCATTTAACTTGACCCAGCACGCCCAACCTTTAGATAAGGCTTTGTTAACCCTTAGAAATTTATCAGAGAAAAAAGAATTTTCATGAAAAAAGTTTGAAAAAAAACTAATTTCTTTTTCATTTAAATTGATATAATTACTTCCTAAAACCTTTCTCATGAAGAACTTTTTCTTCAATGAATCATATACTTTTATAAATTTTTGATTAATTAATTCAAATTCATTAATATTTTTTGTCCAATCCTTTTTAAGTAAAGAAATCCTAAAATGATTTTTTAAATCCTGTTTTATATCCTCAATTCCAGAATAAACTATTCGATGATTTCTAAGATTACGAGAATTGGGATCATTAAGTAAATTTTGGATTGTTATCAAACGAATATGATGATTTGCAAAAATAAGTTGATCATTTTTCAAAATAAAATTAAAACCTAGATTTCTCAATGAATCAATCTGCAAATGGCTTATAAATTGAATTTTTTCCTTAGATAAAATAAAAGTTGAATCCTGTTCCTTTAAAAATAAAGAAATCAAAATTGGAGGTAACCAATCATTGCTAGAGAAGATTTCTGAATTAATTAGATATGTAGAATCATTTTCAATACATTTGGAAATTATTCTCCCAAAAGAATATATGTGCTCCCACCTAATACTTTGATCTCTCAAAAAATTTTTCAAATATTGATGACTTAAAATTTCAAGCATTTATAATTAAATTAATATCAAATACATACAAAATTTATGAACCTAATATACAAAAAATTGGTATCAATATAAGAGGGTCTTGAATTAATCAATCTATGAAAATTGGAATAGTAGGATTAGGTTTAATTGGCGGTTCTTTAGGACTAAAACTCCAAAGTCTAAATCATACAATTTATGGAATAGCAAATAATGAATTTAATGAAAAAAAAGCTAAGGATAAAAAACTCGCAAATTTTGTTAGCTGTGATCTGAGCTTATTAAAAAAATGTGAGCTTATAATCTTAGCATTGCCTATTAAAGATTTGATCAGTCCGTCTCAACAATTAGTAGCATCAATACCTGAGAAAACAATACTAACTGATGTAGGCTCTGTAAAAGAACCAATTGTAAATACATGGGAAAATTTACATCCTCTATTTATTGGATCTCATCCAATGGCAGGAACAGAAAAAAAAGGAGTAGATTCAGGTTTTGAAGGTCTTTTTACACAGGCAAAATGGATTATTACCCCAACACAAAATAGTGATTTAAATTCAGTCAGAACTATTTCCGAACTCATAAAATCAATGAATTGTGAAATTTGCCAAGCTACGCCAAAAGATCATGATGAAGCAGTATCTCTAATTTCTCATTTGCCTATATTTTTAGCTTCTGCCCTCATAGAAACTGCGCAAACAAAAAATAATCAATCTTTATTAGATCTCACGCAAAAATTAGCTGCTACAGGATTTGCTGACACTTCGAGAGTTGGCGGAGGCAACGAACAACTAGGTCTAGATTTAGCTATTAATAATCAGATTAATGTTTTAAATTCCATAAATAATTTTAAAAATAAGCTGAATATACTGGAATCTCTTATAAGAGAAAAAAATTGGGATTCACTTTCTAAAAAACTTTCTGAAGCGAAAGAAAACAGACAAAATTTTATAAACTAAAATTTTCTATGCCTTTGGAAGCTAAAATTTGCCTTGAAACCATTAATGCAGACTGACTAACACCTGCAGTCCCCTCTCCTGGATAAATCGAATCTCCACATAACCATAAACCTTCAAAAGGTGTCCTACTTGATAATCCAAATAAACCAAAAATATCTGGATTTTGACCAAGGCCGCCCACTATTCCATTAGGTCTTTTTGTCCATTTTTCAAAGCCCAATGGAGTTGCTAATTCCCTATGTAGCCATTTTTCAGGATCAATATTAAATTGACTTTCCAATTCAAGCGATATTTTTTTCATGAAACCATTTTTCTTCTTTAAGTAAGTTTGTTTATCTAGATCAAACCAATCTTTAGTTTTGGTAAAGATACTGGCAATTAAAGTAACCTCACCTTTTGGCGCTCTTCCATCACCATCATCACTAATTGATACAAATAACGAACAAAATTCTTTCGAAACAAATTGATAATGATTGGAGAATGTTTTTTTAATATGTTCCTTTTTTAATGCTGAATAAAAAACTACAGCTCCACTTGGATCAGGCAAATTATTAAGTCGATTTTTATAATTTTTTTTTCTTTCTAAAGGATATTTCAAATGCTTGAGCAAAGATTGTGGAGGCGCGGTATAAATCACATCTTTTGCTTGGTAAATAAATGATTTTTTTTTCGAATTAGCAGATACTTGCCAACACATATTTATGTCGTCAAAAGTTATAGAATTAACTTCTTGTCCAAAAATTAAATTAACTCCAGTTTTAATCAATGAACTTTCTAATGATTCACTTAAAGACTGCATAGATTTTTTAAGATGCCACAGACCATGTGGCTGTTGACACATCTGAAGAACAGTAGATCCATATAATGCTGCGGTATTATAAACGTCCTCTTGAGAATAAAGTTTTAGTTGAAGATTTAAAAATTTAATCAGGCGATCATTCTTAGATAATCCACATATCCGCAATAAATCAAAAATAGTAGATTTAAGTAAGATACCTGTGACAAGGTTTGAAGGTACTAGTGCTTTAAGAAGTTGAGAAAAATCCCAAAAATTACTTATTGGTAATACAGGATTATTATTAGCAAATATCCAATTACTTTCATGTATGAGGGTACAAAGTTGCCAAAACCTTTGACTCCCAGGAAACTGCATTTCTCGTTCAGCTATCCATTTACTTTTTTCATACCAAATAGATATAGGAGTACCACCATCATTTAAATCAACAATGCAAGCAGGATCTAAAATTGTGGCTTTTGGGGATGGAATATCTAAAAAATCAAAAATTCTAGAATGTATTCCTCCCTTCTCTAAACCAGCAACTTGAGTTGCACCAACATCAAAAATATAATTCTTTCTTTTAAAAGTACCAGCACATCCTCCTGCTTGAGTATGAGATTCGATTAAAGTAACTGATAAGCCTTGTTTTGATAAAATCGCTGCAGAAGTTAGTCCTGCTATACCGGCGCCTACAACAATAACTTCAGACTTTTTCATTAAAATGCAAAAATTATCCCCTATTGAAATTAACGAAATTTGCGAAGAATTAGGTGAAACCTATCCAAAAAGTATTGAAGAAGTACATGGTGGAGATATTCATAGTGCCTGGCGAATTGAATTCTCAAACAAAAAGTTATTCCTTAAAAGAAACATTAGAAACAAAAAATTTCTTGAATTTGAAAAATATTGTCTCCAAAATTTGAGGAAACATATTAATCAAGAAAACTTAGTTATTCCTGAAGTTATTGCATATAAAAATATAAAAAATATAGAGATTCTTTTAATTGAATGGATAAATATGCATAACTTTGACCAAAAAAAGCTTGGAAAAGGTTTAGGTGAATTGCATTTAAAATCAGCTGAGTCTAATCCTAAAATGTTTGGGTTTCCAATTGAGGGTTTTATCGGAACAACAGATCAGAAGAAAGGCTTTGAAGATAATTGGATAGATTGTTTTTTAAACTTAAGGATAATACCTCAACTATTAATTCTTAAATCATCGACTTTAGATAAAGAAATTATCAATAAAGTTAAAGAAAAAATTAAATCAGAATTACTGAACCACAAACCAATAAATGCTTTAGTTCATGGTGATTTGTGGTCAGGCAATGCAGGTATAGACGAGAGTGGAAGGGGGGTTATTTTTGACCCAGCATCTTGGTGGGCAGATAATGAAGTAGATATAGCTATGACCAAATTATTTGGCGGTTTTAGAAAAGAATTTTATGAAGAATATCATAAAATTTTTCCTGTAAAAGAGGGATTTGAAAAAAGAATTATTATTTATAATTTTTATCACATATTGAACCATGCCAACATGTTTGGGGGAGGTTACTTAAAACAAGTTGAAGATTACGTAAATGAAATACTCAATATGTAATTTTCACTAACCTAAATATGTCTTCTTAAGATTTTGAACCTTATCTAAAACAGCTTCACGATTTTCACTAGTACGAAGATTTTGCCAGCTCCATTGACCGACAACAATTACGCCTAGTAGTTCTAGTAAACCAGGGAGAATTGGGAAAAAGTTTATCGTGTCAATGACAACTTTAATTATTATCTGAGCTATTACGACAACAGCAATTATGCCTGCCGCTTTGCCGTACTTACCCATTTGAGTCCAATCAACGTTACCGAGGGTTTCGTTGACTTTTCCCATAACATCAGAGTACTTGTCTGAAAAACTTTTGGTTTCTGAGCTTGTATCTGTGCCGGAGTCTTGGTTTGACTCTGGAGTGTTATCACTCATGAATTCAGTAAACTTAATATATGAACCAGACAGTATCGGAAAAAACGTCTGTTGACTACCTTTTTGTTGTGCAAAATTCCGAACCGAAACATTTTGTATTTTTTTAGAGTCGTTGGTATGCAAGGGTTTCTGAAGATATTTAAACTTAAAATTGATTTATAAAAACTTCACATTATCGTCTAGTTCTAACAAAAACATTAATAAATCACAGTAATAAAAAAAATTTAAAAGGCTAAAATTTTTATTTTAATTATTATGTTTTCATAGTTTATCTCGCAAACATTAAGGGATCGAAATGTCCAAAGATATCAAATTTAATGTCTTAAACTCTGATGAAGAAGAAAGATATCAAAAACATTTCACACTCAAAGAAATAGGTTATGAAGGTCAACTGTATTTAAAAAACAGCTCAGTATTATGCATTGGTGCAGGTGGGCTTGGGTCTTCCGTTTTGCTTTATTTAGCTGCAGCAGGAATTGGGAAAATTGGAATAGTTGATAACGATCAAGTTGAAAAGTCTAATCTCCAGAGACAGATAATTCATGAAACAAACACTATTGGTAATCTGAAAATTGATTCTGCCAGGGAAAGAATTAAAAAAATCAATCCTAATTGTGAAATATTAACCTTTTCAGAGAGAATGAATCCTAAAAATGCTCTTGAATTAATAAAGGAGTTTGATGTTATTTGTGATTGCTCGGATAACTTTGGCACAAGATATTTAATAAATGATTCATGCCTAATATTAAATAAACCCCTAGTTTTTGGAAGTGTGCAAGGCTTTGAAGGGCAAGTGAGTGTTTTCAATTTATATAAAAATAGTCCTAATTTAAGAGACTTACTTCCAGAATCACCTTCAAAAAATGCTGCCCCTAGTTGTGCAGAATATGGGGTTGTGGGTGTTTCGACAGGTTTAATAGGAATTCTTCAGGTTAATGAAATTATCAAAATCATTTTGAAAAAAGGTGAAACTTTAGATGGGAAGATTTTAATTTTTAATCTATTGAATATGAATATGAAAAAATTACATCTTAAAAGTGATCAGTTAAATAAACGAATAAAAAATCTGTCTCAGTTTGAGAGCTTTTATAGTAGTGATGAATATTGTGAGGAAAACGATGAAATTTATAGTATTAATGCAAATGAGTTTAAGAGCATATACAACGCAAAACCCAACAAAATTCTTTTAATTGATGTTAGAGAAAATGAAGAATTTTCTACTTCTGCAATAGAGGGATCTATATCAATTCCCTTAAGTCATTTGAACCAAGAATCAGACTTAAAATTTATTCAAAAAGAAAGTTTAAATAAAGAGGTTTTCACTATATGTAAATCGGGGAAACGTTCTGAAAAAGCGTCAAGAATCTTGTCTAAATTCAAAATTCAGTCAAGATCTGTTGAGGGGGGCATTGAAACGGTAAAAAAAATATTATGCAATTGACATTTTAATAATATTTAGTAATCTACACCTCTTTTCAAATCAACTCCAACATTTGCATAATGCTTGTGGCAAACCATTTCAGAGTAGACATCAGCAAGTTCAAAGTATGAAGGTTCATTTTTACACCTCCCAGTAATAACAACTTCTGTATCTGCCGGTTTTTTTAAAAGCGTTTGATGTATTGGTTCCACAGGTAGCAGCTCTAAATCAACAGTAGGATTCAATTCATCTAAAATGATTGTTTTATACAAACCAGATAAAATAGCAGCTTTAGCAATTTCCCACGCTCTTTCAGCCTCTACGTAATCGATTGGCTGTTGCTGACCTCTCCATACAATTGCATCTCTGCCTGAACGCAAATGATCTACCAAATGCGGATAACTCTCTCTCAAAGCTTCTATAGCAGCATCTTCTGTATAACCATTTCCACCTTTTAACCACTGTAATATTAAAACTCTATGACTTTTATCTTGAGATATTCCTTTACCAATAGCTTGAAGAGCTTTACCAAGCGCACTTGTAGATTTACCTTTTCCTTCACCCGTATAAATCTCAATTCCACCATTCAATCTTTTATATTCAGTTTGATTTGATACGTTTTCTTTTGAACGGGGCCTCATTTCTGAATGCAGTTGCGATATTCTTACCAAAGAAGGAGGGGCTGCTCTTCCAGTAATTATTATTTCCAATCCATCGGGACGCTTTTGAAGAGAGTCAACTACTTCATTGATATCAAGCATTCCTAAATCAAGAACTGGATTCAACTCATCTAGTACAACTACAGAATAAAGAGAACTAGCAATTGCTCCTTTAGCAATATTCCAACCTCTCTCAGCCTCACAAACATCAAACTTTGTCACTTGGTCAGAATTAAAGAATTCTGATCTTCCTGTCCTTACATGGTCAATTAAATGTGGAAAGCCTCTTTGTAAAGCCTCTATAGCTGAATCCTCGTCATATGGCCTCTCAGGACCTTTTAAAAATCTTAGAAGTAAAACTCTTGACTGTCTTTTTTCACATATCCCTAATCCTATAGTCCTGAGAACTACTCCCAAAGCAGCCTGACTTTTTCCCTTACCCTCTCCATCATAAATATGTAATTGACCTTTTGATCTCTCTTGACTATCACTTGCAGTGACAATCCCAATTCCTCTATTTCTACTCGTATTCGCCAATTGAACAAAAATAATAGGTTTTAATCTAATATATAAATAAGAATATTATTAAAGGTTTAATAATAAATTCAACCTATTTATATGTAATTTAAATTTTAAAGTATTTAACATGTTCAATCAACTAGAAATTCTCTCTGATGAACAAAGTGAAAAGCTTTATAAAATCAGAAGATACATTAAGAATCTTGAAAGTGTTTGTATTGCTTATTCCGGAGGAGTTGATAGTACATTAGTAGCATCATTAGCATTCGAGCAATTAGGTAGCAAAGCAATTGCAATAACTGGAATTTCTCCTGCATTAGCCAATACTCTACGCGAAGAAGCAAGAAGTCAAGCAAAATGGATTGGAGTAAAGCATTTAGAAATTAAAACATCAGAATTAGACCAATCAAGTTACAGTAAAAATCCTAAGGATAGGTGCTTTGCATGCAAAAAAGAGCTCCACAAACATACAACCTACCTCTCTAAAAAACTTAATTACAAGATTGTTTTAGATGGAGTCAATCTTGATGATCTTAAAGATTACAGACCAGGTATAGAAGCCTCAATACAAGCAGGAGTTATCTCTCCCCTTGCTAAATTTAAATTCTCAAAACAAGACATTAGGGATATATCAAGAGCATTAGGTTTCCCTTGGTGGGATAAGCCTGCTCAACCTTGTTTATCATCAAGATTTCCTTATGGCCACGAAATAACTAGTGATAGGCTAAAAATGGTTGAGAAAGCAGAAGAGTTCCTTAAAAAAGGTGGCTTATCGGAGGTTAGAGTTCGCTGTCAAGGTTCAACTGCAAGAATAGAAATTCCCCAAGATGAATTAAAGTATTTTTTTAACAAATTTAATTTTAGTGAGTTAGTTAAATATTTTTCTAATTTAGGATTTAATTGCACAAGTTTAGATCTTGAAGGACTAATAAGCGGAAAATTAAATAGGTAAATATTGTATTAGACAGCCGTTCTGATCTGTTTAGGTACTGCTTTAGGTGGATCTCGCTTAATGACACGCAAAGAATGTTCTTTAGCCATCAAAGATTCAATTAAATATTGACTAGCTAGTTCCGGCAGCATATTTTGACCACATGTAAAAATATCGACTGCAGAATAATTAGACTCAGGCCAAGTATGAATTGAAATATGAGATTCTGCTAGTAATGCAATTGCCGTAACCCCCTGAGGCTCAAATTTATTACTTATCAAATTCAGAACTGTTGCATTTGCCAATTTAGCGGCTCTATTTAAAATACAGCGCAAAAAAGATTCATCATTTAATTTTTCACTATCGCATTTATAAAGTTCCAACAAAAGGTGTTTACTTTGATGAGTTAATTTTTGCTCATCACTAAAAGAACTTAAAATTTGACTTTTTTTGTAGATTTCCATTTAAGAAATTTATATAAATTTAAGCTTAGCTAAGAATTATGTCTTTTTATAATTATAAATGAATCATTTGCGACGAGCCTAAGAAAGACTGATTAAATTTATCTAAATGTGTCGCACTTATAAAACATTGACTATCTTTGCCAACAGAATTCAATAACAAATTTTGTCTGGTTAAATCTAATTCCGCCAAGACATCATCCAATATAAGTATTGGAGGGACATTTAATGTTTTAGTTAATAAATCTAGTTCAGCCATCTTTAAAGCCAAGATAAAAGTCCTTTGCTGTCCTGATGAACCATATTTTCTAACTGAGACATTATTGATTAGAAACTCAACATCATCACGATGAGGGCCAAAATTACACTTACCAGTCAATGCTTCTATAGAACGCTGATTTAAGAGCTGTTCTGCTATTTTCTTACTAATAACCTCTTCTTCTTCTTCTTCTGGACTTATATTTTGTATCCCCGAAAGATAATTTATGTCTATTTGCTCTTTAGATTTACTTAAATGATTATGCCAATATTCAACATATGGTTTTATTTTTAATAAAGCCCTTCTTCTGCGCCTAAAAATTCTTGTACTTATTATTGACATTTGAATATCAAAGCTTTCAACAATATCTGAGGATTGGGTTTTTAAGAAACTTTCCGAACGCCAAAAATGACTTCTTTGCTTTAAAAGCCTGTTAAATCTACTTATCAGGTCTAAATATACTGGTTCAAGCTGAGATACAACTTTATCAATCCATGTTCTTCGATAACTTGGTTCACTTCTAACAATATCTATATCATTAGAACAGAAACATACACTCCGAATATAATTCTTTATTTCACTCTGTTTTTTCAAGATTGATTCATTGACGTAAATTCTTTTAGGGCCTTTTCGAAATAAATTTAACTTTAAATCGTCCTTATGATTTACTTGTCCTATGACAACAGCCATATCACTATCATTCTCTATTAAATCTTTATCACTTAATGCTCTATTAGATCTTAACTGACTTAAAAATTCAATCGATTCAAGTAAATTTGACTTACCAATACCGTTACATCCAAGAACAATTACTCTTTGCTCTTTTAAATCAATTTCAAAACTTTTATGGTTCCGAAAATTTTTAATTTTTAATTTATTTAAAAAAATTTTTTTTGTGCATTCATTAATTAAATTAGCTAAGTTTGAAATATTTAGATTTTCTTTAAAGAAATTGAAAAATTAAAGGGCATGTAGCTCAGTAGGATAGAGCATCAGATTCCGATTCTGAGAGTCGGGGGTTCGAATCCCTCCATGCTCGTAAAATGATTTTTAAAGTTTATATCCCATTACTCTTATTCCATTTGGATCTAATATGAATCCATTATCCTCTAAACTTAGAAAAGAAGATACTGGAGCCTGTACGGAAATACTACATCCAGGCATTTCTCTATTTATTTTCTCAAGAGTTACTTGAAGCAATATTGAATAATAAAGTTGCTGATTATTTCCTGGCAATGCACTTAAATTCCACAAGTTAGCATTTAATCCCCTGTCGGAAGTAACCCTTACAAAGCCATATAATTTATTTTTTGATTCACTCTTTATGGAAAAAAAGAAATTACTTTTCTGAATAGCTTCAGAAAGAGGTTTTATTGGAAAAGTCTCGCAACCACAATTCGCTAAAAGTTTGTTAACTTCTTTAGCTAATGGAATTTGTGAAGAGTTAACAAAATAACCTTCTGGAAGAACAAGTTTTTTTTTAGAAAAATATTGCAATTATCAACCTGTATTTCTCATGCCAGCTGCTATACCATTAATAGTTAAAAGTGCTCCCCTCAATAGTTCACTTCTACTGTAAGCTCTTCTAGATTCATCTTTTTCAATAATAAATTCGCTTATTGGAGGTTGTCTTGTCTGGTCTCTTAGTCTTCTTAAAAGTGAAACCTGCAAAAACCCCAATGGGATAATTGTCTTATTTCTCAAGCTTACTGATGATTTCAAGTCCCTATCAGATTCGAGGAGTTTATTTTTACCAGTAATTTCAAGTATTAAAGATTTTGTAAGATTATATTCTCTAGAAATTACTTCAAAAATATTATCAAAAGAATCTTTATTTTCCTTACTGCCAAGTGTATCAACATAATATCTTGCAACTTCCAAATCAACCTTAGATAATGTCATTTCTACCTTAGATATAAGCATCCTGAAAAATGGCCATCTTTGATGTAAAACTCTTAATAATTCGATTTGTTGTGGATCTGAATTTAATTCAGATGACAATGCAGTACCTACTCCAAACCAACTTGGCAAAAGAAATCTACTTTGTGTCCAACCAAATACCCATGGGATAGCTCTTAAACTTGACAAATCTTTTGCACCTTTTTTTCTTCTAGCAGGCCTACTAGAGATCTGTAATTTACTTATTTCTTCTATTGGAGTGACCTCTTGAAAGAAATTTAACAAATCAGGATTCTCATGAACTAATTTTCTATAGTGAGACCTTGATGTTTCTGCCAACCTAGACATTAATTGATTCCATTCTGGAGTAGCGTCAAGTCTGTTATTTACCAAACTATTTTGAATTACCGCTGTAGTGACAGTCTCAAGATTATACAAAGCTAATTCCGGAAGACTATATTTAGAAGCTAAAACTTCACCTTGTTCTGTTATTTTTATTCGTCCTTTTAAAGTGCCGCTTGGTTGGGCCAATATTGCCTGATAGGCGGGTCCTCCTCCTCTCCCTACAGAACCACCTCTTCCATGAAAAAGTCTAAGCAATATGTTATTTCTGCTTGAAAGATTTTGAAGAGCTATTTGGGCTCTATGAATTTCCCAATTACTAGAAACAAACCCTGAATCTTTATTGCTATCAGAGTATCCGAGCATTAATTCTTGCAGTGGTTTAAAAGATTCTCCCACTTTTGGCAACAATGCTCTATAGAAATCTAATTTAAACAATTTTTCCATTACTTCTGGTGCTCTTTTAAGGTCTTCTACAGTTTCAAAAAGAGGAACAACTAATAATTTTGACGTTTGTGAATTTTGATCAAGAAGTCCCATTTCTTTTGCCAGCAAGAGAACTTCAAGCAAGTCAGATGCACTATGACTCATTGAAATTACATAAGAATGACAAATGCGACTTCCAAATTCTTGCTGTAGTCTCTTTACCATTTTAAAAACTGAAAAGGTCTCTTCTGTAGTTTTTGTCCAGTTGACGTCAGATGGAATTAAAGGCCTTTTTGTATTTAATTCGTCTATGAGCCATTTAATTTTCTCTTCCTCAGACATCTGGTTATATTGCACAGATAAATCAAGATAATTTGTAAGTTCTTGTATAGCGTCACTATGTCTTGTACTCTCTTGACGAATATCTAAACTTGCCAAAGAAAATCCAAAAATATGAACCTGAGTAAGTAAGGTGTTTACAGAATCGCAAGTTAAATCTGTACTAATTAGGCTATTTTTAATTAATTCAAGATCATAAGTAAATTCGTTGACTGACTTGTAATATAAATTTTCAACTTTATCAAGATTATTGTTATCAATTGCTCCCTCTAAGTCCAATTTCCATCCATTATCAGCTAATAAATTATTTCTTTCTTGAGTTAACCTTAATTTTTCTAAAATATAACTTAATTTCAATCTATATGGCTCTGATCTATACCTAGTAGCCCTCGCTTCATAGATTTCTGGGAACTTAACTCTGTCCGTTTCGAGTGACTCTAATAGAGAAGAACTGACTTGACTCCATTGCATCGAGACACTTAATTGATCTCTAAGATTGGATGTCGCGATTATATATCTTTCCAACATCAACTGCCTTTGGTAGCAAGCAGTTCTCCATGTTATCTCAGGAGTAACCGATGGATTACCATCTCTATCTGAACCTACCCAAGAACCGAAATTACAAAAAGATTCAGAGGGTAACTGAACATCTGGATAATTTTCGGTGAGTGCTTCAACGATCCTTCCCCTCAATTGAGGCATAGCATTAAATAAAACTTGCTGAAAATAATGCAAGGCATAATCTACTTCGTCTAAAACTGATGGTTTAAATTGATGCAATTCATCTGTTCTCCACCAAAGTCTTACTTCCTCTTTTAATTGGGTTTTTAGGGAATTTTTTTCTTCTTTTGTTAGAAATTGCTCAATTTGTATTTTTTTTAACAAATTTGCTACTCTTGTTTGCTTATGTCTAATCGTATGTCTTACTATCTCAGTCGGATGTGCAGTAAAAACTAAACGAATATCCATTTCTTGCAATAACTCTTCTAATTTCCCTGGTGGTACATTTAATTTCCTCAACCTATAAAATAATTCTCTAAAAGTTACTGGAGCATTTTGCCTAGCCAATGGTGGAGCAAAAGGATCAAGATTATCGTGCGATTTTTGAATATCCTTATTTGTAAAACTTTGAATATATCTATCTTCCTCAACTCTTTGTTCCAATATATTCACAAGTTGAAAATACAGAGAAAACGCCCTCGCTGCAGCAATGGATTCTGCTAAATCCATAGAATTTACAATATCAACTATTTCATTTTTAAAAGTTTTTGAACTATCACCATCAATTTGTTTTGAATAACTTAATTCTTTAAGCTGTATCAATCTTTCTGCTTGATCATCTGGGCATTCTTCTCTGAGTACAGATTCCCATAGATCTTCTATTAAAAGACGATTTTTATCTAGTGGATCATTGTTACTTATCAGATCCACGTTATTTTTTTTTATCTGTCGAAAGGATTCCATATTATCATTATGTCACAAGTGAAAATCTTCAGATCAAATGTTTATTTAAATAATCAAACATTCTCGCCTTCACTCCTAATCATATCTTCTATAGAAATTTTCATTATCTGCTCAATAGAAAGACCTTTTTCATATTGATTGATCCATTTCATAGATTGATTACCTTCTTCAAGGACTTTATAGATAGGATTCAAAAGATGTTTCATACCATGGTTTTCTGCTGTGGATGATAAATCTAATAACAAGTTTTGAATCCATTCTCTGCAAATAATTTTTTTGCCATCTTGCCAGTGAATTAACTCTGAATTAAGACTATCTTTAGCAGCATTAATTTCATTTTGATCACATATTTCTGACAACTCATCCATAGAAAAAGTACTAGCATTCATAGGATCTAAGGTATTTATATTTTCAAAAAGATTTAAAATCCTTAGTTCTATCATGGCCGTTATCCCTAAAAGCAAATTAATATCGTGAACAAAATCACAAATTCTTAATTCCAAACGATCAAGAATTAAAGGTCTTTGGGGACCATTGGGTCGGATTGACGACCAAAAATGCCTAATATTTTGCATATTTTTATTAGATATATTTTCCTCTATCCAGTCGATATAAGAATTATGATTTACAAAAAAAGGCACCCTACTTGGTGTTTTAGGAAACTGGATCCATCTCTGAGAGTGATTATTCGTAATTTTATTATTTAAAAAAGGTGAACTAGCACTTAACGATAGATATAGAGAAGCCTCAGATCTTATAAGTCTTATTGCTGTAAAAAGTTTATCTAAATCATCTATTCCTATGTTTATATGGACACTTGAAGTTGCAATAGATATTCCATAATTATCTTGAATAAATTGATGATAGACGTTGTCAATATCAGATCTTTGAAATTGAATATCATGTTTAAAACAAAGACTGGATGAAGGAATGATTGTTAAATTTTTAGTTTTTAGCCACTTCCTTAACTTTTTTCTTGGAGTTATTAATTTCTCATATAAAGAACGGTAGTCTTTTTCAGGTGTTGTTATGTATTCAACGTTTCTATTATCTGGCTCTTTTACAAAATCAGGAAATTTTTTCTCAATTTCAGCCGAAACACCAATATGAGAATTTGAAGAACCTGTGAAAAGTTCCACCTCAAAACCCTTATAAAGATTATTTTGACTCATTTAATTATCCAAACAGGCTAATGCTTTAAGTATCCCCTTTGCTTTATTTATCGTCTCTTGATATTCATTTTCAGGAAAAGAATCAGCAACTATTCCAGCTCCTGCTTGCACTGATATATCATATTTTCCATCTCTTGAGGGTTTAACTATCATGGTTCTTATAGTAATTGCTGTATTTAATGCACCATTAATATCAATAGATCCATATACACCAGCATAAGGTCCTCTAGCATCTTTTTCAAAATGCTTAATCAGTTGCATAGCTCTTATTTTTGGGGCGCCAGTTACTGTCCCAGCGGGAAAGGATGCTTTAAGCAAATCCCATACATCCGCATCATTTTTTAAAATTCCTTCAACTTGACTTACTATATGCATAACATGTGAATATTTCTCAATAACCATTAAATCCTTGACCTTGACAGTACCAATTTCACAAACTCTTCCAAGATCATTTCTCCCAAGATCAATAAGCATTACGTGCTCAGCTATCTCTTTTGGATCTTTTAATAATTCCTTTTCTAATTCCAAGTCTTGTTGATTATCAATACCTCTAGGTCTTGTGCCAGCTATTGGTCTTAAGCTTGCAACAATCTGCATATTTTTATTTTTTTCTGCTTTAACCATTACTTCAGGACTTGAACCTATCAGATACCATGAGCCGAAATCAAAAAATGACATGTATGGGGATGGATTAACCATCCTCAAACTTCTATATAAATTAAAGGGATCATTATTGACTTTAGTTTGGAATCTCTGACTTATAACTATTTGAAAGATATCTCCATTTCTTATGTATTCTTTTGCAGAGAGAACTGCATCCTCAAAATCTTTTTTCTCCCAATTACTTTCTAGATCTAAATTCAAATTCTCATTTTCATTCCAATCTAAAAACTCATTTTCTTTTAAAGGAACTCTCATTAAATTTTTAGTTTTCTGAATTTTAGAAATTGAGTTTAGATACAACTCTTCAATTGAGCAATCTTTTGAAGAAGTAATATCTGCATAAACCACAGCAGTAATACATCTTTTTATTTGATCAAAAACAACTAACTGATCAAAAAACATCCAGGAGCCATAGGGGATATCGTTTTTTGGAATTTCATTTATTGGAACGCTTGGTTCTATTCGATTTATTAATTCATAACCCCAAGAGCCATACAACTGTCCAATTGATGGCAAGTCATCAAGCATGGTTGACTTGTATTCCTTTGTCCAACTTCTTAAAATATCAAAAGGATCACCTTTATGTGTTTCAGTTTTGCCATTATTCCAAGTTTTAATTATTGCTTCTCCATAACAAACAGCTTCCCAAAGAGGTTTAGTAGCAACAATACTCCACCTACCCAAATTCTCCCCACCTTCAACAGATTCAAGAAAAACACCATGGTAATCTTTTGAAGATAATTTTAACCAGGTCGATAATGGAGTCTCTAAATCTGCCGGCCAAGTTTCAACGATAGGTATAAAATTTTTACCTTCTTCGTAAGCCTTTATAAAACTATCTTTCTGTGAGCTGATCATATTAATAATGTCAGCCCAAATTATAATTATTTTCTTCTTTTATATCAACTTTAAGGAAGTTAATCAAAAGTATTCTTAGTTGTAAATTTCAAACCAGCTGGATTAGGATTCTCACCTATTCTTCTAGGATTATGACCAACTTTCTCTCTGCCTTCATTTACTTTTTCAGGGAAAACACCATCCTTTGGGTGTAAAAATTCAATATCGCCACCTGGGAAAATTCTGTAGATTTTAAAATCTTCAATTCTTGGTTTGAAGGCTCTTAATTGTGTCCCTAATGCAAGGCATTGTTCTTTTCTCGCAAAGTACATTAGATTATCACCTTCATGCATAATAGCCGCTCCACCAGTGGGCAATTCAAATGCTTGTTCCTTGGAACTTTTCCATACAATTGCATATTTTTCTTCGGTTTCTGCTGAGTTTAATAAACCCCCGGTACTTCCTATATGCTTTGGAAATTGACCAACTAAAGTTTCAGTCATCCTTGATTTTGAGTTATTTCTTATAAGAAATTAGCATTCATATTTTGCAAAATTATAAATTTATAAGAAATTTTCTACATTATTTAATATATGGGAAAATTGTTTCAAATTTTATTTTGAATCTGAAATCGGAAAAAATACTGTTAAACCTGTATCACGCCTTTGTGTGACATGCCCTCCTAAACTAGCTAATAACTTTTGCGTAGCATTTTGGCTAAGTTGTAAACTACCTGTTTGAGGATTCCAATTTAAAACAGGACCAATATCAGAACCGTTATCTTTTTTTAGAATTTCTTTTTGATTGCTTTCTAGTTTTTGTACTTTTAATTGAAGTTTAAGTTTTTGACCAGCTGGTCTTAATTCTAAAATTAATGTACTACCTTCTTTTAATCCTCTAGTATTTTTATTAATTAATCCAGTTAACATTAATTCCAATTTTTCAGAATCACTCAAAATTTGCGGAAGTTGATTGGGGATATCAATCTTTAAAGAAATCCCTCGTCGATTTAATAGTTTTTCCCATGTAGGAGCAAGTTTTTTAAAAATTTCAGCTAAATTAATCTTTGCCAAATTATTTAATGACGGAACTTCATTACTCACTAATTCTGCTGCATTAAAGATTAAACCAAACCTATCAATTTGTTCATTACATTCATTATCTATTTGAATTAAACGATTTTTCATTGATTCGTCCATCTTATATTTTTTTAAAGTAGAACTTATAAGGGTTCTTATTGTTGCCAAGGGCGTTCTTACTTCATGAGATATTGCACGTAATAATTTTGCTTCAGTTATTTGCACTTTTTTTTCATCGTTTTTTACTGAATTCTGTATATTGTGATTTGGAGCAATATTTGCTAATTTTGCCGATAATGTTGGCCAAAATAATTTTTCAAAATGATTATTAATATTAAGGTTACCTAAATTATTTATTGCATTACGAAACTTTACTCCTTCCTCATAATTTTCTTGGTTTAATTTTGCATGCATTAATTCAATCGCAAGTTTAAGGCTTTCTTCATCACACTTCATTAATAGAATTTTCTTATCTTTTTCTCCTACAATTGATAATATGCATTGAAAATTTGGGGTGAATATCATCAAAAAAGGTTCATAACCATCTTCTTTACTAAGATTTAAGACTTTAAAATTACTAACTAAATCGAAATCTTTCTTTATCTTATCTGAATTATTGACTGGTAAAAAACCTGCATTCTCATTCTGAAAATATGGAAACCCCTCAGGAGACCAAAGCCATCCATAAAATTGATTTAAAAATTTTTTATCATTAAAAGCAGGCAAAGGTGAGGCAACCCAAATTCCCCCATGCTTATAATTCTGAGATAGGAAATCTTTTTGAATGACTTCTAAAGAAGCCCACCACATTCTTCTAGATGAATCATCATCCATATGTATAGTTTGAACTCCTTTAATCAAAAGGTCTTGAATTTTCTTTATAGTTATTTTTGATTTCATCAATTTCTTAGTGATCTTGAACGTTTCAATATAGATAAAACAAATCCAATCGATATAAAATTAATCACCAATGACGTTCGACCATAGCTCATAAAAGGCAGAGGAATCCCAGTCACTGGTCCTAATCCAATAGTCATAAATAAGTTAATAATTATTTGAAATACAAAAGTTGAGGCTATTCCAATAACAATTAGAGATTCAAAGTTAGTCCTTGCACTTGATGCAGTATTAATAAGTTTTTTAATCAAAAAAAAGAGCAAAAATAAAACTACAGTGCACCCCACAAAACCTAATTCCTCCCCCAAAGCACTGAATATAAAATCAGTATGTTGTTCAGGTATAAATTGCAAATTAGTCAGCTTACCTTTTAGCAAACCACTCCCAAATAATCCTCCAGAACCAATTGCAATTTGACTCTGTATCAAATGATATCCGCCACCTAATGGATCTCTATTTGGATCTAAAAATAAAACTAATCTATCTTTTTGATATTCTTTTAAACCATATTGCCACAAAATTGGTGTCAATTTTGCCACTAATAAATGGAACGAAATAGCGAGAGCAGAAAAAATAATTTTCTTTTTTGAAGATCTATAAGCAAGATATCCTATAACAGGAATCCAGAAAATAAGAAAAATTGGTAAGGTTAGATATAACATAGATGTAATAATACAAAACACTAATATCAAAAACCACTCTATGGGCATTTGAGACCAATAGAGCATCACACCTGTCAAAACAAGTAAAACTAAAGAGGTACCTAAGTCAGGTTGAAAAAAAATTAATAACCAAGGAATAACTGTTACTAATAAGGGCAATACTAAATCTCTTATTGTTAGAATTATTTTTTTTTCGAGTACTACAGCGAGAGTTAATACAGTACTAAGTTTAGCTACTTCTGAAGGCTGAAAAGAAAAAATGCCCAAGTTTAGCCATCTTTGGGCTCCAGAAACTGAAATCCCAAAAAAATATATTAGTAATAAAGATATTAAAGTAAACAAATAAAATGGAACCACATACTTTCTAATTCTCTCTAAGGGTATATAAGAAATAAAAAATGCTAAAAAATAACCTAAAAAACCAGTCAAGATATGACCTAAATAGTTCGATACTAAAAGATCACCCTGAATACTTTTTATTAATAAACCCGAAATAATGACTAAAAACAGGGGAATTATAAGTAGTGGAGAAAATAAAAAACCTCTATTAAAGTTATCTTTTTTTTGTAAAAATCCTCTGTTATTTAATAAAGAAATTCTCTTAAACATCAATTAACTATTAACAAATTGATTCTTAATTAATTGAGCTAGATTACCAAATACAACAGAACTTTCTTTATTGGGCTGGCTTACTGAGATTGGTACACCTTTATTACTATCATCAACGAGAGGGATCTCAATAGGAATTTGAGCTAATAATGGTAAGTCATTTTCTTTAGCTAATGTTTGTCCACCACCTTTACCAAAAATTTCATATTTTTTACCTGGCATATCTGGCGGAATAAATACTGACATATTTTCTACAATTCCCAATAAAGGTACTCCAAGCTGTTTAAACATTGCTAATCCCCTCCTTGCGTCTTGCAAAGATACTTGTTGAGGAGTAGTGACAACTATAGCTCCAGAAATAGGCACAGATTGGGAAAGGGATATTTGAGCGTCTCCTGTTCCTGGAGGCAAGTCAATCACCAAAAAATCAAGATTATTCCATTCAACTTGGTACAAAAACTGTCGAATAATACTATTAAGCATTGGTCCTCTCCATATAACTGGCTGACCTTCTTCAATGAGGAAACCCATTGATACCATTGAAATTCCATATTTATTTATTGGTATTAACCTTTGATCACTACCACTACCTTCTGTAACCTTTGGATTCTGTTCGGCAACTCCCATCATTGAGGGAGTATTAGGTCCATATATATCCGCATCAAGCAAACCAGTTTTTAAGCCTAATTTAGCTAAAGAACAAGCGAGATTAACTGCAATGGTACTTTTTCCAACTCCACCTTTACCACTGCTAACAGCTATAATATGGTTAATACCATCAATATTCTGCAACTCAGGTGCATCACTTTGATTTTGAGATTCTGTTTTGGAAGAATTATTATCTATCTCAATTTGAACATCTTCAATATCTTCAAAATCCAGTAATATTTCTCTAACCTCTTGAACAATTCTATCTCTCTGAGAATTTGCAAACGATGGTAATGATAATGTTACGATTACCCTCGGTGTAGTTACTCTTACATTTTTAATCCAAGCTAACTCAATTACATTTTTCTGTGATCCAGCGTCTAGAACTTTTTGTAAAGCAAAATTCGCATCTTCTATTGTGGTCATTCAATTTTTAAATATTTTGACAAGATAGTCGACTGTTTAAAAGATTAAGAACTATGTCGAACTATCAAATAATAGGCAATAAGGCCCCCCTAAGAGAAATTATAAAGAGAAACTTATAATTAACCAAAAAAATTTTTTTCTTCAAGATTTACTAAATACATGTTGAAAGAACCTCCTAAAAACTCGAGAGAAAAAACTAAAAATCTCTTATTAACTCTACAAGACAAAATTTGTTCAGGGCTTGAAAATATAGATGGCAAAGGGAAATTTACAGAAGAATCCTGGCTAAGAGACGAAGGTGGCGGTGGAAGATCAAGAGTATTGAAAAATGGTTCTGTTTTTGAGCAAGCAGGAGTAAATTTCTCGGAAGTACAAGGAAAAGAATTACCTCAATCCATAATTTCTCAAAGGCCCGAAGCAAAAGGTCATGAATGGTTTGCTACGGGAACTTCTATGGTATTACATCCTAAGAATCCCTATATTCCTACAGTTCACCTGAATTACCGATATTTCGAAGCTGGTCCTGTGTGGTGGTTTGGCGGAGGTGCAGACTTAACCCCTTTTTATCCTTATCTATCTGATGTGAGAAATTTTCACAAAGAGCATCAAAGAGCTTGTGAGGTAGTTGATAAAGATTTGCATAAAGTTTTCAAACCATGGTGTGATGAATATTTCTTCTTAAAGCACAGAAATGAATCTAGAGGCATAGGAGGCATTTTTTATGATTATCAAGATGGATTAGGCAATATTTATAGAGGAAACAATCAAAACGGAGAGGCATCAAAAGCTTCTCAAAATATTGGAAAATCTAATCTTGATTGGGATAATTTATTTTCCTTAGCAGAAAACTGTGGGCAGGCATTCCTCCCTTCATATTTACCCATTATTGAAAAAAGAGCTTCGAAAACATATACATCGAAGGAAAGAGAATTCCAGCTATACCGAAGAGGTAGATATGTCGAATTCAATTTAGTTTGGGATAGAGGCACAATTTTTGGATTACAAACAAACGGAAGAACTGAATCAATATTAATGTCATTACCGCCTTTAGCTAGATGGGAATATGGATATAAAGCTATAAAGGGTTCTAGAGAAGAATTTCTTACATCAATTTTTACAAAGCCACAAGATTGGTTAAATGATAAGGTTTTAGAAAAATTCTGTAAGGATAAGGATATCTTTGATTAGAAATTACCAAGTTTCTGTTTAACTTATCTTAAATAGGAGTTTTAAATAAAGAGCCGTCACTTTTCAATTGAAGTTTTTCTCCAAGTTCATTTTCTAAAGAGATTAATTCATCCCTATGCGCTCTTAGTCTCATGAAAGTTAAATCATGTTCATTTTCGTTGATCAACCTTAATTCAAATTTCTCCTCTCTTGCTGATTTTTTAAAATAAATAATTCCAGACAAAGGACCACCAACTAATCCCAAAAGAATAGGCCACCAACTTAATTCAGGATATATTTGAATAATTACTAATCCCAAAGCACAAGAACCAAAACCTCCAAGAAAACCTAAAAAAA
This sequence comes from uncultured Prochlorococcus sp., assembly GCA_902571335.1. Taxonomy (GTDB): domain Bacteria; phylum Cyanobacteriota; class Cyanobacteriia; order PCC-6307; family Cyanobiaceae; genus Prochlorococcus_A. Next base: position 41,881 of record CACGBT010000002.1, on the reverse strand, counting down.
TTGCTAAAAATTTACTAGAAACAACTTGACCCTTGAATATTAGAATTCTTTGTTCAAAATCTCCTCCTGTTTGCTTCCATCCCCTCAAATTAAGCCATTCACATAAACCATTTAAAACCTTAACTGGCTGCTGAGAAGATGAAATCTCAACGATGGTTGTCCTATCTTTACTGGAAGCCCTAAGGAAAAAAAATAATCCTATGGCCAATAGAATTGTCAGCAATAACGTTGAATTTAAAGAATAGGACATTAAATAAATTTTTTCTAGTAACTCGAGAATAAAAATTAAAGTTACATCATATTATAATTTTTTAGATTTATTCTGTAAAATATTCCTATTAGATAAAAATTCTTAATTAAATAAAATCTTAAGTAATATTCTAAATCTTTAATTACTTTAAATGCTTATTAAACATGACTTTTGAAAATAAAAAAATTGATTTTCTAAATAGCGATTTAACAGCAGATTTATACAATCTTTATAAAAAGTCATCCTACCTAGCTATTGACACTGAAGCAATGGGTTTAATTCATGGAAGAGATAGACTCTGTCTAGTACAAATATGCAATGAATTCAAAAGAACATCCTGTATAAAAATCGAACTTAATACATCTTCTTCCCCTCATTTAAAAGCACTTCTTGAAGATGACAAAATTACTAAAATATTTCACTATGCGAGATTTGATGTAGCAGCTCTGAAGTGCAATCTTGAAATTAATACAAAAAATATTTTTTGTACAAAAATTGCTAGTAAGTTAGCAAGAACCTATACAAATAAACACGGTTTAAAGGATTTAATTAATGAATTGTTAGGTATAGAACTTGACAAAAGCTCGCAAAGTAGTGATTGGGGTAGCAACGAAGATTTAACAAAAGATCAATTAGATTATGCAGCGAATGATGTTAGATATTTAATTGAAGCTATGCATAAATTAAAAGTTATCTTAGAAAGAGAGAATAGATATGAATTAGCTAAAAAATGTTTCGAAACAGTTTCTGTACATGCTGATTTAGACATACTAAAATTCTCAAATATATTTGAACATTAAGAATCAATCTTCAGTTAAAAAATTATCTTCACCATCTAGAGTTTCCATAAGCTTATCAAGTATTCTTGAAGAACTTAATTTATCTCCATCATTTTTTTCACAAATTTTTAAGACATTTTGAGCAACTTGTATTTTTTCTTGAATAGTTTTCGAGCCTTCTTTTGCAATTTGAATTTCTACTTTCTTCTTAGCAGAAGATAAGCTTATACTCATGAGTTTTGCAATCTCTGCACAAATTTTTAGATATTGCCGATCATTTATTGGATACATAAAAGAATTAATAATTAAAAGCTAGTGCCATTTACTAAGATAACAAATGAATGTTTATGGCATCTACAATTTTCTTACTTGCTCCGGATTCCCCCATTCTTTTTTTTCCAATTTTTGCTTGTTCTAACCTTTCAACTGTTCCTTTTAAAAGTAAACTTAAACGTTTTAAAAGAATTCTTTTGTTATTGCAAACTAAAACACTACCTCCCAATAATCTTGATTGCCTTTTTGCAAATGATTTTGTAAATTGTGGTCCGGGTCCCGGTAGAGAAAGAGATGGAATTCCAAGGCCAGCAATTTGCTCTGTAGCAGTTCCTGCATTAGACAAGCCAATTTCTGCCATATTTGCCCATGAATTAAATTTACCTTTTCCAATCACTACATATTGATTTTTCTTTTTCCATACTGAATCTTCATCAATTAACAATTTAATTTTACTCTGTTTTATAAAACCATATTTATTTAAATAACTTTGAATTTGAATCACATTCGAATTAATACTCAAAGGCAAAAGTATTAACAAATCCTTTGATAAATCAAAATCTTGCAAACAATTAAGAAAATTATCAAGATTTTTAAGAGCTTCAGGGTATCTACTTCCAACTAATAAAATAATCCTTTTAAAAGAAATAATATTTGATATCTTCTCGTTTGTAGACTTAACAAAATCCATCATTGGATTACCCAAGTATTTTGCATCAATATTTTTTCTTTTCAAATTATTAGCTGTAATTTTATCTCTCATAATTAAATTTTTGCATCTTGGAGATTTCATTAAAAAAATTTCCCATGGATCCCATTCCGTACCTTTCAACTTATGATAAAAATCGCTTAAATCCCAACCTGGCCCACTACTCCAAGTATGATCACTTTTGGGAGTTCCAATGAAACTAAATTCGCATTCTGAACTCCAAGCGTAAAGTAATGGTAAGAAATCGCCTACTGCGATAATTTTGCATTTATGTTTTGACTTCTGTTGTACAAGTAGAAAATTTCTTAAATTATCAATTAAAAATCCTGCAAACAAATCAAGCACAAATCCCTTCAGACTTTGATTACTAAAACCTCCACTAGGCAACTCTTTTAAATATCCTATTTTACGAAAATTCTTTGATTTTATGGAATTAAATACATCTCCATTTCCTACTAGTGGCAAAACTTCAATATTTTTATTTTTTATTTTTTTCAGTAATCTTTTTATTATTTCCGATGCGATTATATCTTCTCCATGACCATTACATATAAATAATATAGAATGAGACACCTTACTGTTAAGATCATTAAAAGACTCAATCGAATCTTTTTCGGCGGCATGGCCAAGTGGTAAGGCAGAGGATTGCAAATCCTTTATCCCCAGTTCGAATCTGGGTGCCGCCTTATTAAATTTTTTTACGCATTTAATTATGAAGTTTTCGAAGAACTTCAATTTCAAATAAAAGGTATAAAGTTTCAATTACTTATTGATATATAGAAAATAATCTTTTATTTATTATTGATAAATAATACCTTAAATCCATTAATAAATAAAACTAAATAGATTTATTAATTATTTTCATAAGATTATTTATATAAATTTAAATTATTTTAGTAATCATTATCTGCTACACACATTCCTAAACATCTAACACCATTTGATGAAGTTCTCTTGCAATGCTTACATAAAACGGGATCTTTTACTGAAGTAAGGTTAACTTTTGAATTATTTTGGTCTTTAAAACTTATTAACTCTTGTGTTGAATCAAATAGAGGCATTCTTGGAATCATCACTTGAATCGATACTAACAACAAGAGAAGCATTTGTGTTAGAAGAAGGTATATCCATAATTTTCACAGTTTCTTTAGGCTCATCAATAATTTGATTTTCTTCAGTACTCTCATCAACTGCACAAGCTTCAAGAGCTTCTCGAAGTAATGAATCAAAAGTTGCTCCGGGCAATCTATGTCTAGCAACCTCAAGAAAAGTTCTCGGTAAAGATTCAGATGCAGCATCTCGTAAAGCAGGATTATTCTTTCTATGTTCTTGTTCTTCTTCTATTGATTTAATAAACCTCAGTGTGACATCTCTTTTGGTAGAGGCTTTTATCAGCGTATCGTTTTCAGGATTACTAACATTAGGTTCATTTTCAAGATCACTAAGTCTTTTTTCCAAACTATTTAAAACTTCATTAGCTTCTTTACTAATATGGGCTAATTGACCATCGGACAAATTAGGTAAATCAGCGACAAAAACTTTCCCATGGTCTCTTAGTGTCAAGAACGTTGGTCTTGGGCCTTGAGACTGTCTACCAAATGATTCAGAATTATTACCTATAGGTCTTTTTGGAGGTGTAGGGCCAGCTGAACTTCGTCTACGTGTAATTCTTTGATTATTTGCAAAAGGCATTGAATAAAGGGTTAAATCTTAATACTTACATTTCCGATATAATTCGGCGGTAATTTTATTATATTACACCTAACTTTTTCATTTGGGTATAAAAAATAATTTTTTAAAACTCATTTAAAAAAGAAAAAAAAATTTAAGTTAAAATTTCTGGCAAAAATTTACTAATTTTTGAATCACTTTTTCGAACTATCTTTCCGATTTCCCAACTATCTACTTTATGATCTTTACAAATACTTAATATCGCTTCCTTAAATTGTTTATCAATAATTAAACAAAATCCCACTCCAAGATTAAAAGTATTCCAAAAATCTTTTTCAGGAATCGATCCTTTCTCTTTAAGGAATTTAAATAAAATAGGTATTTCCCAAGAACTAGTATCGATATAAGGAATCAAATCAGAAGGGATACATCTTGGTAAATTTTCTGGAATTCCTCCTCCAGTAATATGAGACATTGCTTTAATTTCTATATTTTCAGATAACATTTGGTTAATCAGATTATTATAAATTTTTGTAGGTTTCAATAACTCATCATAAAAATTTAAGTTAGAAACTTTTTCAAACTCTTTATCTATTTGATTATTGTTTTGAATAATTTTTCTTACCAAACTAAAACCGTTACTATGGACTCCATTACTTTTTAAAGCAATTATTAAGTCATTTTCAGATACTGTTTTACCATTAATAAGCTTATCCTCATCAACTATTCCAACACAAAATCCTGCAAGATCATACTTATTTTTTGAATAAAATCCAGGCATTTCAGCAGTTTCTCCGCCGAGTAATGAACAGTTATTTTCTCCACAACCATGTGAAATTCCCTGAACAACCCTTAATAATTGTTTCTTATCAAGCTTACCAGTAGCAATATAATCCAGAAAAAATAAAGGTTTTGCCCCACTAGTAATGATATCGTTCATGCACATGGCAACTAAATCAATACCAACCTCAAAGTGAAAGTTTTTATTTTGGGCTAATTCTAATTTTGTTCCAACACCATCAGTTCCTGAAACAAGAACTGGTTTTTTAAAACTATCGATAGGAATTCTAAACAAACCTCCGAACCCACCAATACCCTCAATCACATTAGATGTATGAGTGCCTTCAACTGCCTGTTTAATTTCGGAAACAAATTCTCGCCCAGCTTCTATATCAACACCTGAAGTTTTGTAATCCATGAAATAAAAATGATAGACTTTCCCTATATAGATATTCCTCCTAAGATTGCTTTTGTCCAGTAATTATTTATCAAATAGATTTATTTTTTAAAAACAAAGTGAAGAAAGTAATCATATGGAAAACTGAAGAATTAGAAAATTGGAGGAGAAATATAAATAGTGAAATTAACTTCATTCCAACAATGGGTAATCTTCACAATGGACATATAAAACTAATATCAACAGCAAAAAATGACAATTCTAATGTTAATTTAGTAAGTATTTTTATTAATCCACTTCAATTTGATAACAAGTTAGATTTAGAGAATTACCCTAAAACAATTGATAATGATATAAAAATCTCATTTGCAAATGGCGCAGATGTCATCTTCATCCCAAGTAATGAAGATATATATCCTCCTAATAATAAAAATATTAAATTCCTAAAAGCCCCATTAGAATTATCTTCTGTATTATGTGGATTAAATCGAATTGGACATTTTGATGGAGTTTGTACAGTAATTTATAGATTACTTAATCTTATCAAGCCAAAAAATCTTTACTTAGGAGAAAAAGATTGGCAACAACTTTTAATTTTAAAAAATCTTATCCTAAGAAAGAAATTAAATATTGCTATTAAATCTATTCCTACACAAAGAGATTTTGATGGAATTCCTTTAAGTTCACGTAATGTACATTTATCAAAAAACGAAAGAAAATTGATCAGTTTTTTTTCAAGTGAGTTATTAAAAGCAAAAAAAAGTTTTCAACAAGAAAAAAAGATCAATTTAAACGGAATAATTAAAAAACTATCAGCACAAAAAATTTCAATTGAATACTTAGAACATTTACACCCTCATACACTCCAAAAAGCAAGACTTGAGGATAATATTTCGTTACTTGCTGGTGCGATAAGATGTGGAGAGACAAGATTAATTGATCACGTTTTTCTAATGAAAAGAAGGCCGATTATTGCAATTGATGGTCCTGCAGGGTCAGGTAAAAGTACTGTAACAAAGTTAATAGCGAAGAAACTTAAACTTTTATATCTAGATACTGGAGCAATGTATAGAGCATTGAGTTGGCTTATTATAAAAGAAAGTATTGATTATAAAAAAGAAAAAAAATTACAGAATATTCTTAAAGATATATCTATTGTTTTCAAGTCGAATACAAATTCACATCAGGATGTTTATGTTAATAACTACTGTGTTACTAAAGAAATTAGGTCGCAAAAGATAAGTTCCATCGTTTCTAAAATTTCCTCAATAAAAGAGGTAAGAAAATTCTTAGTAGAAGAACAAAGAAAAATTGGAGAAACAGGAGGACTTGTAGCTGAGGGAAGAGATATAGGAACTACTGTTTTTCCTCATGCAGAACTTAAAATATTTTTAACTGCTAGCATCGATGAAAGAGCAAAAAGAAGAAAATCTGATAAAAATAGTAAAGACTCACAAGAAATAGACCTTTATACATTAAAAGAACTTATAAAGAAAAGAGATTTTGAAGATTCCAATAGGGAAATTTCACCTCTAAAGAAAGCGAATGACGCAATAGAAATTATTACAGATACATATTCTATTAATGAGGTAGTGGATAAAATTATTGATCTCTATAATGACAAGATTCCTAAAGAGACTGAGATCAACTAAATTCAAGAAATACTTTCCAAAAAACCGTTTACAGAGTCTTCTAAAATATCAAGGACATAATCGAAGCCCTCATCACCTCCAAAATATGGGTCTGGAACTTCTTGCTCGTTAAAAACAGATCTAAAATCTTGTATTTTTTTAATTGAAGCAAAATCAGTTGAAGCTGTTCTATTTTTAAGATCTTGAATATTTCTAAAATTTGAATCGTCCATCGCAAGAATATAGTTAAATTCGTCAAAATCTTTGCTAGTAATTTGACGAGCTCTGCTTAAGATATTAATATCTCTTCTTTCTGCAGCAATTCTCATCCTAGAGTCAGCTTTTTTTCCAATATGCCAACTCCCAGTTCCAGCAGAATCTACAATAAAGCCATCAGTTAATCCATTCTTTTCAAGTAGACTTATAAAGATAGCTTCTGCTGCAGGAGACCTACAAATATTGCCCAAACATACAAAAAGAACAGAAATTTTTTTCATATGATTTCAAATTTTAGTGAATTATAAGACTTTTAAGTAGTAAATAAAACTTCTTTAATTAAAGATTCAGTAAATTCTTTACCAAACAAACTAGACAACATCGGCCTTGCTGGATCGTTATCTCTTCTATATTTCAAATAATTATTTTGACCATTTATTAATTCTTTTTGCAGTTCCATATTGGCTTCTTTACTTTCGAAAAGAATTTGCAAATACAAATCAAGATATTCCTTAAATGAGCTATAAAGTTGATTAGCAATTAGAAAATCACTTCTTTCTTCTTTTGGTAATTTTGACCAGATTACTCCTGGAGAAAAAAATCTAGCTACATCTGCAGACATTTTTTCAGCTAATGGCAGTGATGAATGACAATGATTTTTGAGTTTTATAAGTTTTTCTAATAACTCATTATTGTATTGATTTTGTATTTTTAATGAAGGCTGAAAATCTAATACTAGTAAATGACTATTAGGTAGAGAAACAAAATCTACTCCAAAAAATGGAACGTTAAAAATAGTATTAGGAATAATTAAAAAATTTAAAACAGAATAATTTGGACTATTTATACATACTGCTCTTGCGAATTGAATTCTTTTTTTATGCGTTACACCCCATGTAGAGAGATTAACATTTTTTTTTGATTTTTTTGAACCATAAGTTGAATCTTTATAAGAATATTCCGAGGGTATTATTTTTTCTAAACAATTATATTTACTTAAATTATTTCTTAAGTATTTTAGAAAATTATGCCATCTCCAATCTGGCCTGTAAAAGATAGTGTCTTGTATTAACATTCAACGAATAATCTCATTATTTAATGTAAAAAGAAATTTATTGATAAAATTTTTTGTCCATTTTTCTCCAAAAAAAGATTTAAACAATTTATCTGCAGGGTCTTTTTCAAAACTGTACTTATCATATTTAATTTGATTAATCTTTATTTCTTCCGCATTTAAAAATTGATTAGTAGAATTTGATTTATAAATGTTCAAATAATTATTTACAAATGAATGGAATATGCTATTTAAATCTCTATCAAGATTTACTTTATTTCCTCTACATATAATTACCCATGGGGAAAAATACTTTTTTGAATCATATATATTCTTCATTTTATTATTATCAAATGCAGAATATTTTTCCTTAATACTACCTAAACTTGAACAATATTTTTCAAGATACTTTCCTTCTTGAATTAGAGGTTGATAATCAAGTATTGCTAATAACTTTTGAGAAGTTCCAAACCATAAAATATCAGCCCCTAAGATAGGCATTTCACTTTCAAAATTTGGATATGCGACCGTATTAAACACTTGCAGTTTTTTGCCACCATCTAATCTTGTTATTCGCCACTTTCTATATTCTGGAGATGAAAAAAGCCAATTTTTAATAATATATTTTGAGTCTTCATTGTGATGTTCTTTGAATTCGCTAGATAAGTGCACTTCATGACCATTTAATTCATCAATATTGGCTTTGAGGAAATCAACTAATGAATCAAACATAAATTACTAGGTCTCGGTGCTTCCTTTCCTAATTTTCTTTGTAATATAATTGAATACAATCTTGCCTAAAACAGAAATCAAGTTGCCTTCAAGCTCCTTAAACATTTTCATATTGTAATTAAAAGCTTCATTAGCTTCATCAATAATTTGATCAGCAGTCTTTTGATTTATTGGAAGTTGATTCAAAGTAAGGGAATATTCTTCCTTGAATTTCTTTTCATCAGGAATTAATTCAAACTCATAAAATTTTAAACCATCATTTCCCTGCAAATTTAATGCTTTTTTAGCGATCCTTTTCAAAATTTGCCCCCCAGATAAATCTCCTATATAGCGAGTGTAGTGATGACCCACCAATAGCTCTGGCGAATTTTTTGCGACCTCTCTGATTCTTTCAACGTATTCTTTTGCAGAGTGAGAAATATTAATTTCATTCTTCCAGTTTTCACCAAAATAAAATTTAAGATCATTTACAAGGGTTTCTTTCCTGAATAATGATTTAAAACCTATAGGTTTTATTACTGGATGCTCCTCATTTACAAGTCTTTCAATTTCTTCTTCCATAGCTTCATAAACAAAATATAAATCACTAATTAATTTTCTATAAGATTTTTTTTCAACAACTCCTTTTAAAAAACAAGCCACAAAGCCAGTATTTTCTGCCATAGTATGGGATTTTTTTGTCCCTTCTCTTAATTGTCCTGCAAGAGCCACTGCCATATATTTGGAACTATTTTTGTAAGTGTATTTAATCTACAAGGAAAATACATAAAACAGCTAATTTTTGTTACCAGCGGATGTTGTGGAGAATAGCTTATAAAGTTCTTTACAAACCAAAAAAAGATTGTCTTTCTGTTCTTTTTGAGGTAAGTGAGTGCCTGTCATTTCCCAATCACCTATTGTAGCGACTCTCCATCTCTCGGAAGGAACAATCATACCTCGCATTATTATTCCTAATAATTTCGGGACTTTGTCATTGTTATTACTTTCAATTCTCAATTGTAAGAGTATTGCTCTACATTCAATAAGAGGACTCCAACCAGGGAAATGAAAGGCAAAATCGATAGTATCTTGCATGGATTCATTATTTGAAGTATCCCAGGGACTAAAGTTTACGCTGGCATCTGGAAAATATTTCCGAAACAAAGATGCAGTAGAAGCAATCTTATTAGCTATTTCAACATTACTTACATTTGAACTCGCATTCATAAATAGCTGAGTATTTTTTTGAAAATGACATAATTTGCTTTAACTTGCTTATTAACTACTTTTTCTTTTAATAAAGATGTTGAAATGCTGATCAATAAAGTATTCTCTATTCACATTTGAATAATAAATTTCTAGCTTTGAAAGAAAATAACTCATCGCAAATTACAATACGAAAAACTTTAGTGAGTTATCTTTTATTAATTCAATGCTATGCCAAAATTTGAAAAATTAACTTTACCTAATAAAGGCGAGATCATAACTTTTAATAAAGGTAAACCTAATGTCCCCAATAATCCCATTGTCCCTTTTATCAGAGGTGATGGAACTGGAGTTGATATTTGGCCAGCAACTCAAATTGTTCTTGATGCAGCGATAAAAAAAAGCTATGGAGATGAAAGAAAAATTAATTGGTTTAAAGTTTATGCAGGAGATGAAGCTTGTGAACTTTACGGAACATATAACTATCTCCCTCAAGACACTATTGAAGCAATTAAATACTTTGGTGTAGCAATCAAAGGTCCGTTAACAACTCCCATTGGAGGAGGTATTAGATCTCTTAATGTTGCATTAAGACAAATATTTGACTTATATAGCTGTGTTAGACCATGCAGATATTATTCAGGGACTCCAAGCCCTCACAAAAATCCTCAAAATTTAGACGTTATCGTTTACAGAGAAAATACTGAAGACATTTACATGGGAATTGAATGGGAAGCGGAGGATAATATTTGTCTCGAATTAATTAACCACTTAAATAACGTTGTAATACCAAATAGTAAAAATTTAAAAAACAGATCGATACCAAACGGATCAGGGATTGGAATAAAACCAGTTAGCAAATCTGGTAGCCAAAGGCATATTAGAAAAGCTATTGAGCATGCTAAAAGATTATCAGGAAATAAAAGGCATGTGACTCTTGTACATAAGGGGAATATCATGAAATATACCGAAGGTGCATTTAGAGATTGGGGATATGAATTAGCAGTCAATGAATTTAGAGAAGATTGCATTACAGAAAGAGAAAGCTGGATTTTAGACAATATTCAGAAAGATCCAGAAATTACAATTGAAAATAATGCTCGAAAAATCGAACCAGGTTATGACAAGCTTACAAATAACAAAAAAGCATTTATTTGCGAAGAAATTAAAGAAGTTGTTGCATCAATATCAAATTCTCATGGAGATGGTAAATGGAGAGAACTTATTCTTGTTGATGATCGGATAGCTGACAGTATATTTCAACAAATTCAAACTAGACCTCAAGAATATTCAATTCTTGCAACACTAAACCTTAATGGGGACTATGTTTCTGATGCAGCTGCGGCAATAGTTGGTGGCCTAGGTATGGCTCCTGGTGCAAATATTGGAGATAATGCAGCAATTTTCGAAGCAACACATGGCACCGCACCAAAACACGCAGGCTTAAATAAGATTAATCCAGGCTCAGTTATTCTCAGTGGTGTAATGATGCTTGAATACTTTGGTTGGGATGAAGCAGCTAACTTAATTACTAATGGTTTAAGTAAGGCAATAGAGCAAAAAAAAGTCACCTATGATCTAGCACGTCTAATGGAACCGAAAGTAGAACCCCTATCCTGCAGTAGTTTTGCTGAAGAAATTATCTCAAATTTCTAATTTTTAAAATTATTTTTATTTTCAAAAACTTTCCAAATATTAACCAGTGAATCTTTAGTGCCAATGTTTCCAGGATGGGTAACAATAGGAAGTTTTTCGTCATTTTTTAGGTTATGAGTCACCACTGAAATGCCTGTCAAAATCTGTCCATGTAGATAAACATAATCTGCATTTAGTCCATTGCTAAGAATCACATTTGTTGTAATTCCTCCTTTTGAAATCAAATATCCTATTTCATATTTCAAATCGGCAACTAATTCAGCAATAAAACAAGCAAGTGAATTATAAAAATTAAATTGTTCAGAATAATTTAAGGACATAAATTTTCTTGAAGTAAACAATACAGGAGTTTTTCCTTTATCTAATGAAATTCTAATCTCTTTCAAAAATTTATTTTTAAAGACATTCCTTAGCTCCTGATTATTTTCTGATGAATTAATTTTAAAGAATTCAAAAACATCTAATTCAATTGGATTGCAAATACTTATCTCTAATAAATTATTCAATTGGATTGTTGAAAGTTCCACATAAGATCCAACAATTATCAATCCTGGGAGAAAATTCTTTTCTTTATTTTTTATTCTTAAATTAGAGAAAAATGACTCACTCCGAGAGACGCTTTTTTTCTCGGAAATTGAACTTATAAAACTTGCTGCTGTACGAAAAAGAAATTTTTTTTGTTTAATTAATTTTTTAATTACTACAGAAAATTTTTTTAGTTGAGAATAATTTTCTACATCTACAATTACATGTTTATTATTCTTCAAATTCTTTAATCTGTTAAAAACAATATTATTTTCTTCATCATTTAGAATTTCAATATCAGACAATAAAAGATTTTGAATATCTTCAAAATTTATTTGCGATTTACTTTTCTGAAATAAAAGATTTTTGACATTACTTGTCTCATATCCAAAAATTTTATCTCTAGCAAAAGTTGTTTGATCAATAGGGGTTTCATCTACAAAGTGTAATCCATTAATTGTCAATCTTTTACCCTCTATAAAAGCTGGAATATGAAAAGTAGCATCAAAAGGACCTAAGCAACTATTAAGGGTATTTGGCTCTAAAAAGTTATGCCCTCTAAGAGTAGAGTCTCCTCTACTTATAAAAATAATTTCTTCTTCATTAGCTTGAGAAATTATAACTTTCTTAAGATTTTCGCAAATTTCCTCTATTATTAATTTCGCATCATTATCCGATAGTGACCTTGTATTAGCCAAAATAAAAAACAAATTACATTTAGATTCAAAACCTTTGACTAAAGTGGAGCAGTTCCACTTAAGAAGTAATAAGCAATCATGAACAGTTTGAGAGCCTGTTGGATCATCATCTATTACAACAAATTTCATGATTATTGCATAATTATTTAAGAGATTTTATTTGTATTGATGCATTAAACCTTTGACTATCATTTGAGGGAATCATAATGTTTCTAAATCCATCAACAAAAGAATTTCGGGGGCTAGTCCAAGGTTCGAGACATATCATTCTTCTTGGAGGATCACTCCAAATAACGCCTATATCAAAAGGATATGGATGATTTAAAGTTACCTGTCTTTTAAAAATTTTATCCCGAAAAGCGCTTCTACCGGAACTATACATAAGTAGATCAACTCCTAAATTAATATTTTTTAATTCATCCAAAGTATTACTTATGATGTTTTGTTCTTGATTCTGACAATTAAGTGGATTATCAATAAACTCTAAATTCTTGAAATCTGAAATATTAAAATAAGGATGCAAACCAAAATTTATAGGCATAGCAATATCAGTTTTGTTGTGGATTTTAATTTCAAATTCTAAACAGTTAATCTTTAAGGCGACTTCAATTCTAAGTTCGAAATCGAAAGGATAGTATTTTTTTGTTTTTTTAGATTCATTTAAATATAAGCATAAAGACTTTCCATTTTCATTTAATGAGTATTGCCATTGCAAATCCCTAGCGAAACCATGTTGTGTTAATTGCAAATAATCTTTGCCAAATACTGAATTAGAGGTATTTAGATTTCCACATATTGGGAACAATATTGGAATGCCTCCCCTAATACTTTTTGTTTCATCCATAAATCTTTTTTCATCAAAATAAAGTATCTCCTGACCATCCGAAACCCAATTTGTTATGACACCTCCTTTTTCAGGACAAAATTTAATGTAATTATTTTGATCTAATTGAAAGACAAAAATTCTTTGGTCTTTATTAGATAATTTAATGTGCACAATTATTACTTAAAGTGAATCAACCCAATCCAAAATATGCTGATTAACTAATTCAGGTATTTCATCATGAGGACAATGTCCAGCATCAAGAATGATTTCTTTTGTATGCTTTGGTGTAAATTTTTTATATAAATTTCTTTTTTTTGGAGTGTTCATCCAAGGATCTTTTCCTCCCCAAAGCAGTAATAAAGGTGCATTCAGTTTTGCGAATAACTTATCTAATGGCAATCCCTGAGGACCTGATGGGTTAAATACACTTTTAAAAACATTAAAAGCTCCATAATCTAGAGAAGGCTTTCTTATTGACTCAACTAAAAAGTCATCAACATTTTTTTTATCAACATAAACTTGATTCAAAGTTTTTTTAATATTTTTTGGATTTCTCATATTCTCAAAAATCAAACGTTGAAGAACAATATTTTTCAAAAATATGCCTGCAACTGTCTCAATTGAAGTTTGCAGCATATTCTTCTTGATAGTTTTTTCTTCACTAAAATATCCTGCCGCATTAAGTAATATCACTCCAGCGTTAAGTTCATTTAATTCTGAACCAGCTGCTAATGCTGCATAACCACCTAATGAATTCCCCACAACAACTGTAGGTTTTTTTATTTTCTCTTTTACATAAGCGATAACCTGATCCTTCCATAAAGATCCTGAGTATTCAACATCTTGGGGCTTAGGACTTTTTCCAAAACCGAGAAGATCCATAGCATGAACTTCGTATTTTTTACTCAAAACAGGGATATTGAATCTCCAATGATCCGTAGAGGCCCCAAAACCATGAATTAACAAAATTGCACATTCTTTTGATGTTTTCTCAGGGTTAGCAGAAACAGTATGTATTGGGTAATTTAAAAAATTCCAGTCATAATTGACATCACTATCTATTAGAGCTGATTTTTCCATTTATTGAAATCTTATTATGTTTGATTCTAATAAACTTATTTCCTAAAGAAGACCCACAGGATCAGCTGCAACATCATCTGAAATTTTATTGCCATCATTTGGAGGTTTATCTTTTAGAACAATTCTCAAGAGAACAGGAGCAAGAAAAGTGGTTCCAATAACCATCAATAAAATAGCTGCTTCAAGAGAAGGAGTTAACAACTTAGCGCTTGTTCCTAGTCCAAGGAAAATTAAACCAACCTCTCCTCTAGGCATCATACCCAAACCTACAACTAATCTATTTGTCGGTTTATCACTAGTAAATACCCATCCTGCTGCAATTTTTCCAATAATTGCTACAACTAATAAAAATCCTGCAACTACAAGAGCTGACCTACTTGTTGGATCCAGTGGATTGATAACTGATAAATCCATTCCAGCACCAACTAATACGAAGAAAATAGTTGCGAATAACGATACTAAAGGTAAAACTGATTGTTGAATTGCGTGATTATTTTTTGAACTACTAAGAATAAGTCCAGCTGCAAAAGCACCTAAAGCTGCCTCCAATCCAATGGCTGTTGCAACAAAACAACAAAGTACAAGTATTACAAAGGAAGCCACCACTACGGCTCCAGGAGCCTTTAATCTATCTAGTAACCAATCAAAACCTGGGGCTGCTGTTCTACTTAATGCAATAGCAGCAATAACAAATACTACTGCTGCCGCAACTAATTTAACGATGGGAGCGATTTCTAAAGAACCTCCGGCAGCAAGCGCTACTACAACTGCAAGAATAACAATACCTAAAATATCATCCAAAACAGCAGCTCCAATAACAATCTGTCCTTCTCTAGTTTTTAAATATCCCAACTCACCAAACACACTTGCAGTAATTCCTATACTTGTAGCTGTCATAGATGCTCCAGCAAAAACTGCTGGAATTAAATCTACTTGGAAAATAAACATTAATCCAAGAGTTCCAAATGCAAAAGGTAAAATTACACCAGCCATAGCAACAGTAAAAGCTTGAGCTCCGACAGCTACTAATTCCTCTAACTCACTTTCTAATCCTGTCAAAAATAAAAGAGCATATAACCCAAGAGTTGCTACTGCTTGAAGGGATGGGAAACTTTCGAAATAAACATCAGGTACAGCTTCTGGAGGGATTGACGCTAATGAGCTAATAACATTTACAAGTCCTTCATTCAATTCTGTTCCAGATGAGGGCGGTATCAACAAATGGAATCCTGATGCTCCTATTACAACCCCTGCAAGAAGCTCACCTACTATCGTTGGTAAACTTAGTCTTACTAATACTTCTGCTAATGCTCTTGCAGCTAAAAATATCAATAGAAACCTTATAACTCCTATCAACGTTTCAGCAACTTCTAAATCATGTGCACTTAATTCCGCAAGTAATGAATACATATGAAATGAAAGAAAAATAAACTACATAATTGGAAGATAGTTTATTGAGGGCCCACTTTAAGAAATATGTAAGAAAAAAGCAAAAATACTCAACAAGTGTGGATCTGAAGTTACAACAAAGAAATTTTCAAAAAAATGGCTATTGTCTGTTATATGGCTAATCCAATGAATACCAACGAACCCTTTGATCTACGTTTGCCTACTCCAGGCTGTTACTTAGATCCTGAGAAAGCTGGCATGGATTCTGATGCTGTTTTTCAAGGAATGACAGCTCATCTCTTTTATACTCTTGGAAAGTTAGCTACTTCTGCAAGTCCTCATGACTTATACATGGCTTTAAGTTACGCAGTTAAAGATAGGCTAATGACAAGATATTTAGCCAGCCAAGAAGTCATAAGAAAAAAACCACAAAAAACAGTTGCCTACTTATCAGCAGAATTTTTAATAGGCCCTCAATTAAGTAATAATCTTCTCAATTTAGGAATAACTCAAGAGGCAGAAGATGCCTTAAAAAGATTTGGTATTGAATCATTGTCAACAATTCTTGAAGTTGAAGAGGAACCTGGATTAGGTAATGGTGGACTTGGCAGACTTGCAGCATGTTACCTGGAATCATTAGCATCTCTACAAGTACCTGCAGTTGGTTATGGTATTAGATATGAATTTGGTATATTCAATCAGTTAATTAGGGATGGCTGGCAAGTAGAAGTAACTGATAAATGGTTAAAAGGTGGATGGCCATGGGAACTTCCACAACCCGACGAATCATGTTTCGTTGGTTTTGGAGGCAGAACTGAAAGTTATAGAGATGATAAAGGTAACTACAGATCAAGATGGATCCCTTCAGAACATGCTATTGGAGTACCTCATGATGTTCCAGTTTTAGGATACAGAGTAAATACATGTGACAGATTAAGATTGTGGAGAGCTGATGCAACTGAAAGTTTTGACTTTTATGCATTCAATATTGGTGATTATTATGGTGCAGTAGAAGAGAAAGTTGCATCTGAAACTCTTTCAAAAGTTCTATATCCAAATGATGGAACTGATGAAGGTAGAAGATTAAGACTTAAACAACAACACTTTTTTGTAAGTTGTTCACTTCAGGATATGTTGAGAAGCCTTGAAAAAAGATCAATACCAATAACAGAATTTCCCAAGCACTGGACAGTCCAATTAAATGATACACATCCTGCCATTGCAGTTGCAGAACTAATGCGACTTCTCATTGACCAATATCAAATAGGTTGGGATAAAGCTTGGAATATAACAACCTCCTCAGTCGCTTATACCAACCACACGTTATTACCAGAAGCTTTAGAGAAATGGGATTTAGGTTTATTTAACGATCTTCTTCCTCGCCATCTAGAAATTATTTATGAAATTAATTGGAGATTTCTACAACAATTAAGACTACGTTATCCTGGTGACGATAAAATCCTTCAAAAACTCTCAATAATTGATGAAGAAGGTTCCAAATCAGTTCGAATGGCACACTTGGCTACAATTGGAGCACATCATATAAATGGTGTTGCAGCTCTTCACTCAGATTTAATAAAAAGACAACTAATGCCTGAATTCGCAGCATTATGGCCTGAAAAATTTACAAATGTAACTAATGGAGTTACTCCAAGGAGATGGGTTGCCTTATCTAATCCATCATTATCTAACCTTCTAGAAGAAGAAGTTGGTCCAAATTGGATAACAAACATGGAACTTCTTAAGAAGTTAGAAGAAAAAAAAGATGATGACAATTTTTTACAAAAATTTGAGGAAACTAAACTAAATGGAAAAAGAAAATTAGCTAGTTTTATCCATTCAAAAACTGGAATACTAGTAGATCCATCAAGTTTATTTGATGTTCAAGTAAAAAGAATACATCAATATAAAAGGCAACATTTAAACGCTCTACAAATTATTGCTCAATATTTAAGAATAAAAAATAGTGCAAACAAATATGAAGTACCTAGAACAATAATATTTGGAGGTAAAGCTGCTCCAGGTTACTTTATGGCAAAGCTGATGATTCGATTTATTAATGGTATTGCTGATGTAGTTAACTCTGATCCAGATATGGATGGTCTATTAAGAGTCGTTTTTCTACCGGATTATAACGTTAAACTTGGTGAAATAGTTTATCCTGCAACGGATCTCTCAGAACAAATTTCAACTGCTGGAAAAGAAGCATCTGGAACTGGAAATATGAAATTTGCCATGAATGGAGCGTTAACTATTGGAACCTTAGATGGAGCTAATGTGGAATTAAGAGATCTTGTTAAAAAAGAAAATTTCTTTCTTTTTGGTAAAACTGAAAGCGAAATTATGGATTTAAAAAACAATAATTATTCCCCAAAAACATTTATTGATCAATGTCCGGAACTTAAAGAGGTTATACGCCTAATTGAAATAGGCCACTTTAGCAATGGGGATAAAGAATTATTTAAACCTTTATTAAATAGCTTGACTGGACATGATCCATTCTTTGTTATGGCTGACTTTAAAGATTACCTAAATAAACAGGATTTGGTCAGTGAATGCTGGAATAATAAAAAATCTTGGAATAAAATGGCATTATTAAATACCGCTAGATCAGGATATTTTTCTTCAGATAGATCTATTAGAGAGTATTGCAAATCTATTTGGAAAGTATCTCCAATGCCAGTTGAAATTACTTGCGATGTAGAAGAATTAACTAATTAATATTTTTCTTATCTGGTGAATCTGGGGTTTGATGAAATAATCTATTCAAAATCAATCGATCCATATTTAAAGGGTCTGGTGCTAATTCGTTAGCAATTTCTTTAAATTTTGATTCAACATTGTTGGAAATTTTTGCATCAAATATTCTCTCCATTAATGCTTCAATTGAATATAAATAGGCATTAACACTCTCAAGTTCATCTAAAGCTTCAGTAATTTCTGTATCAGAAATATGTTTTTCTTCTGGACTTATATCTTGATTTGATTCTCTTTCAGATAATTCTCTCTGCAACTCATCAATAATTTTTGTACAAAGAGTTCTAAAAGATTGAAGCGATGCCCAATTTAATTCTTTTTGCTGTTTAAAAGTAGGAAATTCCCTAATCAAACGATCATGTTCTTTATAAAATCTCTGGCAATCAGAGCATTGGCATGGTTCTTGAGCCAAAAATAAATAATAATCTTTTCATATCATCTCACTATTTGGGCAAAATTGTAGGGCCATCTAATAATTCGTCATTTTCATCAAGAGAATCTGGACTATCTGGCAAAGGTATTTCAATACTAGTAACCACATTAATGACATCTCTTAATCTCATAGAATCAGCAAACCAACCCATTGCTTGTTCAGTGTCTCCTCTTTTTTCAGCATCATTTGCTTGATCTTCATGAGCTTCTGCCAATAAGGCCAGCCAGCATAAACATCGCGCTTGAACTATTGAAAGATCTAAATCATTAGGTTTAGATTTAGAAATGCGTTCATGCTCTTGTTGAATTAAAAGCTTTAAACGCATATCATGCAACTTAGCCATAGAAGATTTACTACTAACTATACGCTAGCTAGAGAGTAGCAAATTTGCACGTATACTATATATAGTTTTTTACATTAACGGGACTGGCGGGAGTCGAACCCACGACCTACGGTTTAGGAAACCGTTGCTCTATCCTGCTGAGCTACAGCCCCAATAGATGATTTTTGCAGTAATAAGCACTATGCTAAATGAAAGCAGGAGAGGCAATCGCAAAAAAGTTTTATTTTGTTTTCAAAATAAAACTTTTTTGAGGAAAGTCCGGGCTCCCATATGGTCAGGCTTGCTGGGTAATTCCCAGTGCGGGCGACCGTGAGGATAGTGCCACAGAAACATACCGCCTAATACTTCATGTATGGCAAGGGTGCAAGGGTGCGGTAAGAGCGCACCAGCAACATTGAGAAGTGTTGGCTAGGTAAACCCCGGCTGGGAGCAAGGTTTAGTAGATTTATGACCATTACAAAATCTACTTTTAAGCACCGCTTGAGACTGTGAAGTAATTCCAGCCCTAGATAGATGATTGCCCATCTTATTTAAGATGAACAGAACCCGGCTTATGACCTGCTTTCTAATTATTGTGATTATTCAAATCAAATGTCCAATATAATTAATAAAAAGAGAATTACTCAAATAACTACTTTTTTAAAGTCTTTAAATATCAAATCAGAAAGATTCTCCGAAATAATTACAGGACAAAATATTTCAGTAATTCAAATTTTTAATCAAGCATTTATTCATTCTTCAGATAACAAAATAATAAATTACGAAAAATTAGAATTCTTCGGGGATGCAGTACTTAGATTAGCTGCTTCAAATTTTATCGAAAAAAAATATCCTCAAATGAGTGTAGGAGAAAGATCAGAGCTAAGAGCACAAATTGTGAGTGATGAATGGTTAACTAAATTAGGAAAAAAAATTAGCATAGAGAAATTAATAATTAAAGGTCCAAAAGCTCTTGGAGATGTAAATTCAAAAAATACTATTGTTGGTGAAGCTACAGAAGCCTTAATCGGGGCCATTTATAAATGCTTTAATTCAATTAAAGAAGTAAATCTATGGCTTGATGATATTTGGGAAGAAGATGCAAAAATGTTTTTAATAGCTCCATATAAATTTAAATCTAAAACAGTATTACAAGAGTGGTGTCAAAGCAAAGGTTTTGATTTACCAGTTTATAAAATTACTGAAGTCTCAAAAGAAAATGGAGACTCACAAAGATTTTTTTGCGATATATTCATCGAAGGATTAAAAGAATCGTCTGCATTTGGGAAATCTCATAAACAAGCAGAAACAAATGCAGCAAGGATTTTGATAGAAAAATTTATAACTATAGGTAGGTTTTAATTCTAAACTATCTCTAAATTAGATAGCCGAAAAGTTATAAGTTTGTCCCAATTTCCTCCCTCAAACAGAACAGCCGCTCTTTTTTCCGTAACTCTCTGAACAAACCCTTTATATCCTCTGTATATAGAGTTAGTATCCTTTACAACAACAAAAGAACCAGGGAGTATGGGTTTAGTCGATAATTCCATAAAACATTCTTTCTAATACAATATTATGATAGAAAAAAATAAATGGTTGGTTGTTGGATTGATAACATCATGTCATGGAATTAATGGTCAAGTAAAGGTCAAATCTCTCAGTGATTTCGAAGAAAGATTCTTAAAACCAGGAATTCGATGGTTACAAAAGGAAAATGAACATCCCTTAGAAACAGAACTGATATCTGGTTTCAAACAGCCAGGAAGAGAAACATTTATCATAAAATTAAAGGGAATTAATAATAGGAATCATGCAGAACAATTTAAAAAATATAAAATCTTAGTAAAAACTAATAAACTTCCTGAATTAAAAGAAGGCGAATTCCACTTGTTGGAACTTATAAATTTGCAAGTAAAGAAATTAGAAAATGATGAATTAAAAATAATTGGGAAAGTTATTAATTTAGAAAATGAGAAAAATAATTTACTTGTTATTGAACTAATAAAAAATCAAAAAATAGTTCTGATACCATTTGTTGAAGCAATAGTGCCATTAGTTGATATAAAGAATAATTTTCTTGTAATCAATCCACCAAAAGGACTTTTAGAACTATAAATTTTAAAAATTAAAGTATATATATTTTTAATTATTCAACAGTTACACTTTTAGCTAAGTTTCTTGGTTGATCCACATCAAGACCCCTATGTGCTGCAATATGATAACTCAATAATTGCAAAGGCACTATATTAAGTAGAGGTGAAATCCACTCATTAGAAGAAGGTATTTTCATTAAATAATCAAAAATTTCAGTTCCATCACATTCCGGAGCAATTCCAATCAAATATGAATCTCTTGCTTTCGCTTCTTGCGCATTACTGATAACCTTATCAAAAACTTCACCAGGGGCAGCAATAGAAATTACAGGTACTTTTTTATCTAACAAAGCTATAGGACCATGTTTCATTTCTCCGGCTGGATATCCAGCGGCATGTATATAGCTAATTTCTTTGAGCTTTAACGCTCCTTCTAAAGCAATAGGAAAATTTATACCTCTTCCTAAAAAGATAACATCTTTAATATTAAAAAAATCATGTGCTAACTTTTCTGAAGATTTATTATGTTGTTCTAAAAGATCTTCTATTAGTGGAGGAAGTTTTATAAGTTCAGTTATTAAATTATTTATTTCATTTAAGCTTCGACTATTTTTAATTTGCGCAAATTTTATTGCTAAGCCATAAAAAGAAAGTAATTGAGCAAAAAAAGTTTTTGTTGCTGCAACTCCCACTTCTATTCCTGCGCAAATATCAATTATATTTGAAACCTGCCTTCCAATCGAGCTCTCTTTTCTATTTGTTATTGCAATAAGATTGGGTTTAAATTTTTGATCTTCAATCGAAGACCTTCTTTTAATTTCCATATCGATGGCCGAAATTGTATCAGCAGTTTCTCCAGATTGAGTGACTCCAATAGTTAATGTATTTGGCAATAGTGGAGGTGGTGAATATCGAAATTCACTTGCATAAAAGACATTTGTGGGAATACCTGAAAATTGTTCTAATAAAAAGCTACCTACCATTGCAGCATGTTTACTTGTACCACAAGCAATAATTTCAATTCTTTCTATTGATTCAAAAAACTCTGTATCAAAGGGATAGTTGATTTGATATTGGCCATTATCTAAGTTTTTAATTAAATAATTTTCTAACCAGTTTTTTACAGTCCCAGGCTGATCATAAATCTCCTTTAACATATAGTGTTTAAAATTCATCTTATCCATTATTTGCTCTGAGACTTTTAAAGAAACTGGATTTCGATATTGTCTCTCATTGTTTGAGTCGTATATTTCAATTCCAAGCGGAGTTAATAAAGCTATTTCGTCATCTTCCATAGGAAGAATAATATTCGTAAAGTTCGCAATGGCTGGAGTATCACTTGCACAAATAAATTCTCCTTCACCTAAACCAATAATCAAGGGGGCTTGCCTTCTTGCAACTACCAAAGAGGTTGGAGCACCAGCCCATAAAACTGCCAAAGCATAAGACCCTTCTAAATCAGATATTACATTTCTCACGGCCACTAATAATGTTGAACCATTATTCTCAAGATTAAGTTTACTTAATGTATTCAACTCTCTTTGAATAAGATGGGGAATTACCTCGGTATCTGTATCAGAATTAAAAATAATACCCTCTTTCTCTAATTTATTTTTTAAATCTTTGAAATTTTCAATAATTCCATTTTGAACAACTGCTATAGTTCCTGAACTATCAGTATGAGGATGAGCATTTTTAACCTCAGGCTTTCCATGAGTTGCCCATCGAGTATGACCTATACCCACAGTTCCAGGAATATCCTGATCATTAAGATTGCTAATTAAATTCTTGAGTTTTCCTTCTGCTTTATTACAAGAAATAGAATTTGTTTCGGAATTTATTATTGCAATTCCTGCAGAATCATATCCTCTATATTCAAGTTTTCCTAAACCATTTATTAATAATGGTAAAGCTTTTTTATATCCAGTTACAGCAACTATTCCACACATACGAACTTTTTTTTCAATTATATTGAAATAAAATGCGTATTTATTTAAATATGGACTCTCTTAAAACTGCACTATAAATAATTAATAAGCTAAGCCCATACTCCTAGAAGTCTCATCTCCTAAATAAACACGAATACTTAAGAAATCTGTTGGACATGCCGTTTCACATCTTTTGCAACCAACACAATCTTCTGTTCTAGGAGATGAAGCTATTTGGCCAGCTTTACAGCCATCCCATGGAACCATCTCTAAAACATCAAGTGGGCAAGCCCTTACACATTGGGTACAACCAATGCAAGTGTCATAAATTTTAACTGCGTGTGACATGTAAAAATTGTCTTTTGAACCTGGTTTTATAATACTATTGTCTTACAAAGAAATTAAAAAAATTAAGATATGCTTCACTCTTGTTAACTCTAGGGCATAAAATTATAAAGATATTTAGTAATTTCCATAAACTATGTCTCAAGAAATCCTCGAAAAAGTTTGTTCAATTGTTTCAGAACAATTAAGCGTTGAAGCAGGAGAAGTGAAATCAGATTCAAATTTCCAAAATGATTTAGGTGCCGATTCTCTAGATACCGTAGAGTTGGTGATGGCTTTGGAAGAAGCATTTGATATTGAAATTCCCGATGAAGCAGCTGAAGGAATCGCAACTGTTGGCGATGCAGTAAAATTCATCGAAGAAAAAAAAGGTTAATAAAGAATGCCAAATTTCCATCGAGTAGTTATTACTGGCATTGGGGCAGTAACTCCAATTGGTAATAACATTGATGAATATTTAGTCGGTCTCCAAACGGGTACTAATGGGGTCTCAGATATTACTCTCTTTGATCCTGAACAACATCCCTGCAAATTTGCTGCAGAAGTAAAAAATCTTCAATCTGAGAATTTTATTGAAGCTAAAGAATCCAAAAGATGGGATCGTTTTTCCCAGTTTGGAGTTATTGCTGCGAAGCAAGCCTTTAATGATTCTGGACTTGAAATTACTGAAGCTAATGCATCAAGAATTGGAGTGATTATTGGTTCTGGTGTTGGAGGCTTACTAACTATGGAAAGTCAAGCTCAAACTCTTAGTCATAAGGGACCAAAAAGAGTAAGTCCATTTACAGTACCAATGATGATTCCAAACATGGCAACTGGATTAGCTGCTATTGCTTTGGGTGCAAAAGGACCAAGTTCCTCTGTTTCAACCGCTTGCGCTGCCGGTTCAAATGCAATTGGTGATTCTTTTAGAATACTCCAACTTGGAAAGGCAGATGCAATGATCTGCGGAGGAGCAGAAGCAAGTATTACACCTCTTGGAGTAGCCGGTTTTGCCAGCGCCAAAGCTCTTTCTTTCAGAAATGATAGTCCTCAAACTGCTAGCAGACCTTTTGATGCAGAAAGAGATGGGTTCGTTATTGGAGAAGGATCTGGAATACTTGTTTTAGAGACTTTAGAAAACGCACAAAAAAGGAATGCGAGAATTTATGCAGAAATAATAGGATATGGAACAACATGTGATGCTCATCATATTACTGCTCCATCTCCAGGAGGAATTGGTGGCGCTGAAGCTATCAAATTAGCAATAGAAGACGCTTGTCTTAGCATTGAAAAAGTTGATTACATAAATGCTCATGGGACAAGCACATCAGCTAATGATAAAAATGAAACTTCTGCAATTAAATCGATTTTTAGAGACAGATCTTACCTCATTCCTGTAAGCTCTACTAAGTCGATGACTGGTCATCTCTTAGGAGGCTCAGGAGGTATAGAAGCTGTAGCTTGTATACTTTCTTTGACACATAATTTTATCCCTCCTACAATTAACTACGTCAATCCAGATCCTGAATGTGATCTTGATTATGTACCAAATAATGCGAGAGAAGCTCAAGTAGGAGTTGCTCTCTCTAATTCTTTCGGCTTTGGTGGTCACAATGTTTGCCTTGCTTTCAGCAAAATGAATTGAAGACAACCAATTCTGTATTTCCAACTTAACTTATTTTAAAACAATGGTCGCTGCATCTGTTTCATTAGAATCACTTTGTGTAAATAGTATAAGAATGCTTGCTGTAGATGCAGTAAATAAATCTAATAGTGGACATCCTGGATTACCAATGGGTTGTGCTCCTATGGGTTTTGCATTATGGCAAAACATTCTTAATCACAACCCTAATAACCCAAAATGGTTCAATAGAGACCGTTTTGTATTATCAGCAGGTCATGGCTGTATGCTGTTATATTCTTTGCTTCATTTAACAGGATACAAATCAGTTTCCATAGAAGATATTAAAGAATTTAGACAATGGGGATCTAAAACTCCTGGACATCCAGAAACATTCGAAACAGAAGGTGTTGAGGTTACAGCTGGTCCTCTTGGAGCTGGAATCTCAAATGCAGTTGGTTTAGCAATAGCTGAAACCCACTTAGCAGCTAAATTCAACAAGCCTGATTGTAATATCGTTGATCACTATACTTACGTAATAATGGGTGACGGCTGTAATCAAGAAGGTATCGCATCAGAGGCCTGCTCATTAGCTGGTCACCTTAAGCTTGGAAAATTAATTGCACTCTATGACGATAATCAAATTACAATTGATGGGCGAACCGATGTTTCTTTCACCGAAGATGTTTTAAAAAGATACGAAGCTTATGGATGGCATGTACAACATGTTGAAGATGGGAATCATGATGTTAAAGGAATAACTGAAGCTATCGAGCAAGCAAAATTAATTACAGACAAGCCTTCAATTATAAAAATTTCTACAACCATAGGTTATGGTTCTCCCAATAAATCTGATACTGCTGGAATTCATGGAGCAGCTGTTGGAGAAGAAGAAGCTTCTTTAACTAGAGAGTTTCTAAATTGGGAATATCCTCCATTTGAAATACCAGATGAAGTATATGCGCATTTTAGAAAATCAATAAACAAAGGCGAAAACCTAGAGAAAGAATGGGACTCAAAATTTGAAGAATATCAAAAAAAATATCCTTCTGAAGGAGCCGAGTTAAATAGAATGTTAAAAGGCCAATTACCTGAGAATTGGGACTCAGATCTCCCTTCTTATACACCTGATGATAAAGGGTTAGCTACCAGAAAGCATTCACAAATATGTTTAGGTGCATTAGGACCAAACCTCCCTGAATTAATTGGAGGGTCTGCAGATTTAACTCACTCTAATTACACAGATATCAAGGGAGAAACAGGATCATTCCAGCCTCATAGTCCTGAAAAAAGATATTTACACTTTGGTGTACGAGAGCATGCAATGGCAGCTGTACTTAATGGCATTGCCTATCACAATAGTGGTCTTATTCCTTATGGTGGAACCTTCCTTGTTTTCGCCGATTATATGAGAGGTTCAATGAGACTTTCAGCACTCAGCGAACTAGGAGTGATCTATGTATTAACCCATGATTCAATAGGTGTAGGAGAAGACGGCCCAACACATCAACCTATTGAAACTATCCCTTCTCTTCGCGCCATGCCTAACATGCTAGTTTTTAGACCAGGAGATGGGAATGAGACAAGTGGAGCTTATAAGCTTGCCATTCAAAATCGAAAAAGACCTTCTGCTCTTTGTCTAAGTAGACAAGGTATGCCAAATCAAGAAAATACTTCGATCGACAAAGTTGCCCTAGGAGGATATGTAGTTTCCGATTGCGAAGGAACACCAGATCTAATTTTTATTGGTACTGGAAGCGAACTGAATCTTTGCATCGAAGCAAGTAAGGAAATTTCAAGCTTAGGTAAAAAAATTAGAGTTGTTTCTATGCCTTGTGTAGAACTTTTCGAAGAGCAAGAAGAATCTTACAAAGAAAGTGTTTTACCTAGTAATGTGAAAAAGAGAGTTGTAGTAGAAGCTGCCCATTCATTTGGTTGGCATAAATATACAGGTTTTGATGGGATTTGTATTACTATGGATAGGTTTGGTGCATCAGCACCAGGTGGAGAATGCATGAAAAATTTTGGATTTACAGTCGAAAACGTAGTTAATAAGACTAAGGAAATTCTATAATTATTAATTGATAACTACGCTGAAGTATTACATTCTTCAAGTCTATCTTTTAGCTTATCAAGAGATTCATCTGTAATTTTTGAATTCATTGGACAATGTTTTGGTCCACACATTGAACAAAACTCGGCCTTTTTAAAGATTTCTTCAGGTAGTGTCTCATCATGATACTGCTTTGCCCTTTCTGGATCTAATGAAAGTTCGAATTGTTTGTTCCAATCAAAGTTATACCTTGCATGACTAAGTTCATCATCTCGATCACGAGCGCCAGCTCTATGTCTTGCTATGTCGGCAGCGTGAGCAGCTATTTTATAAGCAATTAATCCTTCTCTTACGTCTTCTGCATTTGGGAGACCTAGATGTTCTTTTGGGGTTACATAACATAACATAGAAGTTCCATACCAACCTGCCATCGCCGCCCCAATAGCACTTGATATATGGTCATAACCAGGAGAAATATCTGTTACTAATGGACCTAATACATAGAAAGGAGCTTCTGAACATTCTTCCATTTGCTTTCTTACATTAAACTCAATTTGGTCCATTGGTACATGACCAGGACCTTCAACCATTACTTGAACATTATGTTCCCATGCTCTGCGAGTAAGCTCGCCTAAGGTTTTCAATTCAGCTAGCTGAGCATCATCAGAAGCATCATGCAAACAACCAGGCCTTAGTGAATCTCCTAGAGAAAAAGTACAATCATATTTCTTAAAAATCTCACAAATATCATCAAACCTTGTATAGAGAGGATTTTGCTTAAAATGATGTAACATCCATTGGGCTAAAATACCCCCCCCTCGACTTACTATTCCGGTAATTCTTCCTTTAACTTTTGGCAAATGCTCTATTAATAGACCGGCATGAATAGTTTGATAATCTACGCCTTGCTGGCAATGTTTTTCAATAATATGAAGAAAATCGTCTTCTGTTAGTCTATCTATTGAACCATGTACACTTTCTAAAGCTTGATAAACAGGAACTGTTCCAATAGGAACAGTAGATTCTTGAATAATTGCTTGACGCACTTCATCTAAATTTACTCCTCCCGTAGAAAGATCCATAACTGTATCAGCACCATATTTAACAGCTAATTTGAGTTTTTCTACTTCTTCATTAATATCACTCGCATTAGGAGAGGCACCAATATTAGCATTGACTTTGCATCTAGAGGCAATACCTATAGACATTGGCTCAAGATTCAAATGATTAATATTTGCTGGAATAATTAATCTTCCTCTTGCCACTTCCTCCATTATTAAAGAAGAAGGTAGATTCTCTTTTTTAGCAACAAAATCCATTTCTTCAGTAATATATCCATTTCTCGCAAAGTTCATCTGGGTTACATTTTCTTTCCCAAGGCGAGGCTTAATCCAAGAACTTCTCATAATTTCCTAATTTTTAATAGTGTTATTACTAAAGTTTGATCAAATCTCCACTTCCCTGCATCAAAATTAATGATTCAGGTTCAAAGGGTATGATCTCAGCTAAGTTAAATTTCTTAGCACCCCTAGTATTAATCTTATTAATAGCTCTTTTCTAAGCAATAGTCATCTCATATTGAGTGAAAATAAATAAAATAACTTTATTTAACTTTATGATAAGACTTTATCTTTTTTAAAATATTTTTTCTATCCAATTGACGGCTAATAACCTTCTCCGAAATAATTACAAGCCCCATTAAGCCAATTGGTAAATAAAAAATCTTCTTGGAATTGTCCCGAAATATCAATCCCATAGTAGATATGAAAATCATGAAAGGAGCCACAAAAGATAAAATAAATCTTTTATTAATTTTCATTTACCAATGTTATTAATTTTTTCATTATTTAATTTTACTATGGATTCTGTTATCACTTTAATTCCAACAGCAATAGCTCCTTCATCCGGATCAAATTTTGAACTATGAAGAGGAGCACATCCATTTGAATTAGAAACACCAAGCCTAAACATAGCTCCGGGAATATCATTTAAGAATTCAGCGAAATCCTCAGCTCCTAGTGATGGTTTTTGTAATTCGATAACATTTTCTTGACCCAAAACCTTAATTCCCGAATCTCTGAGGACTCTATTAATGTCAGAATTATTATTAACTGCCGGAGTGATTTCTCTAAATATTACTTTTGCTTCAGCTCCACAACTATAAGCTAAAGAAGTGATATTTTCATTAAGCCAATTACCAATATTCGTAAATACTTTACGATTAGTGCATCTAACAGTACCAATTAAATTAACCTTTTCTGCAAGAACATTGAATGCATTGCCACCATTTATTTTCCCAAACGTTATTACTACAGGATCTAAAGGGTCTAACTTCCGTGTTATTGATTCTTGAATTCCAGAGATAACTTTAGAGGCGACCCAAATAGCATCAACTCCTTCATGAGGTCGAGCACCATGACCAGATTTTCCTTTAATCTCAACCTTAAGTTCTCCAGCAGCTGCAGTTAAACTTCCCTCTTTAATGCCAATAGTCCCAACTGATAAATCGGGGTAAACATGAACTCCCAAAATATGCGTTAAACCATTAGTTGCACCATCCTTAATCATCCATCTAGCTCCACTCGCAATTTCTTCAGCGGGCTGAAAAATTATCCGTGTCCCAAAATTTAGTTTTAAATCCTTAATAATTTTTGCCACACCCAATCCAATTGAGATATGCAAATCGTGACCACAGGCATGCATAATACCATCTACTTTTGAAGAAAAACTTAATTTAGTTTCCTCAAATATTGGCAAAGCATCCATATCCACTCTTAAACCTATAATACCTTTATCTAGAGGCCCAAAATCAGCTACAACTCCAGTCCTGCCTACAGATTCTCTAACATTCCAACCAATATTTTTTAAAAAACCACTGATCAATATCGCTGTTTGATTTTCAAGTCCACTTAATTCCGGATGTGCATGGATATGTCTTCTTAAGTTAATCAATTCATCATTAAACAAATCAATTTTTTTATGAAACTCATCTATATTCATTACTTATTTTAAATCGATAAAGTTCATTAAATCTTTTATTGGTTGAGGAGGCCATCTTCTTATTTTTTTTAACCATTCTTCATCACTATATCTAGGATCTAATTCAGTGACCGCTATCCAATTACTCTCTGCTTTCCCAGATTCACCCTTAGACCAATTCAAAGCTGTTAAAGCTGCCCTAGCATCTGCAAAAGTTGGATAACGTCTAATTAATTTTTTTAATTCTTTTTCAGATTCATCAATATTTCCCAACTGGAAATCTGCTAACGCCAAACTTGACCTAGCCATAGCAAAACCAGGATTATATAAAGCAGCTTTTAAAAATAAATCTCTTGCTTTTTCCCAATTTGATATAGATCCCTCTACATTAGCCAAATTATATAATGCAGAGAAATTTTGACTATCTTGCGAAATAACAAATATATAATCTTTTTTCGCTTGCGACCATAAACCCAATGCTTCCTCTGCTATACCCCTGTTGATGTAGGGATCTATTTCAGTAGGATTCAAACTTATTGCCTTATTTTGGTCATCTATTGACCCCTCTATATCTCCTATTACAAGTCTTACATTTCCTCTATTGCTAAAACCTGCAGCATCATCAGGATAAGAATCTAGATATTGATTCCATTCTTGTAAAGCGAGATTAAATTTTCCGCCTGAACTAAGATCTAATGCATTTTTAAACAAATCCTCTCTCAAGGATAATGAATAGCATGGTGCAATATAAAAAATATTCAGAAAAATAAAAATTAATAAAAAACAAACCTTAACTTTTTTAATAGTTATCATTTTTTGAATCAATGTACTTTTTCCCTAAAGCAGTAAGTAATCTTCCTCGAGGAGTTCTGGTGAGGAAACCAATTTTGATGAGAAATGGCTCAACTACAAATTCTAACATTGAAGAATCATCGCCTAAGCCGGCTGCAATTGAATCAAGGCCAGTTGGCATATTATTGTTTTGGTTAAGAAAAGATAAATAGTGTCTATCTAAAGAATCCAATCCTTTTTCATCTATTTGGTAAGAATTTAAAGCTTTTTTGATTAAATT
Organism: uncultured Prochlorococcus sp.; assembly: GCA_902571335.1. Lineage (GTDB taxonomy): Bacteria > Cyanobacteriota > Cyanobacteriia > PCC-6307 > Cyanobiaceae > Prochlorococcus_A. Next base: position 10,445 of record CACGBT010000002.1, on the reverse strand, counting down.
CACCGAGATCATATTAGTTTTCATAACAACTTGAGCATAATCTCTAACTCGTCTTAATAATCTCAAAGCAATTCTTGGAGTTCCCCGAGATATCTTTGCTAAATCATAAGATGCTTCATCATCTAAATTGAGGTTTATTAATCGGGAGAAATTAACAATAATTTGTTTTAATTCATCAAATGTATAAAATTCAATTTTCTGAGATATACCAAATCTGTCTCTTAGAGGTGCACTTATTGAGGCTAATTTGGTTGTCGCGCCAATCAGAGTAAACCTAGGAAGATTAATTGTTCTGCAACGGGCTCCTCTATTAGCTCCCATAGTTAAGTCAAGTCTAAAATCCTCCATCGCAGAATATAACAACTCTTCAGTTAACCTATTTAAACGATGTATCTCATCTATAAATAAAACTTCACCTTCTTTTAATCCAAGAAGTAAACCTACAATATCTCTTGGTCTTTCAATTGCTGGTGCAGTAGCTATCCTACATTTTGTATTCAATTCATGGGCTATCAAGAAAGCAAGAGTAGTCTTACCTAGACCTGGCTGTCCATATAAAAGAATATGCTCCAAAGGCTCTTTTCTAAAAATTGAAGCATCTATAGCTATTCTTAAAGAAGACTTAAGTTTTTCTTGACCAATAAATTCTTGCAAATTAGCAGGCCGAGCAAAGTTCAGATTATTTTTTCTTTTTTCTTCAGGAATGATTTTGGAATCAACTAACCTAAGCTCTTTTTTACGAAGAGAAAAGTCATCATCTATATTGGAAGAAATTATTGCCATAATGAAAGGTTAATTGCAATTGTTCTGAGTAGAAAGATTTTTTTACAACTAAAATGACAAAAAATTCAAACAAAGTAAAAAAAAATAGCAAAAAAGAAAATAATTTTAAACATCTGGCTGAGAATAGATATGCAAAATTTCAATATGCGATATCTGAAACAATCGAAGCTGGAATTGAACTTCTGGGGACTGAAGTAAAATCTATTAGAAACGGAAAAGCAAATTTAAGAGATGGGTACTGTTCATTCAGAGATGGAGAAATTTTATTATTAAATGTTCACATTTCACCACACAAGAATGTGGGCTCTTTTTTTAATCATGATCCATTAAGAAACAGAAAGTTACTACTACACAAGAAAGAAATATTAAGACTGAAATCCAATACCGAAAAAAAAGGAATGACTATGGTTCCATTATCACTTTATTTAAAAGGATCATGGATAAAACTAAATATAGGAGTCGGCAAAGGGAAAAAATTATATGACAAACGTAATGATGAAAAACAAAAAAGTATAAGAAAAGAGATCAACTCTGCACTAAAAAGATAAAATATTATCCAAATTTATAGGAACTATGAATCTAAACTTACTGAACTTGGAGGAGGCGAAGGATCTGGATCCGCAATTAACATATGCTGTAACACAGTTTCAGGTCTCTCACTATCTCTCCAGCGAATTTTGTACGCTGGCATTTTTGTCCCCCTGCTCGTAGTTTGCTCTACTGGTTCAATGACCCATCCTCTTCTTGATCTGCCTTGAGGATTTCTTTTTACTACTGCATCCGCGTGTTTGAAACGGAAACCAACACGTTCACCACTCATTTAAAAATTTCGTATTGGATTAATTAACATATTTTACTTCATTCAAGGGTAATTTTTCATTTTTATTCGAAGTTATTTCTGGTTTTAACAATGGGAAAGGAATTACATCCCTAATTGATGGACTATTTGTAATTAACATAATAAGTCTATCAATGCCTATGCCTAATCCTCCAGTAGGAGGCATGCCAATCTCTAAAGCATTCAAAAAATCTTCATCTATACAATGCGCCTCAAAATCTCCTTCATCTCTCAGAGATTGCTGTAATTGCATTCTCTCTCTTTGATCTACTGGATCTATCAACTCACTAAAAGCATTAGCTAACTCTCGACCAGAAATGAATAATTCAAATCTTTGAACCATTTCTTTGTTATCAAGATGAGGACGGGCTAAAGGAGAAATTTCAACAGGATAATCGATAACAAAAGTAGGTTGAATAAGTTCTGACTCTACTTTTTGCTCGAAGACCTCATTTAAAAGTCTTCCCATAGTATTTACTTTATTAGAAAATTCAACATTAATACTTTCAACAGCTTGTTTTGCTGCTTGAAAGTCCCCACTGAAAGAATCAAAATCAATCCCTGTATATTGTTTAACAATGTCTTTCATGGATATTCTTGACCAAGGTTTAGAAAAATCAATCTCCTTATCTTGATAATTTATAACTAATGAACCACATGAATCAACTACGATATCTTTAATTAGTTTTTCTGTTAAATCCATCATATCTACATAGTTAGAAAAAGCTTGATAAATTTCAACTGATGTAAATTCCGGATTATGCTTTGTACTTATGCCCTCATTGCGAAAGATTCTTCCCAATTCATAAACTTTCTCAAATCCTCCAACGACCATTCTTTTTAAATGTAATTCTGTGGCTATTCTTAGATATAACGGAATATCTAATGTATTGTGATGAGTAATAAATGGTCTTGCTTCAGCACCACCAGCTTCGGATTGCAGAATTGGGGTCTCTATCTCTAAAAAATTTCTATTATCTAGCCATTTTCTTATAAAACTTATACATTTTGCTCTTGTTTTAAATACATCTTTTGAGTGAGGATTAACTATTAAGTCTAGATAACGTTGTCTATATCTTTTTTCAATATCAGTCAATCCATGCCATTTATCAGGTAAAGGCAGTAATGATTTGGATAACATTTCCCAATTTTCAACTTTAATTGAAAGCTCACCTTTATTAGTTTTTTTAATAGTTCCATATACCCCTATCCAATCACCAATATCTACTATTTCCTTAATATCTTCAAAAGAAAGTAATTTTTGTTTTTCTAAATTGCAATCAATAACCCTTTTTTCTAAATAAAGCTGAATCTGACCATCTTGATCAACTATTGTGAAAAAGGCAATTTTACCCATTACCCTTTTTGCCATTACTCTACCAGCAACAGATACACTGAAGTCTTCCTCTTGACCATTTTCTAAGTAATCAAATTTTTTAATAAGAAACTTTATACTGTGGGAAACTTTAAAACTTTCTGCGTAAGATGCAAATCCTTTACTAATGAGTGAATTAGCTTTTTGTAAACGTGCTTCTCTTATTTCAGACAAAATTTATTTTAATATATTTGTTTTATTTAATAAAACTATCAGACTAAGGCTCAACTTGCCAAAGATGTTGCTGTTTCACCAACTCTCTGAGATGCATAACCAATTCCTCGAACAGTTAATATTAATTCTGGATTTCTTGGATCTGGTTCTAATTTACCTCTCAGTCTTGCTACATAAACATCTACAACTCTTAAATCTGCAGCTCTACGAGGAGGATAACCCCAAAGCTGTTCTAAAATTTCAGCTCGTGGAACAACTTTGCCAGGCTCGTCGAATAATAATTCTAAAAGGCTAAATTCAGTATAAGTTAGGCTTATTCTTTCCCCAGCTCTTGAAACTTGTCTGCGATTAGTATCAACAACCAAACTACCAAATTTCATAACTCCTTTACCAGATGGTACTTCCTTAGTTTCTGCAACCGATACGGTAGGACCCATTCTTCTTAAAATAGTAGCTATTCTGGCTTCTAACTCCTTTGGGCTAAATGGTTTAGATAAATAATCATCAGCCCCTAAATCCAAACCTGCAACTCTCTCAGAAATTGCCTCTAGAGCGGTTAAAAATATTATTGGCACCACTGATTCGGCTCTAATTCTTCTACAAACAGCGAATCCATCCATTTTTGGGAGCATAACATCAAGAACTATCAGGTCAGGGGAATCTCTGTGAAAAGATTCAAGAGCTTCTTCACCGTTAGTCGCTGAATAAACTTGATATCCTGCTAGTTGAAGTCTTGTAACTAATACCTTCAAAACTGCTGGTTCATCATCAACAACTAAAATTCTTGCTTTTGACATAGTTAAAAAAGGTTTCCAAGTTATTTCAAAGCAAAGAATTATTGCATTGAACATTTATTCTAACAATTAAAAATATAACATTACGAACCCCTAAAGCGATATTCTAAAAATTTTAAAAAATTTCAAATAACCTAAGTAAAAACATTTTTTTGAACAATTTATTACTTCTTTGAAAATTTATTATTTAAATTTTCTTCTTGAAAATTTAAACATTCTTAAAAGGTGAGAACAAATTAAAGGAGCAAAAAAACCTGTAAGAAAAACTTCAGCTAAGATATTTTGAAGGCTAGGGATAAAAAGTAAAAAAGCACTATCTGAAAAATTTTTAAACAAAATTTGCAAAAAATAAATAGTCCCGCATAAGAAACTTCCAAAAGAAGAAATTAAACCAAATCTAAAATGTCCCACCAAATTATCACTATGTAATTTAATTCTCCCAAACAAAAATCCACACAAAATCAACCCTGGTATTTGAGAAAAATTATTATCCATAGTCAAAGAATCTAAAATTAGTCCTAAAAATAAACCAAATATTAGTCCTTTAATTGATCCATTAATCATTGACCAAGGCAATAACCAAAATAATGGCCAATACGGCTGAACATCTAAAAATCCAAGCCAATTAGGGTGCCATAAAAAAAATATTGGAACAAAAATAAAAAAAATTATAGACAAATTTTTTATAAAAAATTTATCCATTACATTTTTATTTTTAAGATTTGCACCCAATCAATTGCTTGAGGTTTTGCTAAAAGTGATATTTTTGCCATCTTTTTTGATTTAAATGGTTCATCTATAGATTGGACAATCCCAATAGGAATATTTGGAGGTAATAAACTACTAGCAGGTGAAGATGATACAAAATCTCCGACTTTTAAATCAGCATTTTTTGAATAAAGTATTAAGTTTGGATAATCATCGCCTTTACCAACCAGTAATCCATTAATTTGAATACTATCCACCCAAACGCCAACTTTACTCTCTGGCGAGGTCAATAAAGTTACTGATGAAGTAAATAAAGACGTGTTTTTTACTCTTCCTAATAATCCACCCGGGCCAATAACAGCAGCACCAATTTCCACGCCATCATTTGAACCTTTATTTAATATTATTTGTCTCCACCAACTTCCTGTTTTTCTAGAAATAACTGCAGCTGAAATATTATCATTAGTAGATGATTGTTGAAGAGATAAAATTTCCCTCAACCTTATATTATCCTTTTTAAGAAGTCTTAAATTTATTAAAGTTTCTTGGTTTAAACTCTTAAGAATAACTTCTTTTTGAAATTCACCAGGCCAAAAAGGCTTTGAAATAAAATAATAAAAATCCTTATAAATTGAACCTTTTGATATTCTTATAAAAATTAAAAATAAAAAAATTCCAAAAAGCATCCAATTTTTCTTATTGTGCCACCAACGATTATTAGAAATTCGTCGGACATCTATCATATTATTAATCTCTTATCGCGTTTCTTATAAAATCTGGAGTATCAACAACTCTTTTAAGTTTTTTAAAATCATCCAAAACCTCCCCACAACCATTCACTACACACAACAGCGGGTTTTCTGCTATGTGAGTAAAAATTCCTGTTTCATCGCTTAATAAATCATTAATACCTCTTACTAAAGCACCACCACCTGCAAGCATAATTCCCCTATCAACTATATCTGCAGCAAGTTCAGGGGGAGTGCGCTCTAAAGTTCTTTTTACAGCTTCAACTATTTTACTAAGTGTATCAGCCATAGCTTCTCTGATTTCTCCTGATGTCAAAGTGACTGACCTTGGCAGACCAGAAAGAAGATGCAAACCTCTAACCTCTAAAGTAGTTTTATCAAAATCGTCATCTGGAAATGCAGATCCAATTTTGATTTTTATATCTTCTGCAGTTCTCTCTCCAACAACTAAATTATGAACTTTTTTAAGATAAAGGGCAATTGATTCATTTATTTCGTCGCCAGCTATTCGAACGGATTCACTCAATACAGTTCCACCCAAACTTAATACTGCAACCTCAGTAGTACCACCACCAATATCAACTATCATAGTCCCAATAGGCTCAGTTACAGGTAATGATGCTCCTATTGCTGCTGCAACAGGCTCATCAATTAAATGAACTTCTCTGGCTCCAGCAAGGCCAGCTTCTCTTACCGCTCTTCGCTCAACACTAGTAACTCCACTTGGGATGCCAATCACTATCCTGGGGGCTACTATCCCCTTGCCTTCGTTACATTTTTGAATAAATGTTTTTATCATTTGTTCTGCGGCATCAAAATCTGCGATAACACCATCTCTTAGTGGTCTTACGGCTCTTATATTGCCAGGGGTTCTTCCTAGCATTAACTTTGCTTCTTTACCAACAGCTAATGGAATACCTTCTTCTAAATCCATTGCTACCACAGAAGGCTCTTGTAAAACAACGCCCTTACCTGATACGTGTATGAGGGTATTGGCCGTTCCCAAATCAATGCCAATATCTCTAGAAAATTTAAATCTGTTAAAAATCACAATAAGAATTCTTTTTTCTAAATAATATATCTATTTTTTAGTAAGCTCTCAGAATTCTGTAGTTTAGTTATGAATAGCACGCAAAACTTTGAGCAGAACCTAGAAATATGAGTAGTATTAAAAAAAAAAAAATTATGGAAATTAACACTATTAACCTTGTTGGAAGAGCAGGAAGAGAACCAGATGTCAGATATTTTGAATCTGGCAGTATCGTAGCAAATTTCACACTTGCAGTTAACAGAAGAAGCAGAGATGAAGAGCCCGACTGGTTTAATTTGGAAATATGGGGGAAGCAAGCACAAATAGCGGCAGATTACGTTAAAAAAGGATCTTTAATTGGCATTACAGGAAGCTTTAAAATTGATAGTTGGAAAGATAAAAATACTGGGGAAGATAGATATAAACCAGTTGTAAGGGTAGATAGATTAAACTTACTAGGCTCCCGAAAAGAGTCCGATAATAACCAATATTCTAATAATAGTAACTCTAGTGAAATCCCTTTTTAAGCTCTATTTTTTTTTAAAAATCTAATAAGTATTCTTATAAAAAAATAAAAGGAAATTAAAAATAAAATTGGCTTTACAACATATTTGATTTGATCTAAATAAGTTTCAATAATTGGATAATTTTCACCAAATAAATAACCCGCATAAGTGAGAAGTGCTACCCATATCAAGCTACCAAATGTGGTCCAAATCAAAAACTTTCTTAATGGCATAAGTTCTATACCGGCGGGAACTGAAATTAAAGTTCTTATACCTGGTACTAATCGTCCCCAAAAAACTAAAGAAACCCCGTATTTATCAAACCACCTTTTACTTTTAATTAAATCATTGGAAGATATACCCAGATATTTTCCTTTTTTATCTAGAAAATTTGAAAGTCTTTTTTCATTTACTAATCTACCTAGATAATACCAAGGCAATGATCCTAAAATAGTTCCAAGTAATCCCCAAAAAACTAAAATATAAAAATTTAATTTTTGTTGATAAACGAAAAACCCACCCAATGGCATTATTATTTCCGAAGGAATTGGCGGTATAATGTTTTCTAAAAACATAGCCAAACAAATAGTGAGGTATGCAATTGTTGAATTCTTTTCAACAGCCAAACTAATATAGTCAGGGATTGAAGTAAGGAAATTTACAAAAATTAAACTCAAACTTAGTATCTATAAAGCTCAGGTTTATACGGTCCTTCAACAGAAACATTAATATAATCAGCTTGTTCCTTAGTTAATTTTGTTAATTTGGCGCCAATTTTATCGAGATGTAATCTAGCTACCATTTCATCTAAATGTTTTGGCAAAACATAAACCTCTTTCTCATATTGCTCTGACTTATTGAATAGTTCAATTTGAGCTAGCACTTGATTAGTAAAAGAATTACTCATCACAAAACTTGGATGTCCAGTGGCACAGCCTAAGTTGACTAATCTACCTTCAGCTAAAAGGATTATTTTATTGCCACTCGGTAAAGTTATGTGATCAACCTGAGGCTTAATATTTTCCCATGGATAATCTTTCAAAGAAGCCACATCAATTTCATTATCGAAATGACCGATATTACAAACTATGGCCTCATCTTTCATCCTGACAAGATTTTCGTTTGTTATTACCTGATAATTCCCAGTCGCCGTAACAAATATATCTATATCTTCCACAACATCGTCTAATGTAACCACACTAAAACCTTCCATTGCTGCTTGAAGAGCACAAATTGGATCAATTTCAGCAACTTTTACAATTGCACCAAGTCCTCTTAAAGACTGGGCTGAACCTTTACCTACATCTCCAAAACCCATTACTAAAGCGACCTTGCCAGCAATCATCACATCAGTAGCACGCTTAATGCTATCAACTAGAGACTCTCGGCAGCCATATAAATTATCAAATTTGCTCTTAGTTACTGAATCATTAACGTTGATAGCAGGAAAAGGTAATGCATTTTGCTTTTGCAGTTGATAAAGTCTTGCAACTCCAGTTGTAGTCTCTTCAGTGACACCAATGATATTACTCTTTATTCTAGAGTAGAAGTCACTATCGTTTTTCAACTTAGACTTAATAGAATTAAACAAAGCAATTTCTTCTTCATTACCTGGGTTGTCTAAAACAGATAAATCTTTTTCTGCTTTGCTACCTAGTATCAATAGGCCAGTTGCATCTCCCCCATCATCAAGAATCATATTTGGAGAGTCTTTACCCCAATCAAGAATATAGTGGGTATATTGCCAATACTCATCAAGAGTCTCCCCTTTTTTTGCGTATACAGAAATTCCTTGACCTGCGATTGCTGCGGCCGCATGATCTTGAGTTGAAAAAATATTACATGAAGCCCATTTCACTTCTGCCCCAAGATCAACAAGAGTTTCTATTAAGACTGCTGTTTGAATAGTCATATGAAGACTTCCAGCTATTTTTGCACCTTTGAGTGGCTTTTCTGATTGATATTTATCTCTAAGTGCCATTAATCCAGGCATTTCCGTTTCGGCGATTTTAATTTCTTTACGACCAAAATCTGACAAGGAGATATCTGCAATTACGTAATTTGGCGTAGAGGTTTTAACTGAGTTTGCTATAACCATTTTTAGTTAATACTTTTTTTCTATTAAACTATAAATGATTTTTGTGTAATTTTGTGTTTGTTGAGAATTTAAAAGAGACTTTAAATCTAGGGAAAAAACTCTCACACGAATTAAATCCCCAATCAATTGTCCTTTTAAAGGGTCCAATTGGGGCTGGGAAAACTTCATTTGTTCAAGGAATTGCTAAAGGCTTATCAATCTCTGAGGACATTACAAGCCCTACATTTGCCTTATCGCATCACTATAACTCCGGAAAAATTCCACTAATTCACCTTGATTTATACAGGTTAGAAAACGTTTCTTCAGCAAAAGAAGTTTTTTTTTCAGAAGAAGAAGAGGCAATACAAAGACAAGCTATTTTAGTTATTGAATGGCCAGAATTAATAGAACCAGTTGTTGATAATTTCTGGAAAATAGAAATTAGTTACGCAAAAAATTACGGAAGAAACTACGAAATAAGAGATCCCAAAAATTTGTTAACCTTCTCATAATATGGCTGTTGCTCGATGGCGCCTTCACCAAGACAAGTTAATAATCCACAAGCACCTGCGAACTTAATGCAATCCTCTATCTCTAGGTTATTTGAAGGATAGCCAGAAGAAATTAATTTTGAAATTAAGCCAGCTAGAAAAGCATCACCTGCACCAGTTGTATCAACAATTTTTTGTGAGGAGGGAGTTTCGGTAATCCCCTGCAATCCATTGATATACCATGAAACGGGATTTTTTCCATCAGTTATTATTACGTCTGGTCTATCAGACAATTGTTGAGATATTAGCAAGGGATTTTTACACTCAAAAAACAAAGTTGCTTCTTCACTAGCAAGTTTTAAAACATTTGCATAATTTAAAAATTTCTTGATTAAATTAACCCTTGCGGCTTTACTCATATCTATTGAAAAACTTGAATGATCCCAAAAGACCTCTCTCCAATTCAAATCAATAACTATTTTGACTTCAAATTTTTTAGCCTCTTCCACAAGAAAGAAAATAGTCTCTGCTGATATTGGAGATGATAATAAGATAGTTCCTGAAACTAAATAATTTGTTTCTAGAAAAGATTTCTCTAAATTGAAAATTTCTTTTTCAATTAATTTCTTACTAAGAACTTCGTCTGCAAAGCATGAATTAGAACTTTCTTCAAAGCCTGAAAAAAAACGATCTCCAAATTGATCTCTCTCTACTTTAACCACGCGAGTAGATGAATTATTATCTAATTGCAAGAAATCCAAATTAACTTCCAATTCATTAAATTGCGTGATAAATTTTTTTCCATAATCATCACTACCCAAACTTCCAATAAATGTTGAATCTATTTTTAATTTTCTTAATGCACAAGCAACATTAGCCGGCGCACCACCCAAAAAATCTGTAAATCCCTGATTTGACTT
>CACGBT010000001.1 GCA_902571335.1 uncultured Prochlorococcus sp. | reverse complement strand
CTAAATCATTAAAACTACTTTCAAGAAAATTTCCAATCCTCCCTCCAGAACATGATTGCAAGAAAATTAAAAAAATTAATAAAAAAAATTCTTTTTTTTTAAAAATCATATTTTTTCTAACTTTTCTTTTTCCTGGTAGTTTTTTTAATATTAATCTTTGTTTTTTTTAAAATTGAACCTTTTTTATCTTTTAGTTTTTCTTCTAAAAGAGATACTGCGTCATCTATGGTAAATTTTTCTATATCAGTATCTTTGGCAATCGAAACATTGGTTTTACCACATTTTAAATAGACCCCATATCTTCCATTTAATATTTGAATTTTTTCTTTAAATTCTTTCGGTTTTCCAAAGTCTTTAAGTACCTCTTGACCACCTCTACCCATTTTTGGCATCGCAAGAATTTCTAATGCTCGTTCTATATCAACTGTAAAAACATCATCCTCTTTTTTTAAGGATCTGTTTTCAGATTCATTGTCATTTTTAATCCATTTAATATAAGGTCCAAATCTTCCTCTATCAGCCTCAACAATACCTCCTTCAGGATGAGCTCCTAACAATCTAGGCAAACTTAACAGTACAAGAGCCTCATCTAGAGTTAGATCATCAGTTTTCAACTCTTTGGGTAATGAAGCTCTTCTTGGTTTAGCTTTATCTTGATCATTATTTCCCAATTGTACGTAAGGGCCATAAGGACCAAATCTTAAAAAGACTTTTTCCCCAGTTTTTGGATCAGTTCCAAGATCTGATGGGCCACTTAAAATTTGATCAACTTGTTTTATATCTAAATCTCCTGGAGTAATATCCATTGGAAGATTACCTTTAGCCTGAATTTCGTTACCAGATTCATCAATTTTTGTACCTTCAAGCCAAGGTCCATTCGAGCCTATTCTGACTACACAAGGAAGGTCTTCAAAATCAACCTGTCTATAAGCCTTACCATCAATATCACCCTCTGTTTTCTGAACTTTTACCTCAAGACCATTTTTACCTTTATAAAAAGTCTCAAGGTATGGAAGCCACTCAAGATTACCTGAAGATATTTCATCTAATGAAGATTCCATTTTTGCAGTAAAAGTAGTATCAACCAAATCAGGGAAATGTTCTTCTAATAGAGCGGTAACAGCAAAAGCTGTAAACGTTGGAGCCAAAGTATTGGAAGATATATTTGCATAACCTCTATCCACAATTGTCCCAATAATGCTTGCATAGGTAGACGGTCTTCCAATCCCTTCTTTTTCAAGAACTTTAACTAATGCAGCCTCTGTATATCTGGAGGGCGGTTTAGTTTCATGAAAAGTAGATTCCTTATTAGTAACTTCAAGACATGTTCCCGTAGTCAACTTTGGGAGAATAATTTCTTGTTGTTCAAGGGATGAACTTGGGTCATCACTTCCCTCTACATAAGCTCTGAAGAATCCTGGGAAATCAATACTTTTCCCACTTGATTTGAATAATCCATCCCCCACACTAATTTCAGCATTAATCATTGTTAGCCTTGCTTCCGCCATTTGACTGGCCACAGTTCTTTTCCAAATTAAATCGTAAAGAGATAAGTCTCTACCAGTTAGATTAGTTTCCTTTGGTGTTTTAAATACCTCACCTGCAGGTCTAATTGCTTCGTGTGCTTCTTGAGCATTTCTTGCATTTGAATTAAATTGTCTTGGTGAGTTAGATAAATATTCTTTTCCATACATAGAGCTGACACATTCTCTAGCAGCTTTTGTAGCTTGTTCGGAAAGATGAACCGAATCAGTCCTCATATATGTTATGAAACCTCTCTCATATAGCCCTTGTGCACATCTCATTGTTTCTCTTGCAGACAAACGAAGCTTCCTGTTTGCTTCTTGTTGCAATGTACTAGTTGTAAATGGAGGTACGGGCTTACGAGTAGATGGTTTTTTTTCGATTTTTGAGACTAACCAATCCTCTGAGGAAAAAATCTTCAATAGGTCATTTACTTTTTCTTCCCCAATTATTAAAGATTTATTTCCGTGTTTTAATTTGCCGGTTTGTTCATCGAAATCGGAACCATTAGAAATTCTTTGACCGTTTAAACTAAATAATTTAGTTTCGAAAGTAACATTATCTTTTACTAGGGAAGCTTTAATCCCCCAGTAACTAGCTTTTTTAAAGGATCTTCTTTCTCTCTCTCTCCTAACAAGAAGTCTTACAGAAACTGACTGAACACGACCAGCAGATAATCGGGGGGCTACCTTCTTCCAAAGTAAAGGAGATAATTCATATCCAAAAAGCCTGTCCAAGATTCTTCTTGTTTCTTGAGCCTGAACAAGTTCCATATCAATTTCTCTTGTTTGGTCTAAAGCTTTATTAATTGCCTTCTTCGTTATTTCATGAAAAACCATTCTCTTAGTTGGTATCTTAGGCTTAAGTATTTGCAGGAGATGCCAGCTAATACTTTCTCCCTCTCTATCTTCATCAGTTGCCAGTAATAACTGGGTTGCACCTTTCAATGCATCTTTTAACTCTTTAACAACCTTTTTCTTATCTCTTGGAACTATATAAAGTGGTTCAAAATCTTCTGTTGTATTAACTCCTATCCTTGACCATTTTTCCTTTTTAACCGCAGCAGGTATTTCAGCAGCTCCTTTTGGAAGATCTCTTACGTGTCCCATTGAAGCGAGAACTTCATAATTAGAAGGCAAAAACTTTCTTATAGTTTTTGCTTTGGTAGGACTTTCAACAATAACAAGTGTGTGATCCAAGGTTTATTTCAAAAATTGGTGTTTTTGTTCAATTAGGGCATATTATGATTATTTGAAGCTTTTTCAAGTAATTTCTTCTTAAAATTTCAAAAATCATACCTACAAATTATAATCAAGTTAAGATTAACTCTTAGACCCTTACAATCAAACATCTAATTTAATCCAATTTAATAAAGTGCCCAACGAAATCTTTACAATTAACTTAAATGCTCAAGCCATTATTCCAGAGGCTTTTATTTTACTAGGTATTGTTGGAACACTTCTTGTAGATTTAGCTGGAGAAAAAACTGCATCAAAATGGGCACCAATAATTTGCTATACATCAATTGGGAGCTCTCTTGTTAGCTTGGCATTGCAATGGAGTAATCCAGTAGATAGTGCATTTCTTGGGTCCTTTAATTCAGATAATTTAGCAATAGCATTTAGAGCAATAATTGCTTTATCAACTTTATTTTCTTTACTCATAAGCTGGCGTTATACAGAGCAAAGTGGAAGCCCTATTGGGGAGTTTGCAGCGATAGTTCTTTCTGCAACTCTTGGAGCAATGCTTCTGTGTGGATCTACTGACCTTATTAGTGTATTTATATCTCTTGAGACTCTATCAGTAGCAAGCTATTTACTTTCTGGTTATCTCAAAAGAGATCCGAGAAGTGCAGAAGCAGCATTAAAATACTTGCTTGTTGGTTCTGCTGCTGCTGCGGTCTATTTGTATGGTTCATCTTTTCTTTATGGATTAAGTGGTTCAACAAACTTAACAACCATTGGATTAGAGATTATCAATAAGCCTTCATTCATTACCTCTTTAGCTCTTGTATTTGTTTTATCAACTGTTGCATTTAAAATAGCTGCTGTTCCTTTTCATCAATGGACTCCTGATGTATATGAGGGATCACCTACACCTGTAGTTGCTTTTTTATCTGTTGGTTCGAAAACAGCAGGATTTGCATTCGCAATAAGAATATTAAGCACTACTTTCTCTTCTTTCGATGAGGAATGGAAACTTTTATTTACTATTTTGGCCCTCTTGAGCATGGCTCTAGGAAACGTTGTAGCTCTAGCTCAAACATCAATGAAAAGAATGCTAGCTTACAGTTCTATTGGTCAAGCTGGATTCGTAATGATTGGAATAGTATCTGGGACACAAGATGGGTTATCAGCTGCTGTATTATATTTGGCAGCATATTTGTTTATGAATTTGGGTGCATTTGCATGTGTAATACTTTTCTCATTAAGAACTGGTTCTGACAGGATTGTTGATTACTCAGGACTTTACCAAAAAGATCCTCTTATTACATTAGGCTTAAGCCTTTGTCTTCTATCACTTGGAGGTTTACCTCCAATGTTAGGTTTTTTTGGAAAGATATATTTGTTCTTTGCAGGTTGGGCAAATCATCAGTATTTATTAGTAATCGTTGGACTAGTAACTTCAGTTATATCTATTTATTACTACATCTCAGTGATCAAAATGATGGTGGTAAAAGAACCACAGGAAGCTTCTAAAATAGTCAAATCATATCCTGAAATTAATTGGGGAATTGTAGGATTGCCTCCCTTGAGAATTGCACTTTATACTTGCGTGGCGGTAACTGCTCTTGGAGGAATCCTGTCTAATCCTCTTTTTAAATTAGCTAACACAGCAGTTTCAGAAACTCCTTTTTTAAAAGATGTTATTGTTGCAGCAAATAATATTTCCTAGAAGAATTTTTCAATAAATGTCTAAGAAAGTTGCAAGTTTAGAAAAAATCTCTAAAACATATGGGAAAGATGATCTAACTGTTAAAGCCTTAGACAGCATAAATTTAGAAATTTATAAAGGTGATTATTTAGCTGTAATGGGAGCTAGTGGCTCAGGCAAAAGTACAGCTATGAATATTATTGGATGTCTAGATAGACCATCTGAAGGTGTTTACAAGTTAAATGGAATCCCTGTTGAGAATTTATCTGATGATGAGCTAGCCGAAATACGTAATCAAAAATTAGGCTTCGTTTTTCAACAATTTCATCTGCTTTCAGACGCAACTGCTCTCGAAAACGTAACTTTGCCAATGATTTATGCTGGTATTGAACCTGAGCAAAGATTAGTGAGGGGTAAGAGTGCCCTAAAAAAAGTTGGCCTTTCAGAAAGAATGAATAATCGTCCAAACCAATTATCCGGAGGCCAACAACAAAGAGTTGCTATTGCGAGGGCTATTATCAATAACCCTGCAATTTTGTTAGCAGACGAACCTACTGGAGCACTAGATTCAAAAACCACTGAAGATGTACTAGATCTTTTTGACAAGCTGCATGAATCTGGAATAACTATAGTTTTAGTTACCCATGAAGATGAAGTTGCAAATCGCGCAAAAAAAATAGCCAAATTTAAGGATGGAAGAATAGTTGAATTAAAAGTTAATTAAATTCAAAACCTTCTAATTACCTTCATTTGAGTTTCATTTTCAATTCTTAAATTCCCATTGAAATCAATATCTTTAATTTTCCATGTATGAGGACAATAACCACTAGGTAAAAGACTTTTAGTAAGAAACTTATTTGCAGATTTAATCACATATTCTTTGTTCTTATTAGATTCAATTGAATCATAAATAGCTTTAAGAACTTTAGCTGTCCAATAATGTTGATTAATATTCTTAGTTTTAAGTATTTTTGATAATGGAATACCCTCTGATGGAGTGTAATTTAAAACATTCATGCCAAGTCCTACTCTTACATAGATAATTTCTTTGCCTCTTGTTATTACCCTTGGTAAAAATCCAATTAACTTTTTTGAACCAAAAAAAATATCATTTGGCCATTTCAAACAAACATTTATATTCTCTTCTCTAAGCATTTCACATAACTTAATACCTAAAGACAAATTAAATATTTGACTTGCAAATTCTTTTGAAAATATTGGATAAGCGGCACTCAACCAAATCCCGCCATTTGGAGAAACCCAAGTTTTTGAGTTTTGTCCAAACCCTGCGAACTGTTCTCTTGCAATTATCGCTACTGGCTTGTTTTTCTTTATTTCAGAATATCTAAGCAGTTTTGTTAGCTCATTTTCGGTACTCTTACATTTTATTTTGTAAAGAAGTCTCCAGCTTGGATATTGACCGTGAATTTTTTTTAAATAAAAAACTGTCTTAGCTGCAGATCCAATAACTTTCACAAATTCTTTATTAAAACAACGAGCATCTTTTTGAAGATTAGATTAACTTTAGTCTTAATAAGTAAATTATACAAATTGGACAACACGTATTTGCCAATAGTGAATAGAAGGAATCCACAGCCATTAAAAAATTGTCTTGATAATTTCAAAAAATCATGGGGAGACTTAGATAAACTTTCTAAAATTAACGAAAACTGGGAGAAATTAACTGGTTTGGAACTATTTCAAGAATGTAAACCATTAAATATTGAAAAAAAAATACTTACTATTGCAGTAAATCATCCACAGTGGCGCCAAGCTTTAATCTATAACAAGCATAAATTAAAAGAGAGAATCGAGAAAATTGGAATAACTTTGAATGAAATAAAAATAATACAAAATTATGAAATTAAAAATAAAAATATCAAAGCTACTAATGCAAAGATAGTTTGGGCAAAGCATCCAAGCAGAATCAATCAAAATAATATGTGCATTTGTACTGTTTGTAATTCCCCTACTCCTGAGGGAGAAATTAAAAGATGGGGAAAATGTTCTTTTTGTTGGAGAAAAATTAAAAACTAAGTTCTTTATTTAGTTAAAATTAGTATTCCCATTTGCCCCCCCAAAATAGTCCTATATTCAGCTTTTTTAAATCCAACTTCCTTAGCAATATTTATAAGCTCATTTTTCTTTGGAAAATTACTAATACTTTTTTCAATATATGCGTACTCAGGACCTAAATTAAAAAGCCGCGAAATGGTTACTACAATTAATCTCAAATAAATTTTCTGAAAAATATTGGATAAAGAATTTCTTCTTGAGTGATTAAAATCCAAAAATCCTGCCCTCCCCTTATCCCTCAAAAGATCAAAAACTTTTTTTATTCCTTCTTCAACATTATTCAAGTTTCTAAGGCCATATGACATACAAATCCCATCAAAATTTTTTGAATAATCATTAATTTCTAATACATCTTTAATTTCCCACTTAATAAACTTATTTTTTTTTTGCTCTGATTTTTTTTTTGCAATATTTAAGATATCCTCTGCACTGTCAATCCCAGTAATTGAACCCCTTGGACTAACTCTCTCAGAAATTAAGAATGCCAAATCTCCAGTTCCACAGCATAAATCAGCCCAATCTTCACCGTTTAAAGGGTCCAATAAATTAACTAATTTCCTTTTCCATAATCTGTGCAACCCAAAACTTAATAGATTATTTAAGAAGTCATATTTATAAGAAATTTTATTAAATATATATTCGACCTCGATAGTTTTTGTGAATTTCATTTTTAAATTTTTAACTGATTTCTTTTTGGGATTAAATTAAGTTTTATTCATATGGTCTAATTGGAAGTTTTTTTTCGAGGAGGAAAGTCTTTATTTCTCTTAAAGAAAGTTTCTTATCATGAAGTAATGATGCTAAAAGTGCGGCAGATGCCCTGCCTTCATTGAAAACATCATAAATATCTTCTAAACAACCCGCACCTCCAGAAGCAATCACTGGGATGTTAACAATATTTGTAACAGATTCAGTCAGATGTAAATCATATCCATTCTGCGTGCCATCACCATCCATTGAAGTAAGCAAAATCTCCCCTGCGCCTAACTCCTCAACTTTCTTTGCCCAACTTAATACATCTATTCCAGTATTTTCTCTCCCTCCTTTTACATAAACCTCCCATTCATCAGTCTTATTAACTTTTCTTTTAGCATCAATTGCTATCACTATACATTGATTACCAAATGCTCTTGAACTTTTAGAAATTAAATCTGGATTTATAACAGCAGAAGAATTCAAACTCACTTTGTCCGCTCCAGCTCTTAAAAGATCATTAATTGAAGAAACAGAATCTATTCCTCCACCTACTGTAAATGGGATTTTTACTAATTTTGCGGTCCTAGAGACAAGGTCAACTAATGTATTTCTATTTTCTACACTAGCTCTAATATCTAAGAATACTAATTCATCTGCGCCCTCATCAGAATACCTACAAGCCAACTCAACAGGATCGCCTGAGTCTCTCAAGTTAACAAAATTTACACCTTTAACCACTCTGCCATAGGCGACATCTAAACAAGGAATTAAACGAAGAGCTACCATTTTATTAAAAATTGTCCAAATGCTGTTAATCTTGCATAATAGCTTCCATTTTACCTCTTATGGCTGAAACAAAATTATTACCCAAAATCGGTAGTAAAATCAAAATTAACATTAACAAAGTAAAGGATAGACTACCAGCTAAATTAATCGATCAAATATCCTCGAATCCTAAAGCCGTAATAACAGGCTATAAAATGACAGACGGCAGAAGTATTGGAATCACCGCAAAATTTCAGAATGGTGAGCAAAATTGGTTTTTCCCAGAAGAAATTGAGAAAGGTTAAAAAGTAAAGTGAATGATCCAAAACAACTATTAGGAATTAAGGGTGCCTCTGAAACATCAAGTATATGGAAACTTCGTATACAGTTAATGAAACCCATAACGTGGATACCTTTGATATGGGGAGTTATTTGTGGAGCAGCTGCAAGTGGGAATTTTGAGTGGACATTTAGTAATGTTCTCGCTTCATTAGCATGTATGTTGATGAGTGGACCACTTCTGGCTGGTTATACCCAAACTATAAATGATTTTTTTGATAAAGAAATTGATGCAATTAATGAACCAAATAGACCAATTCCTTCTGGGAAAATTTCAATTAAAGATGTAAAAATACAAATCTGGGTATTACTTATAGCGGGTTTAATAGTTGCTTTTCTATTAGATTTATATGCTAAGCACAGCTTCCCCTCCGTCTTACTTTTGGCATTAGGTGGTTCCTTTGTTAGTTATATATATTCTGCTCCACCACTCAAATTAAAACAGAATGGTTGGCTTGGAAATTATGCTTTAGGAGCATCTTATATTGCTTTACCTTGGTGGGCCGGACAAGCCTTGTTTGGAAAATTAACTATCGTGACGGCTATACTAACACTTGCTTATAGCCTCTCAGGACTTGGAATTGCTGTTATTAATGATTTCAAAAGTGTTGAAGGAGACTCAAAGCTAGGCTTGAATTCTCTCCCAGTAGTATTTGGAATTAAAAATGCAAGTAGAATAAGTGCAGGACTGATTGATATTTTTCAATTAGCAATGGTTGTAGTATTAGTCATTATTGGACAACATTTAGCCTCTGTAATTTTGGTTTTATTGATAATTCCACAAATTACATTTCAAGATATGTGGTTACTAAGAGATCCTCTAAAGTTTGATGTCAAATATCAAGCAAGTGCCCAACCGTTCCTTATAACTGGAATGTTAGTTACAGCTTTAGCGATAGGACATAGTTTTTTAGTTGCTTAAGGTGCAAAAGATTAAATTCAAATCTTTTGTTTTAATAATTCCAATATTAATTTTTTCTGGAATATCTTTTTATTTTTTTAGTCTAATATTTAGTACCTTAAAATTTGACGTTTCTAAAAATAAAAAGTCTAGAGAAACTAAATATTCTTACGTAATATCATCTTCTGATAATAAGATACTAAGCAAATTAAGCCGCAAATTTGAAATAGATAATAGTTATCATAAAATTCCATTTTTTCTTAAACATTCTTTTATATCTTCTGAGGATAAAAGATTTTATAAACATAATGGAATAGATTTAAAAAGTATTTCACGTGCCCTTATTCAAAATATTAGAAGTGGTTATGTTAAAGAAGGAGGAAGTACGATTACACAACAAGTTGCTAGATTACTTTTTCTAAATAATGATTTAAGTTTTCAAAGAAAAATCAAAGAAATATTTATATCACTAATACTTGAATTTAGATATACCAAAAATCAAATTTTAAAATTATATTTAAATAATATTTATCTAGGATCAGGAGCATACGGCGTAGAAGAGGCTGCCCAAGTTTATTTTGGAAAATTCATAGAAGAATTGACTTTATCAGAGATCGCATTAATTGCAGGATTAGCTCCAGCTCCATCAATTTATTCACCTTATCAAAATTTAGAACTAGCTATTAAAAATAGAAATAAAGTTCTTGAATCAATGTATGTTGATGGATATATTTCTCTTGCAAATAAGAATAAGGCTATTAAAGAAAAAATAAAGTTAAATTATCAAACAGCTGATAATTTTTTAGATGATAAATTACTAATAAAATTTATTCTTCAGGAAACAGATAAAAAAATTGGAAGTAAAAATGATTATAAGTTTTTAAGAATTAAATCTTCTATCAACAAAGATTGGCAAGAAAAAGGTCAAAAAATATCAAGATACGCAGGTCCTAAAGAACTTGAATTTGGTCTCTTATCTATCGAATCAAACACAGGACTAATCAGGACAATGATAACCAGCAAAAATCCATCGATTAATGAATACAATAGAGTGATTTTATCTGTAAGACCTTTAGGTTCTACTTTTAAAATAATCCCTTATGCTGCTGCATTAATAGAAGGAATAAAATTGAGCGATAAATTTGAAGACTTACCAATATGCTGGGAAAGTTATTGCCCAAAAAATTTTTCAGAAGACTATAGAGGTTCAATATCTTTGATTGAATCATTTAAAAGTTCATCAAATATCGTTCCAATATCAATAACAAAAAAAATCGGCTTGAAAAATATTATTAATTTAGCGAATTCATTTGGACTAGGTTACGAGCAAGAGTTTGAGGAATTCCCATCATTAGCTATTGGCGCCTATGGAGATAATCTTTTAAACATCACAAATGCATATTCTGCAATAAACAATAATGGGAAGATTCAAAGCCCTGAAATCATAGAAAAAATAGAATCATTTAAAAAACAACCTATTTGGGAAAATAAATCTAGTTCCAAGAAAATATTAGATTTAAAAATAAACAAGAAAATAAATAAACTTCTTGAAAAATCTGTAAAAGAAGGCACTTCAAAAGCAGCCTCTATAAAAGGAAAGAAAATTTATGGTAAGACAGGAACATCTGATGGAAATAAAGATCTCTGGTTTATTGGTTCCATTGAAAACCTTACAACAGGGATCTGGATAGGTTACGACGATAACAAGGAATCTGAATTATCTAGTGGGAATGCAGCTTATTTATGGAAGAAGTTCATATCTGAAATTTATAAAATTCCAATTAAAAAATAAATTATATTTTTAAGATTTATAAGAAATTATTGCAGAATAAAACCCATCACCAGGATAATCCAAGCTAGGTAAAATTTGCTTTTGGCTAACCAATTTTAAAGTTTTGTTTTTTTCAATAAATCGTTCAATTAATAGATTATTTTCATCCGGACAAATAGTACAAGTTGAATAAACTAAAGTGCCATCTTTTTTCAAAAGAGGGAAAATACTCTCCAAAAGTTTTTCCTGTAAAAAAGTTAAAGATTTTATTTTTTCTTTACTTAAAGACCATCTAGAATCTGGATTCCTCGAGAGAGTTCCAATCCCTGAACATGGAGCATCTAGTAAAATCTTATCAAAATAAGATATAAACTTAGGATTTAATTCAATCAAACTAGTAGCATCAGCCTTAAGGGTATTAACAGATTTCAAATTTAATCTTTCTAAATTTGATTCCAGCATTTTCAATCTTTTTGCTGATCTATCTACGGCAATGATTTCAGCACTATCATTTGTTAATTCTGCTAGGTGGGTAGACTTACTCCCTGGCGCTGCACAAGCATCTAAAATCTTTTCACCTTCTTTTGGATTTAAAAGAGGTGCTATCCACTGAGAAGATCTATCTTGAATTGTCCAAAGTCCATCACTATATCCTGGTAAATTTTTTATAGATCTTGGATTAGATTTTAAAGTAATTCCATTATGTAAATCTTTAATAATTTCAGCATCAATTTTATTTTCATGAAGTACTTTCAAAAAGTTATCTAAATTAGTTTTTAATTGGTTAATTCTCAAATCAATTGATGGTTTTTTATTAAATGCCTTAATGATATTTTCACCCTCACTATTGCCGACCCATTTATAAAGATCATTCACAAGCCATAATGGAAATGATTCAAGATATGAAATTCTTTCTTTTTTATCAGAAGATAATTCCGGAAAGATTTTTTGTTCTAATTTTCTTGATGCATTTCTCAATATCGCATTTACAGTTCCCGCTAAACCATTTAAATCTGTTTTTTTAGCTACTTCTACAGTGGTAGAAATAGCAGCAGGAAATGGGATTTTATCCATTTTCAATAGTTGATACAATCCTATGTGTAGAAGCCATCTTAACTTTGGAGGCTGTTTTTTATGATTAATTTTTGATGTATGATCCGTCCAAAGATCAAGAAATTTTCTATACCTTATGCATCCAAAAGATAATTCCGTAATAAAAGCTATATCAAGAGGATTAAATTGATAATTTTTTAAAACCTTTTCAAGAGCATGATCAGAAAAATCACCAGAACTAACTTTTAATAAAATTTCCCAAGCTGCCTTTCTTTGTAAATATCCTATGTTCAAAATATAATTAATTTTTTAAAGATAACTTTAATATACAAAAAATTCAAAAATCTAAACTACTTTTTCAATTGCAGAATTAAACCAAATAAAACCTAAGATAGAAATAAGTGAAAGATTAAATCCTAAAAAAAGAAAGATATTTAAAGAATGGATTCTTTCCCGAAAAATTATTTTTTTCTCTTTTTGATACTTCATTATTAAAATAAAAACTTATTCAGGATTTCAAACGGCAACCAATATTGATAGATCCTGCATCAAGCATTCTGCCTAATTTAATTGCTATGGATTCCTCCAACCTAGTGAAATTAGATTGGTGGGTAGTTATCCAATCTAATTCAGAAAAAGTGATAATTCCCGTCGAATTACTTTTTAAAAAAAGTGTACCAATTTCCATTAGAAAATCTAATTTTTTCTAAGTTATCATCCATACTTAATATTTCTTCATAACATAATATTCTTTTAATTTTTCAAAGACAACTGTAGGTTATTACTCTTAATTTATTGAATATCTCTTAAAAATTTATCGGCCGTTTTTAAGTGATTATTTAATTTTTCTTCTGACATTTTATCGAGATTTCTTGTTAACATTGCCAGACGATATTGCTTTCTAAAAAAGCTTTCATTATCTTTAATAAATTTCCAAAATAAGCCATCCCATATTTCACACCATGAGCCACTTTTAAAATTAGACATTTTTTTTACATAATTAGAGCTTGATATATATGGCTTTGTTGAAAAGATACCACCATCACTAAACTGACTCATTCCGTAAACATTTGGGACCATAACCCAATCATAGGAATCAATAAACATTTCCATAAACCATTTATAAACTTGGTTGGGGTGAATTCTACATAGAAGCATAAAGTTGCCAACAATCATTAGTCGCTCAATATGATGACAATAACCAAATTTAATAATATTTTTTATAACAACGTCTACTGGTTCAATTCCTGTATTTCCTTGATAAAAAGATTTTGGAATTGGCTTATCTTCAAAATTCCAAAAATTACTATTTCGCATCTTTGTTCCGTACTTTTTATAGACGAGGCAAATAAATTCTCTCCATCCAATAATTTGACGAATAAAACCCTCTAAAGAGTTAATAGGAACATTATTATTTTTTGCAAAAAGTAATGCTTTAATTACTACTACATCTGGGGTTAATAAGCCGCTATTTAAAAGAGGAGAAAGTAAACTGTGCCATAAAAAAGAATTTTCTTTAGAAATAGCATCCTCATAATCTCCAAATAAGAAAAATCTATGTTTAAAAAAATCATTTAACCATTCATCTGCCTCTTCAAAATTAGTTGGATATAAAAAGTTATTACTTTCTCCAATAAACTCAATATCGAAATTGGCTAATGACTTTTCTGCATTAACTACAAATTTATTTTTTTGTAATTTAGGTGTATCAGGTGTATTTATTTTTTTTGGTAATTTTTTTCTATTCATTTCATCGAAACTCCATTTACCGCCTTCAGGTGTATCATCAGGATTAACTAATATCTTTTGGCTCTTTCTTTGATTCTCATAAAATCTCCCCATAAGAGGTTTTTTTGAATTTGATGCAAATAAATCTTTTAAATGTTCACTGGTCATAAACATAGGAGAAGGCAAAATATTTAAAGCTAAATTATTACTTTCAACAAAATTATTAATCCTCTTCATTATTAAAAAATCATGAGGGTCAATGAGATTTATTTTCTGATATTTATTTTTAATAAATTCCGATAAGTAATCAACTGTAGAAACATTATTCTTGTTTTCGATGTATAAAACTTTAAAGCCAGATATTTCTAAATAATTTTTATAAGCGAGCATAGATGCTCTATGAAAAACTAACTTATTTTTATGGTTAATTAATTTATGAAATTTATCATTTCCAAAAAATAATGAGTCTTCCAAAATCAAAACTTCACAATTTATTTTTAAGATTGGGCTTTCTCTAAAAAGTTGATTCGGGAAAACAATTGATACTTGTTTCATCTTTGTGACTTTCTGTTACTGCATCTTTTTGAACAGTAGATAACATCATCCCAACAGTTTTTCCATTTTTTACGCCACTCAAACGGCCTATTGCAAACAGGACAAGTTTTAGTAGAAAGATTTTTCAAAATTTATAATTTTCTTTTATGGGTAGATTTAAATCTAGTTGAATCTTTAAGGGCCATATGTTTTGTATTTCTTCCCGAAACTCTCTTTCTCCAGACTTTGAAAGATTTGGGTTTAAGATTTTGACGCATAATTTTTATCGCATCTTCCTCTTTTAAACCAAATTGATACTCGATAGCTTCAAAGGGTGTTCTATCTTCCCAACACATTTCTATTATTCTGTCTATGTCAATACTTTCCATATTTATTGTTCACATTGTGAGGTACAAAGTTTTTCAATATCGGATCTACCTGTAATTTGAAGTCTATATTTTGCCCAATATCTGTAAACCAATCTCAATAATGGAGATAAGAGCTTAATCTTCAAGGGATAATAAACCCAACCTAAACCAACTAATTCATAAGAATATGCAAGTACATCTAGTCCCCTAATAATTTCACCATTTTCAATAATCCCATGCAGGTTTGACATAGCTTCTGAATATGAGATGTCATTAAAAAGTCTTTGATCATAATCCTTACTATTAATATCTATAAATGCAATTTGATTTAAGATATCTCTCTTTTTAAGAAAATTTGTTTCTCTCAAACAAAGTGGACAACCACCATCGAATAAAAAGATTAATTTATTTTTCATATTTTTATTCAAATATAGAAATTAAATAACTTTTTTGTGGAATAAAAAATTTTTTTTAGATTATAAGCTTTATAAAGCCTTAATAATTGCCAGTTCTAATTTAGTGAAATTATATTATCTTATTAATTAATAAGCCATTGATTAAGGGATACATCAATGGTTTAAAACTATTTATGATCAGTCATCTAGAAGATGAACTCCTTCTCCTATATCAGGGGTAAATTTACAATATTTTTCAAAAATAAGTCCAACACCTCTCATTTTTTCTCCTAATTCATCGTTAAATTTATTCCATTCTTCCGATTCACGATCAGGTAAATCCCACCCTTGTTTTTCTACCATACTTGTTATTACTGTATAGTCCCATTCTATGTATGCCATTAAGTTAATTTAAACTACCAAAATATTATAAACCAAGAGATTTAATAGGTAATCAATATTTTTTGAATATAATTTAAAAGTGTGAAAAAATTATAAATGTCAATTTTGCCAAGAAGATTTGAACGAATCAAAAGTGTTTTAGATTGCAGAATGAAAAACTTGACTGTTTTAATTGAGGATGTCAATAAACCACATAATTTATCTGCGATATTAAGGACATGTGATGCAGCAGGAGTTTTCGAAGCAAATTTTATTAGCAAAACAAATGCCGTTAAGACTTTTAATAGTACTGCTCAAGGAAGTCAAAAATGGGTAAAACTGAATAATCATGAAAACACTATCATGGCAATATCTGATTTAAAGAATAAGGGTTTTAAATTATATGGAACGACTCTTAATAGTAAATCAGTAGATTATAGAAGTTTTGATTATTCTCAAAATACATGTTTTGTTTTAGGAGCAGAAAAATGGGGACTAAGTAATGAACTTATATCAATGGTTGATGAATCAATTTTTATACCTATGAGAGGTATGGTTCAATCTCTGAATGTTTCAGTTGCTGCTTCTATATTATTATTTGAAGCTGTTCGCCAAAGAAAAAATAAAGGTATATTGCCCGCTAATGGAGAAGGGTTAAATATGGATGAATATCAAAAAACACTTTTTGAATGGTGTTACCCAGAATTAGCTGCGGTGTATAAAAAATCAGCTAAAGAATATCCAAAGTTGAATGATCAAGGAGAACTTGATCCTGTTACAGATAACTAAATTTATTCAGAATTTTGACTATCAAAAATTTCTTCAAGGTCCTCTCCTATAAAAGAAAGACCTAAAACTAAAAAAAACATTGCTAAACCTGGGAACAAGGCCGTCCACCAGATACCTGTGGGTAAAGCGGCAAGAGCCAGATTTAAATCACTTCCCCACTCTGGGACATCTGCAGGAACTCCAAGGCCTAAAAATCCTAAACTTCCTAATACCAAAACAGCATCTGCAGCATTTAGGGTAAGCAGAATAGGCAATGGTGTTATTACATTTGGGAGAATATATTTAAAAATAATTTTTTTAACATCAGCTCCTGCAACTTGAGCTGCCTCCACATAAGTTTCGGATTTAACCAATATTGTCTGATTTCTGATTAATCTAAAATATTGAGGAGAGTAAACAATACACAATGCCAAAGCCGCGTTAAGGATACCCTTACCCAATACAAAAGCCACAACAACTGAAAGCAAAATTACAGGTATTGAAAAAATAGTATCCATTATTAGTGATAAGCATTTATCAAAAAAACCACCAAAATATCCACTTAATAATCCCAATGGCAAACCCAAACTTAATGAAAAAAGAATAGCTAAGAATACAACTTCTATCGCTAATGATGATCCTTGCAAAGTTCTTAAGCAAACATCTCTTCCTAATCTATCTGTGCCACAAAAATGATTAAGCGAAGGAGGGGCAAAGATATCATTGCTTAACATTGAAAATGAATAGCCAAAAAAATTATTGGCCTCTAAAAATTTCATTATTAAAACGACAAGAAGATAAAAAAGTACTATTAAAAATCCAGCTTTTCTGATATTTGAGCCGACACGATTAAATGAGTTAATATCCAAAATCTTTTTGTAAAGATATAAATGAAATATACCCAATTCTTTAAAAAATAAATAGCTATAAATTTTAAATTAAAAGAAATTACTGGTTTAATTTCAAGACTGCCATAAAAGCTTCTTGAGGGACTTCAACTTTACCCATTGCCTTCATCCTCTTTTTACCTTTGGCTTGTTTCTTTAAAAGTTTCTTTTTCCTAGAAATATCTCCTCCATAACATTTAGATAAAACATCTTTTCGCAAAGCGCTTATGCTTTCACTTGCAATAATCCTGCTACCGATTGATGCTTGAATAGGTATTTTAAATTGTTGTTTTGGAATAAGTTCTTTTAATTTCTCAACTAAACTTCTGCCAATTCCATAAGCCTTATCTTTATGAACAATCGAAGTTAATGGATCTGCTCTTTCTGAATTTATTAGAACATCTAATCTAACAAGGTCATTTTTTCTATAGCCGATCAAATGATATTCCATTGATGCATAACCTTGGGTTCTACTTTTCATTTGATCAAAGAAATCTGTAACAACTTCTGCTAATGGAATTTCATAAATCAAGGTAACTCGATCTGTTG
Source organism: uncultured Prochlorococcus sp. (assembly GCA_902571335.1). Classification (GTDB taxonomy): domain Bacteria; phylum Cyanobacteriota; class Cyanobacteriia; order PCC-6307; family Cyanobiaceae; genus Prochlorococcus_A. Next base: position 158,340 of record CACGBT010000001.1, on the reverse strand, counting down.
TTATGTATTTCATATCTATAAATACTCCCCTTCTTTCCTGACATAAACCCATTAATGTTCCATTAAATTCATTGGGAGCATAAATTTCCATTTTCACATAAGGCTCTTCTATTGATTCTCTAAGTTGTGGATCAGGAATCGTAGAAGGATTATCAATAAAGATATATTCCTGCTGATTTAAATTAACTTTATAAATAACTGATGGTGCCGTTACGATTAGATCCAAGTCATATTCTCTTTCTAATCTTTCTTGAACAATCTCCATATGAAGAAGTCCAAGGAATCCGCACCTAAATCCGAAACCCATTGCGCTACTGGTTTCGGGCTCATATTTTAAAGCTGCATCAGATAATTGTAATTTTTCTAGCGATACTCTTAAATCTGGGAATTGATCAGCATCAGTCGGGAATAATCCACAAAAAACCATAGGATTTGCTGTCTTATATCCAGGCAAAGGTTCATTGGCAGGTGAATTTAAAAGAGTAATCGTATCTCCTACTCTCGCATCAGCAACTGATTTTATAGAAGCAGCTAAATAACCAACTTCTCCTGCATGTAATTCATCAACTTGCTGCTGATCAGGCGCCATTATTCCTATCTCATCTAATTCATAATTTTTCTTACTTGCCATTAGTAATATTTTTTCTCTCTTATTTAGAGACCCAGATATCACCCTGAAATAAACAATAACTCCCCTGTACGGATCATAATAAGAATCAAAAATCAGTGCCTTTGTAGGTAGTTTAATTTCATCTTGAGGAGGAGGTACTCTTCTTACGATTGCTTCCAAAATATCTTTAATACCAACTCCAGTTTTTGCTGAACAATTTATTGCATTAGATGTATCTAGTCCAATAATTTCCTCTATTTCTTTTTTTATTTTTTCAGCATCAGCTCCTGGTAAATCAACTTTATTTAAAACAGGAATTATTTCAAGATTATTTTCTAAGGCAAGATAAACATTAGCTAAGGTTTGAGCTTCTACTCCTTGACTTGCATCAACAACAAGTAAGGCGCCTTCACAAGCTTGAAGAGATCTACTAACCTCATAAGAGAAATCAACATGCCCAGGAGTATCTATTAAGTTCAAAACATATTCTTGGGAATCGTCAGCTTTATATTTCATCCTAGCGGCCTGTAACTTAATAGTAATTCCTCTCTCTCTTTCAAGATCCATACTGTCCAAAAATTGTTCTTGCATATCCCTTTGCTGCACAGTACCAGTATCTTGAAGCAACCTATCTGCAAGGGTTGATTTACCATGGTCAATATGAGCGATTATGCAGAAATTTCTAATTTTTGAAACCGATATATCAGTCATATAGAAAGAAAAATTCTCCTCTTATTACATCTTAATTAATATTAGCTAATTAGAATTATGGATGGAAACCAAAAATGGAATTGTTTCTTTTTTTAATTTCTTTTATGAAGGTACTGTTTTTTTCAGAGGCTGTTCGTTCTGGATAAATTAAGTCATTTATTTTTTTCTTTAGATTATGCTTGTCGTTTAAAAATAAGACTGATTTTTCTAGAACCTCAACCATAATTGAGACCGCAGTACTTGCTCCGGGAGATGCTCCTAACAAAGCAGATAATGATCCATCAGATGAATTCACAATCTCAGTTCCAAATTTCAAAGAGCCACCGCCTTCAGTTTTTTTAATTATTTGGACTCTTTGACCAGCATTCTTTAAATACCAATCAGAAGGGTTAGCTGATGGCATCATATTCTTTAAATTCTCAACTCTTGAGTTATGGCTCTTTAATGATTGTGATATTAGGTAATTAATTAAATCGTTGTTCTTGAAACCAACGTCTAACATAGAAAATATATTATTCTTTTTAATTGAACTAAATAAGTCAAAGTATGAACTTTGTTTTAAAAATTTCGTTGTAAATCCAGCAAAAGGTCCATATAAAAGAAGTTTTTTATTATCAATCCATCTGGTGTCTAGATGAGGCACAGACATTGGTGGCGATCCAATATCAGCTTTACCATAAACTTTTGAGTTATGTTTTTCTGTTAGATCTTTTTTCTCGCAAATAAGCCATTTCCCACTAACAGGAAATCCACCATAACTTTTTGCTTCTGGAATTTTTGATTTTTGCAAATAATTAATTGTTTTTCCACCAGCACCAAGAAAAACATAGCCAGTTCTAATTGAAGTTTTTCTACCTTCAGAACTAATTTCTAGTTCCCATTGTTTTTTATCAATTTTCTTTAAATCTATTAATTCTGTTTTGTATCTAATTTCAACATTTTTGTTTAAGGAAACTAATGACAAATACTCTTTTGTTAAAGCCTCAAAATTAATATCAGTTCCTCTGCCTATTCTGGTAGCAGCAATTTGAGTAGATGGATTTCTATCTTTTGTTATTAGAGGAGCCCATGATGAAATTTCATCAAAAGATGTAGAAAACTCCATATCGATAAATTCAGGATTTTCGGTCATTTTCTGAAATCTTTTTTTTAAAAAAGAAATATTATCCTGACCAGTCACAAAGCTAATATGAGGAATAAATTTTAGAAACTTCTTAATATCAATTTTCCCTGCTTCATACAATGAGGCCCATAAAGACATGGATGTTTCAAAAGAACGATTTATTGAGAGCGCTTTATCTATTTTTAGATTTCCTTTTTCATCTAAAGGGGTATAGTTTAATTCGCAATTAGCCGCATGTCCTGTACCTGCATTATTAAAAGCGCCAGTACTTTCACTTCCTGGAGCATTTAATTTTTCTATAATAAGAAATTTTATATCTGGTAAAACTTCTGAAATTAGGAGGGCTAAAGTACTACTCATTATCCCTCCTCCTACTAAGACTGCATCAAAGTAGCTATTGTAATTAGTGGGATTTTTAGATGAAGTCACAACAGAAAATTATCTTTTTTGCAATTAATCAGATTTCTTTCTAGGCTTATTATAAAGTTAATCCAAAATTATGAGTACTGAAACACTCTCGCTGACAAACGAAAATGTAGAAAAAGTCCTTGACGAGCTAAGACCTTTTTTAATTTCTGATGGAGGTAATGTAGAGATTGCAGAAATAGATGGTCCAATTGTCAAAGTCAGACTTCAAGGAGCATGTGGTAGTTGCCCAAGTAGCACTATGACTCTCAAAATGGGTATTGAAAGAAAGTTAAAAGAAATGATTCCTGAAATAAGCGAAGTTGTCCAGGTTTTATAAAAAATTTTTAACTGAAATATATTATTTAGTTTTTAATTCCTTCAACAAAGATGATTCCATATCAAGGCAATCAATTGGAAGTCCTTGACCAATAGCGATTAAAAGAGGTGCAAGAATTCCTAAAGTAAAAACTAAATTTGATTGGCTTACATCATATTTACTCAAAGTAAAAGATATCAAATAAATAATTGAAAAATAAGCATGTAGTGAAAAAAATTCTTTTGGCTTTAACACTGGCCACCTTAAAGTATTTCCCAAGAAATATAAAAAACCTGTCATAAATAAATAGTTACATGAAGATTAAACCAAATATAAACATAATCCTTTTTAGAGACTATTTATAAAAAAATTTACCTAAGATAATAATTAAAAAAACATTAAATCTTCGTTTCTATTTGTAAAAGCTAGACATGCAGTTAAAAATACGCTTATAATAATTTTGTAGCAATCGCTACTTTTTCGTTCACCCTCATTTGAGGGCGCAGTTCGAGTCATACCATGGAACGGGGGATGGCCGTGTTGTCACATCGAAACATGACTACTTTAACTTACAGAGGTAAAAACTACGTTCAAAACAAAGAAGCTGCTAAAAAGCAACTTGTTGAACTTACCTACAGAAGAAACGTATACACCAACAGAATGGATGACGCTTCTTCAAGTAATGAAAAAGCAGAATTAAATTACAGAGGTGTTAATTACACTAAATAATTTAATTAAACAAAAAAAAAGCCCCTTTTTCAGGGGCTTTTTTTTTGGCTATATTTATCAAGAGTCCTTTAAAAAATATGTCTGAAAGTTGCTGTAATACAAACACATCGAATAAAGCATCTAATCAATTCGATCATAAAGATGCGATTCAAGAAAGATATGGTTCAGCCGCACTTGAAAAAGAAAGTTGTCTTTGTACACCAGTTGGTTTTAATCCCGTTTTACTTGAAGCAATTCCTCAAGAGGTTATAGAAAGAGACTATGGATGTGGTGATCCAACAAAATATGTTCAAAAAAATGATATAGTCTTAGACCTTGGAAGTGGTAGCGGCAAAAATGCTTTTATTTGTGCCCAAATTGTTGGAAAAGAAGGGAAAGTTATTGGAGTTGATCAGAATCCTGACATGCTTTGTTTATCAAGATCAGCCTCTAAAGAAGTTACAAAAAATATAGGTTTTAACAATACAGAATTTCTTGAAGGATCAATTGAAAAACTTGATGAATTAGATGAAGATTTAAATCCATTAATCGCCGACAAATCAGTCGATATTATTTTAAGTAATTGCGTTTTAAACTTGGTAAGTCCAGAATCTAGAAATAACCTTCTAAGAAATATAAAAAGAGTTTTAAATGATAATGGAAGAATTGCAATTAGCGATATTGTCTCTAACAAAAAAGTACCTTTAAGATTGCAAAATGATCATGATCTATGGACAGGATGTATTAGTGGAGCATGGTATGAACCAGACTTTATAAGTGATTTTAAAGAACTAGGATTTAAAAATTTAGAATTTGCAGAAAGAAGTTCTGAACCTTGGAAAGTAATTGAGGATATTGAATTTAGAACAGTAACTTTAGTTGGCAATATTTAAAAAATTCAAGAGTTTAATATATAAATTTCCATGAGAAATAATCTAAGAAATCAAATACCCGCATTAAAAAATAAGTATTATTTTAACTATGGTGGTCAAGGACCATTACCAAAATCTTCTCTAGAAGCAATAGTTAAAACTTGGGAAATTATCCAAGATTTGGGACCATTTACTAATGATATGTGGCCTTTTATTTATAAAGAAATATTGACCACAAAAAGAATCATTGCACAAAAATTAGGTGTCAATTCAAAGAATGTAGCTCTTACCGAAAACATCTCTTCTGGTATGATTTTGCCCTTCTGGGGAATAAAAGTAAAAGAGGGAGAAGAGTTGTTAATAAGTGACTGTGAACATCCTGGAGTAGTGGCTGCAAGTCGTGAATTTTGCAGGAGAAATAAATTAATATTCAAAATTTTGCCAATCCAAAAAATTAAAAATCTAAACGACGAAAATATAATTTTAGAGATTTTGAAAAATCTAAATAGTAAGACTAAGATCCTAATTATTTCTCATATCTTATGGAACTTTGGATATAAAATCCCTTTAAAAAAAATTTCTATAGAATTAAAAAATAATCGAGAAGATTCTTATTTACTTGTTGATGGTGCTCAAACCTTTGGTCACATAAATATTGAAAAAGAAGTTTTTTATTCTGATTTATATTCAATAACTTCCCATAAATGGGCATGTGGACCAGAAGGACTTGGAGCCATTTATGTCTCAGATAGATTTATTCATGAAACAGATCCAACAATAATTGGTTGGAAATCATTAAAAAAAGAACAAGGTATTTATGAGCCTTCAGATAATCTTTTTCATGATGATGCAAGGAAATTTGAAATAGCTACCTCTTGTATTCCTTTACTTGCTGGGCTTCGGAATTCTTTAGATCTTTTGGATAAAGACTGCCATGAAAAAGAAAAAAACAAAAATATCAAAAAATTAAGTAGAAAACTTTGGGATGAATTAAATCAATCAAAGGGTGTTGAATTAGTTTTAGAAAAAAAATATTTAAATGGGATTGTTAGTTTTAATATTGAGAATATTAAAGATAAGGATAAATATGTAAAGAAACTTGGAGAAAAGAAAATTTGGATTAGAGTTTTAGAAGATCCAAAATGGTTTAGAGCATGCGTACATCAAATGACTACAGAAGCTGAGATTGATTTACTTGCTAGAGAAATAAAAAAAATATTGACTTAAAGATCTATTGATATAAAAAAATTTAGTTTACCAAGGTATCTCCGAATTGTCCCATGCAATAAATTTTCCTGTAGATTCTGGTGATTGATTTTTAATAATATTTATCAGGAATTGGGAGGATTTTTCTTTACTAAATAATTTATGTTCTGGAACAAATTTATGAAAAGGTCTAGATAAATCAGTATCTACTGTTCCAGGATGAAGCAATGTGATAGCAGCCTTTGGGAAACGTCTAGCCCATTCAATACTTAAAGATTTAAAAAACTGATTTTGCGCAGATTTTGCAGCTCTATATGAATACCAACCTCCAGTTTGATTATCTCCAATGCTACCAACTCTTGCACTTATACTTGCAAAATTAAAATCGCAATCTTTTGGTATAAATTCTTCAACCGCTTTAGCTAATAAAATAGGAGAAAATGCATTTATTGAAAAACTTTCCATCATATTCTTTTTATCAAGATGTTGTAATCTTTTTTCGGGTTGAAGAGAATCACTATGAAGTCTACCTGTAGCATTAACAACTAGCCTTAATTTCGAAGGATGATTTGATATTTTATTTTTCAACTGCAAAAGGGATTGAGAATCCTCTATATCTAATTCCCAAAAAGGATTAAATTCACTTTTTCTTCCACACAAAACAACATCTAAATCTTTTTCACTTTCATTCAGATCTTTAGCTAGTTGTGTTCCAATTCCACCTGCACCTACAACTAAGGCTAAGCCTTTCATTTTATTAAAAATAAGTCCATTGATTCTAAGAAACTTTTCTTGTGATTTGCGTAAAAATCTTTCTTATTTGATTAGGAAATTTTATTGAGATTTATTTTTTTCTTTTAATAATTTATAAGCTATTTTTCTATCATCAAAATTAATAACTTTATCATTGAGAATTTGGTAGTCTTCATGTCCTTTTCCTGCAATTAAAATAATATCTTTTTTATTGGCAAATTTAATAGATTCATTTATTGCTTTAAATCTATCAATTTCAATTGTTATTTTTTCTCTTTTTTTTATACCCATCAAAATATCATTCACTATCATTTGGGGTTCTTCTGATCTTGGATTATCTGAAGTTATAAAAAGTTGATCAGACAACTCTTCAGCTATTGATCCCATCAAAGGCCTTTTACTACGATCACGATCTCCGCCACAGCCAAAAACAGTTATTAGTTTCCCTTCACAAAGTTTTTTAATTGATTGCAAAACTTTTTTTAATCCATCAGGAGTGTGGGCATAATCAACAATTACTGTTGGAAGAGATCTTGAAACTTCACTATCATCAATCTGTATTTTCTCCATTCTTCCAGGAGCACCAGGGAAAGATTGTATTAGCTTTGATAAATCTTTTAAAGAAAAATTCAGTTTATACAAAATTGTTATTGCTTGAATCGCATTCATTAAATTAAATTCACCAACAAGTGGAACAAACAGTTGAATTTTTTCCCTAGGTGTATGAAAAATACAAGTGGAACCACTTTCAGTAAATTTTTTATCTGTTACGAAAAAAAAATCATCATTTTCAAATTCACTCTCAGTAATATTTGTAGACACTAATGAAGATCTTTTTTCAAGATCAGACGATAATTTAGATATCCAATGGTCATCGTGATTTAATACAGAAATTCCATCCTTTTCTCTTAAATAAGGTGGGAAAAACAATTTTCTTTTTGTTTGAAAATAAGATTCCATATCTGAGTGATAATCAAGATGATCTTGAGTTAAATTAGTAAAAATAGCCGCCTCAAATTCGCATCCTGATATCCTCTTTTGAGCAATAGAATGAGAACTTACCTCTAATATCGCGAATTCAGATTCAGCCTCAACAGCAGCATTTAATTTCTTTTGAAGTTTATCGGCGAAATCAGTTGTGTGAGAAGCCACTTCTGAGAAGCCAGGCCATCTATTAAACAAGGTCCCAAATAATGCAGTCTTTTTCTCTAATTTTTTTAAAAGATATTCCAATAAGAAAGTAATTGTCGTTTTTCCATTAGTACCAGTAACACCAATAAGTTTAAGTTTTCTTGAAGGCCTATTCCAAAACTCAGCGACAATTTGACCAAAAATATAATCTAAATTATCCTCAATAACCAAAATCCTTTCTCGATCAATAGATCCAATTCTCTCTTTTGCAGCAGACCCAATAATGGCAGCCTCCGCGCCATTTTCAATTGCCTCAATACAAAATTTTCCTCCATCAACATTTAAACCAGGCATTCCTAAAAATAAAGTTCCTTTTTTTACTTCTTTAGAGTTAAAAGAAATATTATTGATTTCATGATCGATTAAATCTAATGAAGGAATAATTCCTACTAAATCTAAAAGTTTATGTAATTTTATAGATCTCATATAAAAAAATTATTTCTTTAGAATGGTACTAATATTTTTTTTAAACCAATTCTTAAATTGATCATCTTTTAATCTTGGAGAAATGCGAGGCAATTCTATGATCTCCTCAGACCTAATTCTTTCAATAGCAATAACAGGTACTTCATAATCATATTTTTTATATTTATCTTTATATAAATCGACCCTATCAATATCAATTTCTTTAAGCTCTTCTAGATTAGGGAATAACTCATTAAGATTTATTTTTGCCAGTTTGTTTTTTAATGAATCACAAAGGCAACATCCCTGCCTAACAAAAATAAATATTTTCATTCATTTAGTCAGGCACGGGGTCACATCCACAGGGAGTTAAAGGATGACATCTGCTTAATCTTTTTAAAGTTAACCACCCTCCCTTCCAAGGACCATGTCTAGTAATTGCCTCATATCCATAAGAGCTGCAACTTGGAATAAATCTGCATCTTGGTCCAAAAAAAGGAGAAAACCACTTTTGATAAAACGAAATCATCAAAAGAAGTATAGAAGTAATTGATTTATTAATAGTTTTGAACACTTTAATGATGTAAAATAATATTTCCAGTAGTAATTAGTTTAATTGAATTTAATCAATTATCCAATTTATTGCAAATTTCTATTTAATTTAAAATTATGTCAAGATACCGCGGCCCCAGATTAAGGGTTACGCGTCGCTTGGGAGAACTACCAGGTCTCACCAGGAAAGCTTCAAAGAAGTCTAATCCTCCAGGTCAGCACGGCCAAGCCCGTCGCAAGCGATCAGAATATGCAATTCGTCTAGAAGAAAAGCAGAAACTTAGGTTTAATTATGGAGTTTCTGAAAAACAACTAGTCCGTTATGTAAAAAAAGCTAGAGCTCAAGAAGGATCTACAGGAACTAACTTACTAAGACTTTTGGAAAACAGACTTGATAATGTTTGTTTTAGATTAGGTTTTGGAGGTACCATTCCAGGCTCAAGACAATTAGTAAATCATGGCCATGTAACCGTTAATGGAAAGGTTCTTGATATTGCTGGTTATCAATGCAAATCAGGCGATGTAATCGGAATTAAAGAAAACAAAGCAAGCAAAAAACTTGTTGAAGGTAATATAGAATTCCCTGGCTTAGCAAATGTTCCACCTCATCTTGATTTAGACAAACCTAAATTAACGGGAAAAATAAATGGGAAATGCGATAGAGAGTGGGTGGCTCTTGAAATAAACGAACTACTAGTTGTTGAATATTATTCAAGAAAAGTTTAATATTACTTTTCTTTGGATTATTAAATCTCTTATTAAAAAAAATGAGAGATTTAATTTAATTCTTATTTTTAAAAATAATGGGAAATAAGGAAAATAATATCAAAAAGCCAGGTTTTAAGACCCTATCTATTCACCATGGGGAAACATTTGCAGAAGAAACTGGATGCATTATGCCTCCCATTTTTTCTACATCCACTTTTAAACATGGAAATAAAGATAATTTCGACTACACCAGATCAGGCAATCCAAACTTTAGAATTCTAGAAAGCGTCCTTAAATCAATAGAAGATTCTAAATACTGTACAGTTTTTGGATCTGGTATTAGCGCGGTAACTGCAATTTCATCAACACTAAAATCAGGTGACAAGATACTTTGCGAGTCAAATCTCTATGGTTGTACAGTGAGGATGTTCGAAAAAGTTTTCAAGAAATTTGGGCTAGAAGTTTTATACACGGATTTTACAAACGAAAATAATATCAAAAAGATTTCATACTTCGAGCCAACCTTGATATGGCTAGAAAGTCCAACTAATCCACTTTTGAAGGTACTTGATATTAGGGCGATTTGTGATGAAGCGAATAAACTACAAATCCCAGTAGTAGTAGATAACACCTTTTCAACGGCACTTATTCAAAAACCATTGGACCTTGGTGCAACACTATCACTCGTAAGCACAACAAAATTCATTAATGGACATAGTGATGCACTTGGTGGAGCAGTACTTACAAATAATGAGGTATGGAATAGTAAGATGCTTTTCTCTCAAAAAGCTCTAGGGCTTCAACCATCTCCTTTTGATAGTTGGCTCATTACGAGAGGATTAAAAACTCTTCCTTTAAGAATCGAACAACAAACGCAAAGTGCAAAATTAATTTCTGAAGAATTAGACAATCATAAAATAATTAGTAAAGTAATTTATCCTTTTAATCAAAAACATCCGCAATTTAATTTAGCAAAATCGCAAATGCGATCTGGAGGTTCGATGATCACCATAAAATTAAATTTAAATAAAGAGGATACTTTTAAATTTTGCAAATCTCTCAAATATTTCTCGCTAGCAGAAAGCCTTGGAGGAGTTGAAAGTTTAATTTGTCACCCCGCAACAATGACTCATGCTTCTGTTGATGATGAAACAAAAAATCTTTTAGGGATAAATGATGCTCTTGTCAGATTATCGATTGGATGTGAAGAAACAAACGATTTAATCTCAGACATATTATTTGCTTTAAATAAATTCTGAAAATTGAGAGATTTACTTAAAAACCCTATATGGAAAAATTTAGAGTTGGGATATTCTATTCCTGATAGTATTCATGCTGTTTCTGTAGCATTACCAACTTGGAATGATGTAATAAATTACGAGGAAAAAAATCAAGCATGCATGAATTTATTGAAGTCCATTTACCCAAGATTCGGGCTAAACCCCATAGTGAAAAAATTATGTGAAAAAGTAAAAAAGGAAAATTATTACAACAATAAAAGTATCTGGCCATATCCGAATGAAAGCATAGCTTTTAAAGCTAAAAAATACATTGATAGAAATACTTCTGAACAATTCTCATTAATTGAAAGAAGAGATAATCTAGCTTTCTTAATAACTGAAAAAGAAGGCAGTATTTATGCAAAATCTTTTTGGCAACATACTGGTCTTGGCATATCTTCAAGGGCTGCTGCTATAGAACTAGGTATTGAAGATTGCCCTCCAAAATCTTACGTAAATGAATGTTCTCAAAGAATAAAAAATAGAATTTCTAAATCTACAAAAATTAACTCTAACGATATTCACTTAACTTCATCTGGCATGTCTGCATTGCATACATCATTAGAAATCATATATAAATTATTTCCAGCTAAACCTACACTCCAAATTGGTTTTCCATATGTAGATGTACTTAAATTACCAATGAATATCTTTTATGGAGCCAAGTTAATTACAGAAGAAAATTGCGAGGATATTGAATTAGAAATCAAAAGCATAAATCCATCAGCATTAATTATTGAACTACCGAGTAATCCAATGCTCAAATGTGTAAACATTAAAAAAATTTCACAAATAGCTAAAAAGTTAAATATTCCAATAATTGTTGACGATACGATTGGATCAAATTTAAATATAAATTCCCTAGAACATGCAGATATAGTTTTTACTTCACTTACAAAAATTTTTTCAGGTAGTGGTGATATTCTTGCGGGATCATTAATACTAAATCCAAAAAGCAAATGGATTGATCAATTTAGAAATGCATTAAACGACATTAATCTTCCAACACTTTCCGATGGAGATACAGTTTATCTAGAGAAAGTTAGTAGAGATGTAAATCAAAGAGTTTTTGAACAAAATAAAGCATGTTTAGAATTAAAAAAAAGATTAGAAACCCATAGCGAGATTAAAAATATTTTCCATCCTGAAAATTGTCCAAATTTTAATTCTTTACTTACTTCTGATGGAGGGTACGGCTGCTTATTATCATTTGAATTAAATGGAGGATTGAACAAAGCTAAAAAATTTTATGATTCTCTTCAAGTATCTAAAGGACCTAGTTTAGGTACAAAATTTACTCTAGTTTGTCCTTATGTTTTACTAGCTCATTATGACGAGTTGGATTGGGCTGAAAGTTTTGGTATACCATCGCACCTTATTAGAGTATCAGTTGGATTAGAAGACCAAGATCAATTGTGGAAAAGCTTTTCTGAAGCACTAAATAATCTTTAAATTCCTAGTATTTACCGTATAGAAACTTATATACTCTTTTTCTGAATAATAGTTAGTATTAGAATATATTTTCTCAATATATAAATGGCAAAAATTTATGAGGACAACAGTTTTGCTATTGGAAACACTCCATTAGTAAAATTAAAATCAGTTACTAAAAACGCGAAAGCTACAGTACTTGCAAAAATTGAAGGTAGAAACCCCGCCTATAGTGTCAAATGTAGGATTGGCGCGAACATGATCTGGGATGCAGAGAAAAGTGGGAAGCTTACAAAAGACAAAACTATTGTAGAGCCAACTTCTGGAAATACAGGAATTGCTCTAGCTTTTACTGCTTCAGCAAGAGGTTATAAACTCATCCTTACAATGCCAGAATCCATGTCAATTGAAAGAAGAAGGGTTATGGCAGTTTTGGGTGCTGAAATTGTTTTAACAGAGGCATCTAAAGGTATGCCTGGAGCAATAGCTAAGGCTAAAGAAATTGCAGAAAGTAATCCCTCTCAATATTTCATGCCAGGTCAATTTGATAATCCAGCAAACCCTGAAATTCATTTCAAAACTACTGGACCAGAAATCTGGGATGATTGCGATGGTGAAATTGATGTCTTAGTCGCAGGGGTTGGAACTGGCGGTACAATTACAGGAGTTTCAAGATACATTAAGCAAGAAAAGGGTAAAAATATTACTTCTGTAGCTGTAGAACCCTCACATAGTCCTGTTATTACACAAACGATGAATGGAGAAGAGGTTAAATCTGGACCACATAAAATTCAAGGAATTGGAGCAGGATTTATTCCCAAGAACCTTGACTTATCAATTGTCGATAAAGTTGAACAGGTGACAAATGACGAGTCAATCGAGATGGCTCTTAGATTAGCAAAAGAAGAAGGTCTATTAGTCGGAATATCTTGTGGAGCTGCTGCCGCTGCTGCTGTTAGATTAGCTGAACAAGATGAATATGCGGGGAAAACCATTGTAGTTGTTCTACCTGATTTAGCAGAGAGATATTTATCATCAATTATGTTTACTGAAGTTCCAAGCGGAATCATTCAAGAACCAGTCAAAGCCTAAATCTATTTTTTCTCCAGTAATGAATCTGGTGAAATATACATCGCATCGCCATAAGAGAAAAATCTAAATTTTTCTTTTATGGCTTTTTTATACAAATCTAATAATCTTTCTCTACCAATCATTGCACTTACTAAAAGTAATAATGAACTTTTAGGAAGATGAAAATTAGTTAATAACCCATCAACTACCTTAAATTTATAACCTGGCTTAATTACTAAATCCACATACTTAGCTATAGGAATAAAGTCATTAATTTCATGAGAATAACAACTTTCAAGAGCCCTTACGCTAGTAGTACCAATAGCTATTATTCTTCTATCTGTTTTCTTTATTCTTTTTATTTCCTCCACTACTTCCTTATTAACACTTACCCATTCTTTATGAAGTTTTAGATTACTTAAATCTTCTTGATCAATTGGTTTGAATGTTCCATAACCCACGTGCAAAGTGATCGGTAAAATTATTACTCCTTTTTTTTTAAGATTGGAAATAAGACTTTTGCTTAAATGTAAACCAGCTGTTGGTGCAGCAACTGCCCCTGGCTTAGTTGCATACTCAGTTTGATAACTTTTCTCATGAAAAGATTCTTCTTCGGAATTTTTTATATAAGGAGGGAGAGGGATTTCCCCGTATTTATCAAGAAGGTCATTCATTGTATTTAGACCAGTTATATTTTCCGGAAATTTAATAAATCTTCCTCCAGTTTCTTCATCAACCCCATCAACAATCAAATTAATATCTTTTACCAAAGGAGATTTTAATTTTAATTTTCTATTTATTTTTAACTTTTTCGCTGGCTTTGCCAAACATAACCAAACACATTCGTGGGATCTTTCTAAAACTAATAATTCGGCTAATGTCTTATTTTCTAATTCAACCTTTAATCTAGCTTTCATTACCTTAGTATTGTTTACAACTACAAGATCGCCTTCTCTAAATTCATCTAAAAGATTCTTGGTAAATTTATTTGTTAAGCAGTCTTCTTCTAAAACACTATTTCTAACTATCATCAATCTTGATTCATGCCTAATTGCAGAAGGTTTACTAGCAATTAATGAAGGATCAAGTAAATAATCATAAGATTCAAGCTTATAATCTCTTTCTTCTTTATTAATTTGAGAACTCAATTAAATCTAGGAGACAAGAGTCTCTGGCTCATTTTCAATTAGGGAAGCCAAGTCTTTTAAGAATGAAGCTCCATCAGCTCCATAGATCACTCTATGATCAGCTGTTAGATTTACTTGCATTATTTTTTTAACAGATATTGAGCCATCACTATTAGCAACAACGGTTGGTTTCGAGGATGCTATGGCTAAAATAGCACCGGTACCAGGAGGAAGGATTGCGTCAAATCTATCAACTCCAAACATACCAAGGTTAGATAAAGTGAAGGTTCCCGTTGAGTATTCATTAGGTTCTAATTGTTTTGATCTTGATCTTTTGACAAGATCTTTCCATTCCCTAGATAATTCAAATAAATCAGTACTGCATGGTTCTTTTAATACTGGAGTTATTAGTCCACCATCTTCCATCGCGACAGCAACAGCAATATTTATATTTTCTGGATAAGAAATTCCATTTTCTGAAAAACTTGAGTTAACTTGAGGATGTTTCTTTAGTGTCTTTGCAACTGCCTTTACAAGTAAAGCAGTCATAGTCACTCCATTCTGTTTTACCTTTTTGTAGAATTTATCTAATTTATCTGTGTTGATGGAGTATCCCACCCTAAAACATGGAACATCTAAACTAGATTCCATATTTTTATTTACCGCTTTTTGAAGAGTATTAAATTGAACTGTTTCTCCAGGATTACCAAAACTATTTCCTGAAGTTTCTGGTTTACTTTCAACTCCAAAATCTGAACCAGGGATACTTGCAGGAGAAGCACCTTCCCCTATCCATGGGATAGAAACAGGTTGGCCATTAGCTTTTAAAATATCATCGGCTTGAATTCTTCCGTGAGGGCCAGATCCATTAACCTTTGCTAAATCAACACCCATTTGAGATGCTAGTTTTTTAGCTCTTGGAGATGCAATTATCCTCGAAGAAACATTACTTGTAGCTGCATTAATTTGGTCAGTATTAAAAGATGGTACTGGCTTTTCACTCTTTAAGACGACTTCTTGTGCTTCTTTTTTGATATTTTCAGTCTGAACTACTGGTTTTTCTTCAGTTTTATCGCTTGCCAATTCAAGTTGATCCGAACTAGAAACATCGGGTTGATTTCCTTTATTTTGTTCTTGAACAGAAGCTATCTCATCCTGATTTTCTACAATAAGACCGATAGTCTCTCCTACTGGTGCTGTGCTGCCAGCAGGCATTAAAACTGCTGCAAGATATCCATCTTGAAAAGATTCAACATCCATATCTGCCTTGTCAGATTCAACAACCAAGACAGATTCACCTCTTTCGACTTTATCTCCTGGATTTTTCAACCATTCCACAATCTTGCCCTCCGTCATAGTAGAACTCAAGGCAGGCATGAATATTTCGTGAGACATAAGAAAATTGTTATTGCATAAGTTTCAAGGGATTTCTACCAAACTTCCTAAAGTTTTTATGATTAAGAACCCTATAAACTCTTGTTTTAATTATACGAAATCATGTTCACAGTGGGAACTCTTAAAACTTAAGAAAGTAATAATTTAAATCGATTAGAATTTAAAACTTTTCGAAATTAAGATTTACTTATATTTATCAAAAATACTATATCTTCTCTTTAATTATTATCTATAGATTGAATAACTCCATCTTTAACCGTAATCGAGACTTGCATTTTTTCAATAAGATTGTCTCCCACAGTGACATCACAGAAACTATCCACTTGCCCTTGATCAACAATTTCGTCCATTTTTAATTCGCGAACTTGACTCTGTTGTTGAAGTAGATTTCTTTTTTGTTCTTCAATTTCATTTCGTTTTACTGCAACTTGTTGTTGTACCTGACTAACCTGTTCTTGAACCCTTGGATCTAAAGGATTAACCGATTGTGATCTAATATTATTCACTATTTGCTGCCCCTCCTGCTCCAGTTGCGATAATTGCTGATCAATGTTTGAAATTGCTTTACTTAATTCTTTTTCAGCATCTTCCTTCCAAGTTGGTGTAACTACAGCTTTAATTGCTATTGAGCGCTTTATAGATATTGAGTTTTTTGTTTCCATAAAAAATTAAATTACCTTTTCAATATAGATAGAACAAATCAAATTTTCTTACTAAATTTGTTTTCATACATATTTTCTATTTGTAATGAATACTTTTTTTCTATTTCTTTTCTTTTTTGTTTAAGAGTTTGTGTTAACAAACCATTTTCTAGAGTAAAGGCATCAACAAAATAACAATCTAATATTTGTTCTTCTGATCTTGCTCCTAATCGACTTTTAAGCAAATTATTAATTAGTGATTTGAAAAATGTACCAATATTTTTATTCAGGTTTAATTTTGAAAGGTCTTCTTCCAAAAACTTGCTTTTAACCAATTCGACATTAGGAACTACAAGGGCTGTTAAACATTTCTTATCTTGTCCTACTAGTTGAATCTGATTAATAAATTCAGAACTAAGGATTTCAGTCTCTAGCGGATTCGGTTCTATATTTTCACCACTTGATAGAACTATTGTATCCTTGGCTCTTCCTGTGATAAAGAGAGAACCATTTGGTATTAGAAAACCTAAATCACCAGTATCAAACCAACCGTCCTTGGATAAAACATCTTTTGTAGCTATTTCATTATTAAGATAACCTTTCATTACTTGCGGTCCCCTAACAAGAATTTTTCCGACTTCTCTGAACTTCAGAACCTTTTTTTTATCATCATTCACTATTTTGATTTCAGTAAATGCTAAAGGCTGACCAGATGATCCTCTAACATTTAATTCTCTTCTCCTACAAGTTAATACTGGACTAGTTTCTGTGAGTCCATATCCCACCAAAACATCTACACCTAAAGATTCAAAAAAAAGATCTACATGTTCTGGCAATGCACCTCCACCGTTAATGGGAAATTTCAGTTTTTCTCCGCATAGTTTTCTAAGAATATTCGGCCATAAAAAAATAGTAGACAATTTATGTAAAGGATATCGGCTAATAACACAACCCAGTAAGGTGATTTTTGATTTAATAGTTATTTGATTTATATCTATATTTCTTATCTTTCTAATACTTCTTTTGAAAACCGAACTATTACTTATCAAAAACTTGATAAGTTTTTGCTTTTTGGAAGGCATTTTTTTCAAAGTCTGAAAAAAACCATCATGTATTGCTTCCCATAGTCTAGGTACAGTAGCCATGACAACAGGTTTTATTTGTGTAATATCATCTTTAAGAAATTTTGGAATTGTATAATATTGAGAACAACCGCATGAAAAAAAGAAGTATTCAGCACTTCTCTCATAAGAATGCCAGATAGGCAAAACGCTTAATACAGAGGTCCCTGGTTCTGGATCAGCGATATAAGCTAAATTGATTATTTGATGTAAAAAATTTGCATGAGTCAAAGGCACACCTTTAGGTTTTCCTGTCGTCCCAGAGGTATAAAGAATAGTAGCGACGTCATCAATTTTTGGATTAAATTTTTCAAGATTATTATTTTGTGAATTTTCTTTTTCTACCGAACTTATGAATGTACTCCAACTTATTAAACTGTCAAATTGTTCATCTTCTAAATTGATTAGAAATTTCAGTCTTTTTTTTAATTCTTCTTTGTTGTTTAACTTTAGCCAAATTTCCTTAGATTGAACTATTAGTCCTACTGAATTAGAGTGCCCAATAATATAGTCTAATTCTACTGAAGGAGAATTAATACCTCTCACTGCATTTATAGCTCCTAAACGCATTAACCCTTGATCTACTGCTAGCCATCTTGGAGAATTTTCAGATATTACAGTAACTACATCCCCCTTTTTTAAACCATAATTTTCAAAAGAAAAAGAGACTTTTGTTATTAAATCAGCCAGCTCAGAATAAGAAAATTTTTCTTTATATTTCCCTCTTAAATCGCAAACAGCTAAAGCATCACCACATTTAAACTTTAATTCTTCCCAAATTTGATCTATATGATTAAGGTTCTTAATAAAATCTCTATTTTTGGCAAATTTATTTTTTTTGGAAAGAGGTTTGGCTGCAGACCAATACGCTAAATCACCCATATTAAATTGATTTGGAATTTTAATTTCTATTTTGATATAAAATCAAAATTAAATTCTTCCTCGATGGTTTTTTTAACAATTATCTTGACTTCTTGAATATTTAAATTTTTGTTGTAATCAATCATATTTGCCATAAGACAATTTTCTATTCCGCAAGGAACAATCTTTTTAAAGTTTTCTAATTCGCAGTCAATATTGATTGAAAATCCATTTATCGTAATCCATCTTTTACACCCAATTCCAATTGATGCGATTTTCTTATTTCCTATCCAAACCCCAGTAAACCCTTTTCTAGAATGACAATTTATATTAAAAGCTCCAAGGACTTTTATAATAATTTCTTCAATTTTTCTTAAGTACCAATTTAAATCTTTATTAAAATTTTTCAAATCTAAAACCAAGTACGTTACTAATTGTCCTGGCATATGACAAGTTACCTCACCACCTCTATCAATCTTAAAAACATCATATTTAGCATCATTCAGAGAAAATAGTAAATTATCGTAATTAGATCCTCTCCCCAATGTATAACAGAGTTGATGCTCCCCTATCCAAATAAAATCAGGGTTAGAATTATCTAAAATCAATGCCTCCTGATATTCTTTTTGTAATTTATAAACATCATTAAAAGAAGAAATATTATCAGGTTGTTTAATTATTGCTGTTCTATTATCCATATTTAAGTAGATTTAGAAAGTAAGTAAATATTTTTAGATTTGTTATGAAAATTTTAATCCATGGAAAGAATCTTGAGCTCACTGGAGCATTAAAAGAATATACTGAGGCAAAGATAGAAAAAGCAACACATCACTATAAGGATATCGTTAAAGAAGCTGACATACACCTTTCAATTGAAAAGAATCCAAGAGTCTCGTTCCAAACTGCAGAAGTTACTATTTTTGCAAATGGTACAGTAATTAGAGCTGAAGAAAAAACTGAAAATCTATACTCAAGCATTGATTTAGTTTCCAATAAACTTTGTAGAAAATTACGCAAATACAAAGAAAGAAACAATAAAACAATTCATAATAAACAATTTAAAAATAAAAATTCTTTACCAATTGAAAGTATGGAATCAAATTTTTTAGATAAAGATTTATTTAAAAAAGGAACTGAAGCAAGTCTTCCTGAGCCATCTATAAAAAATAAATACTTTGAAATGACTCCAATTTCATCAGACGAAGCAAGAAAACAATTAGATCTAATTGATCATGATTTTTATGTTTTTCGAAACAATAAAAATAATGAACTTCAAGTTATATATAAAAGGAATCATGGAGGTTATGGACTGATTCAATCTAAATAAGTTTTAAATGCCCAATATTGAATATGAATTAAACGAGAAAATTCATGCGATTATTATTAACCCTTATTTATCATGGGGAGATTTCTGCGTGAATTGCGATTTAATAAGAAAATACAATATCAAAAATATTTCTACTTCACTAAATTTTTTAACTGATCTTAAAAACTGTTTGGGTAATTACAGTGCGGATATAAACGCACTTATTTCTTACCCTTTAGCAGATTTACCAGTTTCATTTATAGAAGAATTAGTTTGTTTTGCAAAAGATAAGGGTGCAAGAGGGATTGAATATATCCCAAACTTTATCAATTTATCCAAAAGAAATTTTGAAACTTTCGCTGCTGAAATTGAGCAAGTTAAATTATCTGGATTACCAGTTTCAATAATCATAAATAAATCAAAACTACAAGAAGAAGTTTTTATTAATGCGATAGAAATATGTTTGGAATTAGGAATAAAAAATTTTCAATTCGGGGATGGGTTTGGATCTCCTCTTACATCTATTGATGTCCCCGAAATACTAAAAAAAACAGGCTCTCAAAATCAAATCAAAGTTGTAGGTGGCATAAAAAAACTGACGCAAGTAATTGATTTGTTTGATATTGGAATTAGTTGCGTGGGCACTTCCAATTTTTGTGAAATTTTTGAAGAAGTTAACGTAATTTAAATGTCAGGTTCTGGTGAATGCAGACTAAAAGGTCTCTGTATTAAAGCTTCTCCATTAGGCGAGAATGATAGATTAATAACTATCCTTACAGATGAGCAAGGGATTGTTAGATTAGCGGTACCTGGTGCTAGGCGTCCTAAAAGTAGTCTTGCCGCAGCTACTCCATTAACATATTTAAGTCTGCAGATTTTTGGGAAAAGAAATCTTAAATCTGTACGTCAAATTAAAATATTAAAAAGCTATTCTGGTCTAGGAAAAAATATTGAATGTCTTGCAGCCGCGCAAGCAATAACTGAATTAACATTTTTATTAGTGGGTAATAATGACAAGCAACAAGACTATTTATCTTGCGTTCTTGCACATCTTGATAGGATTTATTTATATAAAGAGCCTCAAGAAGAAGATATTAAAATGCTCTCAATGAGTATTCAATCTTTAATCCATCTATTAGCCATCGGGGGTATTAATTTACCAATTCATCATTGTTGTAAAACTGGAGAACCTATTATTCCACCTATAGGAAATTGGGAATGGAGTTGTTATTTTTTACCAAGTGAAGGGTTTTCATCTATAGAAGATCCTCAAAGTAATCTAAAAATAAATGCATCTGAAGTTGCTCTATTACAGAGACTTCTTTTCCCAGAATTACCAATAAAATCTAATGGAGAGTTGTTGGGTCCCAAAAAAGTCTGGCTTAAAATATTATTCATTATTGAGACATGGATCTCTACTCAATTAGAAAAGGAGCTATCTTCACTAAAAATGTTGAGAGAAATATATAGTTAGCATTTTCATGAAGCATTAAAAAATTTAAAAAATATGATCATGGCGCCTTTGCCTGTTAACTTAATAAATAGTTAATTCAATTAATGTGGTTCATATTGCCTGGTTGGGTAAGAAATCTCCTTTTTGTGGAAATGTAACTTATGGTAATTCAACTACTGAGAAATTAAAGGCCAGAGGGCATAAAATTAGTTTCATTCATTTCGACAATCCTTCTAGTTCAAATTCATCAAAGCCATTATTTCTGGCAAACGATCCTGATGTAAGTCTTCCATATTTAATTAAATCTCAAGTTTATACAATACCCTCACCAAGAGCAGAAAAAGAGCTAAGGCTATCATTGCAAAGATTAAAGCCTGATTTAGTACATGCAAGCTTAACTTTATCTCCTTTAGACTTTAGACTTCCAGAGATTTGTGATGAAATTAATCTTCCACTCATAGGAACATTTCACCCACCATTTGATGCAAAAAATAGAAATTTAACTGCTAGCACTCAACAGTTAACATATCAACTTTATGCTCCCTCTTTATCAAAGTTCGATAAAATAATCATTTTTTCCGAACTTCAAAAAAATGTTCTTTATAAATTAGGAGTACCTAAAGAAAAACAAATAATTATTCCAAACGGTGTTGATGAGAATATTTGGAACCCATTTTGCGAAAAAAATAAAAAATATGATCAGATAAAAAACAAACTTGGAAATGAAAGAATCTTTTTATATATGGGTAGGATTGCCAATGAGAAAAATATCGAGGCACTTTTACGATCTTGGCGCCAAACAAAAACTCATAATTGCAAATTAGTTATTGTTGGAGATGGTCCAATGAAGCCAACACTTGAAAATAGTTTTTCTAACCTTAGTAATGAGAAATTAATTTGGTGGGGTGCCGAATCAGATTTAGAAACTAGGGTAGCAATAATGCAAATAGCAGAAGTATTTTTCTTACCAAGCTTAGTAGAAGGTTTATCATTATCACTTTTAGAGGCTATGTCTACTGGTACTGCATGTATAGCCACAGATGCCGGAGCTGATGGTGAAGTTTTAGATAATGGAGCAGGAATAGTAATTTCAACTGATAATGTAACGGCACAACTAAAAACTATAATTCCAATTCTTGTAGAACATCCCTCATTCACAGTAGATCTTGGGAAAAAAGCTAGAGATCGAATAATTGAGAGATATACAATTACTAAAAATATAAATTCACTTGAGAAAGTTTATTTGGAGGTAAAAGATAATTTTAAAAACTAACAAAACTCTTTACTTCTGTTACTAGCAGAAATTATTGATTCAATTAATGCTGACCTTACACTTTTTTCTTCTAATACTCTTAAGGCCGAAATAGTTGTTCCACCAGGAGAGGTTACTAAATTTTTAAGCTCTGCGGTAGTTATCTTTTTTTCTTTAATTAAACTTATAGTCCCAAGTATCATCTCCATAACAAGTTCCTCTGAAAGTATCTTTGGTAATCCACCACCTAAACCACCATCACTTAATGCTTCAATAATTAAAGCAATAATTGCAGGCCCTGATGAAGTTAATGCTAAAAAGATATCAAGATAATCTTCAGGAAATTCATATACCTTACTAGTATTTTCAAATAATTTTTTAGTAAATTGTTTCTGATCTTTAGTAATTTCTTCTCCCCAAGCAATACCTGATAAACCTTTTCCAATAGTTATTGGAATATTTGGAACCACCCTCACACATTTATGGTTAGGAAATTTTTTATTAAGCCTATTGATTGAAACTCCAGCAAGAATTGAGACAATTAAATTGTCCTTGTTTTTTATATGTTGGGCCTCATTAATATCATTTAATTGTTGGGGTTTTATCGAAAGAAGTTTATACTGACAACCCCAAATTATTTTTGACTCTTTAGAACCTGATTTATAAACGTTTATATTATATGGATAATTTTTTTTAATATTCTCTACACTTTTTCCTGAATTAACAACACAAAAAATGTTCTCTGGATGAATTAATTTTTTATCTAAAAGTGGAGTTATTATAGCATTTGCAATATTTCCAAAACCAATAATCGCAATTTTATCAGTCACAGATTAATCATGAATAAGCACTTAATTTAGAATTCCCCCATGCTGGTTCAGGCGCAGTGTTTTTGCTCAAACTATATTGTGGTGCATTTTCTGTAGGTACAGAAGAAGGAGAAGCTTCTTCTGGGGAAGAACTGGTTACATTTACACAACTTGGTGCAAAAAGAAAAATACTTTCGCCGACTCTCTCTTGATGTCCATCAATTGCAAATGTGCCTCCAGCAACAAAATCAACTGCTCTTTGAGCTTGATCAGGATCCATCATAGTTAAATTTAGAATTACAGTTTTTCTCTCTCTTAATGCTTGTATAGCTTGAGGCATCTCATCAAAACTTCTTGGTTCCATTAAGCTTACTTCTGAAGATGAATTCGAGATCCCAGGCATTCCAACTACTTTTGATGATCTGTTGTTATTCATAAAATCGAATGGATTTGAATTTGCAAGGGCATTAGAATTCCTTGGATTTTGATTGAAATCATTAATATCATCTAATTCATCACCTGAGGCATAGTCCATCTCATCAAAATCATCATCGAGATACTCATCCCCTGCAACAACTGCCTTTAATCTAGAAATAAGTGACACCTTTTAAATCCTCTTGAAATTGATTACTAAGGTTTAGAACCTTAAGCAATAGATTCATTTTTTAAATGAATAAACTACCTATACTTAAATAACGTTAGTTGTACTTTACTGCAAGTTTATAGATAAGATTTTTATAAAAAAATAACTAATTAGGTTCTACCTCCAAAAATCAATGCTCCTAATCTTAACCAAGTTGATCCAGCGTCAATAGCTTCCTCCCAATCACCTGACATCCCCATGGAACAATCTGGAAGTTGTAGCGAATCGGCGAGGGCTCGGCATCTTTTGAACAACTCTGAATTTTCTTTAGAACTAAGTCCTTTAGGATTGATAGTCATCAATCCTTTTAATGAAATATTTTTCAACTCTTGAATTTCTCTCCATTTCAATTTTAAAAATTCAGGATTAAATCCTCCTTTAGTAGGGTCATCACTCAACTTAACCTGCAACATTATTAATGGATATTTCTTCTCTTCAAATGAAATATTAGATATCTTTTGCAACTTTTCAAATGAATCTACTGAATGAATATATTTAAAATTTTGAACTATCCTTCTTATTTTATTACTTTGTATTCTTCCGATAAAGTGCCAATTTATTTGTTTAAGGTCTTTTAACATTAATTGTTTTTCAAATGCCTCTTGAAACTTACTCTCACCAAAATCATTCTGACCTATATTTTGAATAGTTTTGATTTCTTGACTTTTAAATCCTTTACTTACTGCAAGAATATTTACATTTGTTGGGATTTTATTTTTTATTTTTAAATAATTTGCAGGGTTCACCTTTTATATGAAAGTTTGCGTGAATAAATTTTCCCATTTAGATAGCTCTTCAGATCCTTTTCTTCTAGCTTTTTGAAGATTTAATTCAGCCTGATTGCGGGCATCTAAATAAGGTATAACTTCAAAATAAACTTCTCTCTGTCTAACTTCCACCAAAAAAAACATTTTTTGAGCGTATAAAGTCGCATAAATATCTCTCCCATCAGTTCCAGGAGAAACTTGGTACAACATCCCAAATGTTGGATGGTTTAAATAACGCTCAGAACTCAAACTTAAATATTGTGTTATTTATAATGCACCATACAGTTTTCTAAGAAAAATTGCTATGCAAATAAAACAAATCGATAATGTATTAACAATCACATTGAGAGATTTTGAAGGATGAAGAGTTCTAAATCTACTGGTTTTTAAAATAATTTTTTTCTTTGAGAGCAATGAATCTGCTCCTTGATCAATTCTCAGAAATATATTTTGAAATAACCTTTCCACAAAGATTAATAAAATATTAAAGGATTTCTTTAATCCTAAATTTCGAAAATTTATTGATCTTACAGACACTGATTTAATTATATTTTGAAATTCTTCCTGAACTAGAGGAATAAAACGTAATGCAATCAATAACTGAAAAAGCCACTTACTTATTGGTAATCCAATCTTTCTTAATGGATACATAAACCAACTTAATCCCCATACAATGTCTTCTTGCAAAGTGGTTAATAGCATCAAATTTACACTATGAATAACGGTAAATATCAAAGTGGATGTTTTAATTCCTAATTCAAAGGCTTTTCTTGATAAATTATAGGGACCAAAATTTATGAACCATATCTTCTGCATAGGAATTTGCAGAATATTCCATTCTTGATAGCTTTCAAGTACTACTTGCAACTCGTTGGGATCTCTTAAGTGTCCATCAAGAGATTGAATATCAGAAGAGGCAATAATTGATATAACTCCAATTAATAGCGATAAGCATGAGAGAAAAAATAATGATCGCCACCATACTCTAGATGGCAATAAACTTAAAAAAGTAATTGATAGTAAGAAACCAACTAAACTTAATCGCCATATTGGACCAGCCCAAATTGGAGTGATTAAAAATATCATTAAGATAATTATTTTTAATCTACTATCAATAATTCTTAGCCAACTTCTATTGCCATAAACGTATTGCCCAACAGAAAATTTAGTTAGCAAATTCATTAATCTTTTTGAATTAACTCAATATTTTCCCTATCGACTTCTTTATTTAAGGCTCTTTGTTGTTTTCCTCTCCAAAGTAAAATAAGAGGGGTGCCTTCAAAACCTAAATTCAATCTAATTTGTTTTTCAATATATCTTCTGTAAGTTATCCCAAATAATTTAGGGTCGTTTACAAAAAGAGTAAAAGTTGGAGGTTTATTCTTTACTTGAGTACCGTAATAAATCCTACCTTGCTTGCCGCTTCTTTTGGTAGGAGGGCTTTTCCAACTGATTGATTCTTTAAGCACTTCATTAACAACTGAAGTTGTAACTCTTCTTCTATGTTGATTTACAGCATTAAGAGCATGCTCGAAAATATTATCAACTCTTTGTCCAGTTAGAGCAGATATAAAAATCATTTTTGACCAGTGTAAAAAATAAAGTTTAGATCTAAGTTCTTTTTCTACTTGATAAATTGTTGAACTATTTTTTTCTACAAGATCCCATTTATTAACAACAATTATACAAGCTCTTCCTTGTTCCTCTATACGCCCTGCTAACTTCTGGTCTTGATCAGTTACTCCATCTATAGCATCTATAACTAGAACACAAACATCACTTCTATCAATAGATTTAAAAGCTCTATTAATACCAAAAAATTCGGTACCGTATTTAACATTTTTCTTTCTTCTAATCCCTGCAGTATCAACAATTTTCCATTGATGATCACCTTTTTTTATGAGAGTATCTATCGAATCAGTTGTAGTTCCACTAATATCGCTAACTATTGCTCGTTTTTCTCCAGAGATTGAATTTAACAAACTAGATTTACCCACATTTGGCCTGCCAATAATTGACATCATTATCTTTTCTTCTACATCCTGAATATTATTTTCAGGAAGTTCCCCAATAACAAGATCTAACAAATCACCAGTACCTGTACCATGAATAGCCGAAACAGGATTAGGTTCGCCCAACCCTAATTTCCAGAACTCTGAAGCTAAGGAGATTCCAAGAGTAGTCGATTCGCATTTATTAACAGCAACAATTGTTTTACAGCTTGAGTTTCTTAACCATTTTGCTATTGATAAATCACCATCAGTAACGCCTTGATTCCCATCTACAACCAGTAACGCGAGTGAAGCCTCTTCTAAAGCCAAGAAAACTTGTGTCCTTATCTCTGGGAGAAATTCACTATCATCATCAAAAACTAAACCTCCTGTATCAACTATTTGAAATTCCTTTCCTCCCCATGAAGCATTTTGATAAGTTCTATCTCTTGTAACACCAGGTTTATCAAATACTATTGCATCATTACTTTGGCAAAGACGATTAACTAAGGTAGATTTCCCAACATTAGGTCTTCCGATAATTGCTATTGTGGGAAGAATCAATTCTTCTCTCCAAAGAAAGTAGTATCCATTACAACTATACCTTTAATAGAATCATTTACCTTATTCAAAAAAACTTATTTGATTTCTGGATCGCCAAAATGTCCTTTAACTGGATTAACAGGTGGTGAACTAAGACTCGGCATTAATCTATTATCTTTTGAAAAACAATCATTTTCAATCGCCCAATAAATCAACCAATTTACTGCCGTCGCTCTTCTAGTTCTTCTTGGATAGAGTTCATTAATCTTATAACCTCTAAAATTAAGAAAATTTTTCAATCCCTGTTTATAGTCTTTTGGAATTGATCGAGTCAAATGTACTGAGGCTGGTCGCTCTGAAATGATTTGAGGAGCTTTTTCAAATTTGTCTGACCAATAAGAAGGAGTTAATGCGCTAGAAACCCAATTATTTAATGTTGTTTCTTTAGTATAAAAAAGTCTCTCCCAAACTAATTCACAAACAAATATGTCACTAACCCTATCTTCGAGAACAAGAAATAATAGATCCTTGCATATTGGCCATTTAAATTTATTTTCAACTAATTTTTCTTTTTTATTCATTAATCGAACCTTATCAAAATCAAAGAAAAATAAGGCATAAATTCCTTTTTATATTGTGATGCATATTGAATAATTTGATCAGGCATCCCAACACTTAAAGCTATTAATGTTGTATTGATGATATCCTCTTTTTTTAAAATTTCTCTGACTAAATTCCATCTTTTGCCAACTTTCATAATGGCCAATACCGTATTATTTACCTTACTTTCCCTAATTAGGGTCGTAAATTCAGATTCTGAAGAAGGGCATTCTTTGATGATCAATGTCTCACCTTTTTTTACCAAATCAAAATCATTCAAAGCTGCTGCTGCTGAAATTGAGGAAATACCAGGTATGGTTTTGGTAATAATTTCAGCATGATTATTTTTTATTAACCTCAAAATATTAGAAGAACTTGCAAATAGTGAAGTATCTCCAAGACAAAGTAAAACAACTGATTCGCCATTTTGTATAAATTTCACAATTTTTTCTACAGCATTAGACCATATTTCATCTGGATCAAAATCCTTCCTTGCCATTGGAAAGATGATAGGGATATTTTTTTTAAATTTGATGTATTTCTTGACTATTTCCGCAGCGAAACTCTTTTTATTATCATCTGAAATTGGGAAAACTATAACTTTCGCTTTTTTTATTGCATCCACAGCAGCAATTGTTAAAAGCGATGGATCTCCAGGGCCTACACCAACTATGGTTAATGTAGGTAAATCAGTTTTATATCGATTAAGTAAACTTAAGAACTTGTTTATTATCATTTTTATTTTATTAACTTTAGCTATGTACCCTTGGTAATATAAAAGTTTCAGCTAGTATTGCTGACTCAATTTCAGACAATTCCTCTAACCTTTTGAAAGTTTGATTTTTAGAGAATTTAGTTTGCGCTAGTTTCCAGTAAACTCCAAAATGTCTTGCCTCACTCTCAAGCAGAGACTCATAAAGGGATTTAAACGATTTATCTTCAGAATTCAATGCAAGCAAGCTTAATCTTTCATGACTTCTTGCTTCAATAAGTCCTGCTATTAAGAAACTATCAAGCATTCTATTGGGCTCTTCCTTTCTTATATTCTTGGACAATTCAGCTCCATATGGAGGCGGTTTTAAGGACTCAAGAGAATGTCCAAGATCCTTTAAAAAATAAAGTATTTTTTCAAAATGCTCTAATTCCTCTCTAGCTATTGGACTTAGAACTTCTGCCAGATTTGGTTCTGATGGATATCTAAACATCAATTGAATAGCTACTCCTGCTGCTTTTCTTTCACAATGAGCATGGTCAATAAGAATATCTATTGGATTAGATAATGCGAGTTTGATCCACTCATCTGAGGTAAATGACGATAAATATTTAATATGAGAAGTGGGCCTTTTAAAATCGACTAGCATTTAATCTTTAATACTCAAATATCCAATGATTCCTTCAAGAGCTAAGGAATAACTTGATATGCCGAATCCACTAATAATTCCTATAGCTTTGTCTGTAAGAAAAGATTCTTTACGAAAATCTTCTCTACTGAAAATATTTGAAATATGTAACTCTACAAACGGAATTTTTGATCCAATTAAAGCATCACGAATAGAAATCGAGGTATGAGTAAAAGCGCCAGCATTTATAAGAATACCTTGGATTTTTTTTACAGAATCCTGAATTTTATCTACTATTTCTCCTTCGTGATTACTTTGAAAACATTCAAGGTTAATACTTTTTTCTTTAGCAAATTTAGTTAAATCTTTTTCTATATCACTTAATGTTTTATTACCATATATTTCAGGTTCTCTAGTGCCCAAAAGATTTAGATTTGGTCCATTTATCAATAAAATATTCATCATCAATAAAGTCTTTTCTTTACAAATGCTATCTATAAAGAAACAAAAAAACCAAAACAATTTCACACAAAGTGTCCATTAACTGATAAGTTCAAATAGTGGGGGTCGGTGCCCGAGTGGTTAAAGGGGGCGGACTGTAAATCCGCTGGCTCTGCCTACGTTGGTTCAAATCCAACCCGGCCCACTTAAAATTGCCCTTGTAGCTCAGCGGTAGAGCACTCCCTTGGTAAGGGAGAGGTCTCGGGTTCAAGTCCCGACGAGGGCACTCGCGGGATAGCTTGGTATCATTGAGATCACCACTATCGCACAAAGAAATTATTCAGAAATCCAGCGGTTAATTATTGTCCCTTCATAAATATGACCGGATGCTTCGACTATTGGCTTAGTTTCTGGATTAACAAAGATGTCGTAACAAGTATTTACTGGTCCCTGAAACATAACAGTTGCTCTTTTGGGGTCTTCCAATGATTTGCCAATATAAAAAGTTTTCACTCCCATCTCTTTAAACATGGCCTGTTGTTCAGGAGCATTCATATGAGCCTCATATTCCTCAAAAGTATTGCTTAATTTGAAATCTAAAACGGTTGTTTCAATAGACATAAAAAAGGAGCTAATTGCCCCTTATTCTAGATCGACTGTCAATCAAAAAAATCATCTCATAAAGGTAACATCATCTGCAAAAAGAATATAAGTCCCCAAAAAGTAATTTTATATTATTAATTTACTCAAAATCCTTTTAACCATATTCAAATTCAATTGTTGATCCTTTATCCGTATATAGGAGTACCTTAAACCGTACATATTTATTAGTCGGGTGGCCTGTCTGACTAGTTAGAACATAGATGTAGTCGTCATGAGTAAATGTCTACCAAATCCAACCTAGAAGATCATAAATCTGAGATTGAAGAAAGATCAGAAGAGGAACTTCTTGAGGAAGAAATCAGGAATCAGCAAACACTGGATAGCTTTGTTGAATCTGATAAGAACTGGAACTAATCAAAACTTATTTATAAAGAGAAAGTTATGCACTTAAGAAGATCACCATTCTCAATTCTGGACAAAGACAAAAGAGAAATGGACTATATCAAAGGAGTTTACAAGAGAAAAATTCAAGCTGAAATTGAATCTTATAAAGATCCCGAAGACGAAAATATGAGAGATACAATACAAGCTCAAGATATATTGATGCTTGATAGGATCTCAATTTAATTATTCTTTTTTTTCTTCTTCTTATTCTTTTTTTTCTTCTTTATCTTTTCATAAACGTCATCAGCCTTCTGTTCAATTTTATCCAGCTTATTTGAAAGTTTCTTTAAAGTTTCTGATTTTGCTTCTTTAATTACTGTATTTTTTAGCTCAATAATTTTAACAGGCTCTTCTTTAACCACATTATTTTTTGTCTCTTCAGTTTTAATTCCAAACTTACCTTTTATAAAATTGGCTATAAAAATAAGCACAGGTACGTGGGCTAGACCACCTATTACTATTCTTGTTTCTGAATAAGCCATTTAATAGTTAAAAATTCTGAGATATTTAAGCATAAATTTAATTTTTAAAATTCGTTTTATTAAGCCAATAAAAATTAGTAATGATTTCTTGATTCGTAGATCAAAAATCTTGCTATTAATTAAGTAGAGACTTTTTTATTAAATGCCATTAGACGTATTTCTAATGAACATGTGTGTTGTAGTTATAGCATTGCTTATCAGAAGAGAAATCAAACTTAAGAAGGCGAGATAAATTATGAAAACACAAATTATAAAAGAGCATTACATTCCAAATATCCATGCTATTACTATTTTACTAATGCTTCTTCTATGTCTATGGTTACCTCTAGCACTCAGATTCTTATTAATAATTTAGTCGCACTAATTAGTTAATACTCTGATCCTTAAACTCTGCTATATCCTAATTTTGTTTTAAAGATCTTATATTGATGGCCTATTCCGTTAATGGCTTCAATAACTTTTTCGCCCTTTTTTATTCCAAACCTCCTCAGTTTTGCTCCATCCCTGAGAAATTAACCTTTCATAAATTTCTCTAGCCAGATCTATATCTACAGAAACTGTTGTTGTCATTACAGGTGGTTGCTTTCCTAACAAACCAACTATTTTTCCAGTATCTACAAAAATATATTCAAAAACACCATCTATACACTTATCGTTTTTAATAAACCTTTTTACTTCCGTTCTTTTTGAATTAATCAACCAATGAGATTTAGTCATTAAATAAACAGTAAAAATAGAAAGCTTTTATCAACGATATAGGGCTACTGTGTCATCTAAATCCGCACAAGGTTCAACATTTATCTCCATTAATCCTCTCCAAGGTCGCCACTGCCGCCAGATAGTTTCTAAAGAATCAGTATTTACTACAGAGTAAACGTTTCCATGTTGAGGAAGAAAAATCCAAGATTTAACGTCATAACCCTCTGGTTTATTTTGTGGCCCTCCTTTGACGTAACATTCTGTTAGCATTTTGGCCCCTTTCTCTTGCTCGGTTGAATCAGAAAACTTATAAGAAATTAAAAACAGCATAAATAAAAAGAAATAATTAAATCTTAATTAAAGTCGTTTAAATTAAAAGTAACTGGAGATAACAGTTGAATCATAAATATGACCTGCACTCTCAATTAATGGTTTAACTTCTGGATCTTTAAACATAGCTATTGCTTTACCTTCTTCACCCTGCTCAATAAGAATTACACTAGTTGGATCATCTTTCATTACACCTTTATACAAGCAAATAATTCCACGATCTTTATTCATTTGTTTATTTTCTTCGCTGTCATAAATCGCGGCCCATTCTTCAAAAGGTACGCTTATTTTGAATGTGAAAACAGTAGTTTCAAGATTCATGAAAAAGTAGTTAATTAATACTTATCTTAAATTGACTGTCAATATTGTTTTTTTTGAGTCTTTTTTAAATAAATCTTAAATTTGTGAGAGAATCTTATAGAAGATATTGCTTTACATAAGTTATCTAAATCTTCTTTAGTATTCAATTTTACCAAATAAGTATTTATGTTTTAAAAACAATATTTTTATAAGTGAAAACCTCCTAAAAAATACTTTTTCTTGAAATAAAGATTGACAAGACATTCATAAAAAAAACTTCTATAAAACATTAAATTATTTTATGAATATGTTTTTAACTAACAAAACTCGTCTAAAAATTAAAGATATCGTAAAGAGGATTTCAATAGATGAGGAGGTTTCATTAGAGGAAAGAATATATGTAGAAAAGTTTGCAAAACGTAATTCCACTATCTGGACATGGCTCAAGAAAGCAAATAGTCTAAGAAGATATGGAAAACAAAATAAAGATGGAATAAATGGACTAATTCAATCTCTTGGGCTTGATGGTTTAGAAACTGAAAATCATTTTGATCCTAAGAATGATGATATTGCTGATTGGTTTAGTGGATCACCCGATTGGGTAAGGAGAAGCTAATTTTATCAACTTTAGATTTATTACTAATCGATTCAATCTAAATCAGTTGCCAAAAATTAATTTATAGAAATAAGAATCTCGGAGTATATCTTTTATTTTTTTGATTCCCCTCCTCAGAAATTGAACTTATATATTAATGTTAGTCACTTCAAACATATTAGGAAATATATTCACCATTTCATGAAATAGAATAAAGATGCAGTTTAATTTTATGTGATTCTCTTAAAAAACATCATCTGAAACTAACTTATCTATGCCAAAAAAAGGGAGTGAATTTTTTTAGTTTTATTATTACTTATATTTTCCGAAAATAGCTATGGAGCAATCAATATTTCGATCCTAGATAGTAAAATAGGGCAAATTCACATCATCTTTTTATCGAAATAAATAGATTAATAAATTCCCTTCATTATCTTTTAAAAAGATAAGACATGTATTAATAATTTAAAAAAAATCTTTTTTTGTATCACATGTACGGTTTATATATTATTTGGCAGTTACTAATTGGATATGAGTTATTTTGCTGAACCAAACCATATCGAATATGATGCATGGTTCGATGAAAATATCGACCCATTAGATCTTGTGAATTACTCAGATGAAAAGGAGTTCAGTGATTCGGTACATTTTAAGTTTCATAAGATCTCCACTAGAAATTTAACGATTGGTTCTTCTGATAATTTTCACTGCTAACTAAGAAATTTTTCAATCCATAGATATTAGTTAATCTTAGGCAGAATATGTTCCATCACTTTCTCTTCTTGCCTTAGCTAATACAATTTCATCTACAACTTTTTCAATCATGTAAGCACTTTTTTTACCAAAGCATTTTTCTTTTTTAATACTCTCAAAATCATATGGGATTAAATCATTCTGTTTACAACAATCGCACTTAATATCAATTTTCATACCTCTGAAAACCTCCAAAGCCCTTGAAAAAATCCATTGCTGAACTGAAATACTTTCCCAACTATCAAAATTTGACCATTCATCAAAATCACTGTTAAGGATGCCTTTTAACCCATCAGCCTCATTTACATAAACTAAGTGTGAATCTTTTCTTGGTTCATCATTAATACCAATTGTTTTGACAGAATTTTTATTCATTAAATATAGATTGATTAAGTAGCCCTATAAATCTAAAGGATAATTTCAAAAATATAAACGAAAAAATGTCTTAAATAAGATCAATAATTGCTTTATCTAATCTAGAAGTATGATTTGTATTTCTTAGCAATTCAAAATCCTTAAAATCAAAGCCCGGCCCAACACAACAACTCACTAAAGTAAATTCACCTGTACTTTTTGCAGCTTGCCAATATCCAGATGGGATCATTTCTACTGGATTATTGGAATCTAAAATTAAATTTGTTATTAACTTATTATCATTATCTAAGCACCATAAATTTAGAGGATCGCCCCTTAGATAAATCCAAATTTCATCTGCATTCTGTACTCTGTGCCAAGCACTTTTTGCCTCTCTCTCCAAAAGATAATAAATTCCAGTAATAAAGTTTCTACTTTGGCCATCTTCTCTTATAAGAGAATTCTTACTCCTTACTATCTCTCTAAACCATCCACCTTCAGGATGAGGAGATAAATTAAATTGTTTAATTATTTCAATGTTTTTTTGATCAGGATTCACTTTGCAAAAATATTTTTTATATTGTTCTTACAGTTAATAGCTAGCTGAAAATAAATCAAAATAAAATATTTTCTAAAAACTTAAGCACAAATAACTGACAAATCTACAAAATTTTTATTTTCATCTGCCAGTTCAGTAATGATTCTATTGAGCCATTCAGATGTAGTTTCACAATAACCGACATTTAAAATAGTTTTTTGCTTTGCTGGTTCTTTTTTTTTCATAGATAGAGTATTTTTATATAAATTAGTATTTAATTAAATCTATGTGAATAAGTCTTAATTACTATCTATTTTAAAAAGTTGTATTTAATACATATTTAAGAACTGCTAGTAAACAAATAAAATTAAATCATTGACAAGAAAATCTATACAAGTAAGAGTAGAAAAAATTTAGTATTTAACCTATGAATAACATCAAGATTGAGGAATTGATGAAAGTAAGGTTTGATGGTATTGCTAATAGAATTGGGCAATTAAGCAAAAGGGAAAGTGAGTCTTTATTGCTTGAGCATCTTGAGTGGTTGGAGGGAGGATGGGAGACTGAAGAAATATTATTTTTAAAAAAACCCTACAGAAAATGGTGGTTCTAACTCCACTTCTAAAAATAATTAATGATGACCTAAGGGACCAGGACCAG
The DNA here is from genome assembly GCA_902571335.1 of uncultured Prochlorococcus sp. GTDB lineage: Bacteria > Cyanobacteriota > Cyanobacteriia > PCC-6307 > Cyanobiaceae > Prochlorococcus_A. The sequence continues at coordinate 122,947 of CACGBT010000001.1, read as the reverse complement.
ATCCAATTTTATAAGAATTCTCTAAAGATTTCTCAACAAATAATTTCGCTTTTTGTATGGAATCAAGCAGATCAAAACCTAAAGCTTTGTAACCACAAATAGCAGCACTCAAAGTACAGCCGCTCCCGTGGGTATTTTTTGTATTTATAAAATTATTAAAGAGCCAGTCTTTTCTACCATTTAAGTCAAGAAAAAAATCCTTCCCTTTCATATCTTTTAAACCGCCACCTTTTATAAGGACCGCTTTAGCTCCAAGACCAATAATATTTCTTGCGGAATTTTCGATATCTTCTTCACTCCTTATTTCTAAACCAGAAAGTAGATTGGCTTCATAAATATTTGGAGTTACCAAATCCGCAATTGGTAATAAGAGTTTTTTATAAGCATTAATCGCAGAATCTTCAAGTAATCTAGAACCAGTTCTTGTAACCATTACTGGGTCAATAATTTTAGTTATTTTATAAGTGTTTAATTTTGAAGCGGTATCATTAATTATCCTTTCATTTAATAACATTCCGGTTTTTAAGGCATCAATACCAAAATCAGCAAATAAAGTATCTAACTGATTTAATAAAGTATTCTTCTCTACTGGTTGAACGCATGTAACCTCTATACTATTTTGTGCGGTAATACATGTAATAACGGAACATCCATGTACTTTAAGTGCCATGAAAGTTCTCAGATCAGCCTGTATGCCTGCTCCACCCCCAGAGTCACTACCGCCTATTGAAAGTGCAATTTTAGAATACATAATTTATTAACTCGTTTTTGAAAATAATATAAATAAATTTTAATTTAAATCAGAATTCTGAATATGCATTAAAAAAATCTAACTCCAATTCCATAGCTCTCCTGTATAAATATTTGGCCTGATTAATATCATATGTTGCTTCATTAGTCTCAATAAGATTTTCAAGTGAATCTGCTAGCTTTTCAAAGCTCTCATCAGAATAAGTAATTATCCATTCTTTATATTTAATATCAAAATCCTTCTTATACAAACTTTTACCTATCCAAGAGTAAAGTCGCATGCATGGAGTCATTGCAAACATTATTTCAACGGAGCTAAGTCTTTTGGAAGTATCATCAAGGAAATCTGTATAATTTTTGGTAGCTTTTTTTATATAGTTATTTGACAAATCAATATCCCATTCTTTTGCATATGTTTCATGAAGTATTAACTCCTCTGTAACGCCCATTAACAGTTCACTTAACTTCCTTATTGAGTACTTATCTGTTGATTTAGATACAGCAAGACCATAAGCCTTAGCAAAAGTCTCTAAAAAGAAATAATCTTGAGCTAAATATTCTTGAAATATATTTTTAGGGAGACTTCCATTCTTTAAACCTTGAACAAATTTTGTATTTAAACTTAGTAAAGCAATCTCATAATTATCCTCCCAAAGTTTTTTTGTTATTTTCATTTTTTTGATTTTTTAGTATTCTAAAATTTTTTAAATTTTTTACCTACAAACTTAATCTTATTTTTCTAGGATTAAAAGAAAAAATTATGAAAGAAATAAATATTTTATGGTTTAAGAAAGATTTAAGAATTTTTGATAACGAAGCTCTCTGTGAGGCTATAAAAGATAATGATATTTTACCTATTTATATTATTGAGTTAGATATTTGGAGCCAAAATACTCATTCAGATAGACAATGGCAATTTTGCAAAGAAAGTTTAATAGATTTAAGAAATGCACTTACTGAGATTGGACAACCATTAATTATTAGGACTGGAAATGTTATTAATATTTTTGATGAAATTAGTTCAAAATTTAAAATCAAAGGTATATATAGCCATCAAGAAACCGGAGATTGGCTTACTTATAAAAGAGATCAAAAAGTAAGAGAATGGGCTTTAAGCAAAAATATTATTTGGAAGGAATTTCTACAATTTTCAGTTTTTAGAGGAAATTTAGATAGGAATAATTGGTCTAAAAAATGGCAAGAAAATTCCGAAAAAAACTTACTCAAAGCTCCATTAAGAATTAATTCTATTAACTTTAATATTGGAGAAATACCCTCAGACGAAATTTTTACCTTTAAAAAAGGAATTTGTCCAGGAAGAATGCAAGGTGGAAGAAAGAAAGGTTTAGAGAGAATGCAATACTTCTTTAGTAATAAATTAGATTCTTATTCAAAAGATATATCTAGCCCAGAAAAATCATTTGATAGTTGTACAAGACTATCCCCATATATTTGTTGGGGATGTATTTCATTAAAAGAAATTTTTAAAGAGGCAAATATATCAAAAAACAATAATTCCAAGATGTTAAAAAGCAGATTAACTTGGCATTGTCATTTTATTCAGAAACTTGAAAGTGAACCAGAACTAGAGTTTAGGGAATACCATCCTTTTTTTAAAAATATTAGAGAAAAAAATAATGAATTACTTTATTCATGGAGTTCAGGCAATACGGGCTTTCCTTTTATAGATGCATGTATGCGTTCATTAAATTTCAATGGATGGATTAACTTTAGGATGCGAGCGATGTTAATGTCTTTTGCTAGCTATAATTTATGGCTACCATGGCAAGATTCAGGTTCTGAATTAGCAAATAAATTTGTAGATTATGAGCCTGGAATACATTGGAACCAATGCCAAATGCAATCTGGAACTACGTCTATAAATACCAATAGAATTTATAATCCTATTAAGCAGGGAAAAGATCATGATCCTCAAGGTAAATTTATAAAAAAATGGATACCAGAATTAAAGGATATATCACTTAATTTCATTCATGAACCATGGCTATTATCTAGATTTAATCAAGAAGAATATGAACAAATTAATTACATAAGACCAATAATTGACATCCCAAATAGTACTAAAACTGCAAAGAAGAAAATTCAGGAAATCACTAAAAAGGATGGATATTGGGATATCTCAAAAGAAATTTATTTAAAGCATGGCTCTAGAAAAAGGCTTAGAAAAAACATAAATAATAAAAAAATTGTTTCTAAGGAAAAGGAAAAACAATACGAACTGAAATTAGATCTCTAAATTTTATTGTCAGAAATTTCCAGATTACTTTTAGCTCCTAGGAAAGTTTTTAAAATTTTGAAATTAAATATATAAACCCACGATGAACTAATGCAACCTTTAATGTATTTATTAGATTTTATTAATTATGTCTGAAAGATTTGAATGGGACGATACCAATAGTTCAGGTATATGGTGGAGTACTAATGTAAGTATTAGAGACGAGTGCATTTTGCTCAAAGAAGATACTAAATGCGAAGATTCTGATATAGTCGAACTTCTTAGGAGTATTGCACAAAATATTGAAGATAATGGCCTTTAATTTTTAAAAGCATATTCACTTTATTAAAGATTTTCAATTCCTTTTACAGCTTTTATTAATTCGATACTTATACCTTTTTCACTCATTGAATGACCAGCATCATTAACAATAATTAATTCAGAATTCTTTAATTTCTTATTTAGATCCCAAGCACTCCTAACAGGACATACAACGTCATACCTCCCCTGAATTATTTTTGTAGGAATCGATTCTATTATTTTTATATTTTTCAGAATAAAATCATCTTCTAAGAAAATATTATTAATAAAATAATGACATTCGATCCTTGCAAAGGCATCAGAAAAAGAATTAACTTCAGACTTATCAAAATCAAATTTTTTATTTACTAAATGACTTGTAGAGAGTTCCCATTTTGTCCAAGCTGCTGCTGCTTTTGATCTAAGATTTGCATCTGATGATGTTAGATATTTATAAAAAGAACTTATTAAATCATTTCTTTCTTCTTTTGGTATTACAGAAATATATTCTTCAAATTCATCTGGGAATATCTCACTTGCACCATATTGATAGAACCACAATAATTCAAACTTTCTACATAAAAATATTCCTCGCAAAGTTAAGCTGATAACTCTTGAGGGATTTTTAATCGCATATATAAGTGAAAGTGTTGAGCCCCAAGATCCACCAAACAAATGCCAATTATCTATTTTTAAAAGAATCCTTAATTTCTCAATATCATCAACTAAATGATTGGTCGTATTTTCTTTTAATTCGGAGAAGGGAGTTGAAGAACCGCAACCTCTTTGGTCAAATTGAATAATATCGAATTTATCTGGGTCAAAGTATCTTCTATATCTTGGTTGACTTCCTCCTCCTGGACCTCCATGAATAACAAGAATTTTTTTGCCATTTGGATTACCAGATCTTTCCCAATAAATAGTATGAATATCACTTACTTGTAAAAAACCCTTTTCACGTACTGCAATTTTTGGAAACAAGACTTGATCTTTCATTTTGAAATATTTTTAATCACTTTATTAATCCATATTATCCAAAAAGAAGTCTAATTTAGAAGAAATTTGTTAAACAAAAAAAGGACTGCTTGTACAGTCCTTTTTAATATTTGATTTCCTTCTTACAGGATATAAAATTACATATTTTAAAGTCTATTTACTCATAAACCTAGAATACGTGAATTCGGGGATTTCTCTCGATAATTTCAGTCCCTATTGTCGCTAGTAATTATAAAGCGAAGTCTTATCAGACTAATTGATTGAACTTTAATTTTCGAATAATCCCATTCTCAGGAATACGCTTCCTATATTTTGGAATTTGCTAAATTTCAGGCGGACTATCAATCATTTAGATTGCCTCCGAACTCAACATTTATAAATTACTCCTTTTTATATTTTCAGTAAATCCGTAAATATGCTGATTTACTTTTTTCTTAATTTGTAAGAGGATTTTAATGATCCTTTGTTTTTTATAGATAAATATAAAAATTAAAGTCTATAATCCCTTATTTATTCAGATTCATAGAGCAAAATAGATTCAATTATTCTTTTATCACTATCAGAAAGTTTATAATCTTCTAATTTCCACTGAACAAATTTTACACACTCATCAATAGAAGGATTCTTATCCCGGCACTTACGCCACTCTCTAATCCAATCTGCCAAGGCAAAAGTTATTTTTGTAGTAAGCATATTTACCAATCAGGGTAATTAAAATCTCCTCCAATAGGTTCTTCATAAAATTCCCCTTCTTTTATACCTTTATCATATTTTTCAATTATCTTTTTATAAGAAGCTATTGAGGGAACTAAATCTCCTAAATAAATGGGTTCCATTGTAATTGTTATAATGATTATAATTTTTTATTATTTTATATAAGAATTTAATAAAAAGATTATTAATATGCATTATGGATTTCATCAAAAAGAACAAGATCTTAACACTAATGGCTGTAATTGCAGTTTTATCATTTGCATTAGAAAAAGTAGGCATAATACACCCTTAAATTAATTAAGTTTATTTTTAAATACTTCCTAATGAAATAAGTAAACCGATACTATTACTGCAAAAATAAGCAATGGAGATAATAATGTAAAAACTAAAGTTGAAAGATTAATCAGCATAAATTTAAAATAAATACACAAATTTAATAAACATCACTTTTAAGCATTTGCAATAAGTAAAATTTAAATTATTACGATATAAAAAAAATTTGAATAAAGAAAGATATAAAGAAGAATATGAAGAGGGCTCAGACTTACTATGGCCTAGTGATAAAGAAGATAAAATAACTCGGCAATTTTATAAAGATTTATCTAATCTTTCAAAAAACATAAATTATAGTAAAAAGAAAAAGCTAAAACTTTTTGAACAAGTAGTTAGAATAATAAAAGGCAAAGGCTGGGGTTAATTAATATTCAAAGTAAAATGAAAAATTTAATGATACTAATTAGAGGTTTTTTTCTTTTAAGACCAAGATTTTTATCCACTATATTTTTTATTCCTATTCTTTATGGCATTGGCTGGGCTTTATCTCAGCCACTTTTATTGTTTAATTTTGAAAAAGATAATTTATCATTAATTGGTACTATTATTACTTTCTTACTTTTTATCTTTTTACTCCCATATTGGTTTTATATCAAACATAACAAATCAAGTGCTTGGATACTTCTTGGGATAACAAAAGACAAATTCTTGAAAAACTTTTTCAATTTTTCACAAGGTATTTTATTTGCTTTAGTTTTAATAATTCTAATTCTGGTACCACTATTGCAAAAAAATTATATTTCTTGGATAGGTGAATTCTCGCCAATAATATTGTTAAATTCTATTCTACTGGGATTAGGTGTTGGATTCGCAGAGGAAATAATTTTTAGGGGCTGGTTACTAGAAGAATTAAAATTTGAATATGGCACAAAAATATCAATAGCTTTACAAGCTATAGTTTTTAGCTTCGTTCATAATTTATCAAATGAGATCTTTTGGAACATAGTAGGATTACGTTTGGGATTTATTTTACTTGGGATATTTCTATCATTAGTAAAAATTAGAGATAAAGGTTCTTTATGGAATTGCATAGGCATTCATGGAGGACTAGTGGGTATTTGGTTTTTATTAAATAACGGATTAATAGAATTCAAAGAAAATACACCTTCTTTTTTAGCAGGGCCTTTTACACAAAATATTCCAAACCCAATCGGAAGCTTTAGTGCAATTTTAATATTACTTTTATTATGTATTTTTTATACCGTACAATCAAAAAAGATTTTTACTAGACGTATTAATTAGATATAAATACCGATTGATTTTTGATTAGTAATTGTCAGATTAAAATAAAGCTTAATATTCATATGAACTTTGATGCAGGAATAAGATTTATTGTGTTTTTAATAATTTTTGGAGTTACAAACTATCTAATGATGTTGAGAAGATATGAAAACGACGTCAAAAAAAAGAAATATTTGCAAAAGGAAAAAATTTCCAAGCTATACCCTAAAGGTTCATTTACTTTCTTAAATTAAAAAAAATTTTTGTAGAATTTCCTCACCATTTTTTATTAGTTTTTTGCCAACCTTCATTTAACAATTTTTGCCATAATAATCTTGCTTCTTCAATAACAATTTTTTTTCTAGTTTTCATTAATGGAGGATTTTCTCCATGAATTCCCATAATAATTCCTTCTTCAATAAACATATAATCAATAGATTTATCAGAATTATCTCTATCTTTGTAGAAACGCATCACCCCTACAAAATTGGAGTCAATTAACCAGAAATCATTAGTTATATTCAATAAACCAAAATGAAATTAAATTAATAATAGGCTTTCCTTACAATTTGCGATGGAAATATTTATTTAGTTTATTCATATTTGATATGTTTTTTCTTTTTGTCTACTTTTTTTCAATTCGCCACGTTTTTTCTTAACCTCAACTCTTTTATTTTGTGATGCTTTAGTGGGTTGTGTATATTTTCTTAATTTAAAAGGTTTATTTAAAGCATTTTTTATTATTGAACTAAATTTCATTAAAGCTAGCTGCCTATTTAATAATTGATTTCTGTGTTCTTGAACCGCTAAACGTAAGCTATTATTCACTAATTTATTTTTCAAGTTTCTCTTAAGAATTTCTTTCTGATAATCATTTAATACTTTGGAATCTTCTAAATTAAAAATAATCTCTACTCTGCTTTCAATTTTATTTACATTTTGCCCTCCAGGACCGGAGGATCTGGAAAATCGCCACTTAATTTCGTTGGATGGGATTACTAATGTTTTAGTAATTTTTAAATCCATTTTTAGTTCTTTTTGATTTAAATTTTTAGAATCATCTTCTTAATACTTTAAAACATACCTTAAAATTCGATCGGTAAATACTGGGCGGTTATGTTAGGTAAACCGTAATTCGGTGTATTTGCCGTATCAATATCTTCGGTATTTATCCTTTCATATTCCAAAGAATTATCAGATATTTAATTTGTACTAATTCAAAGGTCACTTATGTATTCAATGTTTGATCTTCTTTTTGAAACACCTTCATATCGCCCTGTATATGTTATTTCCGATAGTGAAATGAAGGAGTTAAAGAAAAACCAACATCAAGAAGAGCTTGATGAAATTACAACACAAAAAGTAAGACTTGAAGATGCTTTTAAAGCTCAACTAAAACATCTTGAAGAGAGAGAAAAAGAAGTAAAAAAAGAACTTAAAGTACTCTCAGCCTCAAAAGATAAATAATTTATTTTTAGAGAAATTACTTTTTTCAAAGACGGTTAAAAACCGTCTTTTTTAATTCTTATAGTTTTAAGGTATCTATTAAATCCACAGATTTTAAAAATATTTTCCATAATTAAAAAATGAACAATAATAAAGAAAAAATAAGAATGTTTTTACCTTTTAGTTGGGTAATTTGTGCAGCAATATCTTTTGCTTATATAAACTCACATTTAATAAATACCTAACATAAATGTCTTATCCCTCAAGAGACGAAATACTTGCATCTTCAAAAGGGTGGGTTGCATCTTTTTTAAATTTTCTTCCTGGTTTAGGATCGGGATACTTATATCAAAGAAGATGGAAACCCTATTTTTTTACCATCACTGCTAGTACTGCATGGTTCGCTTTAGGTATTTTTTTACAAGGTGATTCAGAACCCTCTCAAAATGAACAAATAATTGGAATTTCTGGTCTTTTTTTCATATCAATAGTCACAGTAATAGAAGCCAACTTGGCTTTCAAAAAAGCAAGTAATAAAACAAAAGCTGAAAAAGAGAAAATAATATCCTCTAACAAAAAAGGATGGTCTAAATAATTCAAAAAAATTAGATCTAAAAAAAATTTTTATTATTTCTCAGTTTTTAAATTTAAGCAAAGTTACCATTATTAAATTTTAAGATAATTTAAAATTTTTTTTAGTTATAAAAAAATAAAATTTCCTTTTCTTTGAGACCTTCCCATCCCGAGTCTATTAATAATTGATTCAATGTTTCCTTATCAAAATGCTTAGAACCCGTTTTAACGCATCTATTTCTCATTGATTTTTTAACACCACTCCTTTGTCTTTTATTCTCCTCATCCATAATTCTGTTGTATAGATCTAGCATTTTTTGAGGGATTGGCGTACCGTCAAGATCCACTCCATTTTGAATAGCAAGATCAACAGCCTGCATTCCCATTTTCTTCATATATTAAAAAAAAAGCTGAAACTATAATAAAACAAAACTTATTAATCTAAAATTCTTTGAATAATAATTTATTGATTTTGAATTTCCTTAAGTACTCTAATAGCCTCTTTAATGTGTTCAGGACCATTCAATAAATCTCTAAAAATATGCCTAACTGTCCCTTTGCGATCAATAACGTAAGTTACCCTACCATCCATAAAACCTAATACTTTAGGAACTTTAAAAGTTTTCCTAAGAGAGTCATTCGTATCACAAAGTAATGGATATTGTAATTTATTTTTATTAGCAAATGCCAAATGACTTGAGGTACTTCCATTACTTACTCCCCAAACTTGAGCACCTAATACTTTAAATAAGTCATATTTATCTCTAAATCCGCAAACTTCTATAGTGCAACCCGGCGTATCATCTTTTGGATAAAAAAACAAAACAAGGGGATTTTTTAAACCCTTATTTGATCTTTTAACTCCATTTTGATCCAGTAAAGAAAATTCTGGAATTTTATCTCCAATCTGCACAATTATTCTTATAAAATTACATATTAGAGGTTAAAGTGTTTTTTTTGTGGCCTTAAAGTAAATAACTGATATTAAAGTCAGTTTTTTTGTTTTAAAAGATACTAAAAAATTTTTGAAATAAACTAGGGTGAATTTATTAATTCAATAATATGGAATTAATAATTTATATTTTTTTATTTCTAATTCTTTTTTTGGGAGTTATTTTTAACTTAAAAATAACTAATTTTAAAAAAATTAAAGAAATACGAAACAAAGCCAAAGATTATTCAAAAAAGAATAATTAAATAAGTATTGCTAAGATTAAAATTCAATTTTTTCATTTGGAGTAAATACTGAGCAATATTTTTTTACAAGGTCCTTTGGCTGAATAGTCGAAGGATTCGTTAATTTTAATTTTAGTTTTTCTATAGCCTCATTAGCATTAATCTCACCTAGGCGATATCTTGCACACGTATCCAATACTTTAAACATTTTTGTGGTAACGGCTTCAGCTGGATAAATTAGAAAAAAAAGGTAAAAAACAACAAATAAGTACTTCATTTTTTTTTGATAGTAGATATTTAGCAAATGGTTTCAATAGTTTAGAAAAAATTAATTTAGAAAAGATTAAAGTTTAATAGAATAATCTATTATGGATTGAATCTAGGATTTCTATAAAATAATAATAAAAGAAATTAAGATAAAATAAGTGTTAGTAATAAATAATCTCGGTGAAATGAGAAAATTAATAGACAAACATAAAACTCTTATAAATTGGTACCAAAAAAAATTCAAATTGAGTGATTATCAATTACTTTGGTTAGTTTTCTTTAAAGGAGTATTAATAACAATAATATTTTTCAAAATTTTTTAATATTAAAAAAAGCTCTTCCGAGAATGAAATTTTCACATGATTTGACTATATTTAATAGTAGATTTCCTAATTAGTTAAATAGTTATCAGTTATGAATATTTTTGGTGTAGGTTTGCCTGAAGTTACTGTAATACTTATCTTAGCTCTTTTAATTTTTGGTCCAAAAAAGCTTCCAGAATTAGGGAAACAGCTTGGTAAAACTTTGAAAAGTCTTAAAAAAGCATCGAATGAATTTCAAAATGAAATCGACCAAGTTATGAACGAAGAAGATAAAGATGAATCTCCTAAATCTATAGAAAGCAATCAAACCAACGAAATTAATCAAGAAAAAATAGATTCAGAAAACAGCAAAAAATAATATCTTGGATAGGCCCATAACCCCCATAGACGAATTTGAAAGAGCATTAGATAAAGCAGCTCTTACTAAAGAAGAATATGAATTGATAGACTACATCCGCTATACAAGTGTTTTTACACAACCTAGTCTTATTAAAGATTTAAAAAGGCCATCAAAACCTCCTCTTTTGTCAGTTCTATGTCAAATTTGCAGAAAAATTGGTTCGGAGATGCCAGATCATTTCAAAAAAGTAATTGAGTGGTCAATTGAAATAAGTGATCACAATACAAAATGGGATGCTCATTTAATTTGTGCAGAAGCATTAAATATAGACAAAATCCCATTAAGTCCTATTCATGGAACAACTTTATTTGATGTTCTTGTTGTACACAAAGAATTATTTCTTGGCTTTGATTGAATTAAACTAAATTAATCATCTAAAGGCACAGAATCAGTATCTATAACTTCCGAATCATCATACCTATTTATTTTATTTTCAATCCAGTTATTTATATAACTAACTAAAGGCAATGAACCTCTAAAAATAAAAATAGAGGTAGGCAAAGCGCTTAATAATCCGACTACAGGACTTTTAAAAAGTAATCTTCCTGCTTTTACGTTAAATAAAACAATAAGCGCTGAGGGGACTATAACTTTAACTACTGTTTTAAGCGCCTCAAGCCAACCAACACGATATATCCACCATATTAAAATTATGCCAACTATATAAAGGAATAAGTAAGTCATAAAAATAGTATAATGATTATCTATTTATCTTGTTCTTACTAAGAAAAAGATTTTATAAATTTCTTTTACATCAATCAATCAAATTCTAGTAATGAGTTTTTCTGAAATAAGAAAATTTTTAATCAAGATGCAATCTGATGAAGACTTAAAAAAGCAGGTTACAACATCCTCTACAGCGGATGATGTAGCCCTAATTGGTCAACGCTTAGGTTATGACTTTTCCGGAGATGATCTCTTAAGATTTAATGGACAAAAAGTTGATAAAGTTACCGTAAGAAAGGTAGATCATCCAGGAGAATATCACTAAATTAAGACTTAACCCATATCGCAAGCCCTCCGCCCCTTCCTCGAGCACATAACCAATTATCTTTAGTGCTAATTCCTACAAGAGAGAAAAAAGGCATTTTTTTTTCTTCTGGTTTTTTTAATTCCTTATTAAATACTGGAAAACTACTAATACTAATTTTCAATTTTTCAAAATAAAAAGTCAATAAAGGTCTAAGCCCTTTTAATTCTGCACTGCCTATAAAAGTAATATTTAATAATCCGAAATTAATTGAATTTTTTATTTCATAATTTATTTGATCCTTTTTATTTTTACTTTTTAATTCGAGTCTTGCCGACAATACTTGGAGAATAGAACTGGGTATATTTTTGATTTCATCTGACTCCTTTCCCCATACATACTTAAACTTCCATATTCCTAACAATTCCTCATATAAAATTCCGCTACCGTTTTTTTGAGAATTTTTTTCTAAAAGTTTTATCTCATGAATATCAGGAAATTGTTTCATAATAGATTTTAACCTAAGAATCAAATACTAAGATAACTCTATAAAAAATGTTCTTAGTTAAAAATATCTCCAAAAAGATTTCTTTATTTCAAAATATTTCCAAAAAAATAATTTTATGGCACACATAAGGAACAATATCTCGTTATTATATTTACATAAAGTAACTAAACCAATGGATTTTATCTCTAAAAGCCAAGGATACATCCCTCTAAAAGCAGTCCCTTACATATTTTTCCTAGCTGTTGTACTAAGTATTACAACTTCATCTAATACATTTGTCTAAAACTAATTAGTTTTGAGAGAAGAGTAAAGTAAATATTTAATGGAAAAGTACGATGTTGTAATAATAGGCAGTGGAATAGGAGGATTGTGTTGTGGTTCGATTCTCGCCTTATCAGGCAAAAAAGTACTTATATGTGAAGCTCATAGCCAGCCAGGAGGTGTTGCCCACAGTTTCAGAAGAAATGGTTACACTTTCGAATCAGGTCCTTCATTGTGGAGTGGAATAGGTAAATGGCCGACAACTAATCCCCTAGGGCAAATTCTTAAATTACTTGATGAAGAAGTTGAACTATTTCAATACAAAGGTTGGCAAGTAATTGTCCCAGAAGGCAATTTTAATCTTGATGTGGGGGAAGAACCTTTTAAACATACTATTAAAACTTTAAGAGGTGAGAAATCTGTTAAAGAATGGGAATCATTTATTTCCGGAATAAAGCCTCTTAGCCAAATAATAAATGAAATACCTCTACTCTCATTTTCTCCCGAATCAATAAATTTCTTAGATTTAATAAATTTAACCTCAAAATTTTTACCTAATATCAATCAAATACCAAAAATTAATAAAGGCTTTGGGAATTTAGTAAATAATCATCTAGAGGATCCTTTTCTCAGGAATTGGGTTGATTTATTGAGCTTTTTGATAAGTGGTATGTCAATGCATGATACAAATACAGCTGCGATGGCTACTTTATTTAACGAATGGTTTGAACCAAATTCATACCTTGAATACCCCAAAGGAGGTAGTGAATCTATCGTAAAAGCTTTAATTAATGGATTTAAAAAAAATGGAGGAGAATTAATTCTTTCTTCGAGAGTAAAGACAATTAACTTCAATAAAAATTTAGCCACAGGGATAACTCTAAATAATGGTTCTAGTTATAGTTGTGAATCTGTTGTCACGAATACTGATGTTTGGAATTTAAAAAAGTTAATTCCAAATGAAATTTCAAAAAAATGGAATACAAAAGTTTTGAACCCTAATAAATGTGATTCTTTCCTTCATATACATCTAGGTTTTGATGCTGATGGTCTTGAAAATTTGCCAATACATGCAATACATGTTGATGAGTGGGAAAAAGGTATAACCGCAGAAAGAAATATAGTCGTATTTTCAATCCCATCTGTTTTAGATAAAAATATGGCCCCTGAAGGAAAACATGTTCTTCATGGATATACTCCCGCAAATGAACCTTGGGAAATTTGGGAAAACCTAAATCCAAAGGAATTAGAATATAGAAATTTGAAAGAAGAAAGATGTTCAATATTCCTTAATGCAGCGCGAAAATTCATCCCTGATATAGATGAAAGGATTGATTTAAAGATGCTAGGAACCCCAATCACTCATAAAAAATTCACCAATACCTATTGCGGTAGTTACGGCCCTGCATTATCTGCAGCAAAAGGTCTTTTCCCAGGCTGCAAAACTCCAGTGAAAAATTTATTTACTTGCGGCGCAAGTACATTTCCAGGTATTGGAATTCCTGCTGTTTCAGCAAGTGGCGCTTACGCAGCTGAAAAAATTATTGGTAAAAAAGAGTTTAAAACTCTTCTTAAGAAAATAAATTTATGAATCAAGTTTTTTTTATAACTCTACAAATACTTAGTTAAGAAATAAGAATAAAGAAAGCAAAAACGTTCAATAATGATAATGTTTATCTGAACATAAACTTAACTTATAGCTCTTATATGTTTTTCTTATCAATTCCTCAAGCCTGGCATTTAGTTGGCACTTGGTCAGAACAACTTCCAAACGAGTCAAATCTTATAGGAATGGGCCAAACAGAATTAATGATGACTTTGCATTCAATATTCGTTCCTCTCTTACTTGTAATTTCATATTACTTATTCAATAGACTTAACAAAAACGAATCAAAGAAAATTAAAGGATGATCATTTAAAGTTTATTTAGCTGAACTTCTTCTAACTACTTTTCTGCCTGTAGAAGTATCAACTCCGCTTGAATCTTTAGTTTGTGAATTAGATTCAACATTATCAACATCACTTTTATCCATTTCTGCGCAAACACCTACTACCATGGCAGCTTGCATTTGATCTGGTAAATCTCCAATAGTTAATAAGGCCTTTAAAACTAATTGAAGTCGAGTTTGTCGATCTATTTCAGGTCTTAGTTTTTTTACGGTATTCCAAAGTTCTTGGGTAACTTCTTTTAAAAGTTCTCGATCAACAGCCAAATTAAATCCTTCTTGTATTTCTACTAATCTAACAAAAAATTGGATCTCGTAAAATAATATTCAATAAAAAGATTGCTAGTTAATATTTTTCTATCCGAATACGAGTTGCATTTGTTGGTGCAATGCATTCTTCTCTTGCAAAAGTTTATCTTTTTCAGTCTTTTTTAGAGTAAAAGTTCTATAAAATTTTTTTTGGATCTTTATTGGAGTATTTTCAAACTTTACATTTTTGCTTACTAGAGAATTCCACTCTTTTGAATTAAAAGGGGCATAAGGAGAAGATGAAATCACTTTCATGTCTTAACAATACATTTGTACTAATAATAGTACAGATTTACTATTACGCAACAACTGAGTCGACTTTTCTTAAATTTTAAAATGTCTTTGAGAATGGATTGATTTTTTTTATCTAATTTGTAGGAATTATAAGTTTAATAAATGAATAAAAGTATCATAAGTAACTTATTGATCCCTTTTTTTAGTGTCTTAAGACTTTTATTGCTTAAAAACCTCTTAAAATAGTTAATTTGTTGAAATTAACATTGACAAGATATATTTAGTAATCCTTCCTATAAAAAGAATAATGAATTGATCGCAAAATGCTTCTTAGTAATTCAAAAAGACTAAAAATCCAAGGAATAATTAAAAGAATTGCTCAAGATAAATCAATTACATTAGAAGAAAGAATATATGTCGAGAAATTTGCACACCATAACTCTACAATTTCTCTTTGGCTGAAAAAAGCTAACAGTTTTAGAAGGAATGGTACAAAAAATGATGGGGGGATTGATAACCTCTTACAATCATTTGGGATAGATGGACTAGATAAAGAAAATCATTTCAATCCTAATGAAGATGATATATCGGATTGGTTTGGCGGTGCTCCTGGTTGGCTAAGGAGAAGCTAGATCAATTAATTATTCAATTTACCCAGGCTATCTTACACAAATATAAACTCATAAAAGATATAAATACCCAAAAAACCCATGGTATAAATTTAATCGGAACTAAATATTTTTTTGAAAAGGTTTTCATATTTATTTTTCTTTTAGATTATTTCTTCCTTACAGTTTTTGAAAATAGGTTTAATTGCTCTATTTATAAATTAAACAATATTCGAAACCTCAAAGATATTAAATCACTTTAAGTAGATAAACTTAATTAGCCTTAATCTTCAAAATCTAAGCAACTTTATTTTCAATGTTCTTTGAAAAATTTACTATTTTTGCCTCATCATGGTCTGAATCATTCCAAAATTTTATAAGTCTTTCTAATTCATCAATCCTTTTTTTGGCATTTGCAATTTTTTCAGTAGTTGTCATATAAAATTTTTATCTATCCAATTAATGCATGAAAAAAAAATATTTCAATGGAAGTAACAATTTTTAGACTATAAATATTAATTTTTGGTTAATTACTTAAATACATCATAGACCTCGAGCGACTGAGTAATTATACTTAAAGAAAAACTAAATCTATGAAGAAATTAAATTCTTTGATTTTGAATAGCACAGTTAACTTCTTAGACTTCATATACTCTGGTAGATCTTTACAAAGATTTTGGGTTTTAGAAGTTATAGCTAGATCACCTTATTTTGCATTTCTTTCAGTTCTTCATTTTAAAGAATCTCTAGGAATTAAAAATGAGAAAACAATGATTTTAATGAAAGAACATTTTTATCAAGCTATTAACGAAACTGAGCATCTTAAAGAAATGGAAAAAAGAGGAGGAGATAGGTTCTGGATTGATAGATTTTTTGCGAGACACCTTGTTCTTGTGTATTACTGGATCATGGTTTTTTATTATTTCCTCTCTCCAGCTAATGCTTATGATGTCAACATAAAAATCGAAGAACATGCATTTGAAACTTATTCCAAATATTTAATAGATAATCCAAATGATCAAAAAATAAAAGAAATTGCTCAAGATGAATTAAATCATGTCCAAGAACTTAATGAAGCTTTGTCAATGCTTACAACAGTTTAGATTAGTGCTGAGAAATCTATTAGCAATATTGAGAGTATCACCGAAGAAGAAATTAATCCTAAGCTGATCATTAATGAGACGTAACCTTTTTTTCTAGGCAATTTATAAAAAGATATTCCAATAATTAATATCATTATTAATGAGAAAAAAATTATAATTTTTTCATTTACTAAATTGAGATGTATAACTAAATTTTTTTCTTCAAAAAATTTGAGAAATTCAGATAAAACTAATTCTTCTTCTATTTTCTTAAAATAGTCAAATAAGCTTATAAAAGCAGAACTTAATAAAGATAATGCAACCAGTGCAGTAACTGGTTTTGTTAACCTGTTAAGTGTTCTGTTAAAACTTGCCAATAAAATAAGAATAAGAAAAGAGGTTACTAAAGGTATTAAAGGTATAAGAGTTGTTGAATTTATGAAATTTCCCACGGAAAAAATATGTATCTAACTTAAAATTTTATATTATTTCGACGCGTTATTTTATTAAATAAGATTTTTTAAAATCTAGAATGTAATTAGTACCTATTGCATTCTGTGTAAATTGATACCAAAATTAAATTAGTATTGAAGAATAAAATGTTAGCCATTTCTGAAATTATTATTGCAAGTGCTATCTTCCTAGGAGTTGTATATTGGGAAGTCAAATTCCTATATACCAAAACTACTGTAGCGAAATAAATTCACTCAAAACAGGAAAATTAAAAGCGTAGAAAATTTAAATAAAATTTAAGAATTTAAGTTGACAAAAAAAGCTCTAAATATGAGAGAATAAACACAAATATTTAGTTCCTCTAATGAGCGAAGTCCAAAATCCTAATACTAACTCAACTCAGCAGCAGCAGCAGCAGCAGCAGCAATCCTATTCAGACAGCAAAATTAACTCTGCTGAGAGCGAGAGACTTTATCTTGAGATGAAAGAAGCTTGGCTTTAAATTGAATTCGTGTTTGAAATAATATTTCTATAATTTTTTTTTATTTTGAAGTAATCAATACTTTTTTATTTTCTATAACCTTTAAATTTTGTCTAACCACAAAATTAATTTGTTGAGAAAACTTAAGCAGTTAGAGAAAATTAACGGAAGGCTCGCAATGGGAGGGCTGATATATTTAGTTTTTACAAAACTAGTTTCCAACCGTGCCGACATATTAGACCAGCTTAAATCTTATTTAATTTAAGAAATGAATTAGAAGTATTTATTATCCAGGAATATTTCGTTCTATATAAGCGTCAGTTAAAGCTAAAATTAACCCCAATAATGTTGAAAATATAGCAATTTCAGTTGATTCCATTTTATTTTTGAATTACCCCTAGTTTGCTAAATAATTCAAAGTTCAGCAACAAAACTAATAACTTACTATAGTACATATATACTATTAGTTATTTATTGTGAGCTCAGCAACTCCTGAGTTTCTTTTCGTTAGGCCTGGTGATTATGTCGCAATTAAAAAAGAAAATTGCGAAGATACTAAGGAAAAGAATGAAAATTATTGGGTCGGTCAAGTTATCGACTGTATTGGAGGAGCTAGAAATCCAAATTCATGGACCTTGTTTCAAGTTGCCAATATTGACAATGGAGAGATCACTATAATCAACGCCGATATTGTAGAAAAAATTTTGAAACCTTCTGGAAGTTAATCTTAATCAAACAAACTTCTTTCAGTATTACAGAAACAAAAGGGGAAATGAACGTTTTAAAGGAAATCATCCCAGTTCCAAGCAGGCAAGTCCATATACTTGATTCATAGGGCAGGGAGGTTGAATACCTTTATACATTCTGTAAGTTTTTGATATTTCCTCAAATCCCAAACTTGATAAAAGATAATTTGCATAAGGGTTCAGATTAGAGCAATCCAATAAGATTTGAGCATCTAAATCACCAACTAACTCCCTTATTAATAATTCAGCAAGTGGTGGAGTATCCGCTAAAAGGGGGCCAATTCTCCAGCCTTGCTCATTATCCTCCAATACACAAGGTCTTATCCTTCCAAATCCATGGCACATCCCATTATTATCGACAATTGCACTGACATTACCATGAGAATTTTTCAACCAGTCATTTAGAAAATGTGGTCTGGGACTAGGTTCTCTTTGATCATCATAAATTAAGACTGCTTCAGAAGAAATTTTATTACCCGGGACAACTTTAAAAGAATGAAATTGATCTTTATAGAAATTTTTCAATGGCAAATCTTGAGAACCATTTAATTTCCATCGATTTGTAATGGAAGATTTTCTAAACCCCCACTTTGCGTAATCATTTAATCTATCTGGGGCAGCCTCAAGACCAATACAATCAACATTTTTCAAATATTCGAGGGCATGTTTCCATAATCTCACTCCATATCCATTATTTCGAAATTCTTTTTTAACAATAAATAAACCTATAAAACCATACGAGGAATTATATTTTATACACGCAATAGAACCTATAGGATTATTGTCTAGACAAGCTACCCATACCCCTTGTTTATCTGTATTTCTATAAATTGATACGTCATCCATTCCAGGAGAAAATCCTTCTAACCTTGCCCAGTTTGTGACTTCTTGTATTTCATTTATAGATATCAATCTAATTGAAAATTTTTCCCTCATAGAAACATACTAACCAAGAAAATTTTGAATTTTTCAAGGCAATATTAATAAATTTGATTATTTCTAATAAATCATTAACTTTGATTTTAGTTGCTAAAACCTCAGTTATTTACAATTTATCCTCTGATATATTTAATACTATTCATAGGTAAAAAATGAAAATTTCTGATAAATTTCATTTAGAAGACATCTATAAATTAAAAAATACAGTTCTCACTGGTAAAACTGAAGATATAAAATGGCGGATCCATCATATCAATATAGTTTCTAAACTTTTGGATGAAAATAAAAAAGAGATAATAAAATCACTTCTTGTTGATCTAGGTAAATCTGAAATTGAAGGCCTTTCAGAAATCCTTTTAGTGAAAGAAGAAATTTCACTTATCAAAAAGAAACTCAATTCTTGGATGCGACCAAAAAAGATTGATACACCTATTTATCTATTTCCATCATCCTCCAAAGTTATTTATGAACCTCTAGGGTGTGTCTTAATTCTTGGTCCTTACAATTATCCATTACTTTATGTTTTAAAGCCATTAGTAAATATTTTCTCAGCAGGAAATACTGCAGTTATAAAACCATCAGAGAAATGTCCTGCGACCTCAAAACTTATTAAAAAGCTTACTTCAAAATATTTCCGTAAAGATGTCCTAATGACAGTAGAGGGAGATTATAAACAATCCATAAAATTAATTGAACAAAATTTTGACCACATATTTTTTACAGGAAGTACTGAAACTGGAAAATCCATAATGAAGTTAGCTTCAAAAAACTTAACTCCATTAACTCTTGAGTTAAGCGGAACAAATCCTGTAATTGTTTTCAAGAATGCAAATTTAGAAGTGTCTGCAAAAAGAATTGTTTGGGGTAAATTTTTTAATTCTGGTCAATCCTGCATGGCTCCGAATCATATCTTTGTAGATAAAGAAATTGAAAATATTTTTATAGAAAAATTAAAAAAATACATAGTAAGTTTTTACGGAGATAATCCAATTATTTCCGAAAACCTATCAAAATTGGAGAAAAAACAATTTACATCAACAGTAGAAATTCTCAAACAATTTGAAAAAGAAAAAAGAATTTTATTTGGGGGGACTTTTAGTAAAAAAAAGTTGAAAATATCTCCTACAATTTTGAGAACTAAATTAAATGAAACAGATATTTTGCAGAAAGAATTATTCAGTTCACTACTTCCTGTAGTTGGAATTAATGATAAAGAATCAGCTTTAAAACAGATTAGTCAAACATCAAAACCCTTAGCAATCTACTTATTTGGAGGCAATAAAAAAATCCATAATCATATTTCAAAAGTAACCAGCTCTGGAACAATTTGTATAAATGATGTGATGTTGCCAGTCCTTATTCCAAATTTACCCTTTGGAGGCGTTGGGCAAAGTGGTATTGGTAAATTTCATGGAGAAGAAGGTTTTCGAAATTTTTCAAATCAAAAATCTATTACTTTTAAAGGTTTTTTATTTGATTCAAATCTGCGGTATCCCCCCTATGAAAGAGTAAAGAAATTTTTAAAGTTTATTTTTCAGGTTTAAATTACTTAAATTGTTTTCAAAAACCTAGCGATTTTAAATTTAAAGATTATCTTTAAATAAATAGTGAGTTTTATGAAATTTGCATTTTTAGTAATTGCCATATTTATTAATTTTTTTAATCACTCATTGATAAAATCAGAAGAAAAAATATTTTCATCAAAAAACACAATTGAGAATATTGCTAGAAAAGAATCAATTACTGAAGAAAAAACTGAAATAAAAAAAATTCATATTGTAAAAAGTGGAGATACAATATCAAGTATTTCAAAATTCTATTCAATTAATAAAGATTTAATTATTAAATTGAATAACTTAAAAGATGAAAATTATATCTTTGTTGGCCAAAATCTTATTATCTCCGAATCTTCTGAAAATCTTACAAAACAATCAGATTTAATTAAAAATTATCATATTGTTCAAACTGGTGAAAATCTTACTGACATATCGAACAAATATAATTTAAAAGTAAAAGAACTGATAGAGATTAATAATATCAATAATGCTGATTCAATAAAAATTGGTCAAAAGCTCACAATAAGAAAAAAGAACACAATTAATTCAGAAAAATATGAAACAACTGAAAATAAAAAAAATAATGATTTAATTGAGTTAGATAAAAAAATTTATGGTCCTATAATTATCCAAAGTAAACCATATAAAGATATTAAAGGTAGAAAAGTTTTAAACGTTCTAAATCAAGAAAATAAAAAACTGATTATTTCAATCAATTGTGATAAAAATGAATTAGATGTAAGAATACCTGGCAGGAAATGGATGGGAAGTAAGCCTGCTAAAGAAGAATTCGAAAATAATTTAATAAATGATTTTTGTTAAAACTTTAATTAATATGTGTGAATAATTTGTCTAAGAATATTAATGATGAGTTATTCTACAAAAAGTTAAATTAATAGTAATGGCTATTTCAAGAGGAGATCTCGTAAGAGTAAAAAGACCAGAATCATATTGGTATAATGAAATAGGTAAAGTTGCTTCAGTTGATACCTCAGGCATTAAATATAACTGTGTAGTCAGATTCGATAAAGTAAATTACGCTGGTATAAGCGGAACTGATGGTGGAGCAAATACAAATAATTTCGCTGAAAGTGAATTAGAGAAAGCTTAAATACTTGCCTGAATTACCTGAAGTAGAAACTGTTCGCAGAGGTCTAGAGCAAAAACTTAATAACTTTATTATTAAAAAAGTAGAAGTCTGTAGGGATTCAACTGTTGCATTCCCAAAAAACAAAGAGGAATTTATTAAAGGACTTAGGAACTCACTTATTTATAAATGGGATAGAAGAGGAAAATATTTAATAGCTCAATTAAAAGAAGTTCAAAATGAGAAAACTAAATTTCCTCTAGAAAATTCACAAAATAAAGGATTTCTTGTAGTTCATCTAAGAATGACTGGCTATTTTAAATTCATCAATAACTCTAATCCGCCCTGTAAACATACAAGAATAAGATTTTTCGATAAGAACAATAATGAGCTGAGATACATTGATGTAAGAAGTTTTGGCCAAATGTGGTGGATTAAACAAGAGTTTTCGCCCAATGAAATAATAAAAGGATTAGGCTCATTAGGACCAGAACCTTTTTCTAAAGACTTTGATGCAAATTATCTTAAGAAAGTTATTTCAAAAAGAACAAAATCTATAAAAGCTATTTTATTAGATCAAACAATAGTGGCAGGTATAGGTAATATTTATGCTGATGAAAGTTTATACTCTGCTGGCATTTCACCCTTTCGGGAAGCTAGAACAATAAAGAAGATAGAGTTAATTAAGCTAAAAGAATCCATTGTAACTGTATTAAAAAAAAGTATAGGTTCTGGAGGGACGACATTTAGCGATTTTAGGGACTTGGAAGGAGAGAATGGGAATTTTGGTTTACAGACAAATGTCTATAGGAGAACTGGAAAAGAATGTCGTAAGTGTGGAAATTTAATTGAAAGACAAAAAATTACTGGTAGAAGTACCCATTGGTGTCCTAAATGCCAAAAATAAAAAAGGGCTTACTCAAGAAGAGTAAACCCTTTTAAATATTTTTACCTGGCATTGAGCTATTTTCTCAAGGGGCTACCCCCTAAATATTTTCGCCGCTGATGCGTTTCACAGCCGAGTTCGAGATGGATCGGAGTGGTTCCACATCGCCATGAACACCAGGATAGGGTGAACCTTGAGAACTGCATAGAAAATTATATTTTTAAAAACAATAAATTAAGTTTATTTGGTCAAGCCCTCGGTCTATTAGTACTCCTCCGCTGCACTTGTTACCAAGCTTCCACGTAGAGCCTATCAACGGGTGTTCTTCCCGTGACCTTACTGGCTTAAGCCATGGCAATACTCATCTTGAGGTGGGCTTCCCACTTAGATGCTTTCAGCGGTTATCCACTCCGCACATGGCTACCCAGCGTTTACCGTTGGCACGATAACTGGCACACCAGAGGTGCGTTCCTCCCGGTCCTCTCGTACTAGGGAGAAATCCTCTCAATATTCCTGCGCATACACCGGATATGGACCGAACTGTCTCACGACGTTCTGAACCCAGCTCGCGTACCGCTTTAATGGGCGAACAGCCCAACCCTTGGGACCGACTTCAGCCCCAGGTTGCGATGAGCCGACATCGAGGTGCCAAACCTCCCCGTCGATGTGAACTCTTGGGGGAGATCAGCCTGTTATCCCTAGAGTAACTTTTATCCGTTGAGCGACGGCCCTTCCACGCAGAACCGTCGGATCACTAAAACCGACTTTCGTCCCTGTTCGACTTGTAGGTCTCACAGTCAAGCTCCCTTCTGCTTTTGCACTCAACGACTGATTTCCAACCAGCCTGAGGGAACCTTTGTGCGCCTCCGTTACCTTTTAGGAGGCGACCGCCCCAGTCAAACTGCCCATCAGATACTGTCCGCTTCCCGGATAACGGGTAAGCGTTAGAACCCTAGCTCTAAAAGAGTGGTATCTCACCGATGACTCAATAGTACCCACAAGCACTATTTCAACGTCTCCCACCTATTCTGCGCATTCAGAGCCCGAGCACAATATCAAACTACAGTAAAGCTTCATAGGGTCTTTCTGTCCGGGTGTATGTAGTCCGCATCTTCACAGACAATTCTATTTCGCCGAGCCTCTCTCCGAGACAGCGCGCAAATCGTTACACCTTTCGTGCGGGTCGGAACTTACCCGACAAGGAATTTCGCTACCTTAGGACCGTTATAGTTACGGCCGCCGTTCACCGGGGCTTCAGTCGCCAGCTTCACTAAAAGCTAACCAGCTTCCTTAACCTTCCGGCACTGGGCAGGTGTCAGCCCCCATACATCGTCTTGCGACTTAGCGGAGACCTGTGTTTTTGGTAAACAGTCGCTTGCGCCTCTTCACTGCGACCAGCTCTCGCTGGCACCCCTTCTCCCGAAGTTACGGGGCCATTTTGCCGAGTTCCTTAGAGAGAGTTATCTCGCGCCCCTCGGTATTCTCTACCACCCCACCTGTGTCGGTTTCGGGTACTGGCATATGTGTCTTAACGAGTATAGGGCTTTTCTTGGAAGCATGACATCACCAACTTCGCTGCCGTAGCAGCTCGTACTCACGCCTTAGCTCAAGATGTTTTCTCCATCTCTCAAAGCCTCGAACGCTTGAACCAGTAACCAACATCTGGCCTGGTTAGCCTTCTCCGTCCCCCTTCTCAAAACACATCTGGTACAGGAATATTGACCTGTTATCCATCGACTACGCCTTTCGGCCTCGCCTTAGGTCCAGACTAACCCTCCGCGGACGAGCCTGCCGGAGGAACCCTTAGGGTTTCGGGGCATGGGATTCTCACCCATGTTTTCGCTACTCAAGCCGACATTCTCACTTCTATGCCGTCCACGTCCGCTTACGCTAACGCTTCACCCTACATAGAACGCTCCCCTACCATAAATAAATTTATCCGCAGCTTCGGTATAACGCTTAGCCCCGTTCATTTTCGGCGCAGGATCGCTCGACCAGTGAGCTATTACGCACTCCTTTGAGGATGGCTGCTTCTAGGCAAACCTCCTGGTTGTCTGGGCAATCCCACCTCCTTTATCACTTAGCGTTAATTTTGGGACCTTAGCTGGCGGTCTGGGCTGTTTCCCTCTTGACTATGGAGCTTATCCCCCACAGTCTGACTGCCTAGTTACACACAGGGTATTCAGAGTTCATATCGATTTGGTACCGCTTTCGCAGCCCGCACCGAAATGGTTGCTTTACCCCCCTGCTGGAGCACTAGACGCTACGCCTAAACATATTTCGGGGAGAACCAGCTAGCTCCTGGTTCGATTGGCATTTCACCCCTAACCACAGCTCATCCGCTGAATTTTCAACTTCAGTCGGTTCGGACCTCCACTTGGTATCACCCAAGCTTCATCCTGGCCATGGTTAGATCACCAGGGTTCGGGTCTATAAACACTGACAAACGCCCTATTAAGACTCGCTTTCGCTGTGGCTCCACCATTTCCGGTTTAACCCGCCAGTGCCTATAAGTCGCCGGCTCATTCTTCAACAGGCACACGGTCACCCGATTAGTCGGGCTCCCATTGCTTGTAAGCTCACGGTTTCATGTTCTATTTCACTCCCCTCCCGGGGTTCTTTTCACCTTTCCCTCGCGGTACTGTTTCACTATCGGTCACACAGTAGTACTTAGCCTTACGAGGTGGTCCTCGCAGATTCACACGGAATTCCACGTGCTCCGTGCTACTCGGGATACAGCTAGGTCAACTTATCTTTCGATTACGGGGCTTTCACCCTCTGTGGCACGCCATTCAAACGTTTCTTCTAGACTTGTTGATCCATATCGCTGTCCCACAACCCCGATAGTCAAGACTATCGGTTTGGGCTGTTCCCCGTTCGCTCGCCGCTACTGAGGGAGTCGTTATTTACTTTCTCTTCCTCCAGCTACTAAGATGTTTCAGTTCGCTGGGTTAGCTCGCACCAACCTATATATTCAGTTGGCCGTACATGGGGTTGCCCCATTCGGAAATTCCCGGATCAAAGTGTGCTTCCAACTCCCCGAGACTTATCGCAGGTAACCACGTCCTTCATCGCCTCTGTGTGCCTAGGTATCCTCCGTGAGCCCTTTGTAGCTTGACCAATAACTTCATTAAATTGAAGCATCAGCTTAATAGAATTGTTATTAATGCATTCGCACAAATAAAAAATCTGCATCATTAAAGATGCTTATTGTCTTTAAAATAATCTATGCAGTTGTCAAGGTTCTCTGAAAACAATGAAATTAATTCAATGAGTCCAGCATCTTAATATCTATATTAGGAAGCTAGATTCGTTCAGAATTTGATCACAACTCAATAAATTTCCTTTCTACAGATTATGGAAGAGGTGGTAATCAGTGGAGGTAAGCGGACTCGAACCGCTGACATCCTGCTTGCAAAGCAGGCGCTCTACCAACTGAGCTATACCCCCAACATAGAGATATGGGCCATCCTGGACTTGAACCAGGGACCTCACCCTTATCAGGGGTGCGCTCTAACCACCTGAGCTAATGGCCCAGGAAAAATAATGGGTGTGACCTAGAAAAACTTAGGAAATGAAATCCTTAATAAATTAAGAATGTGAGATACCGATCGACCTAAGGTGACAAAATAATAATATTAAACATTTTGTTGTCTCCCTGTTAGGAGGTGATCCAGCCGCACCTTCCGGTACGGCTACCTTGTTACGACTTCACCCCAGTCATTAGCCCCACCTTCGGCGTCCTCCTCCACAAGGGTTGGAGTAACGACTTCGGGCATGGCCAACTTCCATGGTGTGACGGGCGGTGTGTACAAGGCCCGGGAACGTATTCACCGCAGTATGCTGACCTGCGATTACTAGCGATTCCTACTTCACGTAGGCGAGTTGCAGCCTACGATCTGAACTGAGCCACGGTTTATGGGATTAGCTAGCTCTCGCGAGTTTGCTGCCCTTTGTCCGTAGCATTGTAGTACGTGTGTAGCCCAGGGTGTAAGGGGCATGATGACTTGACGTCATCCACACCTTCCTCCGGTTTATCACCGGCGGTCTTTCTAGAGTGCCCAACTAAATGCTGGCAACTAAAAACGTGGGTTGCGCTCGTTGCGGGACTTAACCCAACATCTCACGACACGAGCTGACGACAGCCATGCACCACCTGTCACTGCATTCCCGAAGGCACCCTCAAATTTCTAAGAGGTTCGCAGGATGTCAAACCCTGGTAAGGTTCTTCGCGTTGCATCGAATTAAACCACATACTCCACCGCTTGTGCGGGCCCCCGTCAATTCCTTTGAGTTTCACACTTGCGTGCGTACTCCCCAGGCGGAACACTTAACGCGTTAGCTACGACACCGAAGGGGTCGATTCCCCCGACACCTAGTGTTCATCGTTTACGGCCAGGACTACAGGGGTATCTAATCCCTTTCGCTCCCCTGGCTTTCGTCCATGAGCGTCAGTTATGGCCCAGCAGAGCGCCTTCGCCACTGGTGTTCTTCCCGATATCTACGCATTTCACCGCTACACCGGGAATTCCCTCTGCCCCTACCATACTCAAGCCTTTCAGTTTCCACTGCCATGATGGAGTTAAGCTCCACGTTTTAACAGCAGACTTGAAAAGCCGCCTGCGGACGCTTTACGCCCAATAATTCCGGATAACGCTTGCCACTCCCGTATTACCGCGGCTGCTGGCACGGAATTAGCCGTGGCTTATTCCTCAAGTACCGTCATATCTTCTTCCTTGAGAAAAGAGGTTTACAGCCCAGAGGCCTTCGTCCCTCACGCGGCGTTGCTCCGTCAGGCTTTCGCCCATTGCGGAAAATTCCCCACTGCTGCCTCCCGTAGGAGTCTGGGCCGTGTCTCAGTCCCAGTGTGGCTGATCATCCTCTCAGACCAGCTACTGATCGAAGCCTTGGTGAGCCATTACCTCACCAACTAGCTAATCAGACGCGAGCTCATCCTCAGGCGAAATTCATTTCACCTATCGGCATATGGGGTATTAGCGGTCGTTTCCAACCGTTATCCCCCTCCTGAGGGCAGATTCTCACGCGTTACTCACCCGTCCGCCACTAACCCGAAGGTTCGTTCGACTTGCATGTGTTAAGCACGCCGCCAGCGTTCATCCTGAGCCAGGATCAAACTCTCCGTTGTGTTCAAATCCTTTTGTAGATAAATCTACTCAATATGAATTGCATTCTCCAAATAAAATCAAGATTGACTTAAATTCATTTAGGTTCAGCCTCCTTAAAACTATTAAGGATTACTTTGAGTGCACATTAAAAATATTTCAAAGTGACTTTCCAAGATCTCAGATCCGTTGGTTTTCAAAAAGCTAAAAGTTAGCAATTGAAAACAATTTATATATTCTTGACGGGACCTCACACCTTTATTGCATTTACATCTCAAAATTATCAAATTTAAATTTGATAAAATTTTGACGCAATAAAAGCATCAGTTCCTAAGTTTTAAATTTTCTAGGTGCAGAGTTAGACAAAAATGTATAACCCTATATTGAAGGGAAAACCCTTCTTCTGGTTGAAAATACTGATCGAAATCAAATCTCCAAAAAATTCATTCATTTATCAAAAATTAGATTTAAGATAATTGATTGAATAATGCAAAAAAAGATATTTTTGCCCAGAAGAAAATACTAAACCATTCAACTGTAATTATGCAACCTTTTATACAAAAATTTTTTATTAATTTTTTATTTGTTAAAAGTCTCTTTAAACAACTAGGCTTAAAAAGAGGGATATACATGAAATGGCCGAAAGATTCAGTCAAAAAAATTTAAGAGTAAGACCAAGTTCCGAAGAAGAGAAAATTGTAACAAATGCAAAAAAACACTTCGAAAAGACTTTAGTTGAAATATCAGGCGAACTAGTAGGCAGCGTAGCTGCTCTTGAACACCCAACAAAAGATAAGAAATTAAACTATGGAGAAATATTTTTAAGAGACAACGTTCCCGTAATGATTTACCTCATTACCCAGAAACGGTACGAAATTGTCAAAAGGTTCCTAGGAGTATGCCTTGAGTTACAAAGCACTAATTATCAAACGCGTGGTGTATTTCCTACTAGTTTCATTGAAGAGAACGGAAAGCTAATTGGAGACTACGGCCAGAGATCAATAGGAAGGATTACTTCAGCAGATGCAAGTTTATGGTGGCCCATTTTATGTTGGTATTATGTCAATAAAAGTGGCGATTATGCCTTCGGGAAAAGTCAAAGCGTTCAAAGAGGTATTCAACTTCTACTAGATTTGGTGCTACATCCAACATTTGAGGGTACTCCAGTACTTTTTGTTCCAGATTGCGCATTCATGATTGATAGACCTATGGATGTATGGGGAGCACCTCTTGAAGTTGAAGTTTTGCTTCATGGATGTTTGAAAAGTTGTATAAATTTAATGGAATTAAGTAGAGCGGATCATGTTAGTAGACTTTTAGATCAAAGACTTATTCTTACCAATCAATGGGTTAAAGATTTGGGGAGTTTTCTTTTAAAACATTATTGGGTTACCAGCCAAACAATGCAAATTTTAAGAAGAAGGCCAACTGAGCAATATGGAGATGATCAACACTTCAATGAATTTAACGTGCAACCTCAAGTAGTTCCTTCATGGTTGCAAGATTGGTTAGAGAATAGAGGTGGTTACTTAATAGGAAATATTAGAACAGGAAGACCTGACTTTCGATTTTACAGTTTAGGTAATTCCTTAGCATGTATGTTCGGAATACTTCCTCCTGAAGAACAAAGAGCATTATTTAGATTAGTTTTACATAATAGACAGCATTTGATGGCTCAAATGCCAATGAGGATTTGTCATCCTAATATGGATTTCGAAGAATGGCAAAACAAAACTGGATCTGACCCAAAGAATTGGCCTTGGAGTTACCATAATGGAGGGCATTGGCCAAGTTTACTTTGGTTTTTTGGTACTGCTGTTCTTTTGCATCAAAAAAATTATGAATCTAGTGACGTGATGCTTATGGAAGAAATGAAATCTTTAATAGAGGAGTCATATTGGTGTCAACTTAATCAATTGCCTAAGCAAGAATGGGCAGAATATTTTGATGGACCAACGGGTACCTGGGTTGGTCAACAATCGAGGACCTATCAAACCTGGACAATTGTTGGCTTTCTATTAATGAATCATTTTCTAAGAGGGGAAAATAACGATTTAGATATGTTTAAAATGTAAGACTAAAATAATCCTAAGGTTAGCGATTTATCTATAGGTAGACATGCACCAATACCAAGATAAATTGTAAGAAAAGTGCCGAACAAGAATACTGACATTGCGATTGGTCTTCTAAAAGGGTTAGAGAATTTATTAACGTTTTCGATAAAGGGTAAAATCATTAATCCAAGTGGTATTAATGTTTGAAGTGCGATACCCAATAGTTTATTGGGAACCACCCTGAGTATTTGAAAAACTGGGTAAAGGTACCATTCGGGGAGAATTTCCAAAGGGGTAGCGAATGGATTTGCCTTGTCTCCTAGCATTGCAGGATCAAGAACTGCTAATCCGACTACACAAGCAATAGTACCTAAAATAACTACTGGGAAAATATATAGTAAATCGTTTGGCCAAGCAGGCTCGCCATAATAATTATGGCCCATACCTTTAGCTAGTTTTGCTCTTAATTTTGGATCAGATAAATCTGGTTTTTTTAACGTAGACATGAGAAAGCCTTGTAATGGTTTAAGTATAAAAGTTTATAAGGGACCTGAAATACCCTGTTTACGAATCATTAAAAAATGCATCAACATAAAAACTGCTAATGACCAAGGCAAGACAAAAGTATGAAGGCTATAGAATCTTGTGAGGGTTGATTGTCCAACGCTTTCTCCACCTCTAAGAAGTTCGACCATAAAATCGCCAATTACTGGTATAGCAGCAGGTACACCTGAAACAATTTTGACTGCCCAATAACCAACTTGATCCCAAGGTAGAGAATATCCTGTTACCCCAAAAGCTACAGTTATGACTGCCATTACAACACCTGTTACCCATGTTAATTCTCTAGGCCTTTTAAAACCACCAGTAAGATAAACTCTAAACACGTGAAGGATTAACATCAAAACCATCATTGATGCACTCCATCTATGAACAGATCTTATTAACCATCCAAAACTTACATCGGTCATTAAATAACTGACTGAACTATAAGCTTGTGTAACTGTTGGCTTATAGTAAAAAGTCATTGCAAAACCTGTTGCAAATTGAATTAAGAAGCATACTAAAGTTATGCCTCCCAAACAATAAAAAATGTTTACGTGAGGGGGTACGTACTTGGAAGTTACGTCGTCAGTTATGTCTTGTATTTCAAGCCTTTCTTGAAACCAGTCATAAACAGATGAAGAATTCGCCATCCAAAAAAAAATTAGCTTTGATATAAAGAGCTTACTTAAAATTCTTATACTTGGTGTTAACACTTAACCCAATGAATTCATCTTTTAACAAACTTTTAACATTCAAAACTCTGATCGCTGCATCAATGATCATCGTTTTTTCTATCAATCTTTTATTGATTGAGAGAGTGGATGCTCTCAGTGATAGCAGACAATTAGTACTTGACGCCTGGACCTTGGTAAACGAAGGTTTTTATGATCCAGAAAAGTTTGATGAAATCCAATGGAAAAGAATTAGACAAAAAACATTACAGAAACAAATTGAAACAAGTGAAGAGGCTTATTCCGCAATTGAAGACATGTTAAGACCTCTAGAAGATCCCTACACTAGAGTTTTACGCCCAAAAGATTATGAACTATTGAAATCAAGTAATTTTGGTAGTGAAATTAATGGTGTTGGACTTCAATTAGGTGAAGATGATAATAAAAAAGTTAAAGTTATCTCTACTCTTGGGGGTTCCCCAGCTGAAGAAGCTGGAATAGTAAGCGGAGACTTGATAGAGACAGTAGACGGAATCTCTTCAGAAAAATTAGGGCTTGCGGGAACTGCCTCTAAGTTAAGAGGTGAATCTGGGACAAAAGTTTTAGTTGAATTATCTTCGGAATTAGGAGAAATTAGGGAAGTCGACCTAGAGAGGAGATCAGTAGATCTCAGACCAGTTAGAACAAAAAGATTAAGAGAAGATTCTCACACAATAGGATATTTAAGGATAACTCAATTCAGCGAAAGTGTACCCAAAAAAGTTGAAGAGGCACTTCAGGAGTTAAAAGAGAAAGAGGTTGAGGGCTTGATCTTGGATCTTAGAAATAATTCAGGGGGACTAGTAAGCTCAGGCATAGCAGTTGCAGACTCATTATTGAGTGAGAAACCTGTAGTCGAGACAAAAGATAGAAATGGAATCAAAGATGCAATCATTTCCCAAAAAGAGACATTTTTTGATGGCCCAATGGTGACTTTAGTAAATAAAGGTACTGCAAGTGCCAGTGAAATACTTGCTGGTTCTTTACAAGATAATGAGAGATCAATTCTTATGGGAGAACAAACTTATGGGAAAGGTTTAATTCAATCCCTAAAAAGTTTGGGAGAAGATAGTGGTATTGCTATAACAGTGGCTAGTTACTTAACCCCCAAAGGTAATAATATTCAAGGCCAAGGTATGACTCCTGACAAATTACTTGATCTCCCGGATACAAGTGATTATGGAAGTACTGATGATAAATGGGTGAAGAATGCAGAATTATTTCTGGGTTCGGTTCTAGAAAAAGAAGAAGTTTCAGTTCAAACTATTGAATGAAATAATGAATAAATTAAATCTTGAAATGGCTAAAGATTCAAAATAGAAATTTTTAAAAGTATGAATAATAAAAGAATTTTTCATGACCCAATTCATAAAGAAATAGTATTTGATGCAGGAAAACCAGAAGAATTAATGATTTTAGAATTAATTGATACTGTTGCTTTTCAAAGACTAAGAAGAATAAAACAACTAGGAGCGGCATCGTTGCTTTTTCATGGTGCAGAATCGAGTAGATTTACCCACTCAATTGGTGTTTTTTGTATAGCTAGAAAAATTTACAAGAGATTAATTGAAAGTAAATCTTCATTTAGTGAAAATAAATTTGTTCTTTATGGAGCAGCTCTACTTCATGATTTAGGTCATGGACCTTTAAGCCATACCAGTGAAACAATATTCAAGCATGATCACGAACAATGGTCTGAAAACTTAGTTACAAAATATTCTCCAATAAATTCAATACTCAAAAAGTATGACAACGAGTTACCGAGAAAAATTGGTGAATTATTTCAATCAAAACAACTATTTTCAAAGCCTTTAAAAACATTAATAAGTAGTGAGATAGATTGCGATCGTCTCGATTATCTTTTACGCGATAGTTACAACACAGGTACTAATTATGGGTTAGTAGATTTAGAAAGAATAATTTCAGCTCTTACCTTTTCACCTGATGGGAATATCGGAATCAAACCGAAAGGAGTGATCGCAATTGAGCATTTCCTTGTACTAAGAAACTTGATGTATAAAACAATCTACAATCACAGGATAAACGAAATCTCAACATGGATTCTGGAAAAAATATTAAACACAATAAGAGATAATTATGAAAAGAAAATTTGGTTTGATGATTCTCTATATAAATGGATTTTTTCACCTTCAGAAGTTGATTTTGATGATTTCATAAGAAATGATGATATAACTTTTTATTATCATTTGATTAGATGGAAAGATGAATCTTTTGAGCCACTTTCTACACTATGCAAAATGTTTGTTGACAGAGATTTATTAAAGGCATCAGACATAAGTTTTTTAAGTAAGATGGATAGACTAAAAATCCTTGCATTTGCCTCAAAATTATGTGAAAAAAATGGTTATGATTCACAAATATTTTGCGGGATTAAGGAAAGGGTTTTTAAAGGTTTTGAATCTAATAATGCATTAAAAATATGGGACGGCACTAATCAAAGCGCATTAGAATATAGTTCTGCATTAATAAAAACTTTAATGAAATCTGAGGAAAGCTCTTTTATTATTTATCCTGGCATGATCAAAAATGCAATTAAAAATGAAATTTCATTAATAAAAAATAATTCCTAGATTTAATTCAATGGAAATCGTTTTAAAAAATACTAAAAGTAAATATTTAGCAATTTTTTCTCTATCAGATTCAGATAATATCGATGAAACTTTCGAAAGGTTTTCTTCCATCAAGTACCCTTTAGAAGCAAAAATTTTCGCAGTCAATGAATCAATAAGTTCTCATCAACTAGCACAATTAAAAACCCATTTTGACAAAATTAATGTTTCGTCCTTTCGAATTTACTCAAATAGTAGAGATACAATATTAAGTGGAAAGTTTTTAAAAATAGATTCAGCTTTTATTAATGAGAAAGAGATTAAAAATAAGTTACTATTATTCAATTCAGAAAAGAAAGAAGATATTCTTCACAAAGGAACAGTACGATCGGGTGAAAGAATATCTTCAAATGGAAACCTATGCATTATTGGAGATGTTAATCCAGGAGCAATAGTTTCCGCTAAGAAAAATATTTACGTCTGGGGCAAATTATTAGGGATTGCATTCGCAGGGAAAAGTGGAAATAAAAATGCCTCTATTTCATCACTTTATCTAAACCCTTTACAGTTAAGAATTGCAGATGTAATAGCTATTGGGCCAAAGGATAAGCCCAAAAATTGTTATCCAGAAATTGCGGTAATAGATAAACAAACGATAATTATCAAACCACACCTAATCGAAAGTAAAAATTAATCAATCATTTGCAATAAATTAATTCAAACTAGGTAAATTTAAGAATTACTTAATCTTTAAAATATTTAACTTTCAGCAAGTGGCTTTATTATTTGTAAAATCTTTAAAATCGTGGGGAAAAAAACTCGCACAATATTAATTTGTTCAGGCAAAGGGGGGGTTGGTAAAACAACTTTAACTGCAAACCTAGGAATAGCACTTGCTAATAGCGGAGCAAAAACGGCTGTATTAGATGCTGATTTTGGCTTGAGAAATTTAGATCTTCTTCTAGGATTAGAAAATCGTATCATTTATACGGCTCAAGATGTTTTAGACAAGAATTGTCGTCTTGACCAAGCATTGGTTAGACATAAAAAAGAACCTAATCTTGCTCTTCTACCTGCTGGAGATCCAAGGATGTTGGATTGGATGAAGCCCGAAGATATGAAAAAAATTAGTGAGCTACTCAGTGCGAATTTTGATTTTGTCTTAGTAGATTGTCCTGCTGGTGTAGAAGATGGCTTTAAAAATGCTCTTGCAGCATGTAAAGAAGCTATTGTTGTTACTAACCCAGAATTATCCGCAGTGCGGGATGCGGATAGAGTAATAGGGATTCTTAATACTTCAGATATTGAGCCTATCCAACTTGTAATCAATAGAGTTCGCCCAAACATGATGGCTAGTCAAGAAATGTTATCTATCGAAGATGTTCAAGGGATCCTTTCTTTGCCCTTGTTAGGTATTGTTTTAGAAGATGAACAGGTAATAATAAGTACAAATAGGGGAGAGCCACTGACACTTTCAGATGGTAGATCTCCTGCAAAAAAATGTTATTTGAATGTTTCTCAAAGACTTACAAATAAAGATGTACCAATTATCGATCCAAAAAAAGAAGGCAAAAGTCTTAAAGATAAATTCATGAGATTAATGCAAACAAAGGTTTTTTAAAATGATGACTCTCAGAGATCTTATAAATAAATTACTAGGCAGAGAAACGTCTAGTGCAAATACAGCCAGAGAAAGATTACAACTTGTACTTGCTCATGACAGAGTTGATATGAGTTCCTTAACAACTGATCTTTTAGATAAAATGAGGAAAGAGATTCTTGATGTTGTTGCTAAATATGTTGAAATTGATTTTGAAGAGGTAGCAGTAAGTTTAGAGACTGAGGATAGAATGACTGCATTAGTTGCCAATTTACCAATCAAAAGAACTATTTCAGGAGAAATAAAATTTAAAAAAACTGATAAGACTGATAAAGCCAATAAAGATATCAAAAAGTAATAAATTTAAAAAAAGCTAAAAAAATACTGATAATTGACCCTTCCTAATTGTAAGATGAGGAAATTGCCGGCTTAGCTCAGCGGTAGAGCAGCGCTTTTGTAAAGCGAAGGTCATCAGTTCAAATCTGTTAGCCGGCATTTTGATTTATTTAATTCTGTTCAATATTATTTCCTGAAAATAAAAAGATTAAACCTATCAGAGCAATAATAGGAAACAGTCTTATTTCGAGAACATACTCTAAAAAAGATGCAAAGGGTTCAAATATCCAATAAGTAAAAAATTGAATTAATAAAGCAAAAAATAATAAGAAAAACATTAATACAATTCCCTTACTAATACTTCTCCTTCTCTAATCAGCCTCCAATCTCCACTTTTCTTCCAAAATATAATAGTACTAGCTTTTCCACTTCTTTTCCCCCATGGGATAGGGCCCAAAATTTTTACAGTTGGGAAGTCTAGAGCAATACCTTCAACTGTAATTGATCCTTTAAAACCTGAAATATTTGCACTTGAAGTTAACAATGGGCCTGTTTCTCTCATGAGAGATTGAGCCATATATGAATTTGGGATCCTCAAACCAAGAGTAAGATCACTGCTTGTAAGGTTTGTAGTCTGCTTTTCTGAAGCAGGAATAACAATTGTCAGAGCTCCAGGCCAATATTTTGAAGCCATATTTTCGTAATCTTCTTTAGCTGATTCATGAACATAATCTATTAATTGTTTGCGTTCTGATCCCATAAGAATTAAGGGTTTGTCTTTATCTCGTCTTTTAAATTCATAAATAGTATTTGAAAATTCTGGCAAGCATCCAATTGCAGGTAATGTATCAGTTGGGAAAATTATAGGTAAACCACTTTTAAGAATCTTCAAGGCGGATTTGCAGTCTACTAAATTCATTTAGATTATGAACCCATAATAATTTATTTATATCTTCCAATGGTAAACCTACCAATACCTGAAAGATCTTTCACAATTTCTATTGATGTAAATTCATTTTTAATAAGTAGTTGTTTTACTTTTTCAGCTTGATCAAAATGATTCTCTAAAATTAGCCAGCCCTTTTCTTTTAAGAATAATGGCGCTTTTTGTATTATTTCCCTAAGGTGTTTTAAACCATCTTCGCCGCCTAACAAAGCAAGTTTAGGTTCAAAATCTTTAACTTCTTTGGGTAATTTTTCATAAATATCTTTAGGAATATATGGCGGGTTTGAAATAGCTAGATCAAGTTTTCCTTTAAAACTTTCAAGAGGTGACCACCAATTACCACAATAAAATTTCAAATTTGATTGTTTAGAAGAATTTATATAATTTTTAGTAGCTATTTCTAATGCATCTTTATCTATATCAGTTGCTAATCCCTCGCTAAATGGATAAGCCAATGCCAAGGCAACACTTATAGCTCCTGATCCAGTTCCTAATTCAGCAAAAAATAATTTTTCTGACTTCTTTCGGAATATATTGAAGACAATATCAACTATAAGCTCTGTTTCTGGTCTAGGAATTAGAACTTTGTTTGTAACTTTTAATTTTAAGTCTCTCCAAAAAGTTATTCCGCAAAGATATTGAATGGGACAAGATTTAAGTAAATGTTCGTTCCAAATAGATTCTAAGAATCCTAAGTTTTTTTTTAAATTTAATTTTCCCTTAGGATTTATACTTATCAAATTTAGATCACTAGTCGATATACCACCTATACAATCAAGTAAAACAGCAAAAGATTGATGATCGCCACCTTTGGAAAGTTGCTTTTTTTTCCAACATAAAAATTCTTCTGCAGAAATGCTAAGCATTTACTAAGGCTTTAGCGTTTTGGCCCAAGCCTACCTTTACTAGAGTCAGAGTAGAAGCTTGATTTTTCTCCATCTTGAGTAGAAATAAATAATCCTATTAGGAATATTGTTGGAACCCCTACAAATAAAAGACTAGCTACGAATCCAAAATTAGTTGTTTCCATTTAATTAGTAGTTCTGAATTATGTAATAAGACTATAGACGTATAACTAGGAATAAAGTGGAAAAATAAACAAATTTTATAAACTGATTAACAGTCTTAAACAATTTAGCGAGGTAATTTTTTATTTTCACTAATTTTTTTTAGTTCTTCCAAATTTGAAGGAGGTGATTGAGGTTTTGTCAAAATTACTGAAGAGGACTTTATCAATGTTTGGCATGCTAATCGCCAATTTTCTGGTCTATTTTTGAGTTTTTCTTCTTCCACAGATGTAAGTGGGCTCAAGGAATTTTTATTTCCACCTTCAACTGAAATAAAACAAGTACTGCATTGTCCTGCCCCTCCGCAATTTCCTAAAATACCTTTTAATCCATAAAGTTGTAAGTTTTCTTTCATTACCAATTCCCTTAAATTTTCACCAGGATTGCATTGGACTTCTAGATCCTCACGAATAAATCTGATAGTTGCCATTTTTTTTAGTTATTTTTCTTATTTTGGCGTTTTACTTTGAGAATTGTGACCAAAATATTAACAATTTTTAGCTAAAAATTCCTTGTAAATCCAGTCATGCAAATTGATTTACCCAATTTTTGCAAGAAAATAAATTTATTTACAAAAATCCCTCAAAGACTAAAAAACCCTTACTATCGTGATGTTTAGCTGTTTATTCAGCATAGTTACTAGAAATTAACCGATGGGATTGCCTTGGTATCGAGTTCACACGGTAGTTATTAATGACCCAGGTCGACTACTCGCTGTGCATCTTATGCATACTGCATTATTAGCCGGCTGGGCCGGTTCTATGGCTCTTTATGAATTAGCCATTTTTGATCCTTCTGATGCTGTTCTCAATCCAATGTGGAGACAGGGGATGTACGTTATGCCTTTCATGGCAAGACTTGGTATCACAAGTAGTTGGAACGGATGGGATATTACGGGAGCTACAGGAGTTGATCCTGGATTCTGGAGTTTTGAAGGTGTTGCAGCAGCACACATAGTATTTAGCGGACTATTGATGTTGGCTTCCATTTGGCACTGGACATACTGGGATTTGGATCTATGGGAAGATTCTAGAACTGGTGAGCCTGCTCTTGATTTGCCAAGAATATTCGGAATACACCTTCTCCTTGCTGGACTTACATGCTTTGGTTTTGGAGCTTTTCATTGTGCAAATGTAGGGATTTGGGTTTCTGATCCTTATGGATTAACTGGTCATGTAGAACCTGTAGCCCCTTCCTGGGGAGTGGAAGGATTTAACCCCTTTAACCCAGGAGGAATAGTTGCTAATCATATTGCTGCTGGACTTATGGGGATTATTGGGGGAATTTTTCACATTACCAATAGACCTGGGGAAAGACTTTATAGAGCATTAAAACTTGGAAGTCTTGAGGGAGTTCTAGCAAGTGCTCTAGCTGCTGTTTTATTTGTTTCTTTCGTTGTTGCAGGAACAATGTGGTACGGTTCAGCGACAACTCCAGTCGAATTATTTGGTCCTACCAGATATCAATGGGATTCAGGCTATTTCAAAACTGAAATTAATAGAAGGGTTCAAGCTGCTATAGATGATGGTGCAACTAAAGAAGAGGCATATGCATCTATTCCAGAGAAACTAGCATTCTACGATTACGTTGGTAATAGTCCTGCAAAAGGAGGGCTATTTAGAGTAGGAGCTCTCGTTAATGGTGATGGTTTACCAACTGGTTGGCAAGGTCATATTGCTTTTCAAGACAAAGAAGGTAACGAATTAGAAGTTAGAAGAATTCCTAATTTCTTTGAAAACTTTCCTGTTATCCTTGAAGACAAAGAAGGTAATGTAAGAGCAGATATTCCATTTAGAAGAGCTGAAGCAAAGTATTCATTTGAACAAACTGGTATTACCGCAACTATCTATGGTGGAGATCTTAATGGTCAAACATTTACTGATCCTGCGGTAGTTAAGAGATTAGCTAGAAAGGCTCAACTTGGAGAAGCATTCAAGTTTGATAGAGAGACATATAAATCTGACGGTGTATTCCGAAGCTCTCCGAGAGCGTGGTTTACATATGCACATTTATGTTTCGGATTGCTATTCTTGTTTGGCCACTGGTGGCATGCTTCAAGAACTCTTTATAGAAATTCCTTTGCTGGTATTGATGCCGAGATTGGCGACCAAGTTGAATTTGGTTTATTCAAGAAACTTGGTGACGAAACCACAAGAAGAATCCCAGGTAGGGTTTAAACTAAACTTATTTATTTAATCTTATGGAAGCTTTTGCTTACGTTCTTATTCTAACTCTCGCAGTTGTTACCTTATTCTTTGCTGTCGCCTTTAGAGACCCGCCTAAATTTGATAGAAAATGAACTTTTAAAAAACCCTCCTTAAACAAGAGGGTTTTTTTTACTTTTCATAATTAAAAAATTACTCTACTATTAGAGTTGAAGTGCAGCTTTTTACAACACATGCAGTGTCCAACCTGTCAAAACACAGATAGCAGAGTATTGGAATCAAGATCTGCTGATAGTGGTAAAAGTGTTCGGAGAAGAAGAGAGTGCTTAAATTGCAGCTTTAGATTTACAACTTATGAAAGAGTGGAATCAATGCCAGTTTCAATTATAAAGAAAGACGGTAGTAGAGAATTATTTGATAAACAAAAATTATTTACTGGTATATCAAGAGCTTGCGAAAAGACCAACTTCAGTAGTGAAGCAATCATTAATTTCGTAGATGGAATTGAATCACAGATCGTTCAAGACTCTAATAAAGATATTAAATCCTCACAAATCGGAGAATTAATACTTAAAAATCTTAGGAAAGAAAACGAAGTCGCCTATATAAGATATGCTTCAGTTTACAGAAAATTTAATGGGGTAAAAGATTTTATCTCTACTCTTGAATCTCTAAAGGGAAGCTCAAAAAACCAATTAGCTTCAATTTCATAAAATTCAGCATCTTAAAGTGTAGAATACATAACACAAATATATTTGCTATTAGTTTGCAGGCTAGTAGCATTCCTTTCTAACTACCTTAGGTAGTCTGCGATACAACAAATGAACGAAAATTCTTCCCAAACTATTAAAGAACTTTCTGAGGATCAAGAAATTAAAAATTCGTCTGAATTAGAAAATGATACAGCTTCCCAAAATGAGGAAGATTTATCAT
Source organism: uncultured Prochlorococcus sp. (assembly GCA_902571335.1). Classification (GTDB taxonomy): domain Bacteria; phylum Cyanobacteriota; class Cyanobacteriia; order PCC-6307; family Cyanobiaceae; genus Prochlorococcus_A. The sequence goes on along the minus strand of CACGBT010000001.1, from coordinate 82,096 downwards.
TCCAGAAGAGCGATATACCTTCAGCCGATTCTTCCTCTAGCAGAACAAATACGGATTTTGATAACGCAGGATTCACACAAGAAGAATTTGCATCACTTTTGGGTAAGTATGACTATAACTTTAAGCCTGGCGATCTAGTTAAAGGTACCGTTTTTGCTCTAGAGCCCAAAGGAGCCATGATAGATATAGGGGCAAAAACAGCTGCTTTTATGCCTGTTCAGGAGGTTTCAATAAATAGAGTTGAAGGACTTAATGACGTTCTACAACCTTCAGAAAGTAGAGAATTTTTCATAATGAGCGAAGAAAATGAAGATGGCCAATTAGCCCTCTCCATTAGAAGAATTGAATATCAAAGAGCATGGGAAAGAGTTAGACAACTTCAAAAAGAAGATGCAACCATATATTCTGAAGTTTTTGCAACAAATAGAGGAGGAGCTCTTGTTAGGGTAGAAGGCTTGAGAGGCTTTATCCCAGGCTCTCATATAAGTGCTCGAAAAATTAAAGATGACTTAGAAGGTGAATATTTACCTTTAAAATTTCTTGAAGTTGATGAAGAGAGAAATAGATTAGTACTAAGTCATAGAAGGGCTTTGGTTGAGAAAAAAATGAACAGACTTGAAGTAGGCGAAGTTGTTGTTGGTTCTGTAAAAGGTATTAAACCTTATGGAGCCTTTATTGATATTGGTGGGGTTAGTGGTCTATTACATATTTCTGAGATTAGTCATGAACATATTGAGACTCCTCATAATGTTTTAAATGTAAGTGACCAAATGAAAGTAATGATAATTGACCTTGATTCAGAAAGAGGACGAATTTCATTATCTACTAAAGCACTTGAACCTGAACCAGGAGATATGTTAACAGACCCTCAAAAAGTTTTTAGTAAAGCTGAAGAAATGGCTGCGAAATACAAACAAATGTTATTTGAACAAACTGACGATAACGAAGAGATCTCCGCAGCCTCAGCTGAAACTGTTTAAGATTACATATTTTTTTAAGTAAGAATATAGGAACTTAAGCATCATTATTCTTATTCACTTATTTTTTTATTTTACAATAATTGATTTGTAACGATAGTTTAATTTAGGATGAAGTTTAATTTCAAGATTTTACTTTAAATGAGTGATTTCATTTTCACTTCTGAATCCGTAACTGAAGGTCATCCTGATAAAATATGTGATCAAATTAGTGACGCAGTTTTAGATGCTTTATTGACAGAAGATCCGGAAAGCAGAGTTGCTTGCGAAACTGTTGTTAATACGGGTCTTTGTTTACTTACTGGAGAAATAACTTCAAAAGCAAAAGTTGATTATATAAAACTTGTAAGGAATGTAATTAAAGAAATTGGCTATGAAGGCTATAAAGCGGGTGGCTTTGATGCAAATAGTTGTGCCGTTTTAGTAGCACTTGACGAGCAATCCCCAGATATTTCACAAGGAGTTAACGATGCAGATGATGTTAATGATGATTTGGAAGATAATACCGGAGCAGGAGATCAAGGCATAATGTTTGGCTATGCATGCGATGAAACGCCTGAATTAATGCCCTTACCAATTAGCTTGGCTCATAGATTAGCGATACAACTTGCCAAAGTAAGGCATGAAAAAGTCCTTAATTATCTCCTCCCTGATGGTAAAACCCAAGTAAGCATTGATTACGAAAAAGGGGTGCCGGTTTCAATTAATACTATCCTAATTTCAACACAACATAATCCTGAGATTGAAGGGATCACAAATGAAGAAGAAATTCGTGAAAGAATAAAAAAGGATTTGTGGAGAAATGTTGTAATTCCTGCTACTGAAGATTTAGAAATCAAACCAGATATTCACAAAACAAGATTTCTAGTAAATCCCACTGGGAAATTTGTCGTAGGAGGACCTCAAGGAGACGCGGGTCTTACTGGTAGAAAAATTATTGTAGATACTTATGGTGGATATGCAAGGCATGGAGGAGGAGCATTCTCTGGTAAAGACCCTACAAAAGTAGATAGATCAGCCGCTTATGCAGCACGTTATGTAGCTAAAAGTATAGTCAAGGCAAAATTAGCAAAAAAGGCAGAAGTACAATTAAGTTATGCAATTGGAGTTGCAAAACCAATTTCTATTCTCATTGAAACTTTTGATACTGGTATTATTTCACAAGCTAATTTAACAAAGCTAATTAAAGAGCAATTTGATTTAAGACCTGCAGCAATCATAAAAGAGTTTAACTTAAGAAATCTACCTAAAAAAATGGGTGGTAAATTTTTCAGAAAAACTGCTTCCTATGGTCATTTTGGCAGAAGAGATCTTGAGCTACCTTGGGAAAATGTAGAAGAAAAAGCAGCCCAATTAGCAGAGGGTTCCAAAAAATTTTTATAAAATGATTATTCCATGCCTGATACTTTTTATGGAGGGTTAGATTTTGGAACTAGTGGTGCAAGAATATCTATAATTAATTTCAATAAGAAATTAGTATATTCAAATTCAGTTCCTTATTTATACAGCTTTAAAAATCCAAATTCTTGGATCAATTCTTGTGAAAATCTTTTAGAAAGTTTACCCATTGAGGTAAAAATTAATCTTAATAAATTAGCTATATCTGGCACCTCAGGAACTTTGACAGCGGTCAATTTAAAAGGTGAGCCTATAGGAGATGCAATACCTTATGACCAACCTTGTAATGAAAATGAAATTCTTCTTGAATCTTTAACTTCTGGAGAAGAGCATTTGCGAACTCCATATAGTAGTCTTGCTAAAGCATTAAGGTTAATTGACAAATATGGAACAAATATACTTTTAAGACATCAATCTGATTGGATAACTGGCTGGTTTTTAAAAGATTGGACTTATGGAGAAGAAGGTAATAACCTCAAAATTGGTTGGGATCTCGAAAAAGAATCGTGGCCAAGAAGTTATCGAAATACTTCATGGAAAAAATGTTTACCTAAAATAATAAAAAGTGGAGAAATTATTGGTCAAATAAATTCTGATTTAGCAGAGAGATTTGACTTAAATAAGAAATTAATATTAATCTCAGGTACCACTGATTCTAATGCCAGTTTAATAGCTGCAGGTTTAGAGAAAGAAGATGGCCTCACAGTTTTAGGAACAACTATTGTGGTTAAAAAAATTATTGATAATCCTATAAAAAAACAAGGAATTACAACCCATAGAGTAAGTGGCGATTGGATTTGTGGAGGAGCATCAAACGCAGGATGCGGTATCTTATCTAAATTCTTTTCTGATTTAGAAATCAAGGAACTTAGTCGACAAATCAATCCATCAAAAAAAACTTCTCTCAATCTTTTACCCCTTAATAGTAAGGGAGAGAGGTTTCCCATTAATAATTCCAATTTAGATCCGGTTCTTGACCCTAGACCAGTAAGCGACTCACTTTATTTACATGCATTATTTGAGGGTCTAGCAAACATTGAATTGAAAGGATGGGAAAAACTTCGCGAACTAACAGGTTCACTTCCAAAAAAAATTATAACTATTGGAGGAGGCTCAAAAAACCCTCAGTGGAGAAAAATAAGAGAGAGAATTATTAATATACCAATAGTTTCATGCAAAAAAACTACTTCATTTGGTACTGCCCTATTAGCTATTAATTCAAAATAAAAGTTTTTTTGGATATTTAATGAAGATATAAAATTTTTAATTAAAAGGGTTTCACAAACTACACATCTTAATTTAGAGTATATAAGTATTAGCCGGGATAGCTCAGTTGGTAGAGCAGGCGACTGAAAATCGCCGTGTCCCCAGTTCAAATCTGGGTCCTGGCACCTTTAAAACCTCTTCAATGAAGGGGTTTTATATTTTCTAAAAATTTAGAAACTTAATTTTTATTTTATTTCTAGAATTTGATATTTTTAGTTTTCCACTCTGCAGACTTGACCAATCACACCCAAAATTAGTTCATCTCCATTTGGATCTTGCCAATCAGCGAAATCATTGAAATTACTATTTACTTCATCTATAGAGACATCAACGTCCCTGAATGATTTTTCAAAGCAATTTATATCCATTGTATAAAGGATATCCTTTGTAATTTCACTTTTTGTTTTGGGAATAAATTTACTCAATACTCTTACAGAACCATCCTCATTCCTTTTTATACTTTGCCTATCCCATAACTGCTCTCCGTATTCACTTTTAGGGACTCCAACCCATTCATGAGGCAGAGCTTCTGATTTTTTTATTGAAATACAAAAGAAAACAATAATCGAAAGGCCTAAATTTATGAAATTTTTAAAAAATATTGAATTAACTTTATTCTTAGAATTAATCATGACTACTTATGGAATACAAAAATTTTTTATTGGCAAGAAATATAAGATTAAAAATTTGTAAAAATTTTTATTGATTAGTATTTCTATTATAGATAGAATCAAATATTAAAATTCAGAATTTACTTCCAATAAATTTATTAGAAAAATAATGAATAAAATACAGAAATTTTTCTCAGTTGTTTTTTTTATAGCAATATTTGTTGTATTGATTTATTTAATCCAAAATTATGGAATTGAACCTCTAAGGAACAAAATAGAAAGTATGGGGATTTGGGCACCTTTTGGAATATTCATACTCAGAGGAGTAAGTATTATTTTACCTGCCCTTCCAAGTTCAGCTTATTCTCTGCTAGCTGGTTCATTACTAGGATTTCAAAAAGGTTACATGACAATAATCTTTTCTGATATCGTTTTTTGCCAAGCTGCTTTCTTTATCGCAAGAAATTATGGTCGGGTTCCTGTACGTAATTTAGTAGGCCCCAAAGCAATGCAAAAGATTGAAAGTTTCAATCAAAACCAGCTTGAAGAAAATTTCTTTCTTATGACAGGTCTACTAATGACTGGCCTTTTTGATTTTCTAAGCTACGCAATTGGTATTGGAGGAACTCGCTGGAAAATTTTTACTCCTGCATTATTAATAAGTCTTCTAATCAGTGACTCTATACTTGTCGCAGTAGGAGCTGGAGTTAGTCAGGGAGCAGGATTATTTCTTGGGATTGCTCTATTGGGAATGTTTGCTTTAGCTACTATTTCAGGATTGGCAAAAAATAAAATGCCTAAATAACAAAACAGTTGATAATTCTGTAATCAAAGAAGAAAGATATGACATTTTCGCAAACAATAACTATATAAATAATGATTCATGCAAGAATAGAAATCGATTAATTTTTAAAGTTATTAGATGACCCCATTTAGACCAACTTCATATGATCGCCCTGGAGAACAAATATCAACTACTCCTTCTGGATTAAAAGTAACTTCTGCAAAGAGATTAATGGTGGATTCAATGGTAAGAATGATACAAAAAGCAGAAAATCATTCCGTAGAAGATAAACTTGACGAAGAATCAAACAATAATTAATCAATTCATTGATAAAAGTATAGGAGAGTGGAAATCTATTAGAAGTACTCACACTTTAGCTTTTCAGGAATTTGAAAACTCAACTAGTAAAATATATATAAAACATATCAACAAAAAAAATAAAAAAGTCGTTGAAATTTTTAAAAATTATAAATTTAGTTTAAACCTACAGAGCATAGCCATTTCTATAAACTGGCAAGCTATTAGTGATTGGGACAATAATGATGTCCGTGAGGGAGATGAAACTATTCTGATTTTTTTACCCAAAGATGAAAATTCAGGAATTGTTTTAAGAAATAAAGGTTATACAGAATCCTTTATTTCATCATCCAATTATTTTTTTGATGAACAAAATAATTTACACATTAAGACTAATTATAAATCAACAGTTTCCGAAGAAAGAATTTCCTTTTTATCCACTCATGTAAGATCCAGATTTTCTACTATTAGAAATCTTGAAAATAACTCAGTTATACAGACGTCTCATACTTCAGAGATAAGGAATTTAGCTAGTTTAAAAGATTAATTATCCTTTCAAATTGAAACTCTGTTTCAGATATTAATTTAGGAAGAAAGCCTTTGTCTCCGCGCATATTATTAACTGTTGAATTCAAATCAGATATAGTTGCATCTCGCATTAATTCAAAAACCCTTCTTGCATTTCTTAAAGGTACCTCAAGAGCAAGATAAGTATTTTTAAGATCCTTCAAACAACTTTTTTCTAAAACTGATTCGTCATTAGAAATTAAAAGATAAGCAACAATCCTTAGGATTATTTCTCCATCTCTTAAACAAACAGACATCTTGTTAGTTGTATTTAAAGATATTTTTGAATTAAGTGAATCTTGATTTTCGCAAATCATTGCTGTTACAGCATCTGCTGCGATTGCATGTGAATTATTGGTTATTGAGGTTATTGCATCTAATCTTGAGTTTGCAGTATTAATAAATTCTTTTATATTGCTTAAATCATTTAATTTCTTATCGGCTGACAATAGTTGATTATTCTTTGAAACTGACATTCCTGTAGTAAAAAATTAAATACCGACCTTAAGAATAATACAAAGCTAGTAAAAACAATACAATTTCAAGCTTAACGCAACGCTTCTTAATTAATAACTTCATTCCAAAGTGATAGTTGAAATAATTCAAATAAAAAATTTTTTTCCGCTAATATAAAATTAAATTTTTAATAAAGTTTTGGATCAACAAGATTTAAAATTATCAAAGAAACTTATTTCCTCATATAAAAAGAGATTGGAAAAAGAAATTCTTGAGCGAAGTATGAAATTAAAGATGCCTCAAAATAAATTTGAAGAAATAATTAATAACAATAATGAACTTATCAATTTAAAAAAAACTTTAGAAGATCTAGAAACGGAATCTGAATCTAATAGTAAAGTCTGATTTTTGAAAAAACCTTCCAAAAGTGCCTCAAACCAACAATTTCCTTTTTAAGTCCTTAAACAATGAGCAACTTCAAGCAGTAAAACATGTTTATGGACCACTATTAGTTGTAGCTGGTGCAGGTAGCGGAAAAACTAAGGCTCTTACTCACAGAATTGCAAACCTTATTGAGGGTAACTCTATAGATCCCTATAACATTCTCGCAGTCACTTTCACTAACAAAGCTGCCAAAGAAATGAAAGCAAGATTAGAGGTTCTTCTAGCCCAAGAATTAGCTTTTAATCAATTTGGTCAGCCTTGGACAACTCTCAAAGAAATTGATCAAAATCAATTAAGAACAAACGTTCACCAAGAGAGGCTTCAGAACCTTTGGATCGGTACTTTCCATTCTTTATTTTCAAGACTTTTGAGATACGATATTGAAAAATATACTGATCCAGAAGGCCTAAAATGGACAAGGCAATTTTCAATTTACGATGAAACAGATTCTCAAACATTAGTAAAAGAAATTATTAGTCAAGATATGAATCTTGACCCAAAAAGATATGATCCCAAAAAGATTAAAAGATTAATAAGTAATGCTAAAAATCAATGCTTAACTTCTAATGATCTTTTAGAAACAGCAGATAATAATTTTGATAAAACAGTTGCAGAAGCCTATAAGAGATATAGAATTTCGCTCTCAAAAAATAATTCTTTAGACTTTGATGATCTTCTACTTTTGCCTGTTTTCTTATTGAGGCAAAATGACATAGTCAGAGATTACTGGCATAAAAGATTTAAACATATTTTAGTTGACGAATATCAAGATACAAATAGAACACAATATGAACTTATAAAATTAATTACGGCTGGAAATACTGAACCAAAAAAATTCTTCAATTGGGAAGATCGATCAATTTTTGTAGTTGGGGATGCTGATCAAAGTATTTATAGTTTCAGAGCAGCCGACTTCAGAATTTTAATTGGTTTTCAAGAAGATTTTAAAACTTCAATCAAAGACGAAACAAAATCATCTTTAATTAAATTAGAAGAAAATTATAGGTCATCTTCCAATATCCTTGATGCTGCAAACTCACTTATTGAAAACAACTCTGAAAGAATTGACAAAGTTTTAAAGGCTACTAAAGAAAAAGGGGAACTTTTAACATTACTCAGCTGTGATGATGAAATTTCCGAGGCAGAAGCAATTACCAATAAAATAAAATCACTCAATAACAATAATCAAAACCCAATTTGGAAAAATTTTGCAATTTTATATCGAACCAGAGCTCAGTCAAGAGTATTAGAAGAATCTCTTGTAAGGTGGCGCATTCCTTATACAATTTTTGGAGGATTGCGTTTTTATGATAGAAGAGAAATAAAAGATGCAATAGCATATTTGAAAGTTCTGGTTAATTCTTCAGATAACGTTAGTCTTTTACGAATCATAAATGTCCCTAGAAGAGGGATTGGTAAGACTACTATTCAAAAACTTAATGAATTATCTAATAGGTTAAATATCCCACTATGGGAGGTTCTTAATGATAGGCAAAGTATTGAAGAAACAATAGGCCGATCATCAAAAGGAATTAATAAATTTACTGAAGTTATGAATGATCTAATGTGTTACCTAGAAAATTCAGGGCCCGCTCAACTTTTACAACTAATCTTAGAAAAAAGTGGTTATTTAAGTGACTTGATCTCTAGTGGGACTGAAGAATCTGAAGATAGAAGAAATAACTTACAAGAACTAATTAATGCAGCTACTCAATATGAAGAAGAAACAGAAAGTGGAGATGTAGAGGGATTTCTTTCTACAGCAGCCTTAACAACTGATAATGATACGAAGAAAAATAATCCCAACTCTGTAACTCTCATGACTCTGCATAATAGTAAAGGTTTAGAATTTCAAAATGTTTTTATCACTGGGCTAGAACAAGGTCTCTTCCCTAGCCATAGATCAATAGATACTCCCTCACTTCTTGAAGAGGAAAGAAGATTATGCTATGTAGGTATTACAAGAGCTAAAGAAAGAGTTTTCTTAAGTCATGCCAGAGAAAGAAGATTATGGGGTGGAATGCGTGAAGCAACAATTCCCTCAATATTTCTTTCAGAAATACCTGAAGATTTAATGGATGGCGAATTACCACAAACTGGTGGTGCTTCAATTAGAAGAGATTGGCATCTTGATCGTTTAACCAGAGTTGATCGAAAAAATCCAAATGAATCTGTTAACAACCCAATAAATGCGGTAAGGAAATTATATTCAGGTCCCAGTAAAGGAAAAAGCTGGATAGTTGGAGATAAGCTAATTCACTCAAAGTTTGGGAAAGGTGAAATCATACATATTTTTGGGAGTGGGGAAAAAATATCTTTAGCCGTAAAATTTGGTGATAAAGGAAGTAAAATTCTAGATCCAAGATTAGCTCCAATTCGTTATGTAAGTTAAAACTCATGAACGATATCTCTGAGTACATCCATGGGGAATTAACCAAAACTCCATTTAATTTATATAACCTAATTGCTAAATACATAGAATCTAATAACAATACTAAAGTAGCTTTTGTCGGCGGTTATTTAAGAGATTTATTAATTAGTAAATTCCACAAAAAATCGTTTTCTAAACCTGTAGATATTGATCTTGTTATTGAAGGATCCTCTATTTCTCTCGCAAAATTTATTAAAAAAAATATTGTAAATGTAGATTTATGTTTAATCAAGGAATTTAATTTATACAACACTGTAGAAATAAATATTAATGACTATAAAATTGATATTGCTTCTGCAAGAAAAGAAATTTATTCTGCTCCTGGCTTAAATCCTACAGTAAATAAAAGTACTATTGAGGAGGATCTTAAGAGGAGAGATTTCACTATAAATTCAATAGCCTTCGAGGTCTCGACAAGGAAAATTTATGATCTTTATGGAGGAATTTCTGATATAAAAAGTAAAAGATTGAACTTACTTCACAGTAATAGTATTTCAGATGATCCAAGTAGATTAATTAGATGTGCAAAATATGCTTCAAGGTTAGATTTCAATATTTCAAATGATTCCCTCAAACAATCTCAAGAAACCGTTAGACAATGGCCATGGAAAAGTTCAGAAACTCATCAGAAAATGATTTACCCTCCTGGACTAGGCATACGAATAAGGATGGAACTAGCTGAAATATGCAAACACGATAATTTGACTAACGTGATTTCGATAATTCATAAATGGGAAATTATCTCAATCTTAAATGAAAATATTAAAGTCGATAAAAGATTTTTAAGAGGACTAAATTGGATTAAGAAGTTAAAGGGAAATTATATGCTTTACTTATTAAAAGATTCAGAAGATTTAGAAAAAGCATGTCAAAGATTTTTGGTAAATAATAGCGAGATAAAAATAATAGAAGATTATATAAATATCAAAAAGATATTAAATACAAACCAAAAAAATTTAAATCATTTTTCTCCATCAAGTTGGACAGAATTTATTGAAGATAGAAACCTTAATGATGAGACAGTCAAATTATTAATTTGTGATGGAGGACCATACTGGCGAAAATTGTTTAAATGGTTATTTATTTACAAATTCATAAAATCAAAAAAAGATGGAGAAACATTAAAAAAAGAAGGATGGGCCCCAGGGAAGGAGATGGGAAAGGAAATCAAAAGATTAAGATATTTGGAAATTGATAAATTAAATAGAAATTAATTACATTTTTACAACCTCTCCAACCTTGTACCATTTATCCTTTAGAACATTTTCATATTTACGATTACAACTAATCAATAAGGGTCCACATGTTTGAGGATCTAATAGTAATGATATTCTCTCTTTAAAAGTCTCTTGATCTAATGAATTTTCGTTTAAAAAATTAATTATTCTTTTTTGCTTATTTACTTTATAAATTTTGTCAAAAATTTCTTTATTAGATTCAAAGAAAGTACTTTTAACATCTTTTCTTATTAAATCAAATACTCCAGGATAAGCTTTAAATGCAAATAAATCTAATAAAACTTTTAGTGGCTCAAGATTATTTCTTTGCCTATATAAATTAGATGATTCAACCATTTCTTTAAGATGTCCAATAAATCCATATCCAGTAATGTCAGTCGCAGCATTGACTAATGATTCTTTAAATTGATTTTGAAAAAGATAAATTTCATCAATCAAATATTGCTGACTCTTTACTAAATTATTAATTACTTCAGAAGAACTACCTAGCATATTAATATTTTGCATTTGACCGGCAAAGTAAATCCCAACGCCCAGAGGTCTAGACATCATGAGAATATCTCCAATATTCATTCCAGATTTAAGCCATGGTTTTGATCCATTTTTTAAAATACCTTGAACTGTTAAAGAAATATCTATTCCTAATGAATAAGGTTTATTTACTAAACTTCTTGCCTCGAAAGTATGGCCTCCAAGTAATTCACCTCTATGATCCTCAACTGTTGATTTAATACCTTGAAGTGATTGAGAAAAGAGGTAACTCTGAAATTCCCTTTCAACTTTTGGTAATGCAATTAAAGCCTGCGCGGATGAAAGTTTTGCTCCGCATGCCCACAAATCTGAGCATGCATGCAAAGTAGTAATTTTTGCATTAAGCCAAGGATCACTTACCAAAGCAGGAAATCCATCTACACTTTGCAAGATAATATCTTGACCATTTTGATATATCTCAACTGAATCTTCAGGTGATGAGGCAAAAGAATTTAAATTAGAATTTATTAATGATTTATTCAAAACAAACTGAGGAATTTTAGCTGCACATCCTCTGCAATCATTCAATGAAATATTTTTTTCACTACTTTTCATAATTTGCCTTTTTGATCTGAACTTTTTAATAAAGTTGAGATCAATTTTATGCTTTAAAATCCAAAAAATAAAAGAAGGGCCGAAAACAAAATTGCGATAAATAGCAAAAGCCTTTGGATGATGGCTTGGAAATATATTTACTATTTGCAATCCGATCTTTTGAGGAAACCACTTTTTTAATGATCTCCCTTCTATATCTTTTTTTAGATTTTGTACTAATGTATTTACAACTTTTACTGCAAAAACTCCCGATGCTGGTCTTTTTGCTGAACCTACAACTGCGCAATCACCGACAGCAAAGATTCCAGAAAAACTTTTTATCTGTAAATTCTGATTTGTAATTATTCTGCCATAAGAATCCGAATCTAATAATTTTTTTTGTGACCATAATGGAGATGTATTTCCAGTACATAAAAGAATCTTGCCATAATCAAAATTAAGTTTTTCAACTAAATCAATATTGGAATTCCGTAAACTTTTTAGAATTGTTTTATTAATTTTTCTTGAATCACATAATAGTTTTAAAGGTCTATCTCCCCATCTTTTTCTTAAAGCATAAGATACTTCAATTGCAGCAAGGCCACTCCCAACGATTACAAATGGAAGTTCATTAACTGAATCAAAAATGTCCTCTTTTAGTATTGATTCATAAGCACTTAAAAAAGGTTTAATTGAAAAAGCATTTCGATTTTTAACTAGTGATTCAAATTCTTTTGGAATTATTGTTTGACTTCCATAATTAAGCACCAACTTCGAATAATTAACTGAAGGTCTATTACTTAAAAAAATTTTCTTTAAATTGAAATCAATATCCTTTACTTCATCTTCTATAAAAGATACATTTACATTTTTTGCTAAAGATTTTATATCAATTAAACTCTCTTCTAAAGTGATTGATTTTGAAATCACCGATGGGAATATAGCCGAATAAACCAAATGAGCATCTCTAGATATAATTGAAACAGGAATTTCTGGCATTAATTTCGGAAACATTAACCATTTCTTCAACAAAGAAACATTTGAGTGTCCTCCTCCAATTAGTACCAGATGATTAAAAGTCATTTACATCACTATGAATAAAGAACATTTATTACCAATTGAAAAATCAAGATTAGGAGTGATTGGTGGAAGTGGATTTTATTCAATGGATCAAATAGAGTACTTAAGAGAACTAGAAATCAATACTCCCTATGGTAAACCTTCTGATTCAATAAAAGTATATAATCTTGGAAACCTAGAAATAGCATTTATTCCTAGACATGGCAGAACACATAATTTAAATCCTTCTGAAATCCCTTACAAAGCTAATATTTGGGCTCTAAGATCAATAGGAGTAAGATGGATTATTGCTCCATCAGCAGTTGGTTCATTACAAGAACAGATAAGGCCACTTGACATAGTGGTTCCAGATCAATTTATAGACCGTACAAAAAATAGACCAGCAACCTTTTTTAACGAGGGAGCTGTTGCTCACGTTACTATGGGAGATCCTTTCTGCACAAATTTATCACGTATATTAAGTGAAATCGGAGAAAAAAATATTCCTGGCGGTAGACAATTACATAGAGGAGGTACCTATCTAGCAATGGAGGGGCCCGCTTTCTCAACTAGAGCAGAATCTAATTTATATAGGAGTTGGGGATGTTCAATAATTGGAATGACGAACCACACAGAAGCAAGATTAGCTAAAGAAGCTGAAATAGCTTACTCCTCCTTATCGATGGTTACTGATTATGATTGCTGGCATCAAACTCATCAAGAAGTTTCTGTAGAGATGGTTTTAGATAATCTTAGATCAAATACTGAAGTGGCTAATAAAATAATATTTGAAGTAGCTAAATTAATTGCAAAAGAAAGACCAAAAAGTAAGTCTCATTTTTCATTAAAAGATGGATTGATAACCAAAAAAGAAAATATCCCAAGCTTCACTCTAGAGAAACTAAGGATATTTACTGATTCTTATTAGGCTTGTTTGATATAAGTGATTATCAGGTCAAGGTAAGGATTTATTAACCTCCAGCTCCAACGCCTTGGTATGAACCATAGAAGAATATACCTAAAACGAAGATAACTGCAATTCCACCTGCTGTAGCGACAAGCCATAGAGGAAGTGTTCCTTCAGTCCATCTTCTTTCCCATGCAACTGCTGGTCTACCGTCGGGAAGTCTATCTGGAATTCTTCCATCAGGTCCTTTTAATTTACTCATAGTTTTAATTTAATTGAAAAAGTAACTGGAAAATAAAATTCCCAATACAAAGACTGATAGTAAGCCTAAATAAAGGCTTGTACGATTAAGTTCAACTGGAACTTTGTTAGGATTTTCGTTTACTTGCATGATTGTTAGATTTATCGGGCTACGAATTGCATAGCAGCAATGGAACCCAAAAAGAAAACTGATGGAATAGCTAAAGCGTGAACTGCTAGCCAACGAACAGTAAATATAGGATAAACGCGGACTTCCGCAGCCTGCATTGGAGCTTGAGAATTAGACATAGTTATTTTGTTCTTAAATCAAGTTGAGACTTCGCATCAAATCTTTGTGTTACAACAGGAGCTTTTGCTTCAGATGCCTGAAAATAGCTATCCGGACGAGGAGTACCGAAAGCGTCGTAAGCCAAACCTGTGTATACGAATAAGAAGCCTGCTATAAAAATAGCTGGTAATGTTACTGCATGAATAATCCAGTACCTAATACTGGTGATTATTTCAAAGAATGGGCGTTCACCCGTTGAACCTGCGGCCATAATCACAAATGTTTACCATACGATCTTACAGTGTAAAATCATAAGTTCGCGAAGAAATTAACAGCTTGGTTACAGACAGTTGTTAAATTCATCCAAAATTAAGATTTTTTTTATTATTTTCTTAAGTAATTACAGATTTAGCCATTCCATTTAAGAATGTAACCACGCTCGCCAAGTATGAACCCTTTTTGATTATCTAAAGACTCCTTATCAAGAAAAACTATTTTTATATAGTTAGTAGGCAATGCAGATGCAAGAGGATCTGAATTCCAAGTTTCTCCTTGATCTTTACTTACTATTAAAGTGCCATTACCGCCGCCAGCCCATATGTCACCATTTGGATCCCAGCCCATATCTAAATAGTTGTAACCATTAAGAATAGGGATTATAGGCTTTGACCAACTTTCTAGATTATTAGAATCTTCATTAAATCTAATTTCAGCACCTCTTGAAAGCATCCATAAACTTCCTTCTGGATTGAAACCAATGCTTTGAACTCTCTTACTACTTGCTCTTTGGTGAGCAATCCAAGTATTGCTATCACTATCAAGAGTAGAGAAGAAATTTCCAAGACTGCTAACACTAACATAATCACCGCTAGATGTTCTTCTTAAATCTCTTATTCCTCCCTGTTCCGAAGGGTCTGATACTTTTGCCTCCCATGTTTCACCGCTATTGGAAGTTTCATAAATAGCTGCTGAGGTTGTCGCCAATTGAGCAACTCCTTCATCAATAGTAGTAACTAAGAAAGGCTGGCCTGGTAACTTTCCAAGTGAAAGCCTAGTCCAATTTTTACCTTCATCGAAAGTATGCATTACAAGAGAGGGTTGACCTATTAACCAACCTTCAGAACCCTTGAAATCAATATCGAGGAGGCGAAAGTTCTCTTCAGCAGAAATATCTAATGATCTTTTTTCCCATGTTTCACCACCATCAGTAGATTCCATAATCAATCTGTTTGAGCCTACTAAAAAACCATGATTATCATCTATAAAATCAACATCTAGAGCATTAGCCTGATCTTCAAACTGAATTGTTTGCCAAGGGCTGCTTTCATTCATCTTGACACCTGTAGATGAACAACTGCTTAAAACTAAACAGAGAACTACAGATAAAAGAAGATTAGGAATACTTGTAAAAAAATTTTTCATTTAATTATATTAGTGCAAAGAGTACAAAGAAAGGAACATAGCAGCAGCAAACGCCAACCCTCCAAAAATCAATATATTTTTTTGTCCAGGCGGTAAACTATTAAATCCAAATCCATAAACTAAATTCTCTTCAAATCCACTAGGTTTTGCTCTAGATCCAATATCCTTATAAAAATTTTTACCAGCTCGACAAACAGGGCAAGCAAAAGTATTCCCATCCAACTCTGAAAAAGGCGTATTTCTAGGTATGTTTAATTTTTTATTTCCTTCAGACGGATCATAAATGTATCCACAGCTTCTACATTCGAATCTATTTTGTTCTAAATTAGGGGAAGGTTGTTCAACATTTACTCCTGAGGAGTTTTCAGAAAGTTTTTCTTTCTTAAAGTCTTCAACTATTTTGTTTTCCTCAGAGGCTGGTTGAATGTTTTCACTCACGGTTTATTATTGTTCTTTAAGAACTTTAAAAGATTTTGCTTAATTAAGCGACTTTTATTCAAAATTAATTTTTAAGATGTTTGTATTAACTGGCTATGAATATTTTTTAGGTTTCCTTCTAATTGCGGCAGCTGTACCAGTTTTAGCTCTAGTTACTAATCTCATAGTTGCCCCTAAAGGAAGAAATGGGGAAAGAAAACTTACTTATGAATCTGGAATGGAGCCAATAGGAGGAGCATGGATTCAATTTAATATACGTTATTACATGTTTGCCTTGGTTTTCGTTATATTTGATGTTGAGACAGTATTCCTTTATCCTTGGGCAGTTGCCTTTAATAGATTAGGTTTATTAGCGTTTATTGAAGCGTTAATTTTCATTGCTATACTTGTTATTGCTCTTGCATACGCATGGAGAAAAGGTGCTTTAGAATGGAGTTAAAAAATTGAATCCGCAACTATCCCCAAAAGCAATAAGAGAGATCCGAGAAGGAACTTGCAATCCTCTTGGTGCACCACAAGTTACAACAGATTTAAGCGAAAACATTATATTGACAAGTTTAGACGATCTTCACAATTGGGCTAGATTAAGTAGTCTATGGCCTCTCTTATACGGAACAGCATGTTGTTTTATAGAATTTGCAGCCTTAATCGGTTCTAGATTTGATTTTGATAGATTTGGATTAGTACCTAGAAGCTCGCCAAGACAAGCAGATTTGCTAATAGTTGCAGGAACAGTAACGATGAAGATGGCTCCAGCTCTAGTGAGACTTTATGAACAAATGCCTGAGCCTAAATATGTTATAGCCATGGGTGCTTGTACTATCACGGGAGGAATGTTTAGCGCAGACTCTACTACTGCTGTTAGAGGGGTTGATAAATTGATACCAGTAGATTTGTACCTCCCAGGATGTCCACCACGACCAGAAGCAATTTTTGATGCTGTAATAAAATTAAGAAAAAAAGTTGGTAATGAATCTATTTTAGAGCGTAAAAAAACAGAGCAAACCCACAGATATATAACAGTTGATCACAAAATGAATCTTGTTTTCTCTGAGAATACTGGAGAGTATCTAAACAAAACGTCAACAAATGTTATTCCTGCATCCAATAAAGAAAAGATAACTGAATTACTTGATAAAAGCAAAGAATCTGAAATTATCAATAGTGAAGGAGATTAATGGAAAAAGACGGATTAGTTCAATCATCAGATAATTCATTAGAAAAAGGAGGACTAATAAGTCAAAATTTATCTAAAGATGGAATTCCAAATCAATCATTATCTAATGATCATTTAGGAATAGAAAATATTTCTGTTGAACCTAGTAAATTGTCTGAAGCAGTATCAGCTTTAAGAGGTTACGGTTTCAACTATCTCCAATGTCAAGGTGGCTATGACGAGGGTCCAGGTAAAAATCTTGTTAGTTTTTATCATTTTATAACTGTTGACGACTTACAAAAAATTGAAAAGATTAAAGAAGTAAGACTAAAAGTTTTTTTAAAAAGAGATTCAGATTTATCAATCCCAAGCTTATATAAAATTTTCAAAGGAAGTGATTGGCAAGAGAGAGAAACATATGACATGTTTGGTATAAACTTTATTGATCATCCAAATCCCAAACGACTCTTAATGCCTGAAGACTGGAGAGGATGGCCATTAAGAAAAGATTATATTCAACCAGACTTTTATGAACTACAAGATGCTTATTAGTTCAATTTCTTTAATTTGCGGTATAAAAACATAACTGCTCTTGCAAGTTTTCTTGGATCATGTCTAAGGGTTGGAGTTATTCTTTTTGAATACAATGGTGCCTGCAAAACATAATAACCTTCCGATAATAATTTTTCTTTATTACATTGGACAGGCTCTGCCCCTCTACTTTCGTAATAATCTACTAGAGGAGACTTTTCAAATTGAATCTGAGATAAAATAGCGTTAAAAATTCGAGTATTTACTCCAAAATTTGATAATTGCTTTTCAATCGCTTTGATATGTTGAAAAACATCAAGTCCATCTGTTTCTCCTGGTTGAGTCATCAAATTACTTATATAAATTTTGGGAGCATTACTTTGCAATAAGGCATCTACTATTTCTGGTACTAATAAGTTTGGCAATAATGAAGTATATAGACTACCAGGACCAAGAACAATTAAATCAGCTTCTTTTATAGATTCAAGAGCACTCGGCAGAGCAGAAGGATTTTCTGGCAGGTAACCAATTCTCGAAATTAATTTTTTAGATTTACTTATCTTACTTTCGCCAAAAATTTTTTCACCATCCTCTAATTCGGCCCATAACATAACATTTATATTTGTTGCCGGTAAAACTTGACCTTGTACCGCTAAAACCTTACTGGAGGCTTGGACCGCTTTTTCTAAACTGCCTGTAATCGTTGTTAAAGCTGACAAAAATAGATTCCCAAAACTATGTCCCTCTAGACCACTTCCTGCTGAAAATCTATACTGAAATAATCTAGTTAAAATAGGTTCTTCATTTGATAAGGCTGCCAAACAATTTCTAATATCCCCTGGAGGTTGCACACCTAATTGTTTTCTAAGAATTCCACTACTTCCTCCATCATCGGATACGGTTACGATAGCTGTAATATTACTGCTGTAATTTTTTAAGCCTTTCAATAAAGTAGATAATCCAGTACCTCCACCAATTGCAACTATATTAGGACCTCTGTTTAATTTACTCTTAGTTCTTAATGCATCAACTAAAAAAGTATTTTTTTCTGGAACAAGTGCTTTTTGAATAGAATTAATACTCCTATTTTGTCCAATCCCAATTAAAAAAAGTCCAAAAACAAAAATTAATGGACCCAGTAATGAAACGGGCAAGATTTTAGTTAAACCTGTCAATACCCCAAAGAATATCTCAGTAAACCAATAAAGGGGGCTTAAATTTGTCCAAATTGAAAGGCCTAATAATGAAGTAAGGAATCCTATTGCGGATGTAAGCATCCATCTTTTTATTACCAGTCCTGGCAAAAGCCAACTCAAAATTCTTAAAATTTTATTTATTAGAGAAAAGTTGTACTTTTTATAGTATTTATAAAATCTTCTAGCCCTTTTTTTTTGCTTGTTCATTAAAAACCTCTTTAATTATTATCTTCTAATAAAAAATCAATTAAATTGATTATAAATCAAATTCATACATCCTTTTTTTATTTCTAAAAATAGGCAATGATATATGAAGATGACTTTTTCTCTATTTAGGTTTTGAAAAAATCAAAGCATGCAGTCGAGACACAAAACCTCTCCATAAGCTGGGGAGAGCTTAATGTGCTTAATCAAATAAATTTCAAACTTAATGAAGGAGAGAAATTAGCAATAGTTGGTCCGTCAGGGTCAGGTAAATCAACTATTTTAAAAATATTAGCGGGCCTCATTTTACCTAGCAAAGGAGAATTAAGAATATTTGGTGAGAGACAAAAATATTTGAGATTAGATCAAAATAATCCTCCTGATGTACGATTAGTTTTTCAGAACCCAGCCTTGTTAGGTTCTTTAACTATTGAAGAAAATGTTGGTTTTCTTCTTAAAAGGAATAAAAACTTATCAAAAAAGTTAATTCGTGAAATCGTAAGTGAATGTTTAGCTGAGGTAGGATTATTTAATGTTGAGAATAAACTTCCAAATGAATTAAGCGGAGGCATGCAAAAAAGAGTAAGTTTTGCTAGAGCATTAATTAATGATCAAACTCTCAATACAAAGACTAAACCTTTATTACTTTTTGATGAACCAACTGCCGGTCTTGATCCAATTGCCTCATCAAGAATTGAAGATTTAATTAATAAGACAAATGATAAAGCTAGAGGATCATCTATTGTTGTTAGCCATGTTCTTAGTACTATAGAAAGGACTTCAGACAAAGTTTTAATGCTTTATGGAGGAAAATTTAGATGGGCAGGTTCAATTGATGAATTTAAAAAGAGTAATGATCCCTATGTATTTCAATTTAGGCATGGGAAACTTGATGGTCCCATGCAACCTAAAGACGTTTAAAAATTATGCGTAGAAGCTTAAGAGATTCAATAGTTGGTTTTTCCTTATTAGGAGGAATTTTTATATTCACATTCTTTTCTTTTTGGATTAAGGGAGTAAGATTATCTTCAAAAAATTGGTACCTCTTTGCTGAATTTAATAATGCGAGTGGTTTATCAAAAAAATCCCCAGTGACCTATAGAGGAATTTTAGTAGGGTCAATAGAAGATATCTTATTTACTAATGAATCAATTAAAGCAAAAATAGTTTTAAATAATCCTGAAATTATTCTTCCAAGACCAGCATTTGCAAGGGTAGTCACAAATTCTTTTCTTGGGGGAGATGTGCAAGTCGCTTTAGAAACTAGTGACAAGACAATTCCTAAAAACATTGCAAAACCTACATCGGAAAAATGTGATACAAAATTAATTATTTGTCAGGGAGACACTATCACTGGCAAACAACTATCAAGTCTCTCAAATATAACTAATAGAATAAGTCAAATTTTAAAAGAAACAAATCAAGAAAACTTAATTGAGAACATCGTTAAGTCAATGGATCAATTTGACAGGACACAAGAAAATCTTGATGAATTAATTTATTTATCGAAAAAAGAAATACTAAGAATTGAACCTTTAATAAAAGAAATTACAATAGCTGCTAATCATTTGAATAACATTTTGTCTACCATTGATGACAAAGAAACACTTAATGACATTAAATTGACAATTAATGCTGCTAGTTCTATCTCCAGCAAAATAGATGATATGAGTGATGATTTTGAAAAACTAAAAAAAGACAAAGAATTAACCCAATCTATAAGAGATTTAACAATCGGGCTTTCAAAATTCTTAAACGAAATTTATCCATAAATAATTTTAAAATTCATTAATAGCATTCAAAGCCATAGCTGCGATTGCCTTATCTGTAGCTTTTGGCAGTTGGACATATTTCCCTTGTGCTGCCTCTGCTAATTCTTTACCGAAACCGCTTGCAATAAATTTTCTCTCTGTATCTATTACTAAAAGTTTTATACCAAGCATGGGGTATTTTGCAGCAATATCAAGAACCTCTTGCTTTAAATTGATATTCTCATTATCTTTGTCTTCAGCATCATTTTGGCCTAGGGATAATCCTAATGGTACATTTCCTCTTCCATCAGTAATACCAACGACAATAACCTGGCCTATATCTCCAGTAGAAAGAGCATTTTTTGCTACTTTAGCTGATTGTGTTAGGCCATGCGCTAAAGGCGATCCACCCCCGCAAGGCATTGTTTCTAGCCTTCTTTTTGCTGCAGTTATAGATCTTGTTGGAGGCAGAAGAACTTCAGCCTGATTACCTCTAAAAGGAATAAGAGCAACTTCATCTCTATTCTCATATGCCTCTGTTAACAGTCTTATTACTGCGCCTTTAGCACTTTGCATTCTATTTAGAGCCATAGAGCCACTCGCATCAACTAGAAAAATAACCAATGCACCAGCCTTTTTTTGCAGAAGCTTTGCTCTGAAATCATTTTCTTCAATAACTATTGACTTATTAGGGTTTCTTAATCTTCTTGATTTTTGATAGGGAGCGGCAGCTCTAAGAGTTGCATCTACAGCAATTCTTTTTACTTTACCTCTAGGGATAATAGGTTTTACATATCTTCCTCTACTATCACTAAATATCACTGATCTACTTCCACTATTGCCAGCTTTTGCTTTAGCTGATGAAAAAAGTAATAAATCAGGATCAACCATACAAGCCTCAGGATCTAATATAAATTCCTCAGGTATTTCGGGAGTAGATTCGTCTTCTCCATCAGAATTATCTTCTTCTTGATCCTGCTCTTGATTATCATCATTTTCATTAGCCTCAGGTTCAGACTCTTCATTGTTTGATTGAGGTGGGGGTGGGGGACTCTGATCCTCTGGAGGGGGTGGTTGAATATCATCATCTTCTGGAGGCATTTGCATTGCTCGTGGTAGGATTACTAACCTTACTGCAACTTTTAGGTCTTCAGAATTTACATTCTCATCCCCTCTAAGAGCTGCATTTGCCTTTGCTACTTTTACTGCAAATAATTCTGACCTATGTCCTTCTACTCCTCCTCTAAGAGCTTCATTCACTAAATAAGT
Source organism: uncultured Prochlorococcus sp. (assembly GCA_902571335.1). Classification (GTDB taxonomy): domain Bacteria; phylum Cyanobacteriota; class Cyanobacteriia; order PCC-6307; family Cyanobiaceae; genus Prochlorococcus_A. The sequence continues at coordinate 60,100 of CACGBT010000001.1, read as the reverse complement.
TATTTGCTCTTTTGTTATCTTGACATCCTTTAACCATTGTCTTGCCAAAATTAATTGAGTAGATAAATTATCAGATTCTTCCGACCATTTTTCTGAAAATTTAATATTATTTTCTGCGTGTGATAAAACAGATTTTGTAATTTCAACTCTTTGAGCATTATCAATCGATTGATCTGCAGAAAGAACAATAGCAAAACGATCTAAAACATGATCTCTTAAAGCACCTTCTTCAGGATTATAAGTTGCTATTAAAAGTGACTTACAAGGGTGAGAAAGGCTTAAACCATCTCTTTCAATATTATTTTTCTCTCTTCCTGTAGCTTCAAGAATTAAATTTACGATACCATCATCCAATAAATTTATATCATCTACATAAAGAACACCTCTATGAGCCTCTGCCAAAATTCCAGGCTGAAAAACTTGTTCCCCCGTACTTAATGAGGCAGCGACATCTATTGATCCGACAAGTCTATCTTCAGTTATGCCAATAGGGACTTGAATAAATGGAGCTTCTCTTACTTTTTTTGGAATTTCTTCAGTTTGATTCAAAAAATCACTTCCAATTAACTCCTCTAATAATTTATTAGTACTAATATCCCATTCCGATGGTTTATCTGGATCTAGGTTCCTACCAATAGGTCTTAATGAAGTATTACTATTTATACTTGTTAGCTTTTCCAGGATTGATTCATTATCTAATACCTCTATAGGAGGGAGTAAAGTATGCAAACCCCTTGCTAATACTGACTTTCCAGTACCTCTTCCGCCAGCGATGATCACTCCTCCTAAACTAGGATCAACTGCTGCCAAAAGCAAAGATAATTTCAATAAGCTATGACCTGTAATTGCCGCCAAAGGGAAAGCTCTAAAAGAATCCTTCGAATTCATTAAATCTTTTATTTCTCCTTTTTCTTTTAACTCGGGGTTCAAAATCACTTTAAAAATGCCTGATATAGAATTTATCCAATAACTTTGTTTTTTGTAGTGGAATTATCAAATCTTAATATCAAAAATGGACTATGTATATCCCTGGGAGCAAATATTGATAGTAAGTTCGGAAGCCCTCTTGAGTCACTATTAATTTGCAAACCAAAAATAGAGGAAATAATAAATGAGTGGGGAGATAGTTCTAATAAAGCAAAAGAAGAGAAAAGCAAATTTCATGCCAACTTTTTTTGGTCTTCAATTTATGAGACATTACCCCATGGTGTTGAAAATGAGCAGCCAAATTATTTAAATACTCTACTACTTATAAAAAGTAATTCTTTTCCACAACCATCAAATAAAAAAGCTAGGTTACTTTTAAAGGAGCTAAAAAAGTTAGAGAGATTTTTCGGACGAAAAGAGACGCCTAAGGGCAAGAAATGGCTATCAAGATGTCTCGATTTAGATATTCTTTGGTGGGAAGATTTTCATACAATTGACGAGGAATTAACATTACCTCACCCTAGATTCATGAATCGGAATTTTGTTATTACGCCACTATCTGAAATCTTAAGTAGAAGCCAAAAAATCACAAAGTTTGATGCCCCAAAATGGTCTATATAAATGATTTACAAAACCAAAAAATAACTGTTAGGCTATTTTTATTTAAAAATTATGGACAACAAAAACCTTATAAGAAGATCCATTTTTAAAGAAAAAATATCTGAGTTAAAGTCAAAAAAATTTAGTTTCGAAATAAATAGAATTGAACTTCCAAATGGACATGAAGGTGAATATGGATACATTAAGCATCCTGGTGCAGCATTAGCCGTACCTATTACAAAAGACAATAAAGTTATCATTCTTCGGCAATATAGATTTGCTATTTCAAGGTATTTATTAGAATTTCCAGCAGGTACATTAGAAATAGGTGAAACACCTTTTAATTCAATTCAAAGAGAAATACAAGAAGAGACTGGATTCAGTGCAAACAAATGGGATGAACTAGGAACTCTTGTCCCTGCTCCTGGTTATGCAGATGAAGAAATTTATTTATTTTTAGCTCGTGATTTAAACAAACTCAATTCCGAGGTTAAGGGAGATTTAGATGAAGATATAAAAGTATTAATTTTAGATCCAGACGAACTAGATAATCTTATTTCTAGTGGGAATGAAATTCTTGACGCAAAAACCGTGACGGCTTGGTTTAGAGCTAAACAATTTTTAGATAAATTATGAATAAACCTAGAATACTTTTTTGGCATAGAAAGGATTTAAGAATATTTGATAATCAAGCTTTAATCAAAGCATTTTCAGTATCAAATGCTATTACTTCAACTTATATATTTGATAAAAGTTACTCACACGATTTCAATGCAAGTTCAAGAGCTTGGTTTCTAGGAAATTCACTTCAAGAATTAGGAAATAATTGGAAAAAAATGGGTAGTAGATTAGTTATGGAGGAAGGAGATCCGGTATTAATAATTCCTCAATTAGCAAAGAAAATAGATGCTAAATTTGTTTTTTGGAATAGATCAATTGAACCTTATGAGATTAATCGCGATTTAAAAATAAAAAAAAATTTAAAAGAAGAAAATATTCAAGTTATCGAAACTTGGGATCACTTATTAGTAGAACCTTTAAAAATATTTTCAGGTAATAATAATCCTTATTCAGTTTATGGACCTTTTTATAAAAACCTTAAATCAAAAATGAATTTATTAGGATCATATGAACAAGATAAAGTTATTTTCCAGTTTAAAGATATAGATAATAAACTCAAAGATAAGACAATAAATTCATCTAATTCGGTTCTAGAGAAATTTATCAAAAATATCAAATTTCCTGGTTCGAATATTTGTCCATGTAGACCTGGAGAGAATGCTGCAGAAAAATTATTAGAAAACTTCATTAACGAAAAAAAAATATATTCTTATAGTTCTGCACGAGATTTCCCCTCCCATAATGGGACATCTTTTCTAAGTGCATCTCTCAGATTCGGCACCATCAGCATTAGAAAAGTATGGAACGCCACATTAAATTTAAATTCAGAATTTGCAAATCAAGGAAATTACCTATCAATTGAAACTTGGCAAAAAGAACTTGTTTGGCGTGAATTTTATCAACATTGCTTATTCCATTTCCCAGAGCTAGAGAAAGGTCCATATAGAAAAAAATGGGATCACTTTCCATGGCAAAACCATAATGAATGGTTTCAACATTGGAGCAACGGAGAGACCGGAGTACCTATAGTTGATGCTGCAATGCGTCAACTAAATAGTACTGGCTGGATGCATAACAGATGTAGGATGATAGTCGCTTCATTTCTGGTAAAAGATCTTATATGCAATTGGCAAATGGGCGAGAAAAAATTTATGGAGACTTTGGTTGATGGAGACTTAGCTGCAAATAATGGGGGATGGCAGTGGAGCGCCAGTAGCGGTATGGATCCAAAACCACTTAGAATTTTTAATCCATATACCCAAGCAAAAAAATTTGATCCTATTTGCGAATATATAAAATATTGGATTCCTGAATTATCTAAAGTTTCAAATTCAGAATTATTAAATGGGGAGATATCTAATTTAGAAAAAAATAATTATTCAAGCCCTATCGTCAATCACAACATTCAACAAAGATTATTTAAATCACTTTATGCTGAAATTTGAATTTCCTCTATACAATTCTTTAAAACTTTATTTAAATTTTTTGCTACATAAACTTGCTCTTCATAAGAAATTTCAGGAAACATTGGAAGACTAAGAACTTCTGTACAAATTCTTTCTGTATTTATGAGTTTTGTTCTAGAAAAATTTTTATTTTTATAAGCTATTTGTGCGTGTATTGGAATTGGATAATAAATAATTGAATTAATACCTTTTTCAAAAAGTTGTTGTTTTACCAAATTCCTTAAGGAATAGTATTTTTTGCAATCAGTATCAAATAAAATTGAAAAATCTTCATTTAAAAAATATTTATCGTTTCTTAATTTGATGACAAATTGATTCCAAGAATGGGAAATTGAATCAGAGCTAATTTTTGGAAAACTAATAAATGGATTTTTTTCTAATAAATTAAGGTAGTTATTAGCAATTTTTTGGCGATAATTAATCCACTTAGAAATATATTTAATTTTAATATTTAATATGGCAGCTTGAATGGTATCAAGTCTGCTGTTATATCCAATTTGGGTATGATGATATCTTATTGGACTGCCATGAACAGCCAGTTCTCTAATTTTTTTTGCAATCTTCTGATCTGAAGTTGTTACTGCTCCACCATCTCCAGCAGCTCCTAAATTTTTAGTAGGGAAAAAGCTAAAACATCCTATATCACCAATACTACCAACTTTGTAATTTTCCCACATTGTGCATGTTGCCTGAGCACAATCTTCGATTACTTTTAAGTCATATTTCTTGGCCAAAGATTTTATTAAGGTCATATTCACTGCATTACCAAATAGATGAACTGGCATAATTGCCTTGGTATTAGCATTTATTTCTTGTTCTATTAGTTCAGTATTAATGAGATAAGTTTCTGGATCTATATCTACCAAAACAGGATTAGCACCAACTGCACTAATAGCCTCTGCAGTTGCAAAAAAGCTAAAAGATGAGGTGATAACTTCATCACCCACACCAATATCTAATGCGCGCAAAGCTAAAACTAAAGCATCAGTTCCACTATTACATCCAATAGTATTTTCAACACCAATCAGATTAGAAAAACTCTCCTCAAATTTGGCAATTTCTTGACCTCCAATATACTGGCCCCCTTTTAAAACTTTAGAAACCTCACTCTGAATTTCTGAGCCAATTTCGTGGTACTGCCTATTTAAAGTAAATGGAGGTATCTGCATAGTGAATATATTAACCCTAAACCATATTTCTATGGGTAAAAAAATTTTTTAATTCATTTAAACCAACTTGGTTCTTTACCAGGAGTCCATTTTATATTGCAACCTAAAGAAGGGACCTGGTTTGAAGGATAAGAATTATCTTGATGCAAATCTTTTATAGCAGAGCGCAAATCTTTTCCAGACAGAGGGATATTATTACCTGGTCTACTATCGTCTAATTGGCCATGATAAAACAATAAAAAATCACCATCTCTTTCATTTGAAAAAAGATAAAAGTCTGGGGTGCAAGCCGCTTTTAATTCCTTAGCAAAATTTTGATTTTCATCATATAGATAAGGAAAACTCCATCCCTGTGATTGTGCTTGAAATCTCAAATTTTTTGGAGAATCTGAAGGATGAGTGACAATATCATTACTAGAAATTGCAACTGTTTGAACTGTATTTTCAATTTCTTTACTTAAGGTAAAAATTTGATTCTCAATATATTTAACAAATGGGCAATGGGTACAAATAAACATTAAAAGTAAATGCCGATTATCTAGATTATGAGAATTAAAATATTCATTTTTTGAAGAATTAGCATTTAACATTTCGAAATTAGGTAATTTAAAACCTAATTCCAAAACCATAGAATTTGTTCTTACCATGTTCAAGTTGAAAATTCTTTGATATTTGAAAATTATTGTATATTTTGCAGTAATCCGTAAAGATAGGTACTTTTATATAGGAGAATATATAGAAATAATTAACAAAATGCTTCTAAATCTAACTGGCAAAAAAATTCTTGTTACAGGAATTGCCAATAATCGTTCAATAGCATGGGGTATCGCTCAACAACTTTCGAAAGCTGGCGCAGAACTTGGAATCACATATTTGCCTGATGATAAGGGAAGATTCGAGTCTAAAGTTAAAGAACTAACTGAACCTTTAAACCCATCGTTATTTTTGCCTCTTGATGTTCAAAATCCAGCTCAAATTGAAGAAATCTTTAAAAATATAAAAAACAATTGGGGGCAAATTGACGGATTAGTTCACTGCCTAGCATTTGCAGGACGCGATGAATTGATTGGAGATTATAGTGCTACCACTTCAGAGGGTTTTGATAGGGCTCTTAATATAAGTGCCTATTCGTTAGCACCTTTATGTAAAGCAGCAAAACCACTATTTAGTGATGGTGCTGGAGTTGTCTCATTAACTTATTTAGGTTCAGAAAGGGCGATTCCTAACTATAACGTGATGGGAGTCGCTAAAGCAGCTTTAGAAGCTTCAGTAAGATATCTATCTGCAGAACTTGGTCCCGAAAAACAAGTCAGAGTTAACGCAATAAGTGCTGGGCCTATAAGAACACTTGCGAGTTCTGCCATAGGTGGCATTTTAGATATGATTCACAATGTTGAAGAAAAGGCTCCTTTACGCAGAACAGTCACTCAAACAGAAGTAGGTAATACAGCTGCTTTTTTATTAAGTGATCTCTCTAGCGGCATTTCAGGCCAAACAATTTATGTTGATGCGGGTTACTGCATTAATGGAATGTAAACTAAGTTTTTTGCATAAAAATGTCATCTCTAAGGCAATCTGAAATAAAAAGAAATACGAATGAAACAGATATTTCTGTATTTATAAACTTAGATGGAAATGGAATTTCTGAGATTGATACCGGGATACCATTCTTAGATCATATGCTTCATCAAATATCCAGTCATGGTTTGTTCGATTTAAAAATAAAAGCAATTGGAGATACCCATATTGATGATCATCATACAAATGAAGATGTAGGAATCGCATTAGGAAAAGCATTTTCAAAAGCCTTGGGGGAAAGAAAAGGAATAAGCAGATTTGGACATTTCTTTGCCCCATTAGATGAAGCATTAGTTCAAGTCACTTTAGACTGCTCTGGAAGACCGCATCTATCTTATGATCTGCAATTAAAAGCCCCTAGAATAGGAAATTATGATACTGAACTAGTAAGAGAGTTTTTTATTGCCTTTGTAAATAACAGCGGTATTACTCTGCATATTAATCAAATACGAGGTAGTAATTCACATCACATAGTTGAGGCGTGCTTTAAAGCTTTTTCAAGAGCAATGAGAATGGCTACCGAAATAGATCTAAGAAGATCTGATTCAATTCCAAGCAGTAAAGGAATGTTAGAAAATCAATAAAATAGGAATTTTTTCTAATCAGCCACAATTCAATTGATTTTTGGCGAAGATAGATGAAGTTATTATTTTGTTGTGACTAATTTACAAGATAAAAAAATTGATAAATTTAAAATTTTTAATAAAGAAGATTGGTCAAGTGCATATCAAAACGTAGAAAAGGAGCTAACTAAAGAGCCTCTAACAATTAGCAAAGGTAATAATATTAAAAATTTAAATGGAACATTACTAAGAAATGGACCAGGAATATTAGAGAGAGGTGGACAATGGGTTCATCATCCATTTGATGGTGATGGAATGATAACATCCATAAAATTCGAAAATGGTCAGCCATTCTTAACAAATAGATTTGTTAAGACTAAAGGCTATTTGGAAGAAGAAAAAATAAATAAATTTATTTATAGAGGTGTTTTTGGAACACAAAAAAATGGAGGAATTTTAAATAATGCATTAGATCTAAAATTCAAGAATATCGCTAATACTCATGTCATTAAATTAGGAGATGAAATTCTCGCATTATGGGAAGCAGCCGGTCCACATGCAATGGATCCTGATAGTCTTGATACTATTGGTTTAACAACATTAAGAGGGGTACTCAAGCCTAACGAAGCATTCAGTGCTCATCCTAAAACAGACCTAAACTCAAATGCTTCTTCAGAACTTTTAGTCACTTTTGGAGTACAAACCGGGCCAAAAAGTACCATTAGATTAATGGAATTTAATAATGCTGGTACAAATTCTGGAGAGCTCATTTTTGACAGAAAAGATACCTTTAATGGCTTTGCATTCCTTCATGATTTCGCAATTACAACTAATTGGGCAATATTTTTACAGAATGCTATTGATTTCAATCCTCTTCCATTTGTAATGGGTCAAAGAGGAGCAGCACAATGTCTAAAGTCAAACCCAAATAAAAAGGCAAAGTTTTTTATCATCCCCAGAGAAAGTGGATTATTTAGAGGTCAGCCTCCTTTAACAATAGATGCTCCAGAGGGATTCGTTTTTCATCATGTAAATGCATTTGAAAAAGATTCCAAAATTGTATTAGATAGTATTTTTTATGATGATTTCCCATCTGTTGGTCCAGACGAGAATTTTAGGGATATTGACTTTGATAAATATCCAGAAGGAAAACTGAAAAGATCAATTATCGATCTAAAGAAAAAAACTAGTGAACTTAAAACTTTAAGTGAACAATGTTGTGAATTTGCTGTTGTTAATCCTAAAAACTTAGGATTAAAAGCAACTTTTAGTTGGATGGCAAGCACATCTCAAAAGCTGGGTAACGCTCCACTTCAAGCAATCAAAAAAATAAATTTAACTTCTAAAGAAGAGATTTCTTGGTCAGCAGGTCCAAGTGGATTCGTAAGTGAACCAATTATGGTTCCATCAGAAAACTCTTCAAAAGAAGATGAGGGATTTTTATTTATACTTCTATGGAACGGAGAAAGAAGAGGAAGCGATTTAGTGATATTAGATGCAAAAGAATTAAAAGAATTAGCTGTTTATGAATTACCCATTTCAATTCCTCATGGCCTTCATGGATCTTGGCTTAATTGAATTTAAGAAAAAATTTCAATTAAATCTGGAATAATTTTTTTAAATGCTTTACCTCTATGACCACAAGAGTCTTTAATATCATTATTCATTTCTGCGAAAGTTAATCTGGTAGAACTCTCCTCAAAAATTGGGTCATACCCAAAACCACTTTTTCCTCTGGGATTTAAAATAATATTGCCATGACATTTGGCCTCAGATTCAATAATCACTTCACCATTTGGGGAACAAACACAAATATTGGCAATAAAGAAAGCACTTCTATTTTGAACTCCATCAAGTTCTCTTAAAACTCGTTCAATTCTCTTCTGATCATTTTCTGCATATCTAGATGAGTAAATGCCAGGCTTACCACCTAGTGCTTCAATACAAATTCCTGAATCATCTGCTATTGAAAAATTATTTGTTTTCCTCGATACTTCACTTGCTTTTTTAATTGCATTATCTCTAAATGTCAGTCCATCCTCTTCAACTTCTAATGATTCTGGCTGGAGTAATAATTTACAATTAACTCCAGTAAGCAATTTCTTATATTCTTCAATTTTACCTTTGTTCTTACTCGCTAAATATAAATTTTTCATCCTTATTCTCCTGCCAAATTTATAAATACTTGACCCCACTCTAATAACTCATCTAAATAAGATTCTTTTGGAGCTTCGCAATATAACCTTAAAAGAGGTTCCGTTCCTGAAAACCTAAAAAGAAGCCAAAAATTTTTATCGATTCTCAACTTTATTCCATCAATCTTTGAGATACTTTTTAACTTGTGATTATTAATATTTTCAGGAATATTGTCTATGATAAATTCTTTTACGTTATTTTTTTCTGACTGATTTGGAAATTTTATATCAATTCTTTTATAAAAACTTGGCCCAAAATCTTTTTGAATTTCATCTAAGGTTTCATATAAATATTGAGATTTTTCAGCAATTCCATTTAATAAAACCATCGCTGCATATAGAGCATCCCTTTCAGGCATAAAGTCACCAAAACCAACTCCCCCAGATTCCTCTCCTCCAATAAATATTTTCTCTTTAATCATTTTTTCAGCAATATATTTAAAGCCAACTGGAAGTTCAAAAACATCTCTATTTTGACTTTCTGAAATATTTTTAATAATATCTGAACCACTAACAGTCTTTAAAACTGGATAAGAATTATTTTTAATTTCGCCCAAATAGCTAATAAAGTATGGGAGTAAATCTTGAGTACTAGAGTATCTTCCTTTTTCATCAATTGCCGCAATTCTATCACCATCACCATCAAATATAATTCCTAAAGTTTTCACTTCATTTGTTGAATGTTTTATTAGTTTTTGTTTTAGATCATCTGCATAATTTAAAAGAGGTTCAGGAGGTTTTCCTCCAAAAAAAGGATCAGCATCTTTCCTGATTTCTGAAATAACTTCTAAATCACTAGAAGCAAAAATATCAGCCATACAATTTGCAGCCGAACCATGCATAGAATCTACAAAAATTCTCAATTTCATTTTTTTTAATCTCTTGGAAATATAGTCAATATCAAAAAGAGATTTAATTCTATCCAAATGAAATTTCTTAATATCTAACAATTGATTAATACCATCTATTTTTTCAATTGAATTTCCAAGCATTAATCTTTTTTCAACTTCACTTGTAAAAGATTCGTCAACAGAACATCCATTAAAGCTCTTTATTTTTAGACCTAGCCAATTATATGGATTATGACTTGCTGTAATTACTAAGGCTCCAAGACAACTGAATTCTTTGGCATAGAAACTACAAGAGGGTGTTGTAACAAAGCTATCAGATAAGATCGGTTCAAAACCACATCCTCTTACGAAAGGCACTATTTGCTTGGCGAATTCACAAGCCATAAATCTACGATCATATCCAATAATAATTTTCTTTGAATTAACTTCTTTATAGTATTGATAATGCAACTCCTGACATGCAGCGACAACAACTCTTGAAAGATTGGAAAGGTTAAAGTCAAAACCAATAATTCCTCTCCAACCATCAGTTCCAAATTTTATCTTATCAAATTTATCAGTTGTCAAATTTCAAATTTCCTTGATTTCTTTTAATTATCTATAATAATTTATATGAGTAAATTTTAAAACCGCCCTTAAAAAATAATTTGAATTCTCTTCATTTAAAAAGTTTTACAAGATGCAAAAGAAAAGCATGGCTAGATTTTAAGGGTAAAAAATCTTTTGAAGTTTGGTCTCCCCATAAAGCTATAGATAAAATTAATCAGTTTCAAATTTTCTCTGAATTTTGTAATGGTGAAATATATTCAGGATTAAAAGCCTGTGAAAATGGTTATCAAGGGGTAATTGGATTAAAAATCAAAGGGAATATTTTCCAAAATATAAACGCAGAGATACTTCCACAATTACTTTTAAAGACTAAAGGTAAAAGTAAATGGGGTCAATATCAATATTTACCTGTTGTTTATAAGTTAGGCCACAAAACAACTAAAGAACATTTATTCGACTTAGCTTTTTGTTCTATGCTTTTGGAATCTTTTCAAGAATCTAAAATTGAGAAAGGATTAGTAATTTCAACTTTTTATAAAAAAGTTAAAGTTGAAGAAATTTATTTAAATAAAAAATTAAGAAAAAAAGTTTTAAATATTTTATTAAATTTAAATGAATGCTTGGAGGGATCCATACCAGAAATAACTCAAGATAGAAAAAAATGTACTATTTGTTCCTGGCAAAAGTTTTGTGATAAAGAAGCAAAAGAAAAAGGATATCTAACAGATATAGATGGAATAGGATCGAAAACGGCCTCATTACTCATAACAAATGGAATATCTGATACCCAAACATTAGCTTCCCATAACGAAAAACAACTTGGAGAGAAATTATCTAAATTCAACGATCAAAAATATGAAAAAGCGTCAGTATTTATAAAGCAAGCACAAGCTTATATTTCAGGAGCACCATATTTGATTTCTAATAAAAATAATACGAAAGATCTATTAGAAAAAATATGTTCGGGATTTTATATATTTGATATTGAGTCAAATCCAGATGAAAAGCATGATTTTTTATATGGATTTTTAAAAGTAAATAATTTGTCTATAAAAAAAGAAGATCTTATTTATGAACCAATTTTAAATCTTAACAACAAGAAAGGAGAATCTTACAGGCAAATTATTGAAATACTTTTTTCACACAAGAAATGGCCAGTTTTACATTACGGAGAAACTGAAAAAATATCAATAATTAATATTGCTAAAGAACTAAATTTTAGTTTTGAAGAAATTGATTCACTTTCCTCCAGATTTATTGACTTACATACCTTAATAAGAAAGTCTTGGATATTACCACTAAAAAACTATGGCTTAAAAACTGTTTCTAATTGGCTTGGATTTGAATGGGCGCAGAAAAATGTAAGTGGCTCGAAAGCACTTTATTGGTGGATTCAATATCAAATTACAGAAAAACAAATATTTTTAGAGAAAATTATCCAATATAACAAAGATGATTGTTTTGCTACTCTACAAATTGCAGAATATTTAATCAAAAATCGATTAAAGAAAAATTGATCCTACAGATTTATTTATAATAATTTTTCCAAAAATTTCTGAAAAAAAATAACTTCCTTCCTCTAAATATTTTCTTTTTATCATAGCTAAACCTTTTATTTGAGAATCTAATTTAAAAAAACTAGTGATTTTGCCTACAGAAATATCCTTGGCAGAATTTATATATAAATTTTTATCTTCTAAGTCTAAATTCAAATTAGATTCAATTGATTTCCAAATTCTTATTTCCTGTTTTAAGGAAGAAACATTTTTTATTTTTGACATTGTTTCTTGTCCTAAGTAACAACCTTTATTAAAATCTATAAGATCTTTTAATCCAAGCTCAAGAGGATTATTTTTCCCGTTTATTTCCATTTCTAATGAGGGTATTGCCTGATTAATCTTCCAAAGTTTTAAATCATTGGGATTTAGTAAATTTAGTTTATTTTTATACATTTCAAATTCTTTATCTTCAGTTTTGAAGAAAATAGGCTGGTAAGTTCTCCATGAACTAGATTCATCAATTTCCTGAATTCTATTTATCAATGAAGGTTCACTCAGAAGTACATCGTCCGCTGGAAAAATAATTTGATTAAAGTAATCAATTATTTCATTTATGTTACCCGCCAAGATAATTACTTCTAAGCTTCTTTCTAAAAAAATAATTTCAATTAATGATCTTAGAACTCCATTTGGAGTTAACCAACAAGTTTTGATAACTTTATTTCCTGAATTAAGAATATTACCAGTTGTTATTCCATTCAAAAATTTTCTGGCATCTTTTCCAGTAATTGAAAAACAATCAAATTTTTCAAGCCAAAACTTTTTTTTTATATCTTGCATTTTGAAATAATTATAAAAAATCTTTTATTGTAAAAAGACTCTTTAATTTAACATTTTCATCTTCAAGTGCTTCTAAGCCCCCTTCTTGCCTATCAACTATAGACAAAACTTCCTCAACAACATAATTGTTTTCTCGTAATTTTTTTATAGCTTTTATTACTGAACCAGCAGTTGTAACCACATCCTCTAAGACAGTTACCAAAGTTCCTTCTTCTAATATAGGGCCCTCTATTCCAGCTTTGGTACCGTATTTTTTGATTTCTTTCCTAATTATTAAACCATCAAGGTCTAGTCCATTCGAAGCTGCTTTAACAATTAATCCACTTACTATAGGGTCTGCACCTAATGTCAATCCTGCTACAGCTTTTGACCTTGAGTCCTTTAAATCTAAAAATAATTCACTTATTAAGTTTAAGCCTTCGCCATTTAATGACACTGGTTTACAGTTCAAGTAATGACTGCTTTGTTTTCCTGAAGATAAAGTAAAGTTTCCTTTTTTGTAAGATTTTTCAATTAACTGTTTTAACAATTTTGCTTTATTTAAATCATACTCATCCGAAAATTTGCCCATTAGTAAAAGTTTAATTTATATTTAAAGATTAGAAGAAAAAAAAGAAATCTCACAAAAACTTCCTAATGAGGTGTTTTTTGAAATATTATTTTTATATTGTATATTGAAAATCAATGTAATTAAAATTACATAAATTCCCTTGGGGGTGTAGCAATCTGGTGAATGCACCAAACTCATAATTTGGCTAAGGCGAGTTCGATCCTCGCCACCCCCATTATTCATTTGTCATTGAATGAAAATAACTCTACTTTTATTTCTTTTATTTTTACCAGCCTTTTTCGCAGCGAGTGAACTCTCTTTTTTATTAATAAGGCCAAGTAAAGTTTTAAGGTTAATAGAAGAAAAAAAGAAGGGAGCATTTGCAATTTTAAAAATTCAAAAACGCTTTAGATCTTCATTAATTGCTTCTCAATTTGGAGTGACAATTTCATTAATTGCAATTGGATGGCTAAGCAATAACCTGGCTAATGATTATTGGAAAAGAAATATTTTATCAAATAGATTTTATGATCTTCTATTATTTTTATTTGTTGTTTTAGTTGTTACTCTTGTTTCTGGACTAATTCCAAAAGCTTTGGTAATTAACAATCCAGAATCTGCTGCATTAAAGTTAACTACAATATTCGATGCCGTAAGAAAAGCCATGAATCCTATTGTGAAAACAATAGAATTCTTTGCTAGCGCCTGTTTAGGCTTGTTTAATTTAAATAACAAATGGGATTCTTTAAACTCAGATTTATCTGCTGGAGAATTAGAAACTCTCATAGAAACAGATAATGTAACAGGTTTAAAACCAGATGAGAAGAATATTCTTGAAGGAGTTTTTGCTTTAAAAGATACACAGGTTAAAGAAGTGATGATCCCAAGATCTGAAATGGTAACTTTGCCAAAAAATATAACCTTTTCAGAACTTATGAAACAAGTCGATAAAACTCGACATGCTCGCTTCTTTGTGATTGGTGAGTCTTTAGATGATGTATTGGGTGTATTAGATTTGCGTTATCTAGCTAAGCCAATATCAAAAGGTGAAATGGAAGCCGATACATTATTAGAGCCATTCCTTTTACCCGTAACAAAAATAATAGAAACATGTTCACTAGCAGAAATATTTCCAATCGTAAGAGACTACAATCCGTTCTTACTAGTAGTTGATGAACACGGTGGGACAGAGGGACTCATAACTGCAGCTGATCTAAATGGCGAAATAGTTGGAGAGGAAATGCTCAATAATAGAATTTATTCAGATATGAGAATGTTAGATAATTTCTCTAAAAAATGGTCAATAGCAGGAAAATCAGAAATTATAGATATCAATAAAAAGTTAGGATGTTCTATTCCAGAAGGGTCAGACTATCATACCCTTGCTGGATTTCTGCTAGAAAAATTTCAAATGGTTCCAAAGATTGGCGATGTTTTAGATTTTAGTAACATTAAATTTGAAGTTATTTCTATGTCAGGTCCAAAAATTGATCGTGTTAAAATTATCCTTCCCAAAATCTAAATGTGGCTTCCCATAGAGGATAATGATAATTAATATATGGATTTGAAATTATGCAGCCAACCTCATCACCAGTAAAGGTTGGAGTCATAGGTATAGGGAATATGGGTTGGCATCATGCACGAGTACTAAGTTTGCTCAAAGATGCAGATCTAATTGGAGTTGCAGATCCAAATGAAGAGAGAGGCAAATTAGCTATTGAGCAATTCCAATGTGAATGGTTCAAAGACTATAAAGACTTAATTCCAAAAGTTGATGCTATCTGTGTCGCTGTCCCAACACTACTTCATCAAAAAGTAGGACTAGATTGTCTTAATGGAGGTACTAACGTTCTCATTGAAAAACCAATTGCAGCTAACGAGTTAGAAGCAAAATCTTTAATAGAGGCTGCTAATGCAAGTAACTGTCTATTACAAGTTGGGCATATTGAAAGATTTAATCCTGCTTTTAGAGAATTAAATAAAATAGTTCATAATGAAGAAATTGTTGTTTTGGAAGCGAGAAGACATAGTCCTCATGCAGATAGAGCAAATGATGTATCTGTAGTAATGGATTTAATGATCCATGACATTGATCTAATTTTAGAACTCGTCAACTCCAAAATACAAAAATTAGCGGCAGTTGGAGGCAGAAATAGTGAAGGATTAATAGATTATGTCAATGCTACTTTAGTTTTTAAAAATAATGTTATTGCAAGTTTGACTGCCAGTAAAATGAGTCACAAAAAAATTAGAAGTTTAAGTGCTCACTGCCAAAATGGACTAGTAGAAACTGATTTTTTAAATCACTCTCTTCAAATCCATAGAAAGTCTCATGAATCATACTCTGCAGAACATGGAGAATTAGTTTATAGAAATGACGGATATGTTGAAGAAGTTAGCACAACCTCCATTGAACCTCTTTATGCAGAATTGGAGCATTTTCTTAAGTGCGTTCAGGGCAAAGAAATACCTGAGGTGGATGGTGAGCAAGCCTCAAGAGCATTAAAAATTGCTGATTTTATAGAGAGTGCAGTAGAAAATTCCGGAGATGCGATTTTACTTGAAAATCCAGTCTAATACTAACAATCTAAACTAAAAGAATTTTATTTAAATCCAACAGCAGCTTGCCAAACAAACACTAATAAAAAGAAAAATAAAGGAATCAGTGGAAGAACATCAACGGTTGGAGCAAAGGCCTTATAAGCCTCGGGCAATTCAGCGAATGTATTAAATAGAATGAGCACCTTTTTGATAATTTAATTAATTATGATAAGACGTTACCACGTATGGTGAGCAATAGAGGATGTTTTCCAAGGAGCGAAATCATTTGTAAAACAATTATCTCTAATTGCAGTAGAAATTGCATTGGTAAATCTTATTAAGTGAGCAATATTATGCAAACTTATGAGAGTTAGGCCTAATATTTCGTCATTTCTAATTAGATGATGCAAATATGCTCGAGAATAGGATTTACATGTTTCGCATTTACAAGTTTTATCAATCGGAGAAAAGTCATTTTTAAATCGAGCATTTCGCAAATTCAATCTTTCATCATTAAAAAATGCAGTCCCATGTCTCCCTAGTCTTGTAGGCAAAACACAGTCAAATATATCGAATCCATTAGCAACAGCTAGAGAAATCTCTTTTAAGGAGCCAATTCCCATTAAATATCTTGGTTTATTTATTGGTAAGAATTTCGGGACGTAATTAATTACACTATGTATTTCTTCGACTGCCTCGCCAACACTTACACCTCCCACTGCTATTCCAGGAAGATCAAAAGAACTTGTATATTTTGCACTGTATTCTCTCAATCTCGGATACTTTCCACCTTGAACTATACCGAATAATGCTTGATTAGATTTCTGATGAGTCTCGACACATTTTTGCAACCATGAATGAGTTCTTTGTAAAGAGTCCTCAATATCATTTTCGTTAGCTGTATGCGGAGGACAATGATCAAAAGCCATCGCGACATCCGATCCAAGATCCATTTGAATCTGTATTACTTTTTCAGGTGATAAAAAAACATGACTACCATCTCTTGGATTTTTAAATTCCACGCCTTTATCAGAAATATTATTTAATTTGGCCAAACTAAAAACTTGATATCCTCCTGAATCAGTAAGAATAGGCTTCGGCCAATTCATGAACTTATGTATTCCGCCAGATTCTTTAACTAGTTTTTCTCCAGGTTGTAAATGAAGATGAAAGGTATTTGAAAGAATCATTTCTGATCCTGTAGAGGTTAACTGCTCAGAAGAAATTCCTTTAACCGTTGCCAAAGTACCCACAGGCATAAATTTTGGTGTGTTTACCTGACCATTTGGTGTATGAAATATACCAGTTCTTGCCGCTGTATTACTGCAATTCGATGTAATTTCAAATTCAAACACGATAATTTATAAAATTTTTTGATCCTTTTTCATTAATTTACCCTATTATTTAATATTGAATCTATTTTTATATCATCAAAAGATATTTAATAAAAAATTTGGCAGGATCTTGGATTTTCTATACAACATTTCCAAAGATACCTTTAATTAATCCCGAATTTAAAAATATTGCACAATTTGCCCCGCCTTTAGGATTTTTGATTGGAACAATACAGAGTTATATTTTTCTTTTTTTAACAACAAACTCTTGGTCAATTTATGCATCTGCATTAATTTGTTTGGCTTCAGGATATTTAATTACTGGTGGTCTACATATTGATGGTTTAATGGATACTTTCGATGGTATTTTTGCGGGTAAAAAGAAACGTTTAAAAGCCATGAAAGACAGTAAAGTTGGTTCCTTTGGCGTTCAAGCTTTAGTTTTTATAACTTTAATTCAAATTGCTTGCATACTGAAAATTCAAAACCAAGTAATTTTTGTTTTGCCTATATGCTTATTTTGGGGAAGATTTTCAAATTTATTTTTTATAGAAAAGTTTAAATATATGAGTTATAAGAAAAAATCTGTTAGTCACAAAAAGTTTTGGAATGGATTTAAAAAAGAATCTTTGATCTCCATTATTTTTCTTTTAATTTTCATTGCATACCAATTTGTTTCAATTACATCCCAAGCAATATTAATTAAATTTTTAATTCTTATTTTAATTGGTATTTTTCTAAGCTATTGTATCCCAAACATACTGGGTAATAAAATTGGAGGCTTTAACGGAGATGCCTGCGGTGCAAGTGTTGTTCTAGTTGAAACTTCAATGTTATTTATGCATGCAATTCTTTTATAGGTAGTTCCAAATAAAAAATATTTTTCTTCTTAAGATTTTTTGATTTCTCAGTATTATCTACCGAGTTATTTTCCAGCAATCTCAAATCTCCTCCAATTTGTTTTGCTAATTTCCTCGCCAAAAAAAGTCCCACACCAGTGCCGTCCTTCTTTTTAGCAGCAGATCCTCTAAAACCTTTTTCAAAAATTTTCTCGTTTTCATTTTTGGTTATTTTTTTACCATCATCAAATATACAGAGTCCATTACTCGTAATTGCGAGCCCAATTTCAGCATCTTTTTGGGCATATTTAAACGCATTTTCTAATAGATTTGCCACAATTTCAGCAATTACAGCATATTTTGCCTTTAATGGCGAAATAGTCCAATCTGGCCAAAGAGAAGGTTCAGTCCAATCTCTATTATCTAAGTCCGCATTAGCTTTACCCCTTTCTAATATTGGCCTTAATAAACTCTGAACAGTTATTACCTTTTTATTATCTAAATTTGGTGGTAATAATAATCTTTCCTCTCCAATTTCTAGAGGAAGTTGAATAGGTGAATTTAATTGAGCAAAAGAATCCATATATTGATTAATTTGTTTTTGCTCTATTATCATGCGTTCGACTATTTCAATAGAATTATCATCTGAACCAAGTCTTTTTATTAATAATTTTGCGTATGTTCTAATAGCAGCTAATGGATTCCTTAATTGATGAATTATGACATTGACCTGACTTTTTAAATAATTGACTTCTTCATTTTTATTTTGACGTTCTAATTCGATAGAGACACATTTAGCTAAAGATATTGATAGAGCTTTTAATCTAGAATCGAGAGATACTGGCCAATTCCCCCCTTTCAAATCAGTTTCTACCCGAAGGACACCAAGTAGAATATCGTTTTCTTGTAGCGGGTACCATCTTCTATTAGGCGATGAAACCTTTAGTGAAGGATCATCCTCTATTGAAGTAAGTAGCCGATCAATTTGCGGCCATTGACCAATCATTTCAAAAGATGCTTTAGTTCCTTGCTTAGCTGAAGCAAGATACATAACTAAATTAGTCACGCCCATTGAGCAACCAAAACTCTCTAGCTGTTTTAAAATTAATTCTTCAAATTTTTTTGAAAGATTCATGACTAATGAAATTTTGAGAAATTTTTTTTAAAAAAAAACTTGAAAAAGGGCTTGTAAAATATGAAAAAAGTATTAAGATATATAAAGAGGTCTGACTTTAGCCAGCCTTAAATATGAATATTTAATCATATTTTAAGCTACATCAGAGGTTGATGGGTCCTCTATGTAATTTGAAGTGAATTTAAAATCACATATATAAGATTAGTAAAAAAAAATAAGACTAATCTCATTAATAATTTCAGGAGTACCAATCAATGTCAAAAAAAAGAAAAAGAATCAGCAGAAGAAGATTGGCTGGCCAAAGAGTAATGGCACATGTACCTATTTATCATATCGAAACTGGCAAACATAAACCAGTTACAGCAGCAAGAAGATTCATAGCTGAAAATGGTCTCTCTGCGCCTTCAGTTTTTAATGTAAGAAGAAATGAACACACCACCGATAGATTTTTTTGGGGTGAAAAAGGATTATTTAGCGCCCAATATGCTGAAGAAAATCATTTTCTATTTCCATCACTAAAAGTTGTAGTTGAAGGAATTGGTGAAGAAAAAATATTTGAAGGTCTAGAACTGACTGCAGATGATTGGGAAGAGATTGAAGAATATGAATACGCTTTTGTTTAAAAAATATTACTTATATTTGAACTTATAAAATTAATTAAATTTGAATCAATTTGATGAAATCCATCAAATTCTAATAATTCACAAAATTTAGAAGACTTACTCTTTACCTTTTCATAAATAATCCTAGAGGCATCTATAGGCACAACGTCATCAAATAAACCATGACTAATAATTAATGGCGAGAATTTTTCTCCTGGGGACCAGTTGGGGTGAGGATAACCACTACAAGCAACAATTAATCCAAAATTTAACTTAAATCCCGCATCAATTGCCATCGCCGCCCCCTGAGAGAACCCCAACAAAATTGTTTTTCTTAGTGGAATCTTATCAGTATCAAAATTTTTTAATGTAATTAAAAGTTTATTTACTTCAACCTCAGCTCCATTCCAATCATGTGGATATAATCCATACCACTGTCTTCCCTGACCGCTTGGGTGTAATCCAGGACCCCTCAAAGAAATTAGCTCAAAATCAAGATTTATTTTTTCATTCATCTCCTTTCCAAATGTTAAAAGGTCATCTGAATCAGCTCCCCAACCATGCATCAAAATAATTCTATGAGTTGCAGTTTGAGAGCTAATCGAGACAAATTCATGATTGATAGCAGATTTCATGTTTATATTCTTAAGTAAGTAAACTTTCCCATAATGTCTCCATTAGCTTTAGTAAGTGTCTCTGATAAAAAAAATATAATCCCATTTTGTAAGGAATTGGTAGAGCAATTGAATTATAAAATTCTATCAAGTGGAGGCACTGCCAAACATCTTATAGAGGCTAAAATTCCAGTTATTAAAGTTGCTGATTTTACTAATTCTCCAGAAATTCTTGGAGGAAGAGTTAAAACATTACATCCAAAAATACACGGGGGAATATTAGCTAAAAGAACTGATGAGGAACATAAAAAAGATATAGAAGCTAACAATCTTGAATTAATAGACTTAGTAGTTGTAAATTTATATCCTTTTAAAAAAACTATAGATCAGGGAGCTAAATGGGAAGATGCTATTGAAAATATCGATATCGGAGGGCCATCTATGATTCGTTCTGCTGCTAAAAATCATAAAGATGTCTCAGTTTTAGTAGATCCTAGTCAATATGAAGAATTTCTTGAAGAAAGTAAAAAAGGGGAATTAAATGAATCTTATAAAGCAAAATTAGCCTTTGAAGCATTTCAACATACAGCTGACTATGACACTGCAATATCTAATTGGATAAGTAAAGAAAGAGATTTACAGTCTTCTAAATATATTGAATCATATCCACTTATCAAAACCTTAAGATACGGAGAAAACCCTCATCAAAAGGCTTTTTGGTATGGTTTAAATAATATTGGATGGAACTCAGCAGAACAATTACAAGGTAAAGAATTAAGTTATAACAACTTATTAGATCTTGAGTCGGCACTTTCAACAGTTTTAGAATTTGGCTACACAGAAAAAGATGAACTTACAAAAAACATCGTTGCCTCTGTTATTTTAAAACACAATAATCCTTGTGGTGCCTCTATAAGTAATTCAGCTTCCAAAGCATTTTTGAATGCTTTGGAATGCGACTCAGTTAGTGCATTTGGAGGAATAGTTGCTTTTAATTCAAATGTTGATATTGAGACCGCAATTCACCTCAAAGATATTTTCTTAGAGTGTGTCGTCGCTCCATCTTTTGATAAGGAAGCTTTAGAAATTCTAAAAGTTAAAAAGAATTTAAGAATTTTAAAGTTTTCAAAAAATCAACTTCCAAAAAAGAATCAAAATTCTACTAAATCAATAATGGGAGGATTACTAGTTCAAGATACTGACGATAGTGAAGAAAAAACTGAAAATTGGATTTCAGTAACTAATAAAAATCCTAGTAATCAAATTAACTTAGATCTAAATTTTGCATGGAAAATTTGTAAACACGTGAAATCTAATGCCATTATTATTGCAAAAGACCAAAAAACTATTGGTATTGGAGCTGGACAAATGAATAGAGTTGGAGCAGCAAAAATCGCATTAGAAGCAGCTGGAAGATTATGTTCTGATGCTGTCTTGGCCAGCGATGGGTTTTTCCCATTTGCAGATACTGTAGAACTTGCAAATGAATATGGAATAAAAGCTATTATTCAACCTGGAGGAAGTCTAAGAGACCAAGAAAGTATTGATATGTGTAATTCAAAAGGAATTTCAATGGTATTTACCCACAAAAGGCACTTTTTACATTAAGTTAAGTTGATTTTGGATAATATGTAATTTTGTTAGTTTTTCTGAATAAAGATAGCCTGCCAGGACCAGCACATAGAAAGTAGAGAGAAATAGCTCCATATATAAAAGACAATTCGAAAGCATAATTATGACCTTCAACCACTGCAAGAGGAAAACCTTCTAGTCCTGTATCAAGGAGATGAAAATAGACTGCAAATGCCATGGTGGAGAATAGACCAAGAGAAGAAAGCCTCGCAAAAATCCCTAAAGCCAATCCAACTGGGCATACCAGTTGAGTAATTGCTGCTCCAAAAGTCCAAATAACAGGATCACCAGGCAAAAATGGGAAATACTTACCGACTACAAACTCTGCAAAACCCTGTGGATCCTGAAGTTTCTCAAGGCCATGATGAATCATCAAAGCACAAAAACCTATTCTTAAAACAAAAATCGATAGTTCTCCAAGGATATTTACTTCTGAACCTGAAGATGAATTAGCAACTACAACTTCAACTTTTTGAGGAGCTTTAGTTCTATTCATACTTGCAGTTTCAACCTGGTTAGTTTGTGTTTTGTCTTCCATACTTCATAAATTTTTTAATATTCTAGTTAATAAAGTAGATCTTTTGGAATTATCTGACTAATAAATTAAAAAAACTAAGCAAATTTGTAAATGAATAACAAATTCAGGAAGCAATATCAATTAACTTTTCAATAACATCAGCAACGACTTTATCAGGAGTGGATGCACCTGAGGTAATTCCAACATTAATTTTTCCACTAGGTAAAAAATTATTTTTAAGTTCTAATTCTGATCCTAGTGGTTTATGAAATATTGAGTTTTCTTTAACTGATATCCTTTCTGGGGTATCAATGTGGAAAGAAGAGATATTTTTAGTAATTGCTATTTCTTGTAGGTGAGTTGTATTGGAAGAATTGAAGCCTCCTATGACAACAAGAATATCAAGGTCTTCATTAACCAAAGAGAACATTGCATCTTGTCTTTCTTCAGTTGCATCACAAATAGTATTAAAAGCTAAAAAATGACTATTTAAGTTTTCTGGTCCAAATTTTTTTAACATAGTCCTTTCAAAAACCTTTCCAATTTCCTCAGTCTCGCTCTTAAGCATAGTTGTCTGATTTGCAACTCCCACTCTATCTAAATCTTTATCGGGATCAAATCCATTAGAACAAGCTTTAGAAAATTTATTCATAAACTCATTTCTATTACCTCCCCCAAGAATATATTCAGATACGTAGTTTGCTTCTTCTAGATCAAGTACAACTAAATATTTACCTGCAAATGAACTTGTAGCAAGAGTCTCTTCATGCTTAAATTTTCCATGAATGATAGATGTGAAAACATGTTTTTTATGTTTTTCAACTGTATGCCAAACCTTAGAAACCCATGGACAAGTTGTATCAATGATATGACAACCTTTCTCATGCAAGAGTTTCATTTCTTGAACAGTAGCTCCGAAAGCAGGGAGTATAACAACATCCCCATTAGAAACTAAAGAAAAATCCTTAATTCCATTTTTAGCTGAAATGAATTTTACATTCATTTTTCGTAAATGATCATTAACCGAGGGATTATGAATTATTTCGTTTGTTATCCAAATATTCTCATTTGGGTAATGCCTTCTAGTTTCATAAGCCATTGCTACAGCTCTTTCAACCCCCCAACAGAAGCCAAAAGCTTGGGCTAATTTAATATTTAGTCTGCCTTTAGTGTAATTGAAACCATTATCCCTAATAGAACTTATCAAATCACTTTGGTAAGCATCTTCTAACGCTTGAGCTCTTTTTGTTGGAGAATCGAAACCCCTTCTATTGTATCTATCAGAATGATGAAGTGATCTTCTAAAAGCTTGAGTATCCATCTTTCTATATTACAACGTTTTAAATAATTTTTTGTAAAAAAAAGAAACCTGACATAAGTCAGGTTTCTTAAATCAATTTTCAGTTTAGATTATTTAGCAGATGCGAAGTCTGGATATGCTTCCATTCCATGCTCTCCTATATCTAAGCCTTGAGTCTCTTCCTCTTCAGATACACGGATTCCTCCGAATAATCCTCCGATTACAGACCAAGTAATCCAGCATGTAACTAGTGTCCAGATAGCATAAGCTGCGGCACCAAGAGCTTGAACTAGAAGAAGGGTGATACCTCCACCATTGAACAATCCCATACCTGCACCGTCGCCTTGCACTGCTGTACCCCAAAGACCGATAACTACTGTACCCCATACGCCACAAACTCCGTGAACAGAGAATGCACCTACAGGATCATCTATCTCTGCAGCATCAAGTGCTGCAACAGAAAATACGACGATAATTCCACCGACAAGTCCTGCAAACCAGGCTCCAGCAAGTGTCATATCACCACAACCAGCAGTGATACTAACCAAACCAGCAAGGATTCCGTTAATTATCATTGTAAGATCGGGCTTACCAGAAGTTAATGTTGAAACGATAGTTGCCCCAATAGCCCCAGCCGCTGCTGCTAGAGTAGTTGTTACAGCAACATATGGAACCCATTGGTCCATAGCAAGTTGAGAACCGGGGTTAAAACCATACCAACCTATCCATAGAACTAGAGCACCCAAAGTAGCTATAGCCATATTGTGTCCAGGCATAGCAGAAGGCTTACCATCAGTGTATTTGCCAATTCTTGGTCCAAGAAGCATAGCTCCCACAAGACCTGCCCAAGCTCCAACTGAGTGAACAATTGAAGAACCAGCAAAATCAACAAAACCTAGAGAATCAAGCCACCCACCATTCCATTTCCAGCTACCAGCAATTGGATATATGAATGCAGTTAATACAATAGCAAAAACAACAAATTCTCCAAATTTCACTCTTTCAGCAACAAGACCGGAAACGATAGTTGCCGCTGTTCCTGCAAAAGCAGACTGGAACAAGAAATCAACAGTTGGGACTAATCCAGCATCAGTTACCATATCTGCAGTAACTGTTGGATCAAAGAATAAGCCGCCAAAATAAAGCCAACCGTCGGCAACACTTCCTCCGTACATTAATGAATAGCCGATAAACCAATAAGAAGTTACAGCTAGAGCAAATACAAAGAGGTTTTTAGCAAGAATGTTAACAGCGTTCTTAGAACGGCACATACCTGCCTCAACCATAGCGAAACCGGCGTTCATAAAGATCACTAGAATAGTAGCGATCAAAAGCCATAAATTGTTAGCAAGAAAAGCTGCATTCAACTCAGGTAAATCAGCTGCGTGAGCTGAAAGATTAAAAATACCTAAACCAAACAAAGCTAGGGGAACAGTTGCAAGCCACAACATGGAGCGGTTTGAACTAAATCCTCGAATACTCCTCAAAAGGAGCATAGGACCATTCACAAGACTTGCATCTTGAAGTTTGGACCTAGAGCGCCTTTGAGGCGTTTGCAAAGCAGTGGTCATAAAAAAAAATTAGATCTGCAAAAAAACAGTTTTACTGTTTCCTTTCAAATTTAAATTTATTCAAAAAACTTATCGATGTCTAGTAGTTGTTGATACCATTTTTGTAGTTGCACCTCAAAAAATTATTTGTTAGATTAAAAAATTTGATTTTTATAATTTACAAAATATCAAGATTTTATTTATTTCAAAGGTTTTATTCCTTTCCATGATATGTGGTCTTTGTGAAATTCAAAGGAACAAGGAATCGTTATCATTCCTGCACTTAAAGATTCTCTAAAAAGATTGCCGTATAAGGGATCTGCTTCATCTCCGGGAGCAAAAAAACAAGCGTCTTTTCTTGTAATACAAAGTACTAATACACTTTTACTTTCAGGAATTAATTCCTTTAATTCTGTGAGGTGTTTTTGGCCTCTTTTCGTTACTGTATCAGGGAATAGAGCTACATTTTCTCTAATCCAAGTCGTATTTTTAACCTCTATGTAAATGTTACGTTTATCAGGATTTGAAGATTTTGGAGTTAAAAAAAAGTCAATTCTGCTCTTTTTATCTTTTCCATAAGGAACTTCAGATTTAATTGTCTCTATTTCTCCAATTATTTCGTCAAGCAAATTTTTCTCAATAACCTTTTTGATTAACTTATTTGCAAATAAAGTATTAATACCAACCCAAACCTCCTCATTTTTTGCATCTAAAACACATATCTGTTCCCAAGTAAAAGGTAATTTTCTTTTTGGAGAAGGGGAAACACTTATTCTTACCTTTGCTCCCTCACTCAAAAGTCCCTTCATTGGGCCTGTGTTGGCACAATGAGCAGTTACTACTTCTCCGCTCTCTAATTTTATATCTGCAAGAAACCTTTTATACCTCTTGATTAAAACCCCTTCAATTAGTGGATCAAATTCAAATATCCGATCATTCATAAATATGTCGCTAGTTAAAAATCAAATATAATTGAAACTTAAACTCCTTGAAAAATTTAGACAAATCCAAATGCATTCATTTTTAAAAAATAATGTTTTTTCAATTTCATTTGGTACTGGTCTTAGTAAATTAGCTGGATGTATAAGACAAATACTTATAGCTGCCGCTTTTGGAGTTGGGGTAACATACGACGCATTTAATTATGCCTATATAATTCCAGGTTTTTTGCTAATAATTATTGGAGGAATTAATGGTCCCTTGCATAACGCAGTCGTTGCAGTTCTAACTCCCCTTAACAAAAAAAATGGAGGATTCATTTTAACTCAAGTAAGCATAAAACTTTCAATATTATTAATTGGTTTAGCTATATTTATATATTTTAATTCCAGTTTATTAATTAAATTATTAGCACCCAATTTAAGTACCGAAGCTAAATCTATTGCCACTTACCAATTAAAAATACTTACGCCTTGTATCCCTTTATCCGGATTCATAGGTTTAAGCTTTGGCGCCTTAAATTCCCAAAGAAAATTCTTTTTATCAAGTATAAGCCCAGCCATAACAAGCATAACTACTATTTTCTTTATTTTACTCAGCTGGATTTTTAAGCAAGAAAGTACATATTCAAATTTCCTCAGTTATTCAGGATTACTAGCTTTTGCCACTTTGACAGGAACTTTTATTCAATTTGTTGTTCAAATTTGGGGAATAAATAAAATCGGTCTTTTGAGATTAGGGGCAACATTCAAATTATTTAAAGAAGAGAGGAAGATTTTCAAACTAATTATTCCAGCCTCTATCTCGTCAGGTCTAAGTCAAATCAATGTTTTTATTGACATGTTTTTCGCTTCCAGTTTTCAAGGATCAGCATCGGGACTAGCTTACGGGAACTTTCTTATACAAGCGCCATTAGGGATATTATCTAACTCTTTAATTTTGCCATTACTTCCAAAATTTTCTCAGTTAAGGAATTCCAGAGACAACAGAGGTCTCCAAAACAACTTAATCTCTGGGATAGAATACTGTTTCTTAACAACTATCTTTTTAACTGGATTTTTCGTAACATTCAATAACCAAATTGTGCAGTTAGTTTTTCAAAGAGGAGTTTTCGATTATTCAGCGACCTTAAAAGTAAAAAATATATTAATTGCTTATGCAGTTGGTATACCTTTTTATCTTTATAGAGACTTATTGGTGAGAACTTACTACTCGATAGAAAAAACATTTTTACCTTTTAAATTGTCAATTGCGGGAATAATATTTAATATTTTTTTTGATTGGGTTTTAGTTGGTGCCCCAATTAAGAATTTTGGTAATCTTTCACCATATAATTTCGGAGTTATAGGAATAATTTTATCTTCAGTAATAGTCAACTTTATAGTTTGTGTTTTGCTTTCTTTTAATCTTAGAAATGAAAATATCCATTTGCCTAACTTGGATTTATTAAGGAAAATTATCCTCATGTCATTAGCGGCATTTATAGATAGCACCCTTTGTTTTACTGTTCTTAAAACTACAAATAACTTCAATTCAAATCTCGGAGAATTTTTATTATTAATATTTGGATCTCTAACTTTTTTTGTAATCTATTTTTTTCTTACTAAATGCTTAAAAGTAAATAGATTTAAAGTTGATAAAAAAAAGATTTAGTTTTCAAAAAAACTTTCCAAAATCTCCTCTAATTCTAGAATTTGTGAGGTAGTTATTAAATTGATCAGTGGAATACTGTTAACACCATCCCCTACTTTTACATTTATTGCTTTCAAACTTATTTTCGCAGCCTCCAATGGGCCTTGATCTTTATTGCTGATACATTCAATAGCAAGATTTCTAGCTAGGCCAGCATCTCCAAGATATAAATTCCACTTTTCTATTTTTATAAAAACCTTTTCTGAAATAATATTTTCTAGATCACTTATTCTTATCTGAGAATCCATAATTAAAAAATTAATTAAGTTGATTGTTTTGAAGTATCTTTAGGTTTTTTTATAATTACAAAAAGCAAATGTGAAGCTAGAAGAGCTGACCAGAAAATTGCAAAATTATTAAAAAAAGAGATTTCATATTTAATTTCTTTAAAAAGCCAGGTGCCACTCACAATCGCAGTAAATATCATGCAGTGTATTACAAAATTTACTATTCGAGAAAAATGTTTGTAGATGGGATCTTCTAAATCACCGTTTCCGTACCACTTTATAGGCATATTAATAATTAGATTGTTAATAATAGATATTTTACCCGAAATCTAGTTGACTAAGAGACCCTGAAACAGAGATATTACATAATTATGCGCCTGTAGCTCAGTGGATTAGAGCACCTGACTACGGATCAGGGTGTCGGGAGTTCGAATCTCTCCAGGCGCGTTTAAAATTTATGAAATATTCTTTTTATATTTTTCTAAAAAATATCGTCTATATTATGGTTATTAGTTATCAAATTCAATGAATATCCTTCAAAATCTTAAAGAAAGTGATCCAGTTATATCCAATTTTATTAACTCTGAAAAAAATAGACAGGAAACTCATCTTGAGTTAATCGCAAGCGAAAATTTCGCATCAATTGCCGTCATGCAGGCTCAAGGATCAGTCCTTACAAATAAATACGCAGAGGGATTACCTCAAAAAAGATATTACGGGGGATGTGAATTTGTTGATGAAATCGAAGAATTAGCTATTCAGAGAGCGAAAAAATTATTTAATGCAAATTGGGCTAATGTACAGCCCCATAGTGGAGCTCAGGCAAATGCTGCAGTTTTCCTAAGCTTACTTAAACCTGGCGACACAATCCTGGGGATGGATTTATCTCATGGTGGACATCTAACTCATGGATCTCCAGTAAATATGAGTGGTAAGTGGTTTAATGCAGTTCACTATGGTGTCAACAAAGAAACTAGTGAATTAAATTTTGATGAGATAAGAGAGATAGCACTTGAAACAAAGCCAAAATTGATCATATGCGGATATTCAGCTTATCCAAGAACAATCGATTTTGAATCATTTAGAAAAATTGCAGATGAAGTTGGTGCATTCTTAATGGCTGATATTGCACACATCGCAGGTCTTGTAGCAAGTAAACTTCATCCAAATCCAATTCCCTATTGTGATGTAGTAACTACCACTACTCATAAAACATTAAGAGGTCCTAGAGGAGGACTTATCTTGTGTAAAGATGCAGAATTTGGGAAGAAATTTGATAAATCTGTTTTCCCAGGGACTCAGGGTGGGCCCCTAGAACACATTATTGCAGCTAAAGCAGTTGCATTTGGAGAAGCCTTACAGCCAGATTTTGTTGATTATTCCCAACAAGTAATAAAAAATGCAAAAGTTCTAGCTTCAACTTTAATAAATAGAGGTATTGATATCGTTAGCGGAGGCACTGATAATCATATTGTTTTACTCGATTTAAGAAGTATCAATATGACTGGTAAAATTGCTGACTTGCTCGTAAGTGAAGTGAATATCACTGCAAATAAAAATACTGTTCCATTTGACCCCGAATCACCTTTTGTAACCAGCGGGCTAAGGTTGGGTACTGCTGCTTTAACTACTAGAGGCTTTAATGAGAATGCTTTTGCTGAAGTTGGCGAAATTATTGCTGATAGATTACTTAACCCAAACGATTCACTGATTGAAAGGCAATGTAAAGAAAGAGTATTAACCTTATGTAAACGTTTTCCTCTTTATGAAGGCAAACTTGAAGCATCAATTAAATGAATCCTAATTCCAAGGGAGTTGAAATTCTTTCGATTGGAACAGAACTACTTTTAGGAAATATTACCAATACAAATGCTCAATGGATTTGTGAACAGTTGTCTCAATTAGGTTTAAATCACTTTAGGCAATCAACTGTAGGTGATAATAGTGATCGAATTATAAAAGCAATTCAAGAAATATCTAAAAGAAGTAATCTGCTAATTACAACTGGTGGCTTGGGACCCACCCCAGATGACTTAACTACTCAAGCAATAGCCACATCTTTTAATGTATCTCTTTTTGAAAGACCGCTCTTATGGGATGAAATTAAACAAAAACTTCCAAACTCAAAGCTCAAAGACGATTCCTCTAGCTTAAGGAAACAATGTTTCTTCCCAAAAAATGCTCAAATAATTAATAACCCTAGAGGCACTGCCCCAGGAATGATATGGGAACCAATAAAAGGATTTACTATTCTTACTTTCCCGGGAGTACCCAGTGAAATGAAAACTATGTGGGAAGAGACTGCGTATGATTTCATTAAAACCAAATTCTCAGATGGTTATTCCTTTTTTTCAAATACTCTTAAATTTGCAGGAATTGGAGAATCTAGTGTTGCAGAAAAAATTAGCGATCTGTTAAATCTTAAAAACCCGACTGTTGCTCCTTATGCAAACTTAGGAGAGGTTAAACTCAGAATCACGGCGCGAGCAAAGAATGACCTAGAAGCAAAAAAAATAATTAAGCCTGTCAAAAAAAAATTAAAAAAAGAGTTTTCGAAATTTATTTTTGGAGAGGATAATGATACTCTTTCAAGCGTTTTAATAAAAGAATTAACCAAGAGGGACCAAACTATTGTTTTTGCTGAATCTTGCACGGGAGGCCTTCTATCTGCATCACTAACATCAATCACAGGCTCATCTCAAGTTTTTCAAGGTAGTATTGTTTCCTATAGTAATAAGCTAAAAAGTTCATTATTAAATATTTCTGAAGAAAAGCTTACAAAATATGGAGCTGTTTCCGAAGAAGTTTGTGAGGTCATGGCAATTAATGTAAAAGAGAAATTAGGAGCAGATTGGGCAATAGCAATTAGTGGAATAGCTGGACCTAACGGAGGCAGTCAAGATAAACCAGTTGGACTCGTCTATATCTCAATTTCAGGTCCAAATAATCATATAACTAATATCAAAAAACAATTTAACTCATCTCGAAATAGAACAGAAATTCAAAGACTAAGTGTAAATGTGTGTTTGAACAGCCTCAGATTAATCCTATTATCGAATAGTAAGTAACTATTTTTACAAATTGAGTCAAAATACCCTATTTGATAAGGTTTGGGATTTACATAAAGTTTCAAGTCTTCCTGGAGGATCTGATCAAATATTTATTGGTCTTCATCTTATCCATGAAGTAACGAGTCCTCAAGCATTTGGCGCTTTAAAGGACAAAAACTTAAAAGTAAAATTCCCTGAAAGAACTGTTGCTACTGTTGATCATATTGTGCCAACAGATAATCAGAGCAGGCCTTTCAAAGATAGTCTCGCTGAACAGATGATTGAAACACTTGAGAAGAATTGCTTAAAACATAAAATAAGATTTTTTAATATTGGTAGTGGTAATCAAGGAATAGTTCATGTAGTGGCCCCAGAATTAGGGCTAACTCAGCCAGGCATGACAATTGCTTGCGGAGATTCTCATACTTCAACTCATGGAGCTTTTGGGTCAATTGCTTTTGGGATAGGTACAAGCCAAGTAAGAGATGTTCTTGCCACCCAAACAATAGCAATGAACAAATTAAAAGTCAGGCAGATTTGGTGTGACAATAAATTATCTAAGGGTGTTTATGCTAAGGATTTAGTTCTTCATATCATTAATGAACTTGGTGTAAAGGCAGGAGTAGGTTTCGCATATGAATTCGCAGGGCCTGCGATTAATGCATTATCAATGGAAGAGAGAATGACTATATGTAATATGTCTATAGAAGGAGGAGCAAGATGCGGCTATATAAACCCTGATGAAAAGACCTTTAGTTACATTAAAAATAAATTATGCGCACCAAAAAACGAGCATTGGAAAAATGCGCTCACCTGGTGGAAAACATTAAAAAGTGATGAAAATTCAATTTATGATGACGTTATTAAAATAGATGCTTCTAAAATAGAACCAACCGTTACCTGGGGGATTACTCCAAGCCAAAGTATAGGCATTAATCAACAAATACCTCTTTTAGCTGAATTGTCCCCGAATGACAAATTAGTTGCTGAAGAGGCTTTTGAATATATGAGTTTCAAGCCAGGACAATCAATAAAAGATATTCCTGTAGAAGTTTGTTTCATAGGCAGTTGTACAAATGGGCGAATCAGTGACTTGAGAATTGCAGCTAAAGTATTAAAAGACAAAAAAGTATCTAAGAATGTAAAAGCATTTGTAGTGCCTGGCTCAGAAAGAGTAGCCAATGAAGCAAAAAAAGAGGGTCTTGATCAGATATTTAAGGATTCTGGATTTCAATGGAGAGAGCCAGGTTGCTCAATGTGTTTAGCAATGAATTCAGATAAGCTAATAGGTAATCAAGTTAGTGCCAGTTCTAGCAATAGAAATTTCAAGGGCAGACAGGGATCTCCAAACGGGAGGACACTTCTTATGAGTCCAGCAATGGTTGCTGCTGCTGCAATTAATGGCAAAGTCAGTGACGTTCGAGAATTTATCAACTAATGAAATCCGAGTTTACCCCACCAATTGGAAGAATTTCACAAATAACTGGGAAATGCATCTCATTGATTGGTAACGACATTGATACTGATCGCATTATTCCTGCACGTTTCTTAAAGTGTGTTGATTTTGATTCATTGGGCAAATCTGTTTTTGAAGATGATAGAAAAACATTGAAAGGTAGTCATGCCTTTGATCTAAAAGAAAACCAAGACTCCTCTATTCTTATCGTTAATAGTAATTTTGGTTGCGGCTCTAGTAGAGAACATGCACCTCAAGCCCTAATTCGATGGGGCATAAGAGCAATAATAGGTGAGAGTTTTGCGGACATTTTTTATAGCAATTGTATTGCAATTGGAATACCTTGTTTTACTCTACCAAAAAAATCAATACAAGAAATACAAAAATATAATGTAAGTCAGAGTTTATTATTAGAAATTGATATGAAAAATTCTTTAGCAAAATCAAAAGATTTAAACTTTAATCTTGATATTAAGGAAAGCTCAAGAAAAATGTTCTTATCGGGAGAATGGGATGCTACCTCAACACTACTTGAGAATGCAAATTTAATTGAAAATAAATTTAACCAATTACCTTACATAAAATTTAATGTTCAATTGTTATAGCTATTCAAATCCAAAGAGAACGAAAGAAATTCCTCCTGCTTGATTATGAGGTTGATAAAAAATACCAACTTCATAAGATCTTTTTTTGCGATTCAATGAGATTTTAGAATCTATGAATTTACCATAATCATCAGAATCATTTGCGAGGTTTAAAGTCCCACTAGTTTTAAGAATAACTGGTCCAAACAATTGCTGATCAAGAGCAATTTTTAAAGTGAATTTATCGTAATTTTGATCGAATTTAAAGACACTTTCTCCACTACTCAATTTATAAAAAGGGAAAAGACTTAAACGAGTATAGTCAAAACTTTTATTTTTAAAATTACCAAATATTAATTCTGGGCCTACACCTAAACCTAGATGTTCTTGATGATCTCCATTTTCATAAAAAGAATATGATGCTTCTAATTTTGTATTAAGACTTAATCCTTTCGTGATGGGTTCAGGAATGTATCTATATGAAGTATCAATAGATTTCTTTTCTGGCTCGACAGTGCTAATAGGGAATTTCTGATTTAGAGAATAAAACAAGTTCCCCTTTAGGTGAGTTACAAGACTTTCTGTATTTAAGGCCTCTGCTTTTATATTTGCCAAACCAAAAGATAAAAATTCTCTCTTTTTTATGCCATTAACAGTCCAAGTATTTTCTTTTTTTAATTCTGAACCATAACCTAGGTAAATTTCCGTTTCACCCAATGAACCATTCCATACTCTATCTCTATAAATTCCATAAAAACGTTTATCCCATTTAGAATTAAGAAAATTAATTTCTTTAGTTAAAGAAGTCTTTGATCTAAGCGCATCTGACAATTTATCATCATCGAAGGAATTTAAATTATTTTCTATTACTAAATCCCAATTATTTTTTTGACCCTTTATTTGGGATTTTAGAGCAAAATAATCTTCAAAACCTGCCTTTCTTTTAACTCTCTCTGAAGTTATTGATTCGTTTTTCTTGACAAAACTTTTTGTATAACCTTTTTGTGAGCGTTGTATTAAAAATTGTGGTTCTAAATCAAGAACAAAATCATCAAATATATCTATAGGATTAAATTTCCTGCCAATAAAATACCCATCCTTATCTAAATTGTCGTATCCTAAAGTCCATCTGATTTCTCCCTCTAATTCTTTAGAGTTAGATATAGTTCTATCTCCAACCCAAAATGGAATTGATACTTTTTCTTCTAATATTAAATAATTTAATGATGACTTGAATCTTAATTGCTCTTCTTCAGAAATAACTTCCAATGAATTAATTGCTAATTTGACTTGTTTAAATTCAAGTAAATCATTACTAAATATAGCTTTCTTACTTTTCCATTTTTTGCCGTCTATAGTTATTTTATCTGTCAAAAATAACCAATTCTCAACCTTGCTTGGGGTATTTAAAACTTCCTTTTTTTTTAAATCAAGTAAATTTTCTATCTTATTTGAATCTGATAAGCTGAAATTTGAGGATAAGTCATCCATCAAAGTTTTGGTATTAATAGATCCCTGAACTTCTAGTAAATATCCTTTTTCACTAACAAAGCTGTATTCTAAAAGTGAAGCTTTAAAAACTTGATCATCAAATAGAAGTTGTATATTTCCCTTAGCACTAATTTTTTTATTTAACTTATCGTAAATTAAATTATCAGCTCGAAGAAGTTTCCCTTTATAGGAAACAGAGACATTTCCTTCTGCAAAAAGAACATTATTTATTTCAGACTGTTTATCTGATTGGATTATTAATTCTTTTTGATTTTCGGTAATGTCAGCTAGAAATATCTCTGAATATTTTTTTAAAGGTAATTCTTTTGAATTATTATTATCGAATAAACCAGATAATTTTTTAAAATTCCTTTTTACTGAATCATTTTTTTGAAAAAAAAGATTTTTATCGATTTTATTAGTATTTTGTAAATCAACAGATTTTATAGGCAGAATAAAATTTGTAAATAAAAAAGATAAAAATATAAGTTTTTTTGGAATGCCTTGATTCAATTTAAATTAATTCAAAAATTAATCTTGAGGACTCTCTAGATCTTTCCTGTTAGGTGTTCTAGTTGGATCACTTGCTAAAAAACCGAAAAGAAAGATTCCTACGAAGAAAAAGACAATAGTGTAAACAGAAATTTTTAAAGCAAGCATGGAAATTCGAGTTATATCAAAAATATATTAATAAATTTATGATTAATTTATGGTAAAAGGTTTACTTTTTGTATTTTTGGAAGATTTTGAAATACTTTAAAGGTGATCAATCATCATGATCATCCCAAGGATCTGTCAATTTTGCGGCTTTAGGTCCAAACGCAGTCCAGAGACCAAAACCAGTTAAAGCTAGAAGTAATGCCAGAATTGTTACTGCTATGGAAACTGCAGGATCTGGAGCAGATGATAAAGTTTGCATCAATTTTGCTAAGTTAGTAAACAATTTATGTATAAGTTCTTATACAATAACGAAATAATATTCGATTTAGTGAATTTAACATGGGTCAAAAAACAGCGTTAGGAAGTCTTCTAAAAGCAATCGGAAATTCAGGTCAAGGAAAAGTTGTACCTGGATGGGGAGCAGTTCCTGTGATGACTATCATTGGAATACTACTTTTAGTTTTTTTAGTTATCCTCCTACAAATTTATAATCAATCCTTACTTTTACAGGGTTTCTCAGTAGATTGGAACGGAAATTAAATTTTTAAATCTCTCTCAAAAATTTGACTTATTGATTTAAAAATTACTTAATAAATACTTTATAAAAGTTGCTTTAATTTATTTAGTTATAGTTTATTTGTATATTAATAATTCTAAATGAAAAGAGATTTAGAAATACCTCATGAATAATATATATTTAATTGGATTAGGAAATCCTGGTAAAAAATATTTTCAAAATAGACACAATGTAGGTTTTTTATTGCTTAAGAGCCTCGCTAAAAAATATAATGAAACATTTTTACTAAAAGAAAAACTTAAAAGTTACTTTTCAGAATTCCAAATCAATAAATCAACTTATAGGTTATTTTTACCAAATACTTTTATGAATAATAGTGGTGACTCGGTACGAGCCATTGTTGATTGGTACAAAATTAATGTAAATCAGGTTTTCATAATAGTTGATGATAAAGACCTTCCCCTTGGAAAAATAAGGTTTAGAAAAAAAGGAGGCTCAGGTGGACATAATGGGCTTAAAAGCATTATTGAAAAATTGCAAACTAATAACTTCAACAGAATAAGAATTGGAATAGGGACACCACCATCAATTAAAGGTACAAAGAATTTGGATACAATTTCTCATGTATTAGGCGATTTTTCACTAGAAGAGAAATCAATATTAGATAAAGTATATATGAGGGTAATAGAATCGCTCGAAGAGTTAAATACAAAAAAAGAAGAACTAATTATTAATGACTTGAATTCTTTTGATAAAGATAAAATCTAAAAAATGCGGCAAAAACCAGAAACTATAGCCAATTTAAGTGTTAGAGAATATTCCTTCTCAAAAAAGCAAATAAAGGGAGTTGTGGAGGCTAGTCAATTTAAATGGGATTTTATATGGTCTTTTAATAAAGGATCATTATTAGTGTATCCTCCATTAGGAAAAGCATTAATTGAGGATGCCTTATTAAGATTTTTATTGAAAAAAGATTATAAACTAGAAGCTGGTAATGAATATAAGTTCACTATTTCCTCCAAGTTTTAAAATCAATATTTTGATTCAAAGTAAACTTCATTTTGCAATAATCTTCCAAAATTATTAAAGCTGATATTGCATCAAGATTTTTATTAAGAATAAAAAACTCCCTAGGAATTAATAACTTCAAACCACTATTTGGGAAAAGTTCGAAATATCTTTCTTTAGCTCTAAAAGTAGTATTTTTTTCTTCAAAATATATTATTTCTTTTTTTAAAAAATCCAGTTTTTTTCTAATTTCTTTACTAGTTGTGCCGTTACCAATAATAATTTTTGATATGTCTTCATTATTATTTAAATTTCTAACATAATCCTCAAGTAATTCACTTTGTAGGATGATGGCTTCATAAACTTTTTTTTCGTTTAATTCAGCTAAAACTAATCCACATTTATATTTACCAGGATCTATGGATATTAACTTCAACATCTAAAATTACAATTTAGTAATGTTCAACTCAACTACTATTGAGTCAGCAGTTTTACTATCTTTTAAAGATACAACCTCTAAAAGATATTTATTATTTTGATTTATATTTAATGAATCTCTAATTTTTTTAATAAAGTTACCTCTTGTATTGATTTCGTTAACAATAGATCCTTTTGCTTTTATTTTATCTCTAGTTTTTCTCAACAAAGTATTAATTGTTGAATTGATATTTTTATAATCAAGCTCTTTTTTTTCCACAATTACGCTCGTAATAATTTCTTCTCTTCTTACGATAATTTTATTTTGTAGCAATTCTGGATATACAAAAACAAAATTATCTCCTTTCAGAACATTGGTTGCTGATTTAATTAATAAGATCCAATTTCCTCCTTTTGAGGTAGATTGTTCAATTTCAGAAATATCACTAGTTCTCCACAAAAGAATATTTTTTACTTCTTTTTTAGTTGGTATTACAATTTTCTGAACATATCTATCAGCACTATTATAAATTTCTCCAAGATCTAATTTTATATTTGGATTAGAAGAAACTTTTGCAATAAATAAAGTTTGCCCTCTTTTAATAACGACATTTCCTCTTCTAAATTCTTTAACATCACTTTTTAATTTGTTTAATTCTATTTCTTTATTATTAATCTTATCTTCAAGCTTCTTCCTCTCTTCCTGTAAAGGGAGAAGAGCCTTTTTACTCTCATCCAAAGTTTTTTGTAAAAAAGGAATATCAACAAAAAGTCTTTGCCTAAATTCTTCACTAACCAAGATCAATAATCCTATTGATATAGCACTAATAAAGCCTCCAGTTATTATTGTGACAATTGTTGCTGTTTTCTTTGGTCTTAATTTTAATAGACTAAATCTTGCCTTACCAATCCTAGTACCAAGGAGATCCCCAAATGGTGCAATTAATCCCCCGAGTAATATTAAAAAAACAATTAAAATCCAAGCCACACTATGTTGATATAATCAATCTATCATAATTTATAATGAATCAATTGAATCTTTTTGCAAGAGCTATAGGATCAAATACTGTAATCTTTTTTCTTTCGATTGTGAGGAGCCCGGAATCCTTTAAATCGCCCAATAATCGCGTAATCGTTACTCTTGTAGAACCAATAGCTTCAGCTATAGCTTGATGTGAAAGTCTCAAATCTATTGTAATACCTTTTTCACTCGCAACCCCAAAGTCTCTACAAAGAACCATTAAAAAACTCACTAAACGTGAAGACATATCTCTATGAGTAAGAGTCTCTATCATTGTTTCTGTTTGTAAAATCCTGCTTGAGAGACCTTGTAATAACAACAAACCTACTGATGCATCTTCTTCTATTGCTTTCAAAACAGAATTTGCAGGTGCCGTTATCATTTCAACTCTTGTGAATGCAATAGAATGATAAAAACGATCAGATCTATGACCTGTTAGGAGAGATAAAACACCAAAGAGACTATTTTCTCTTAACAGGGCAACTGTTATCTCTTCACCTGACTCATAAACTCTCGACAACCTTACTGCTCCTCTTCTTATCAAATAAACTCTCTCAGCAGGATCCCCAGGAAAAAATATTGTTTTAGATCTCTCCACCATTTCTGTACTTGCACCCTCTAGACCTTTAATAACTTCCATTAAAGTTCTATTGATTGGAAAACGTTCTCCAACAGAGTTGATTTTACTTTTTCCAGTTTGTTGTGGAGTAAAGCGGTTGAATCCTCGAGAAGAAGGTATCATAAATGTCTTGAATATTAAAAAATTTAAGAAGGCACCTCAAAACTTCTTGTATCAACAGTAACAATTTTCAAATGTTATTAATTTCTTCTTGAAATTCTCCAGTCTTTTTCAAGACTATCAAGGTATTGTTTAAGTAAAATTACACTATATGCAGCGTAAATAATTTCAACTTATACTGCATGTAGAAAAGAATTTAAAATAATGGTAATCAGTTCATCTAATAGTTATCCAAAAAGTAATACTGATGTAATTAAATTAAATCCTACTAACAAAATAAATTTAAAAAGATTTATACAAAACGGACAAATACAAATCTATCAATCTTCTTTTAGAGGAAGTTATTCCTCTATCATCAGGGACTGTTTAAGAAATGCTGCTCTTGGGAGGAAAGTACTTTTGATTCAATTTATGAAAGGAGGAGTTAAGCAAGGAATTGATAATTCAACAAAGCTTTGTGGCAATTTAACTTGGATAAGATCATCAAACTCATTTGATCAATATGATTCTGAAGAAATTGAAAATAATAAAAATTTAAAAAAATCTATTTATGAATCTATTTACGAATTATGGAATTATTGCAAAAAAGAATTACTTTCTGGAGAACATGACCAAATCATACTTGATGAAATTTTTCTTGCACTTGAGATGAAAATTATTGATAAAGATGATTTGATTTCAACACTTGAAAACCGATTAATATCTGGAGATGTAATTCTTACTGGTACAAATATTCCAAAAGACTTATTATTAATGGCCAACCAAATCACAGAACTTCGCACATAAAACAATGCTTAAAAATGATCTCTGGATAAATCAAAAAGCTTCTGAAGGAATGATAAACCCCTTCCAATCAAATTTGGTACGGCATCTTAATCCTGAAAATCAACAACAGCCAGTTTTGAGCTACGGATGTTCCTCTTATGGCTATGATTTAAGACTTTCATCAAAAGAATTCCTAATTTTCAGACATATCCCAGGTACTGTTATGAACCCCAAAAAGTTCAATCCTGATAATTTAGAAAAAACTGTTCTTCACCATGATGATGATGGAGACTTTTTTATTCTTCCTGCTCACTCTTATGGTTTAGGAGTTGCTTTAGAAAAAATGAAAGTACCAGAAAATATAACTGTTATTTGCATAGGTAAAAGCACTTATGCTCGACTCGGGATTATAGTTAATACAACACCTGCTGAAGCAGGATGGGAAGGGCATCTAACTTTAGAGTTTAGTAATAGTTCAGGTGCTGATTGCAGAATTTATGCTAACGAAGGTATCTGTCAACTACTCTTTTTTGAAGGAGACCCATGCTCTACAACATATCAAGATAGAAAAGGTAAATATCAAAATCAACCAGAAAAAGTAACTTTAGCAAAGATTTAAAATGAGTAAAGTTGAACTGATTTCGCTAACTCCTGATGCTGAAAAAACAATGGCTTACATCGCAAGAGTAAGTAATCCAAACAATCAGAAAAATGAAGATTATTCAAAACTATTGAGTTATTGCATTAAAAATGAACATTGGAGTGTATTTGAACAATCATTTATGACCTTACAGATAGAAACAAATAGGGGAATTGCAGCTCAAATTTTAAGACATAGATCATTCACTTTCCAGGAGTTTTCACAGAGATATGCAGATAGTTCTCAATTAGGAAATATTCCTTTACCAGAGTTGAGAAGACAAGATTTTAAAAATAGGCAAAATTCCATTCCTGACCTCCCTGATGATTTAAAAAAAAGATTTAATACAAAAATTGCATCACATTTTAAAGCTGCTTCGCAATTATATGAGGAATTACTTGCTGAGGGAGTAGCAAAAGAATGTGCGAGATTTGTTTTGCCTTTAGCCACTCCAACAAGAATCTATATGTCTGGATCATGCAGATCATGGATACATTACATTAATTTAAGATCGGCTCATGGTACACAAGAGGAACACAAATCTATTGCAAAAAATTGCAAATCTATTTTCAAAGAAAGTTTTCCTATCGTATCAAAGTCTCTGGATTGGTAGAAATTATCCATGACTACGAGGATTAACTTCATTATTTGTATTCACTTTTAATACTGAAAATTCATCATTAAGATATTCTTCGTGAGATTTTGCTTCTTTCTTTAGTTGATCTATAGAATTTCTTATTGTTAATTCTTGTTGTTTACCAATAAAAGTAGATATTAAATTACCTTTTTTATCAAAAAGATTAACTTGAGGAATCCCATTTACATCAAATTTTCGGACATAATTTTCCCATTTTTGATTATCAACATTTAAAAAAACAAAATTAATATCTTTTTGATATTCATTTTTTAAAGAAGATACTTTTGGAGCCATTTCTTTACAAACTTCACACCATTCAGCATAAAATTCAAGAAAAGTTGGCTTATTATTTTCAAAAGCTATTCCAGGATCAATAGATAATTCTCCAAAACTTTTAAGAAGGTAAGTTGATTGAAACAAAAAATTTCTAAATATAATTAAGAAAATAAGGAAAACGGAGACTATCAAAACAATTACTGCTTTTAAGTTTTTATTTAAAAGTGATTCTCTACTTTCAGATTGCATTATAAATACTTACTTGTTCTAATATATTAGATAAGTTAAACAAATAAAAGAGAAAATTTAACTTCCACCTTCTTTTAATCAACTGATAAAGTAAGTAAAGAATAAATTTGAAAAATATCTTTATTTCCTGAAATCTAATTATGCAATCAATCTTTGGAACTGATGGAATAAGAGGAAAATTCAATGAAGAGATAACTTATTCTTTAGCATATAAAGTTGGTTATGCTTTAGGTGTCACTTTAGAAAATAATAATCCAGTTTTAATAGGAAGAGATACTAGGATTAGTGGAGATATCCTTCTTCAGGGAATAGCAAAAGGTATAAATGAAAGTGGTAAAAAATTTATAAATCTTGGAATCTGCCCTACCCCAGCGATTCCCTCAATAATAAGAAAACAGAAACTGAGTAGTGGAATAATGATATCTGCTAGTCATAATCCTCCTGAATATAATGGCATTAAAATCTTTGATCATAATGGTCAAAAAATTACTAAAAATATTGAAAATAAAATTCAAAAATTAATTGAAGATTTCAATAAGAAGCAATCAGTTCATACAAAAGAGATCTGTTTAGAACCGAATAAAAAGCTTATGGAAATCTATACAAATAGCCTGATCCAAACAATGGAAGGAGTAAATTTAAGCGGTATGAA
Source organism: uncultured Prochlorococcus sp. (assembly GCA_902571335.1). Taxonomy (GTDB): domain Bacteria; phylum Cyanobacteriota; class Cyanobacteriia; order PCC-6307; family Cyanobiaceae; genus Prochlorococcus_A. Next base: position 17,608 of record CACGBT010000001.1, on the reverse strand, counting down.
GATAATATTAGACACATGTTATGGATCAGCGACAACATGTGCAAAAACTATATTTAAAAATCTCGGCGCAGATGTAAAAGTTATCAATAATTCTAAGAATGGCTTAAAAATTAACATGAATTGCGGGTCAACTAACTTGGCTCCATTGAAAAAAGCATTAAAAGAAAATGATGCAGATATGGGCTTTAGCTTTGATGGAGATGCCGATAGAGTTATCGGGTTAGATTCTATAGGAAATGTATTAGATGGAGATCATATACTTTTTCTCTTGGGTAGAGAACTTAAGGAACAAAAGCTTCTCAAAAATAATTTATTAATCTCAACTCAAATGGCAAATTTAGGTTTTGAAAAAGCCTGGAACGAGATTGGTGGGGTTTTATATAGAACTGATGTTGGAGATAAATTCGTTTATGAAGCGATTAAGCAAAAAAATGCTTTCTTAGGAGGTGAACAGTCAGGTCATATACTTTCAAAAATTAATAACTTTTCAGGAGATGGTATATTAACTGCACTCCAAATTTCCAAATACTGTAAAGAGAAAAATATAAGTTTAAATGATTGGCTGAAAAGTAGTTTCGACCCTTTCGCTCAGAAACTTTCAAATATTAATTTAGACTTTAATATAAATAAAATTAATCAAAGAGCTAAAAGCTTAATCAAGCAAACTACAGAAAATTACCAGTCAATTTACGCCGCTAATTGCAGAGTTTACATTAGGCCTAGCGGCACAGAACCTATAATTCGAGTACTTGTAGAGGCCAAAGATCAGAATAAGGTTAATTATTTATCAAACAAAATTACTAACCAACTCCGTTTGGAAATTAATAAAATTATAAATTAATTACAAATCAGATTTTCATATAAATCATCTCAAAAATATCAAGTTCATTAACAATTACATACTTTTCCCTATTGGTTTGAAATCTATTTGGATTAAAACTTTCAGAAGAATTAAAATCTTTTTTATCTATTTTTTTAAAACTTAAATTACTTGATATGGTGTAATCCATATAATCGAATAAATCCTTTACATCAGTTTTTATAAAAATTAAGGATCCTTTTTGCAATGAATTCGAGAGAAGATTAATAAATTCTGGCTGAATTACGCGCCTTTTATAATGTCTTTTCTTAAACCATGGATCCGGAAAATTAAAGGAAATACTTTTTAAATTTTTGATAATAAATTTGCTTTGGACATCATTCAAAATATTATTAGCATTACCAAATGCAAAATATAAATTTTTTATTTCTCTTTGTTGGACTTTAAATTTAGCTGTTTTAACCAATTTCTCACGAATTTCAATTCCTAAATAATTCCAATTAGTATTATCTAGAGCTAAATCAAACAGAAACTCACCTGAAGCACAGCCTATATCCAAATGAAGATTCAATTTGGGATCACCAAACATTTCAATCAAAGATGGGATTCTCTCAATTTCATGGAAATTTTTGCTAAGCGGATTAACATGCTGTCTCATATAAGTATAAATCTATCCCTTGGCAATAATATAACGATGCATAATATTCATAACTATGACAATAGTGCGTTAAAAAGTATTAGTTTGTTGTTTAATTATTATGTATGTAAAAAGAAAAAGTTTTGAACGTTTTTAATCAACTTTCTATTTGGCTATCTTTTCAACTTTCAATAATTTTCCTAATTGGTATACCTATTACTTTATTTTTCTGGTCAATTAGAAAAAGAAATCAAGCTGTTAATAAACTTCTATCAATTTATTGGAAAATATCCCTTTTGTTTTTTATAGCCCTTTTACTTTTAATAGGTAAATATAGTCATGCATTGGTGATCCTCATTATTTCAACATTATTAATGACAATTTCAGTTTGGTTTTGGAACGATATAAATGATGAATTAAAAGAATATGACTTTAATTATGCCCTTACCACAACGACAAAAGTATGGAGATGGTCACTTACTTTTATATCTCTCAATTTCTTAATTCAAAGTTTACGAAACTTTAACTGTTTTTATTCTATTAATTCTGCTGCATGTGAGATATGGCTCCAACCTTCTTCTAATTTATATATTGTTATAAGAAATTTATTTAATTTTTTCTTCGGGGCTAACTTTACTCAGCCAATAGCAAAATTTTTAGGATTATTTTCATTATTAATCTATACTTTAGGCTTGATTCAATGGTCAATAATTAAATTACCTAAAAATGGAAGAAACTCTTCACTCTCCGAAAGTGGAAGATATTGATTTATTAAAAAACTTAGAAAAAATAAGTTCTTTGATATCTAATAGGGTACTTAAGCTAGAAGGATTTATTCTAAAAGAAAATCATAAAGAAGATTTAGAAATAATTATTTTCAAAGGTTTCAGTAGCTCTACCACTCATCCAATTGAAATAGATTTAGAAAAAAAAGTTATTGCATTTAAATTTATACTTACAAATTTCAAACTATTTAAAGCACCCTTACTGGGAACCAAAAATAACTTTATAAGAGAAAGTAAAAAGTCAGTTTTCTTTTTGAATCAAAAAAATTGGATTTAAGAAAATTCAAGATTAATAATATTTGAACATCTTTTGCATAATTTTGTATTTTGGATTCCACGAAAAGTTTCTTTTTGATAATGCCAACATCTATCACATTTCATTCCATCGGCCTTTAAGATTTGTATCTTTCCAAGTTCATTGTTTTCGATAATTAAAGAATCTTCAGCCAAGTCAGATACAACTTGGAAATTTGAAACTATAAGCCAATCCCTAAATAAATCTACATCTTCATAACCAAATCTTTCTAGCCAATTCAAAGATTCTTTTGCAACTTTATCTTCGGGTAAATAATTAACTTCTGTTTCTAAAGCTGCTCCAATTATTTGTTGGTTTCTACATCCCTCTATAGCTTTATTAATTTCAACTCTCAACTGCCTCAAATTTGTGACGTGTTCATTAAGAACTTCATTTTTCCAGGACTGAGGAAAAATTGGCCATCCTCTTTGAAATACTGATTTTTCTTTAGTTGAATATGGAATATTTTGCCAAATATCTTCAGCCATATGACAAAGTACTGGAGAGATAAGAACAGCTAAATTTTCAACAACTTTAGACATTACAAACTGACACGATCTTCTTCTAAATTGCGATTTAGAACTTACATATAACCTATCCTTCGCAATATCCAAATAGAAATTTGAAAGATCTACAACGCAAAAACTTTGTAAAATTTGAAAAAATTTTGAAAATTCATAATTTTCATAAGCATTTGATATTTGATCTGTAACTTCAACTAATCTACCTAACATCCATTGATCTAAGAGCGGCAATTGATCAATTTCAAAACTATCAATTTCAGGGTCATAATCATGGATATTCCCTAGAAGATATCTTGCAGTATTACGAACTTTTCTATAAACGTCTGATAGTTGCTTAAGTATATTTGAACCAATTGGTACATCTACTGAATAATCTACAGAGCTTACCCATAGCCTTAAAACATCAGCACCATAAGCAGGTTCAGCTTTTTTATTTTGACCACCATTAATAATTATATTTGGATCAACAACATTACCTAGAGATTTGCTCATTTTTCTTCCGTTTTCATCAAGAGCAAAACCATGAGTTAAAACTTTTTTATATGGCGGTTTATTATTAACTGCAACAGATGTGAGTAAAGAAGACTGGAACCAACCCCTATGTTGATCTGAGCCCTCTAAATAAAGATCTGCTGGATATTTCAATTCACTTCTTTGTTCACACACTGCAGCCCAGCTAGATCCAGAATCAAACCAAACATCCATTGTATCTGTTCCTTTTTCCCACAAATCAGATTCTTTTACATAATTTTCTGGCAAAAGATTCTTGACATCCCAATCCCACCAAATATCTGCTCCATGTTCACTAAAAAGTTCTTGTATATGATTAATTATCTCGCTATTTAGGAGAATTTCATTACCATTTTTTTTATAAAAAACTGGAATTGGGACGCCCCACGACCTTTGCCTGGAAATACACCAATCTCCTCTACCAACTACCATAGAATAAATTCTTTTCTTTCCAGTTGCTGGCATCCAATCAACATCTTCAATTGCCTTTAATGCTGATGATCTAAAGCCATCTACAGATGCAAACCATTGTTCTGTTGCTCTAAAAATAGTTGGTTTTTTGGTTCTCCAATCATAAGGGTATCTATGCTTATAGTTTTCTTGTAATAGAAGCAAATTTTTTTCTTTCAAATATTCAGTAATTAAATCATTTGCATCTTTAAGGACATTTGATCCTTTGAATTGTCCGGAATATTCATTTAAGTTACCTTTTTCATCAACAACACAAATTATTGGTAAATCATATTTTTGACCCACGTTGAAATCATCTATCCCATGACCAGGCGCAGTATGTACAATTCCAGTTCCGGATTCTGTAGTAATGTAATCCCCCCCAATCACAATTCTGCAATTTTTATTCTTAGAAGGATGTTGATACTCAATATTTTCCAATTTAGAGCCTTTAACCTCTAAAAGAACCTTGAAATTTTTATTAAATTTCTTACTTAGTTCAGAAGATAAATCTTTTGCAAAAAGGTAAATTCGTTTCTCTTCATCGATAGCAAAAACATAGTTTATTTTTGGATTTACTGCGACTGCTTCATTCGCGGGTATAGTCCAGGGTGTTGTCGTCCAAATAGTTATAAAAGAATTAACTAGTAAAAAATCCTTTGCGATATTGGGATTTTCTTTACAGAATTCCAACAGAATCTTGTCAGGTACTTGAGTGATTTTTAATGAAACATAAATACTTTTTGAATTATGTTCATCAGGATATTCCAATTCTGCTTCTGCGAGTGCAGTCCTTGAACTTGGACTCCAATGCACTGGTTTAAGACCTCGATATATATAGCCATTTAAAAACATTTTCCCAAATACTCCAATCTGGGCAGATTCATAACTTTTCTTAAGAGTTAAGTAAGGATTATCCCAATCTCCCCATATACCCCACCTTTTGAAACCCTCCTTTTGATTATTAATTTGGATATGGGCATAGTCTGTTGCTTTTTTTCTTAGATTTAGTGTGTCAAGATTCTTTCTTTCATCAGATTTTAAATTCTGAAGAACTTTTAACTCAATAGGTAAACCATGACAGTCCCATCCAGGCACGTAATGAACCCTAAATCCTTTTAAGGTTTTGTACTTATTTATTATGTCTTTTAAAACTTTATTTAGAGCATGACCCATATGAAGCGCTCCATTTGCATAAGGAGGGCCATCATGCAATGTAAATATTTCGCCTGAGTTGCTTGCACCTAGTTGGAAATCAATATTATTGCTAGCCCAAAAATTCTGAATCTCAGGTTCTCTTACAACTGAGTTAGCACGCATTGAGAAATCAGTTTTTAGTAAATTTAAAGTTTCCTTATAAGAAAAGTCTGATTTTTGTTCTTTGCTATTTTGAGATTTCATACGGCAATAAAAGAAATATTGGTGATCAAAAGAATTATTTAAATAAATCTAACTTATTAGATTCTTTTTTAATTGACATGTATTTTTTTGGGGATGTTGCAAATAATAAATTTACTTGATTTCAGACTTTTATATTATCATTTTTATCATTTCTTACCCACTTTTTTGGGTTTATATTTTTATTTTTACCACCAAAATTAAAAAAATTTGAAGGGTTCGTAAAATTACTAAATACTAGATTAAAAGCTTCTAATATTTTCAAAAAGTTATTTTTAAACTCTAAAAAGGTAGTTAATTTTTTCTTTTCTTTATCTGTCAATTGATACCATCTAGTTAAAAAAAGCTCTACTAGATAAAAAATAACTAGTACTGTTAAAAAAAGAAAAATCACAAAAAATGATTCATCTATTGTTTTATTTTTAATAATTAATATCAAACCTATTAATAAATTTAAAAAAGCTTTTATTAAGTCTTTTGGTTTGCCTAGCTCAAGATAAATTATCGGTACAATTAAAAAAATGGTTCCAATTACGATATAAAAAGTTCCTAAATAAAATATCAAACTATTCATTAAATTAACTATTTAATTAAAGTATAAGAGTTGATTTAGATAAACAAACTATCTTTCATAATTTCCTTAAGTGCGGTCGGGGAGACTTGAACTCCCACACCCGAAGATACGAGTACCTAAAACTCGCGCGTCTACCAATTCCGCCACGACCGCTCAAATAAAATAATAATTGAAAGAGGATTATTTTAAAAATTTTTTTTCTTAAGATGATTAATTTGACACATTAAAATTAAATTAAAAATCTACTAAAATAATTTTTTTATGCTTGAACATACAATCATCTCAAAATATTAGTTATATTATTTAAAGAATAAAAGAAACGATTTCAAACTTAACCAGTAAAAATACAACGAAAAATACTAATTCTTCAAAAACATTTAATTGGCAAAAAGAGATTAAAAATTACGTAGATCCGCCAAGTTTTTGGAATCCAACATTAGGTTTATTTTTTGGCGGTTATTTTCTCGCTTTTCTTAGCATATGGCAATGGTATAGAGGTGTTTGGCCTTTACCTTTACTTGTAGCCACTGCTTTTTTAGCTTTACATATTGAAGGTACTGTTATTCATGATGCCTGTCATAAAGCTGCTCATCCAGTTCCTTGGATAAATCAAGCAATGGGCCATGGCTCAGCTATTCTATTGGGGTTTAGCTTCCCAGTTTTTACAAGAGTTCATTTACAACATCATATTCACGTAAATCATCCCAAAAATGATCCAGATCATATTGTCAGTACTTTTGGACCAATTTGGCTAATTGCTCCAAGATTTTTTTATCATGAGGTGTTTTTCTTTCAAAGAAAACTATGGCGAAGATATGAATTACTACAATGGGGAATTGAAAGATCCATATTCATAACAATTATCTTGGCAGGTTTGAAATTTGACTTTATGAATTTAATTTATAATTTATGGTTCGGCCCAGCATTAATGGTAGGGGTCACTTTAGGAATATTTTTTGATTATTTACCCCATAGACCATTTCGATCAAGAAATAAATGGATAAATTCTCGAGTTTATCCAAGCAAATTTATGAATTTATTAATAATGGGACAAAATTACCATCTCATTCATCATCTATGGCCTTCGATTCCTTGGTTTGAATACAAAATAGCTTATGAAAAAACTAAGCCTTTATTGGATAAAAAAGGCTCCCCTCAAAGGGTTGGGATATTTGAAAGTAAAGAAGACATTTTTAACTTTATTTATGATTTATTAATAGGTGTAAGGAGTCATAGCAAAAAGAGGGGGAAAATCAGAAAAATCATAAATTTATATCCAGGCTTTAAGATAAAAAAAATTTTATTAAAAATAGTCAACAAAACATTTATTGGAAGCAACTAACTTACTCATTCATTAGTAATTTTTGGTACTTTAAAATATTTATCTTCTCTCGATGGGCCCAATTCTAAAAGTTCTTCATTGCAATCAGAATTTTTCTTTTCGTCTTTTCTAAATACATTTACAACCTCTATAGCTCTCGTTGTACAAGAAACATCATCTGTATCAATTTTTTCAAGTTGTTTTATATAATCCAATATTTTTTCTAATTGTTGTGCATGATTATTAGTTTCATTCTCGTTAAGTTCTAATCTCGCTAAATGAGCAACTTTTTTTACTTCCTCTTTAGTTATTTTTGTCATACATTTAATATCTTATCTATTTAATAATAGTTTATTAAGAACAACTTATTTAAATATCCTTTGAATTTCAAATAATTTAAAAAATAATGACATCTTTTTGAAAATCAATATCAATTGATAGCCTTAATTATTTTTCTCAGTTAAATATATTATTAGATAGATATTGAAAAATAGAAGAAGAATTCTTTCCAAAAAAATTTTTTTATCGGCACTCTAAACTTGTTGCTCCTGATTTAATAGGCTGTTACCTCATAAAAAAAAATAATGAGATAGATCAAGTTAAAGGGGTAATTGTTGAAACTGAAGCTTATTCACAGGAAGAAGAGGCCTGTCATGGCTACCGCAAAATGACTGAATCAAACAAATCATTATTTGGCAAACCGGGCACATTTTATATTTACAAATCTTATGGCATTCATCATTGTTTAAACATAGTTACTGATAAAGAAAATTTTGCAAGTGGTGTTTTGATAAGATCAGTTTTTATCTCTAATAAGAATGAAAGATTAGCTTCTGGCCCTGGCTTAGTAACAAAAACATTCAGTGTAGACATTTCATTTAACTCACTTGAAGTTCTTAATAACAAATCTTTATGGATTTCTCCAAGAGACTCCACTCTAGAAGAAAAAGATCTTATTCAAACTACGAGAATTGGCATATCAAAGGCAAAAAATATAAAATGGCGTTGGTATCTCAAAAATAGTAGAAGTGTAAGTAAAAGATTAAAAGGTGACAGAACACCTAAATTTCAATAATCATTTATCTTTTTAAGCGTAATGCAAATTTGGCCTCATAAACATATCCACACACTAGCTAATTTTTCAATTAAAGATTATGAGTCAGTATTTGAATTAGCTAATAGATTTGATGCACTAAAGAATGCAGGGACAAAAAAGATACCGGCCTTACAAGGGACTTTGGTAACGTCTTTATTTTTTGAAGCTAGTACAAGAACAAAAAATAGTTTTGAGCTTGCAGCAAAAAGACTTTCTGCTGATGTCCAAACGTTTGCACCATCCTCCAGCTCTTTAACAAAAGGCGAAACAATAATTGATACAGCCATAACTTATTCTGCTATGGGGGCAGATACATTAGTTATCAGACATTCATCTAGTTACATAACCTTTGAGATCGCAAAAAAACTTGATGAAATAAATGCCAAGACTTCGGTTCTTAATGCTGGAGATGGATTACATAGTCACCCCAGCCAAGGATTGCTTGACATCTATACATTGATAAAATTCTTTTCCCAAAAAACACTGAATCCAGAGGTTTTAAATTCCAAAAAAATTTTAATAATTGGCGACGTTAATCATTCAAGGGTTGCCAGGTCAAATCTTTGGGCTTTGAGTGCATTCGGCGCCGATATAATCTTATGTGGTCCTAAGACATTAATACCTGATGAATTTATCAATTTTTTAAAAACCCCCGCGCCAAATCAAACAGAAGATCCTGTTAAATCGAGAGGTTCCATAACAATTTCCAGGTCATTGGAAGAATCAATAAAAATTGCAGATGCGATTATTGTTTTAAGACTCCAGAAAGAGAGAATGATGGAAAATTTACTAAGTAGTATTGATTCATATAGTTTGGATTATGGCTTAACCCCAGAGAAATTATCTTTAAATAATAAAGAAATTCCAATTCTACATCCCGGTCCCATTAACAGAGATATTGAAATTAGTAGCAAAGTGGTAGATCGATATCCTAATTGCTTAATTAATAATCAAGTTGCAAATGGTATCCCTATAAGAATGGCTTTGCTTTATCTATTACAGAAACACAACAAGTAAATTTATAACAACTTAAGACTTTCAGTAAAGAAACCATAAAATAATCCCAATCTTAAAGAATCTAATAAAAGTACTAAAAATTTCTTTTTCCTTTCAAATCTAAAATTTCTTCTCAAAACTATTAAAAACTCAATAAAAATTACTGATAAAAAAGCGGCTACAGGATCCATGAGTTCCACAACGGCACTTACCATACCAAGAGAACTTCCAAAAAAGTATCCGATTAAAAGTGTAATCAATGATATTGAATATCTTCGCCATGGATTACTAGCCCAAATACTTAATGTCTGAATATTTTCCACAATTTTTAGCTGAAATTTTGTCTTTTGAGGTTTAACAACCATTTTGCATTAAACTAAGCTGCTTCAGAGTTTGATTCAATTTTAGTATTTCCTTCTATTAATTCAAGTAATGCTTCCAACTGAGCCATTAACCCTCTTAATTCGCCTGGCTCAGGGAAAAGGTCATCTTCTTTTATTCCTAAATGCATTTCTCTGAGCTCTTGCCTTAAATAGCGAATGTGACTAATGACTTGCTCTCTTTTGGTTTGCGACATGACATAAATTTTGGCATAAATACTTTAAGAAAGAATATTTTTGAAAAGGAGAGTTTACATATTTATGACTGAGAATGAAGATAAATGACCTAACAACAATTTGAAAAGATCTGAAAATTGAAAATTATCATATCCCTGAAAATATGTACTTAATTTTTATATCAATTTTAAATAATTACTTGAGGCTTTATTATTAGAGTATATTGACTTTACTCAATATGAAATTCATTTCTGAAAATAAAATAAGTGAGGAACTAGTAAATTCTTTTGATGAAGAAATGACCTTTGAGCTCGCTAAAAGGCTAGAGGAAGATAATTATAATACTCCATTTGATGGTTTAAAAGACTGGCACTTACTGAGAGCTCTTGCAATTAATAGGCCTGAATTAACGACTAATTATACCCATCTCCTCGATCAGGAACCTTTCGATGAAAACTAAAAGTAAGGACTCCAAAATAAAGGTTCTTTTATTAATAACTGGAAGTATTGCAGCTGTAAGAGTTCCATTATTAGTTAGCCAATTAGCGAAAGAAAATTATGAAATAAGATGCGTTTTATCAAAAAATGCAGAAAAATTAATAAAGCCGCTTTCTCTTTCTATTTTAAGTAGAAACCCCTGCATTTTAGAAAATGATCAATGGTCTGATGGTCAATCAACACCTCTTCACATAGAACTAAGTAATTGGGCTGATATTTTAATCATCGCCCCTTTAACAGCGACAACATTAGCAAAATGGGTAACAGGAAATGCAGATGGTTTGATCCCAAGCATCTTAATAGCAAATATAAAGCCAATTATTGTTGCACCGGCAATGAATACACAAATGTGGCTAAATAAAGCTGTCCAAAAAAATTATGAGAATTTACAGAATTACGAAAATGTTTTGTCTTTGCAACCAAGTGAAGGCCTCTTAGCATGTGATGCTATTGGCATCGGTAAGATACCTCCCAATGATCTAATCCAATTAGCTCTTGAATTTATAGCTTCACTTAAACAAAATGAATATCGCAAAGATTTACTTAATAAAGAAATTTTAATAACTGGAGGGTGTACCTCAGAGAAAATTGACGCGGCAAGACACATTACTAATAAAAGTTCTGGAGCTATGGGCTTACTTCTTTCTCAAGTAGCGAGGTTCAGGGGAGCACAAGTAAAATATGTTCATGGTCCTCTGAAAATCGATAAGAATCTTACTGATGGAATAAAAAGATATGAAATTGAAACTAGTGTTGATTTAATTAGGGCACTTAATAATGAAATATCAAATTGCGATTATTTTTTCATGAATGCAGCAGTATCTGATTTCAAAATAAACTCTGATAATTCAGTTAAAATTCCAAAAAATCAAATTAATGCTCATTTGAATCAAAACTTTGAGCTAGTCCCAGATATTTTAAAAACAATTAGTAAATCCAAAAAAGATAACCAAGTTTTTGTTGGCTTTTGTGCTTTTACAGGATCTATCGAAGAAGCACGAATTACAATTAAAGAAAAGATTATCCAAAAGGGTTGTGATTATCTATTCGCAAATCCAATTGATCTTGAAGGCCAAGGATTTGGCTTTTTGGCACAAAATGAAGGTTGGTTATTCGATACTAATAATATGGAATACTATATTAATAAAACATCAAAAATTGATTTAGCAAATAAATTAATAACCCAAATTATTTCATTAAAAAAATAAAAAAAAATTTTTTAATTTGTATTTTTTTGTAATCTTAATCATTAAAAATAATGCGATAGCTTAAAATAATTCCAGTTTTTTAAAATCTAAAAAGCTACGGGTTGTTTCGAGGATTTAATAGTCCTATCTTTTATGGTCCTTTCCCTTGTAATATCCGTACTGAACTTATTAGATGACCTTTAATCTATCGTCACAGAACTTTACTGCAACTTTAATTATGAGAATTCGTTCTTTCTTAGCTTTTGTTATTTCAATTTGTATAACTTTTGCTTTCGTACCTGTTAAAACATTTGCTTTTTCTGAAAGAGGAAATGCACAATTCACAGATGTTGTTAACACTGGAAAAGCTAATGATTGCCCTACATTAGACTCATCTCTTGTCGGATCAATATCTCTAGGAAATGGAGATAGCCTTAAAGGAATATGCATGCATCCAACAGAAGTTTATGTAAAAGTGCCAGGGACAAAACGAAAAGCTGCAGAATTTGTTTCTACAAAAATTATTAGTCCTAGAAATAACACCACAGTGACAGAAGTTTATGGAGATATAGATTCAGGAACTTTCAGTGAAAAGGGTGGTATTGATTTTCAACTTATTACTGTATTAACTCCTGGTGGTTTAGAGGTGCCATTTGCTTTTTCAGCAAAAGATCTTACAGCTAATTTACCTTCATCAATTGAGCCAGGCACAGAGATTAGTGGTTCAACATTTACACCTAACTACAGAACTGGTGATTTTCTAGATCCTAAGGCAAGAGCTAAAAATACTGGTGTTGAATATGCTCAAGGTTTAGTTGCATTAGGAGGCGATGACGAAGAACTTGCAAAAGAAAATATTAAAGTTGATGTAAACGGTACTGGAGTTATTACACTTTCAATCAACAATGTAGATTCTGACACAGACGAATTTGCTGGTACTTTTGAGGCAATCCAACCTTCAGATACAGATATGGGTTCTAAGGATCCACTTGATGTAAAAATAATTGGGGAGCTTTACGGAAGAAAGTCATAAATCCTACTTAAGAGAAAAAGGGGGTTAAACCCCTTTTTTTTTTTCAAAATTTTTCTTTATCAATTTAAAAAATGGAATTACAACAAAAAACTAAAACAGATACTAATGGACTAATACCGCCTTATGGAGGGGAACTAAAAAATTTAATTATCCATGATAAATACCTTAAAAATGATCTTATCTCTAAAGCTACTTATGAGTTTGAATGTAGCGAGAGAAATGCTTGCGATGTAGAACTTTTGATGGTTGGAGCTTTTTCTCCATTGGAAGGTTTTATGGATGAAAATAACTACAATTCGGTAATTAAAAATAATAGAAATACAAATGGTTTGCTTTTTGGCTTGCCTATAGTATTTGATTCAAATAATGAAAAAGTAAAAACTGGAGAGACAATATTGCTTACTTATAAAAAACAAAAAATAGCAGTTTTAGAAGTTGGCTCCAAATGGGAGCCTGACAAATCCCTAGAAGCTGAACTTTGTTATGGTACTAATTCTTTAGATCATCCTGCTGTTAAGATGATTTTCAATGAGAGAGGGAGATTTTATATAGGAGGAAGAGTTTATGGTTTCGAACTACCAATTAGAGAATTCCCCTGCAAAACCCCAGAAGAAGTTAGATCTACACTACCATCAAATCATGATGTAGTTGCATTTCAATGCAGAAATCCAATTCATAGAGCACATTATGAATTATTTACTAATGCCTTACTTTCAGATAATGTCTCCTCTAACGCAGTTGTTTTAGTTCATCCAACTTGTGGGCCAACTCAACAAGATGATATTCCTGGAAAAGTTAGATATTTGACCTACAAAGAATTAGAAGAAGAAATATCTGATGAAAGAATAAAATGGGCTTTTTTACCTTATTCAATGCATATGGCTGGGCCAAGAGAAGCTCTTCAACATATGATAATAAGAAGAAATTATGGCTGCACCCACTTTATTATTGGTAGAGATATGGCTGGTTGTAAGTCGTCGTCAACTGGTGAAGATTTTTATGGTCCATATGACGCCCAAAATTTTGCGAATAAGTGTGCAGATGAATTGATGATGCAAACTGTTCCTTCAAAAAATTTAGTTTATACGAAGGAAAAAGGATATATAACAGCTGAAGAAGCCAAAGAATTTAATTATGAAATTATGAAACTTAGTGGTACTGAATTTAGAAAGAAATTGAGGAATGGCGAACCAATTCCTGAATGGTTTGCATTCAAAAGTGTAGTAGATGTTCTAAGACGCTCTTAATATTGTTTTATTATTAGTATTATAGATTTATTAAAGATTTTTTATCGTGAACAAACGTTGGAGAAACGTAGGACTTTATGTCCTAGCTGTTATTACTGTAATTTTCATTGGTACTTCAGTTTTTGATAAACCTAGTACTGAAAGTTCGACAAAGACCCTTAGATATAGTGATTTTATAGAGGCAGTTCAAGATAAAGAAATAAGTCGAGTCTTAATATCTCCAGATAATGCCACAGCTCAAGTTGTTGAAAATGATGGGAGCAGGTCTGAGGTCAATTTAGCCCCTGACAAAGATTTATTAAAGATTCTGACTGAGAATAATGTAGATATCGCTGTAACTCCTACAAAATTAGCCAATCCATGGCAACAGGCTGTAAGTAGCTTAATTTTCCCAGTACTTTTAATAGGAGGCCTATTTTTTCTTTTCAGAAGATCCCAAAGTGGTAATGCTGGGGGTGGTAACCCTGCTATGAGTTTTGGCAAGAGCAAAGCTAGACTTCAAATGGAACCATCTACACAAGTAACCTTTTCAGATGTTGCTGGTGTAGAAGGTGCAAAATTAGAACTCACAGAAGTTGTAGATTTTCTTAAGAGTCCAGATAGATTTACAGCAGTCGGAGCAAAAATTCCAAAAGGAGTTCTTCTTGTTGGTCCTCCTGGTACTGGAAAAACATTGTTAGCTAAAGCAGTAGCTGGGGAAGCAGGTGTACCATTTTTCTCAATTTCTGGATCAGAATTTGTAGAGATGTTTGTTGGGGTTGGAGCTAGTAGAGTTAGAGATCTTTTTGAACAAGCTAAAAAGAATGCTCCTTGTATTGTGTTTATTGACGAAATAGATGCAGTTGGAAGACAAAGAGGAGCTGGTATGGGCGGAGGAAATGATGAAAGAGAACAAACACTAAATCAACTCTTAACCGAAATGGATGGTTTTGAAGGTAATTCAGGAATAATAATAGTTGCTGCAACCAACAGACCAGATGTTTTAGATTCAGCTTTAATGCGTCCTGGAAGATTCGATAGACAGGTAACAGTAGATCGACCAGATTATGCTGGAAGATTGCAAATATTAAATGTTCATGCGAAAGATAAAACTCTTTCAAAAGACGTTGATTTGGATAAAGTTGCCAGAAGAACACCAGGATTTACTGGTGCAGATTTAGCAAATCTTTTAAATGAAGCAGCAATATTAGCAGCTAGAAAAGATCTAGATAAAGTAAGTAACGATGAAGTCGGTGATGCCATTGAAAGAGTTATGGCTGGCCCAGAAAAGAAAGATAGAGTCATCAGTGATAAGAAAAAAGAATTAGTTGCTTATCACGAAGCTGGTCATGCACTCGTTGGAGCATTAATGCCTGATTATGATCCAGTAGCAAAAGTCTCAATCATTCCTAGAGGACAAGCTGGGGGTCTAACTTTCTTTACTCCAAGCGAAGAAAGAATGGAATCTGGTCTTTACTCTCGTTCTTACCTTCAAAATCAAATGGCTGTAGCTCTTGGTGGAAGAGTTGCTGAAGAAATAGTCTATGGCGAAGAAGAGGTAACAACCGGAGCTTCAAATGATTTACAACAAGTTGCCAATGTAGCAAGACAAATGATCACTAAATTCGGTATGAGTGACAAAATAGGTCCAGTCGCTCTAGGTCAATCTCAAGGTGGAATGTTCCTAGGAAGAGATATGAGTTCTACAAGAGACTTCTCTGAAGACACAGCCGCAACAATTGATGTAGAGGTTTCAGAACTAGTTGATGTTGCATATAAGAGAGCTACAAAAGTTTTAACAGACAATAGATCAGTTCTTGACGAAATGGCTCAAATGCTAATTGAAAGAGAAACTATAGATACTGAAGATATCCAAGACTTACTCAACCGCTCAGAAGTAAAAGTCGCAAACTATATTTAACGTGGAATTTTAAATTTTTAATGAATAATAAAGAAGATTCTTTTTCGGAGTACCTGAAAATTGAGTCTTTTTTTTTACTTATAAAACCTGAAGATAATATTTACTCAAACACCTCTATAAGAAATTCATTTTTTGAAGAATTAGAAGACTTAGTAAAATTAGGATTAAAGAATATTGAAATAAGTTGGTCTAACAACGAAAATTGGTTCGATTTTGTATCCGATATCAAAATTAAATATCCAAGAATTAATTTAGGCTCTGCCTCCATAATTAATAAGCAATCAATAGAAGATTCTTTAAAAATTGGATTAAATTTTTCGATGATGAAATTTTGGGATAAAGATCTTTTCAATTATGCGCAGTCAAAAAATTATTTATTAATTCCTGGAATTAATAATTTAAAAGATCTTAAGGAAGCGATAGATTTAAATTGCAACATTATCAAAATTTACCCAATAAAAAGTAAAGATAGTTCGATAAATATAATCAACTATAAAAATATTGATTTCATTGCTGCTGGAGGACTATCAATAAATGATTTAAAAACTTATAAATCTTTAGGATATAAAGCAGTTGTAATTGGAGATAAAGCTATCAAAAATAAAAAATTTGATCCAAAAATATATGAATGGCTCAAAAATAATTAAGTTAAGGCTAAATATAATTTATTCAACAAAACTACTTCTTAATTTATTAAGTCACACTGAGCATGATTTAGAAGCAAATGATCAGCAAGTACTAAAGCTACCATAGCATCAACCATGGGAACTGCTCTTGGTAGAACGCATGGATCGTGTCTCCCTTTTGCTTTAATAAGTACTTCTTTACCTTCAGCATTTACTGTTTTCTGTTCTTTCCCGATGGTTGCTGTAGGTTTAAAAGCTATCTTCATCTCGATATTTTCACCATTACTTATTCCGCCCTGTATACCTCCTGAATTGTTTGATGTTGTTCTTAACTTACTAATATCATCAGACTTGATGAAGGCATCATTATGTTCGCTTCCTTTTAAATAAGTTCCAGAGAAACCTGAACCTATTTCAAAGCCTTTCGTGGCAGGCAAAGACATCAAAGCCTTTGCCAAATCAGCTTCTAATTTATCAAAAACAGGCATTCCAAGACCAGAGGGAACATTCCTTACTAGACATTCAATAACGCCGCCGCAAGAGTCTCCTTGACGCTTTAATTCCTTAATTCTCTCGATCATTTCTGTTGATGCCTTTTCATCAGGACATCTAACAATATTAGAATCTATTTTTTTGAGAGAAATCTTCTCTTTATTTATATCAGAATCAATATCATGTATACGCTTTACCCAAGATAGTATTTCAATTTTACAGAAGGTTTTTAATAATTGTTTTGCTACGGCACCAGCAGCTACTCTCCCAATTGTTTCTCTAGCAGAGGCTCTTCCACCGCCAGAACTTGCCTGAATTCCATATTTCAGATGATATGTACCATCTGCATGAGAAGGTCTAAATACCTGCTCCAAATTATTATAATCTCCTGGTCTTTGATCCTTATTTCTTACCAACATTGCTATTGGAGTTCCAAGTGTTAACCCTTCCTTTATCCCACTTAATATTTCAATTTTATCTTCTTCATTTCTGGGCGTTGTAATGTCACTTTGACCAGGTCTGCGCCTATCTAATTCATTTTGTATCAGATTTATATCTATTTTTAACTTAGGTGGACATCCATCAAGGATAACTCCTACTGCACCACCATGTGATTCTCCAAAAGTACTAACACGAAAAATTTTTCCAAAACTACTACTCAT